>NZ_JBICZL010000017.1:0-139389 GCF_043201875.1 Streptomyces sp. NPDC048248
CCCCGGCCCACCACACCCCCACCGCCCGCATCGCCAGCAGCCCCTCTCCCGCCGCCCGCCCCGCCCCCCCCCCCCCCCCGCCCCCCCCCCCCCCCACCCCCCCCCCGCCCCCCCCCCCCCCCCCCCCCCCCCCCCCCCCCCCGCGCGCCCCCCCCCCCCCCCCCCCCCCCCCCCCCCCCCCCGCCGCGAGGTGGGACGTCGCTCAGCTGGTGAGCGACGCGAGGTAGGCGTTCGCCTTGTCCGGGTCGTAGAAGAAGTTCTCGAAGTCGGACGGGTCGTTGAAGCCGTTCGCGAAGCGGTCGGCGGCCGGCTGCAGCTGACCGGCCGCGCCGATGACGTTGAGCACGTGCTCCGGCGGCGGCCCCAGCATCGCGTTGGTCCACTTCGTGACGTGCTGGGCGGTGTTCCAGTACCGGTCGAAGGCACCCTGCATCCACGCCTCGTCGAACGGCTGGTCGCCGCGCTCGACGATGGCGGAGAGGTAGGCCGCGGCGCACTTGGAGGCCGAGTTGGAGCCCTGTCCGGTGATCGGGTCGTTGGCCACGACGACGTCGGCGACACCGAGGACCAGGCCGCCGGAGGGCAGCCGGCCGATGGGGTTGCGCACGGTCGGGGCGTAGCGGCCGGCCAGGGTGCCGTTGGCGTCGGTCAGCTCGACCTTGGTGGAGCGTGCGTACTCCCACGGCACGAACTGTTCCATCAGCTCCAGCGTCTTGGCGAGGTGCTCGCCGGGGTCCTTGACGCCCTCGAAGGCGTCCAGCGGGCCGCCGGGGATGCCCTCCCAGAAGAGGATGTCGGCGCGGCCCGAGGTGGTCAGCGTCGGCATGACGAAGAGTTCGCCCACCCCGGGGACGAGGTTGCAGCGCACCGCGTCGAAATCGGGGTGCTCCGGGCGCGGGCCCATGCCGTGGACGTAGGCGACGGCGAGGGCGCGCTGCGGGGCGTCGTAGGGGGAACGGGCGGCGTCCCGGCCGAACATCGACACCAGCTCGCCCTTGCCGGCCGAGACCAGCGTCAGGTCGTAGCGGCTGGCGAAGAAGTCCAGGTCGGAGACTGCTGCGCCGTGGATGACGAGCTGGCCGCCGCGCTGCGCGAAGGTCTCCATCCAGCCGGCCATCTTCACGCGCTGGTCGACGGACTGGGCGTAGCCGTCGAGCTTGCCGACCCAGTCGATGGCGCGCTGGGAGCCTCCGGGCTCGGCGTGGCTGCCGGGCGCGGCGACCGAGACGCCAAGGCCCTCGATGCGTGGGGCCTGGCTCTCCCAGAAGTTGATCTGGAGGTCGCGCTCGTGCTGGAGGGCGGTGTCGAACATGCACTGCGTCGACATGACCCGGCCGGAGCGGATCTCGTCGGCGGTGCGGTTGGACATGAGGGTGACCTCGTAGCCCTGGGACTGGAGGCCGAGGGCGAGTTGGAGACCGGACTGGCCGGCTCCGACGATGAGTATCTTCCGCATGGCGGCGCTCTTTTCCGTTACTGCTGCTGTTCGGGGGGTGAGGGCGGGGGTGGCCCACGGGGCGGCGGAGCCCGGCCGGTCCGGGCAGGCGGTGGCCTGTCCGGACGGGTGGCCCGGTCCGGCTATTCCGGTGCGGTCTGCAAGGCGTGGCCGACGAGCGCCAGCAACGACTGGATCACGGTGACCCGCTGACGGGCGTCCATGATCACGACAGGTACGTGCGGGGGCACGGTCAGCGCGTCGCGGACGTCCTCCACGGCGTACGCGGCGGTCCCCTCGAAGTGGTTGACCGCGACGACGTACGGCAGCCCGCAGCTCTCGAAGTAGTCCAGCGCGGGGAAGCAGTCCTCCAGCCGCCGGGTGTCCGCCATCACGATCGCGCCGATCGCGCCGCGCACCAGGTCGTCCCACATGAACCAGAAGCGCTGCTGGCCGGGCGTGCCGAACAGGTAGAGCACCAGGTCCTGGTCGAGGGTGATCCGCCCGAAGTCCATCGCGACCGTGGTCGTGGTCTTCTCCGGGGTGGACGTCAGATCGTCCGTATCGGCACTGGCCTGCGTCATCACCGCTTCGGTCTGGAGCGGGGTGATCTCCGAGACCGAGCCGACGAAGGTGGTCTTGCCGACGCCGAAACCGCCCGCCACCACGATCTTGGTGGCGACCGGGGCCCGCGACGCGTCCGTCTGCCAGCTCTGCAGACCCTCGTCGGCGGCCACGGCCACCGCGTCGGCCTCGCCCGCACGACCGGCGGACGCGGTCGGCCCGGCCGCTATCGTGTCAGAGCCTGTGAAGTCCACTCAGCACCCTTTCGAGCAGCGCGCGGTCCGGTCGGCCGGTGCCGTGTCCGGTGCCGTAGACGCGTATCTTTCCCTGGTCGGCGAGGTCGCTGAGGAGGACGCGGACCACGCCCAGCGGCATCTTGAGCAGCGCGGAGATCTCCGCGACGGAGCGCATGCGGCGGCACAGTTCGACGATCGCGCGCATCTCCGGCATGACCCGGTCGCCCCAGCCGCCCGACGTCAGCTCGCGACGCTCCTCGGGGGCCTCGAGCGCGGCCACGAACGTCTCGACGAGCAACACGTGCCCGAATCGCGTCCGGCCGCCGGTGAGCGAATACGGCCGTACGCGCGCGGGTTTCCTGTCCCCGCCGCGTACGGGGAGTTTGGGACTACTCACTGGACGTTCTCCATCGACTTGCGCAGTTCGGTGCGGAGTTCGGGGGTGAGGACATGGCCGGCCCGCCCGACGAACAGCGCCATGTGGTAGGCGACGATGCTCATGTCGCAGTCCGGGGTGGCGTGCACACCGAGCAGTGAGCCGTCACTGATCGACATGACGAAGAGGCTGCCCTCGTCCATCGTGACCATCGTCTGCTTGACGCCGCCGCCGTCCATCAGCTTGGCGGCACCGAGCGTCAGACTGCCGAGCCCGGAGACGATGGTGGCGAGGTCGGCACTGGACCCCTTGGGCCCGTTGCTCTCACCGGGCTGCGCCGTCTCGTCCGCCCGGACGGGGTCGGAGGAGAGCAGCATCAGCCCGTCGGAGGAGACCACCGCCACCGAGCGGATGCCCGGCACCTCGTCGACCAGGTTGGTCAGGAGCCAGTGCAGGTTTCTCGCCTGGCTGCTCAATCCGCGTCCCTGCGCACTGGGCGCTTGCGCGTTCAATCGCGTGCCTCCTCGACAATGTCGCTCTCTCCCGGGGCCCCCGCTCCGTCGGTGTCCGTCTGTGGGATGGTCCGCTCCGGCGTGGCGTCCGAGATCTCGGCCTCGACCTCACGCCGGCCCTCGCGCGCGCCCTGCTGGAAGCCGCCGAGCCGGCGCCGGAGTGCTTCGGCGTTGACCCCGCCGCTCTTGCGCGGTCCGGCGGGCGACTGCTGCGACACGATCTTGGGCGTGCGCTTGGGCAGCCCGGTGACGGTCGTCCGGCGCGCCCCGGAGGGTGCGTCGTCCGGCGCGTCGTCCTGTGTGTGGTCCTGCGGCGGGTCCGTCGCGGCGGCCCCTGCGGCGTCCGTGGGCACGACGTCGGCGGCGGGACGGGTGTGCTCGTCCGCGCCGATGGCGTACGGGTCGGCGGATGCGACCGGTGCGGCGTGCCGACCGGAGCCGGGCGCCGCCGGGGTGACCGCGTCCGCGGCCGGGTCCGCGGCGTCGTCGGGCCGTGCGTGCTCGCCGCCGGCCGTGGCGTACGGGCCGGAGGACTGCGGGCCGTACGGGCTCTGGTCGGGCCCGGTGCCCGTGGTGGGGCCGGACGGCTGTGCGGGGGACGCCGGTTCTGCCGGTCCGCCCCTGCCGGCCGCGTCGATCGCGCGCTCCGCGGCGGCGACGAAGGGGTCGGAACCCTCTGCTCGGTCGGTCTCCGCGACGGGCTCGGTGGCCTTTGCGGTCGGCGCGGCCGTTTCCTCGGCGGACGCCGGAGCGGGCTGGGCCGTGGGCACGCTTCGCGGGGCCCGCTTCTGGAGGGCGTTGGAATTCGCCTCGGCGACCGAGCCGGGCAGGCTCGGCGTGTGCGGCGCGTCGTGGGTGGCCACCGACGGCAGACCGGAGGGGTCGGGGCGGGTGGGCAGTATCGAGCCGGGGAGCACCACGACGGCGGTCACGCCGCCCTGCCTGCTGTCGCGCAGCTGGACGCGGACGCCGTGCCGGGCGGCCAGCCGCACCACGACGTACAGCCCCAGGCCCAGCGCCTCGTCGATGGTCTCGGAGGACGAGGCGGCCTCGGCGTCCGAGAGCCGGTCGTTGAGCTCGGCCAGCCGGTCCCCGGTCATCCCTATGCCCTCGTCCTGGACGGAGAGCATGATCTCGCCGCTCTCCAGCAGCCAGCCGGACAGCTCGACATGCGCGTCCGGCGGCGAGAACGCGGTGGCGTTCTCCAGGAGTTCGGCGACGAGGTGGCTGAGGTCGTCCGCAGCGAACCCGGCGACCTGGGAGTGCGGCGGCAGCGACTGGATGCGCACCCGCTCGTACCGCTCGATCTCGCTGACCGAGGCGCGCAGCACGTCAAGCAGCGGCACCGGGCCGGTGTGACCGGTGCCGTGTTCGGCGCCGGCAAGCACCAGGAGGTTCTCGCTGTTGCGGCGCATCCGCGCGGCGAAGTGGTCCAGCTTGAACAGGGTTTCCAGCCGCTCCGGGTCCTGCTCGCTCTCCTCCAGCGCCTCGATGACGCCGAGCTGGCGCTCCACCAGGCCCAGGGTGCGCAGCGAGAGGTTGACGAACCGGCCGTGCACACCGGCGCGCAGTGCGGCGAGCCGCTCGGTGAGTTCGGCGACCTCCTGCTGGAACCCGGCCGCCTGGTCCTGGAGCACCTCGCGCTCGGCGACCATCCGCTGGCGGCCGCTGACCAGCCGCTTGCGCTCGCCCTCCAGCTCGGCCGTCCGGCGAGCGAGTTCGCCGACCTGGGCGTGCAGCGAGTTGACGGAGCGGACCGCGGCGGCGAACTCGTCGTCGCGGCCCGTGAAGGTGATGGGCTCCTCGGCGCCGGGATCGGCGGCCACACGCTGGGCACCGAGCCGCAGGGCGGCCAGCGGCCGGGTCATGGAGCGGGCTCCGGAGATGCCAGCGCCGACGGCAAGCAGCAGGCAGAGGCCCACCAGCCCGATGCGGATCTCCAGCGCCGTCACATCGTCGTCGCGCAGCGCGCCCAGCCTCTGGATCTCGGCGGTGGCCATGGCGGACTCGACGCCGCGCATCAGCCCCACCCGGGAGGTGAGGGTGGCGCGCACCCGCTCCCGGTCGAGGCGCAGATCGGTGCCGCTCAGCCGGGGCTGGTCGGTCAGGCGGGTCAGATAGCGCTCGGCGGTGGCGACGTCCGTGCCGTTCACGGTGCGGTCGTAGCGGTCCCGGGCGCCCTCGCTCGCCGACTGGGCGAAGTCCTCCAGCGCACCCTGTTCACGCAGGTGCGCGAGCTGTGCCGCGGCGGTCAGACGGGGCTGCGAGCCACCGGCGTTGAGTGCGGAAAGCAGTAGCGCGCGGGTGCCAGCGGCCTGGTCGACGGCGCGGCCGAGGGCGGGCAGCGCGCGGGTGTCGGCGTCCGCGGCGTCGGCGCGGGCCGGCAGTCCCCGGGCGATGTCGTCGCTGATGGCGCCGAGCGCCTGGACGGCGAGGGTGTACGCCTCGAAGGTCTGCTCGGCGGTGCCCGTCCCGCTCAACGCCTGACTGCGGGTCTCCGGAAGGGCGGTGAGGAGCTTGTCCGCGGTCCGGTACACCGCGGTCTCCCCGGCGGCGCCGTGGGCCTCGCTCCGCAGTTCGCGGATCTGCCGGTCGACGCGGGCGCGCTGCGGCCGTGCTGCTTCCGCACCGCCGCGGGCACCGCGCCCGGCGGCGACGAAAGCGGTCATGGTGTCGCGCTCGTCGGCCAGGGAGTGTGCGAGCGCGAGGGCGTGCGCGTCCAACTCTGCGAGGTCGACGAGCTGCTGACTTTGCTGCGCGTCGTCCGCGGCGGTGGCGATGGCGGGCGCGCCGGCTCCCAGGACGGCGACGGCCACGACGGCCACCGCCCCGACGAGTCGGTTGCGCACCCGCGCGGGACGCCGTTCCGTACGGTCCCCGTCACCCGTGGTGCCCGGACCCTTGGTCGGTCGGGAGACCGAACCGGCCGGTGATCCCGGCTTCCCTGCGCCGCCCCGAAGCCGCTTGTTCCGCACCGCTGCTCGCAATCCTGTCTCGCCTGCCCACGCCGTGTGGCGTCGCGGACCCGGCTCGCTCCGCTCGCGGGGCGGACCTGCGCGAAGACCGCAGCAGCGCACACTTCCGCGAAGGGGAACAGCCCGGCTCTGCGCGTCGCGACGGACGTCCTGGCCCCACCCCGTGATCCGGGAGCGACCATTCCACCGGCGCCGCGCAGTGGCTCGGCAACACATGCCCGGCCACCTGAAGGAGTGAACATCAATCAGAGTTTGGCCATCAACTTCCGTGCACCGATGACTTGGACCGCTACCCCGACCCGCCCCCGAACGGGTTTGGAGAACCGTCCCGGTCCTGGCAAGATGCGCGCCCGCAGCGCCCGGACCCCCTGGTCCGGACTTTCCGTACGCCGCTGACCTGGCCGTACCCCAACACCCCCGGACCGGCCCGATCGCCGGAGCGAAACGGCCGTCTCCGGCAGACTTGCCGGCATGCACAGCGCACTCGCCACTGCCCCGGGCGACCCCCAACACCCAAACGAGGACTACGCGTCCGTCGCCCTCCCGGCCTCCGGTCAGGGCGGAGCCCTGGTCCTTCTGGACGGCGTGACGCCACCGGAGGGGGACTACGGCTGCGTGCACCCGGTCTCGTGGTTCACCGCGCGCCTCGGGGGTGCAATGCTCGAACTGTCGGGTTCGCACCCGGATATGACGCTCCCTGAGGCACTGTCCGCGGCCATCTCCCGTACGGCGGCAATTCACCGGGACAGCTGTGACCTTTCTCACGTCCGTACGCCGCAGGCAACCGTGGTCGCCGTGCGCTGGTCGGAGGACACCGTCGAACACCTCGTACTGTCCGATTCCGCCCTCTTGTTGGAGCGGACGGACGGATCGGTGCAACCCGTACTGGACAGCCGGCTGGACGAACTGCCGCCGCGGGCCCGAGCGCAGCGCGACGCCGTGCGGGCGCTGCCCCGCGGCTCCGCCGAACGGGCTGCAGCGGGCCGGGAGTACGGCCGTGCCGTCGAGGCGCTGCGCAACGCCGAGGGGGGCTTCTTCACCGCTGCCGCCGATCCGTCCGTGGCCGCCCGCGCGGTCACCGGCACCACCCCGCGCGCCGAGGTCCGTTCCCTGACCGCGCTGAGCGACGGCGCGAGCCGCTGGGTCGAGGTCTTCCACCAGGGCTCGTGGGCCGACTGCGTGCAACTGGTGACACAACAGGGCCCGCAGGCCCTCATCGACAGGGTGCGGGCGGCGGAGGCGGCGGACCCGGAGGGCACCGCCCACCCGCGCGGCAAGGCCCGGGACGACGCGGCGGTGATCCATGTCGTGCCGTGACCGGCGAGACGACGCCGGGCGGTGACCCGGTTCGCGGGGCGAGGCGCCTGGGCGCGGAACCCGCGCCCTCAGGGGGCGTCGTCCCCCTCCTGCCCCTCCTGTCCCTCCTGCCCCTCCTGCCCGGCATTGAGCTGGTGGAGCAGGCGGGCCAGCTCGGCGACCTCCGTGCGGTCCCACGCGGCGAGGCGGCGTGCGTACTGGGCGCGGCGGGCCGTGCGGACGCGGGTGAAGCGTTCCCGCCCCTCGTCGGTGATCCGCACCAGGACCGCCCGGCCGTCGGCGGGGTCCGGCTCCCGGGCGACGAGCCCGAGTCCCTCCAGGGCGTGCAGCTGGCGGCTCATCGTGGCCTTGCCGACGCCGAAGAACCCGGCCAGGTCGGTGGCGCGCTGCGCGCCGGCGTCGGCGAGCCGGACGAGCAGACCGTAGGCGGCGGGCTCCAGATCGGGGTGGACCTCGCGCGCCAGTTCGCCGGACGAGGCCCGGGCGCGGCGGAGAAATACCGCCAACTCGCGTTCCAGGGCGAGGAATTCGTGGTCCACACCATTCGGCGCGCCGTCCGCCGTCATACCGTCGGCTCCGGTGTTGTGCACGTCAGCGCCCTTTCCCACTTCTCCTGCGATTTCTGCGTTTTCCGGTTCTTCCGGGTTTCCCGGCCGTGAAAGTTTCTTTCAGCCGCGGCCGTTACCGCAGCTCGGCCAGTATTTCGCAGGATTAGACCAACGGCAGCCCCGTAGCCCTCTTTTGTCCCGCCGATCTACGCGCGTATCGTCATTTCTGGCATGGCCACACCAAGCGTCAATGGTTCCACCGCACACCCCCACCCGTAGATTCCGTGCTCGCACGCCTGCGCCGTGCCGCTCGCTCGCCCCCCTCAGGTCCCTCACCGAGATCTTCGGAGGCACGTATGCCCGTGCTCAGATCCGGCTCCCCCCACCGCCGCTCGCGCTCCCTGGCGACCGCGGCCGGGATCCTTCTGGCGATCCTCTCCCTCCTCCTCGGCCTCCCCGGCACCGCAGGCGCCGCGGCCACGACGTACGCACCGGAACCCACCCACCCGGGCCAGGACTGGGCCGGTTCGCAGATCGCCGCGCACGAGGGCGGGTCATCGACCGCCCCGGACGGCACACCGCCGCCGTCCGCCGTCGCCGCGTCCGTCGAAGGCGTGGACGTCAGCGGCCACCAGGGCAACGTCGCCTGGTCGACGCTCTGGAACAGCGGCGTCCGCTTCGCCTACGTCAAGGCGACGGAGTCCACCAGCTACACCAACCCCTCCTTCGCGCAGCAGTACAACGGCTCCTACAACATCGGCATGATCCGCGGGGCCTACCACTTCGCCACTCCGAACACCTCCAGCGGCGCGGCCCAGGCCAACTACTTCGTCGACCACGGCGGCGGCTGGTCCCGGGACGGCAAGACCCTGCCCGGCGCGCTCGACATGGAGTACAACCCCTACGGGGCGACCTGCTACGGCCTGAGCGCGACCGGGCTGGTCAACTGGATGAAGGACTGGTTCGCCACCTACAAGGCGCGTACCGGACGGGACGCCGTCATCTACACCTCCACCAGCTGGTGGAAGCAGTGCACCGGCAACTACGCGGGATTCGGCAGCATCAACCCCCTGTGGGTCCCGCGCTACGGCTCCTCGGTGGGTGAACTCCCGGGCGGCTGGGGCTTCCACACCATCTGGCAGTACACCTCGACCGGGCCGACGGTCGGCGACCACAACCGCTTCAACGGCGCGATGGACCGGCTCCAGGCACTCGCCAACGGCTGAGCCGCGCCCCTCGCTCCACCGCCCGCGCCGCCGGGCACACGACAGGGCCCCTTCCGCACACCTGGTGCGGAAGGGGCCCTCGCCCGGTCACGCCCGTCACGCCGCGACCGGGACCTCCGGTGCGGCACCGGCCGAGGCCGGTGTCAGCGCCAGTTCGAGCACCTGGCGGACGTCGGCCACCGGGTGGACCTGGAGCGCGTCCAGGATCTCGGCGGGCACCTCGTCCAGGTCCGGCTCGTTGCGCTTGGGGATGATCACGGTGGTGATCCCGGCGCGGTGCGCGGCGAGCAGCTTCTGCTTGACGCCGCCGATCGGCAGGACCCGCCCGGTCAGCGAGATCTCACCCGTCATCGCGACGTCCGGCCGGACCTGTCGGCCCGACAGCAGCGAGGCCAGCGCGGTCGTCATCGTCACCCCCGCACTCGGGCCGTCCTTGGGGACGGCGCCTGCCGGGACGTGCAGGTGCACTCCGCGCTCCTTCAGATCAGCCACCGGAAGCTCCAGTTCCGCTCCGTGCGAGCGCAGGAACGACAGCGCGATGTGCGCCGACTCCTTCATCACGTCGCCCAGCTGACCGGTCAGCTGCAGCCCGGACGCGCCGGTCTCCGGGTCGGCCAGCGAGGCCTCGACGTACAGCACGTCGCCGCCGGCGCCGGTCACCGCGAGTCCGGTGACGACACCGGGCACCGCGGTCCGCCGCTCGGCCGGGTCCTGCGCGGACTCGGGGGTGTGGTGCGGGCGCCCGATCAGCGGACGCAGCTCCTGCGCGCCGACCGTGAAGGGCAGCTTCCGCTCACCCAGTTCGTGCTGGGCCGCGACCTTGCGCAGCAGCCGGGCCACCGACCGCTCCAGATTCCGTACGCCCGCCTCACGGGTGTACTCGCCCGCGAGCTTGCGCAGCGCGTCGTCCTCCAGGACGACCTCGCCGGGTTCCAGACCGGCCCGCTCCAGCTGACGGGGCAGCAGGTGCTCCCGCGCGATGACGACCTTCTCGTCCTCGGTGTACCCGTCGAGCCTGACCAGTTCCATCCGGTCGAGCAGCGGCTCGGGGATGGCTTCGAGGACGTTGGCCGTGGCCAGGAAGACCACGTCGCTGAGGTCCAGTTCGACCTCCAGGTAGTGATCGCGGAAGGTGTGGTTCTGTGCCGGGTCCAGGACCTCCAGGAGGGCGGCGGCCGGGTCGCCCCGGAAGTCCGAGCCCACCTTGTCGATCTCGTCGAGCAGCACCACCGGGTTCATCGACCCGGCCTCCTTGATGGCCCGCACGATCCGGCCGGGCAGCGCGCCGACGTAGGTGCGCCGGTGGCCGCGGATCTCCGCCTCGTCCCGGACGCCGCCGAGCGCGACCCGGACGAACTCGCGCCCCATGGCCCGTGCGACGGACTCGCCGAGCGAGGTCTTCCCGACGCCGGGCGGGCCCACCAGCGCCAGCACCGCGCCGCCGCGCCGGCCGCCGACGAGCCCCAGGCCGCGTTCGGCCCGGCGCTTGCGGACCGCGAGGTACTCGGTGATCCGCTCCTTGACGTCCTCCAGGCCCGCGTGGTCGGCGTCCAGGATCTCCTTGGCGCCCGCGATGTCGTACGCGTCCTCGGTCCGCTCGTTCCACGGCAGTTCCAGGACGGTGTCCAGCCAGGTGCGGATCCAGGAGCCCTCGGGGCTCTGGTCGCTGGACCGCTCCAGCTTGTCGACCTCCTTGAGGGCGGCCTTACGGACCTCCTCGGGCAGTTCGGCGGCCTCGACGCGGGCGCGGTAGTCGTCGCCCTCGTCCTCGGGGTCGCCGTTGAGCCCGGCGAGTTCCTTGCGGACCGCCTCCAGCTGACGGCGCAGCAGGAATTCCCGCTGCTGCTTGTCGACGCCCTCCTGGACGTCCTTGGCGATCGACTCGGCGACGTCCTGCTCGGCGAGGTGCTCGCGCAGGGCATCGGTGGCGAACTTCAGACGGGCCACCGGGTCGGCGGTCTCCAGCAGCCGGACCTTCTGCTCGGTGGTCAGGAAGGGCGAGTAGCCGGAGTTGTCCGCGAGCGTCGGCACGTCCTCGATCTGCTGGACGCGGTCGACGACCTGCCAGGCGCCACGCTTGCGCAGCCAGCTGGTGGCCAGCGCCTTGTATTCGGTGACGAGTTCCGTCACCGCGCCGGGCAGCGGGTCGGGCACCGTCTCCTCGACGGTGGTGCCCTCCACCCACAGGGCGGCCCCCGGGCCGGTCGTGCCCGACCCGATGCGCACCCGGCCGAGGCCCCTGATCAGGGCCCCGGGGTCGCCGTCGGAGAGCCGTCCGACCTGCTCGATCCGCCCGAGCGTGCCGATCCCGGCGTAGCTGCCGTCGAGCCGGGGCACAAGCAGCACCTGCGGCTTGTTACCCGACGGGGCGGCGGCCTGTGCGGCCTCCACGGCTGCCCGGACGTCGGTGTCGGACAGGTCGAGAGGCACCACCATGCCGGGCAGAACGACCTCGTCATCGAGGGGCAGCACGGGCAGGGTGAGCGATGTGGACGTCGAAGCCATGATCTCCCCTTCGGCAGGCAAGTTGAGCTGTACTCACTCAATGCCGCTGTACGGGGAGATGTTCCCCGGGGAGCGTTCGCTGTGAGCGATCAGGGAAGGCAGCCCTCGGCGGCGGATCGGCGGAGGTGACTCCGGTCCGCGGCTGTGGGCAGGTGATGCCGTACGAAGACGGGCGAATTCGGATCGTCGGCGTTGGTCACCGGCGGGCGGCGGCAGATGTGCCGTGCCCGGTGCGGCCGGTGACTACCAGTGAGCCGGGCGGCCGAGCTCCGGCGGCAGCGTGGTCCTGTCGTCCCCCTTGGCCGCGGTGAGCTGGGCCCGGGTGAGGAAGAGGCTGCCGGTGAGGTCGGCGCCGCTCAGGTCGGCGTCCCGCAGATCGGCACCGATCAGGTCGGCCAGCCGCAGGTCGGCGCCCGTGAGGTCGGCGGCGATGAGGTAGGCCCCGCGGAGGTTGGCGCCCCGCAGGTCGGCGCGCCGCAGCCGGGCGCCCATGAGATCCGCGCCCCGCCGCTCCTTCTTGCGGCCCGGCACCTCGGCCCGCACGAGCTCGCTGGTGCGCAGCAGCAGGGCGTTGACCTCGCCCCGGTGGGCCGCGACATCCAGGCCGGCCAATTCCTCCGGAGTGCCGTACGTGAGGGCTTCGGTCTCGTCGAGCGCGCGCCGCAACTCGCCCCGGATCGATCGGGCAGCCGGCCGGGCGAGGGCCTCGGCGAGGTACTGGAGGAGCTCGTGGAGCTGCCGCATGACGGGGAAGGCGTCGAACATGCGGCGGGCGGTGCGCGGGGCCTGCCGCCAGTCCTCGCCGCCGAAGGTGATCTGCGAGACCTTCTGTCCGGCGCCGAAGCAGTCGAAGACGGTGCAGCCGGTGAAGCCGCGCTCGCGCAGCTCGGCATGGATTCCGCAGCGGAAGTCGCTCTGCAGGTTGCCGCAGGGCCGCCCGGCGTCCTTGTCGACGGCGAAGTCCGCGGAAGCGGCGAACGGCAGGGCGACGCAGCACAGGCCGAAGCAACTTCCGCAGTCGGATACGAGGCCGAGGCGAGTGGCGTCAGGGTTCGGCTGGGTGGGGTCCTGGGACACGGGCGTGCACTCCTGCTACCGGTGAGCGCCGCGTACCGCCGCGCTCGCAAGAGCGCCATTCTCCCAGGGGCAGCCGGGTGCTCGGGCCGCACGACGGCAGCCGACCGGGCCGGGCCCACGGTGCGGCGGTGGCCGGTTCCCGGCGCGTGGCGGTCGCCATCCGGACCGGCGCGGCGGGTTGTCAGTGCCCGCGCCTAGCATCCGGACCATGAGCATGATCGGACAGTACGCACGTGTCACGGCGGCCGAACTCCAGCGCGCCGTCAGCGATCCCGAGTGGGCGCTGGAGATGGTGGGCGAGCGCATGGACGAGGAGGCGGACACCGAGCCGGAGCCGGCGAAGGCCCGCTGCCTGGACATCGGCACGGCGTGGGACGCCCTCGGTTACCTGCTCCGCCGCCGGGCCTTCCCCGTGGACATCGTGCACGGCGAGGAGCCGATGGCGGACGCCGAGGACTGGGGCTACGGACCGCCCCGCTATCTGACCCCGGAGCGGGTGCGCACGGCGGCCGAGGAAATGGCGCGGACCTCCGCACAGAGCCTGACCGCCGGGGTCGCACCGGACGAGCTCGCCGCGTCGCAGGTCTATCCGGCCGTCGTCTGGGAGCGCGGCGAGCCGCTGGACCACGTCGGCGAGCACTACGCCGAACTGCAGCCGTTCTTCCGGGCCGCGGCGGCCGAGGGCGACGGGATGCTGATCTGGTTGGGCTAGGGCGGACACGCCCCAGGGCACTTCGAACGCCACGACCTGGTGGCACCTCGGCGGCGCCTACTCCTGCGCCAGGAAGGTCCGGGTGCCCCGTAGCGCCGGGTGCCCCAGGTCGCCGAGGAGCGGCGGGGAGGCGTGCCGGTCGCGCCAGCGACGCAGCAGCGGCCGGCTCGCCACACCCAGGACGAGGGAGAGCAGGTGCCCCCAGTCGGTCAGCGGGTCGGCCTGGACGAGCAGGTCGCTGACGGCCACGTAGCCGACGCCGGCCAGCAGGGGCCACCTGCACCAGGCGGGCAACAGCCCCGCGAGGGCTCCGGTGCAGGTCATCACGCCGAAGCTGATGCCGTAGTCGAGGCGGTGCAGCGAGCTCTCCGGCAGTTGCCCGGCGGCGACCGAGAACCCGACGGGGAGTTCGGTGGCGAGGGTGGCCAGCACATGGCCGCCGAAGAACACCGCGGCGGCCCGCAGTCCACCGATCCGCCGCTCCAGTGCCGTCAGGACGAAGAGGAAGCCGATGGCGTGGGCCGAGGTGAGGCCGCCGGCGACCCACAGGGCGCTGGCGACGAGCACCAGCAGCGGGGTGCGGGCGAGATGGGCGACGTCCGTGCTGGAGCCGCGCAACAGCTCGGACACCAGGTGCGGATCGGCGTGCTCGGCGAAGAGTGAGGTCGCCACGAGGAGAGCGGCGTAGACGAAAGTGAACGGAGTGCCGGTCGGGGTCGGCAGCAGCCGCAGAGCGCGCCGCAGGCCGCCCATCCGTCGTGTCGCGGCCGCATCGGCGCCCGCGTCTGCCGCCGCCCGAACTGCCCCCGGAAGCGGGGCCGCCCCCGCGGTGATGTCCTTCGCGACGCCACGCCGTCCACCGCGTTGCCGGGGAACCCCGGCGAGTGCGCCCGGCCCCGTGGGGTCGCAACTCCCGGTGCCGGCAGGCGCGATGCCACCAGGCGCGCTCCCGGCAGGCGCACTCCCGGCAGGCATGCCCACGACCGCCCTGCTGTCGGCGGATCCGACCCCACTCACCGTCCCGTGCCCCTTCTGTCCCTCGCCCCGCGGCCCCACCCGCGGCCACCCGTCCCCGGCCGTCCGCCCCCCGACTGTCCGTCGCGGGCTGTCCGTCGCGGGCTGTCCGTCCACGGCGCATGCGCCGTGCCCCCACCTCGGTTCACGTCGCCCGCTTCCCGCCACGCCTCGCCCCCGCGCGCGGCTTCGGCAACGCTCCCGCCCCCCTTGGCTACGTCCGCGACCAGCCTGCACGCTCAACCCATGAGCCAGCTGTGAGCGTGAGATCCATCACGTCAGGCAACCTTCATGAGATCTCTCACCTCCGCGCAGGTCCGGGCGCCGGACGCGGTGGACCGACGGCCCGGCGGTTGGCCAAAATGGCGGCATGGCTCCCGTTTCTTTCCCGCCCTCGACGGCCGGCCTCCAGGAGGCCCCGCGCACCCTCGACCGCCGCGAAGGCCCGTACGGAGAGGTGGTGTTGCGGCAGCGCGGCGGCACCGCCGGGCCCGGCGCCACCGAGACCCCCGCGGTCTACGAGATCATCGCCAACGGCTGCTTCCTGATGGACACCTCGGACGGACGCTCCGAGCGACTGCTGATCGACGCCGCGCTGGCCGAGCTCCCCGCGGCACGGCAGCGGCCCTCCGTCCTGATCGGCGGCCTCGGCGTCGGCTTCTCACTGGCGCGCGCGTCGTCCGAGCCGCGCTGGGGCCGGATCGCGGTCGCGGAGCGTGAGCAGGCCGTCATCGACTGGCATCGCGAAGGCCCGCTGTCGGCCGTCTCGGCGGACGCGCTGACCGACCCGCGAACCGAGATCCTGCACACCGATCTGGTCGGATATATCCGCACGGAAGCGGGCCGTGACACCTTTGACGCGCTGTGCCTTGACATCGACAACGGGCCGGACTGGACCGTCACGGACGACAACAACAGCCTCTACTCCCCCACCGGCCTCGCCGCCTGCCGCGACCGGCTGGCCCCCGGCGGCGTCCTCGCCGTCTGGTCCGCACAGCCCTCCCCGGCGTTCGAACTGGCCCTGCGAAATGCCGGATTCGATGACGTACGGACGGAAGAGATCCCCGTTGTCCGAGGCGTCCCTGACGTGGTGCACCTCGCCCGCAAGGGCGCGTAGCCGACAGTCACACCATGCCCTTACGCTGCTGCCCAGCAATACGCGACCACGCAGGGGACATGCAGGGGCGGGCGATGGACCAGATTCAGACAACCCAGGGCGGCACCGCCGCGGCCACGCCGGGCGCCCAGCGCCGGGTGCTGGTCGTGGAGGACGACCCGACGATCGTCGACGCCATCGCGGCCCGGCTGCGCGCCGAGGGATTCCAGGTGCAGACGGCCACCGACGGCCCTGCCGCCGTCGACACCGCCGAGGCGTGGCAGCCCGATCTGCTGGTCCTCGACGTGATGCTGCCGGGCTTCGACGGCCTGGAGGTCTGCCGCCGCGTGCAGGCCCAGCGCCCGGTGCCGGTGATGATGCTCACTGCCCGGGACGACGAGACCGACATGCTGGTCGGCCTCGGGGTCGGCGCCGACGACTACATGACCAAACCGTTCTCGATGCGTGAGCTGGCCGCCCGGGTGCACGTCCTGCTGCGCCGGGTCGAGCGCGCCACCCTGGCCGCGCACACCCCGCGCAGCGGCATCCTGCGGCTGGGCGAGCTGGAGATCGACCACGCGCAGCGCCGGGTGCGGGTGCGCGCGGACGACGTCCACCTCACCCCCACCGAGTTCGACCTGCTGGTCTGCCTGGCGAACACGCCACGGGCGGTGCTCTCCCGCGAGCAGCTGCTGGCCGAGGTCTGGGACTGGGCCGACGCCTCCGGGACGCGCACGGTCGACAGCCACATCAAGGCCCTGCGCCGCAAGATCGGCGCCGAGCGGATCCGCACGGTCCACGGCGTCGGCTACGCCCTGGAGACCCCGCCCGCATGAGGCGGGGGTGGCGCGCGCCCGCTCACGGCCTGTGGGAGCGGATCTGGGAGGGCCTGCGGCCGCTCGACCCCTACCGCTCGGTCAAGGCCGCACTGGGCGCACTGGTCAGCGTTTCGGTGATCATCACCACACTGCTCGTGTTCGTCGCCACCCACTCGGCGACCGAGCTACGGGTGATCACCATCTTCTCGATCATCGCGTCGCTGCTGATCACCCAGTTCGTCGCGAACAGCCTGACCGCTCCGCTCGGCGAGATGACCGACGTGACCCGGTCGATGGCCGGAGGCGACTACACCCGCCGGGTGCGCTCCGAGCGCCGCGACGAGTTCGGCGACCTCGCCACCGCCTTCAACCGGATGGCGGCGGACCTGGAAGCGGTGGACACCCACCGCAAGGAGCTGGTCGCCAACGTCTCGCACGAGCTGCGTACGCCCATCGCGGCGCTGCGCGCGGTGCTGGAGAACGTCGTGGACGGCGTCTCGGACCCCGACCCGGAGACGATGCGGACGGCGCTGAAGCAGACCGAGCGGCTCGGCCGGCTCGTCGAGCACCTCCTGGACCTCTCCCGGCTGGACAACGGCGTGGTCCCGTTGCACGCCAGGCGCTTCGAGGTGTGGCCGTATCTGTCGGGGGTGCTCAAGGAGGCCAACATGAGCCGCGGCGCCACCACGCTCTCCGGGCTGGCCGGCATGGCCGGCTCCGGCACCCACACCCGTACGGACGTCCATCTGCATCTCGACGTCTCGCCGCCCGAGCTGACCGCGCACGCCGACGCCGAACGGCTGCACCAGGTCGTCGCCAACCTCATCGACAACGCCATCAAGCACAGCCCCCGGCACGGCCGGGTCACCGTCCACGCCAGGCGCGGCGAAGGGCCGGAGAGCCTGGTGCTCGAGGTGCAGGACGAGGGGCCCGGGATCCCCGAGTCGGAGCGCTACCGGGTCTTCGAGCGGTTCAACCGCGGCGGGCCGGGCCCGTCCGGTCCCAAGACCGACGGCGGTACGGGGCTCGGCCTGGCCATCGCCCGGTGGGCGGTGGATCTGCACGGCGGACGCATCGGCGTGGCCGAATCCCCACGTGGATGCCGCATTCGCGTCACCCTTCCGGGCAAGGAGTCAGCTCGAAGTTGACGGCCTGTGCCGTAGGGTCGGTGGTGGGAGCACTGATCAAGGGGTGCCTCGGCGATGAGTTCTACCCTCACGCGGGCAAACTCCGTGTGTTTCCCGCCAAGTCATGCCCTGAAACCCAGCGGTGAATGTGACGTGCGCGACGACTGACCCTCCCGGACTGCACCAGGGGTGCAGGGAGGCGTAGCCTTTATTCCCGCTGTCCACCACCTTAGGAAGCGGAAGAGGGCGGTTGCCGCCGTGTCGCTACAGTCCCCCAACAGCTCGAGCATCTCGACCGACCAAGAGGGGCAGGGAAAGAACCCTGCCGCTGCGTTCGGTCCCAATGAGTGGCTCGTCGACGAGATCTACCAGCAGTACCTCCAGGACCCGAACTCGGTAGACCGAGCCTGGTGGGACTTCTTCGCCGACTACAAGCCGGGCGGTGCCACGGCGCCGAGCCAGCCTGCGGAGGGCTCCCCCACGGGAGCGGCTGACGCCGCGCAGCCCGCTGCTCCGGCCGCCCCGGCCACATCTCCTGCCACACCTGCCGCCGCGAGTGCTCCCGCAGGCTCCCCGGCCCAGGAGACCGCGGCTCCCGCCGCGGCCCCGCAGAAGCCCGCGCCGGCCCCGGCGAAGCCCGCAGCGAGCGCTCCGGCGCCCGCGAAGCAGGCCGCCCCGGCCAAGTCCGCGGCACCGGCCAAGGCGAAGGCCAAGGCCGATGACGCCGCGGAGGCGCCGGCCGGACCGGAGCTGGTCACCCTGCGTGGCCCCTCGGCCGCGGTGGCGAAGAACATGAACGCCTCGCTGGACCTGCCGACGGCCACGTCCGTCCGCGCGGTGCCGGTGAAGCTCCTGTTCGACAACCGCATCGTGATCAACAACCACCTCAAGCGCGCCCGCGGTGGGAAGGTCTCCTTCACCCACCTCATCGGGTACGCGATGGTGCAGGCCCTCAAGGCCATGCCGTCGATGAACTACTCCTTCGCGGAGAAGGACGGCAAGCCGACGCTGGTCAAGCCCCAGCACGTCAACCTCGGTCTGGCCATCGACCTGGTGAAGCCCAACGGCGACCGCCAGCTCGTCGTCGCCGCCATCAAGAAGGCCGAGACGCTGACCTTCTTCGAGTTCTGGCAGGCCTACGAGGACATCGTCCGCCGGGCCCGCGACAACAAGCTGACGATGGAGGACTTCACCGGAGTCACCGCGTCGCTGACGAACCCGGGCGGCATCGGCACCGTCCACTCCGTGCCCCGCCTAATGCCCGGTCAGGGCCTCATCCTCGGCGTCGGCGCGATGGACTACCCGGCCGAGTTCCAGGGCACGTCCCAGGACACGCTGAACAAGCTCGGCGTCGCCAAGGTCATGACGCTGACCAGCACGTACGACCACCGCGTGATCCAGGGCGCCGCCTCCGGCGAGTTCCTGCGCATCATGAGCCAGCTGCTGCTCGGCGAGAACGACTTCTTCGACGACATCTTCAAGTCGCTGCGGATTCCGTACGAGCCGGTCCGCTGGCTGCGGGACATCGACGTCTCCCACGACGACGACGTCACCAAGGCCGCCCGGGTCTTCGACCTGATCCACTCCTACCGGGTCCGCGGCCACGTCATGGCCGACACCGACCCGCTGGAGTACCACCAGCGCAAGCACCCCGACCTCGACATCATCGAGCACGGCCTCACCCTGTGGGACCTGGAGCGCGAGTTCGCGGTCGGCGGCTTCTCGGGCAAGTCCATGATGAAGCTGCGCGACATCCTGGGCGTGCTGCGCGACTCGTACTGCCGCACCACCGGCATCGAGTTCATGCACATCCAGGACCCCAAGCAGCGCAAGTGGATCCAGGACCGCGTCGAGCGCAGCCACAAGTCGCCCGAGCGCGAGGAGCAGCTGCGCATCCTGCGGCGGCTGAACTCCGCCGAGGCGTTCGAGACCTTCCTGCAGACGAAGTACGTCGGCCAGAAGCGCTTCTCGCTGGAGGGCGGCGAGTCCGTCATCCCGCTGCTGGACGCGGTCATCGACTCCGCGGCCGAGTCGCGGCTCGACGAGGTCGTCATCGGCATGGCCCACCGCGGCCGGCTGAACGTCCTCGCCAACATCGTCGGCAAGTCCTACGCGCAGATCTTCCGGGAGTTCGAGGGCAACCTCGACCCGAAGTCGATGCACGGCTCCGGCGACGTGAAGTACCACCTGGGCGCCGAGGGCACCTTCACCGGTCTGGACGGCGAGCAGATCAAGGTCTCGCTGGCCGCCAACCCCTCGCACCTGGAGGCCGTCGACCCGATCGTCGAGGGCATCGCGCGCGCCAAGCAGGACATCATCAACAAGGGCGGCACGGACTTCACCGTCCTGCCCGTCCAGCTGCACGGTGACGCGGCCTTCGCCGGCCAGGGCGTGGTGGCCGAGACGCTCAACATGTCGCAGCTGCGCGGTTACCGCACCGGCGGCACGGTCCACATCGTCATCAACAACCAGGTCGGCTTCACCGCCGCGCCGGAGTCGGCCCGCTCCTCCATGTACGCCACCGACGTGGCCCGCATGATCGAGGCGCCGATCTTCCACGTGAACGGTGACGACCCGGAGGCCGTGGTGCGTGTCGCGCGCCTCGCCTTCGAGTTCCGCCAGGCGTTCAACAAGGACGTCGTCATCGACCTGATCTGCTACCGCCGTCGCGGCCACAACGAGTCCGACAACCCGGCCTTCACGCAGCCGCTGATGTACGACCTGATCGACAAGAAGCGCTCGGTGCGCAAGCTCTACACCGAGTCCCTCATCGGTCGCGGCGACATCACGCTGGAAGAGGCCGAGCAGGCGCTGCAGGACTTCCAGGGACAGCTGGAGAAGGTCTTCACCGAGGTCCGCGACGCGACCACGACGCCGGCCTCCCCCGAGGTGCCGCAGCCGCAGGCCGAGTTCCCGGTCTTCGTCGACACCGCGATCTCCCAGGAGGTCGTCAAGCGGATCGCCGAGTCGCAGGTCAACATCCCCGACCGGGTCACCGTCCACCCGCGTCTGCTGCCGCAGCTGCAGCGCAGGGCGGCCCAGGTCGAGGACAACACCATCGACTGGGGCATGGGCGAGACCCTCGCCATCGGCTCGCTGCTGATGGAGGGCACCCCGGTCCGGCTCGCCGGCCAGGACTCCCGCCGCGGCACCTTCGGCCAGCGCCACGCGGTGCTGATCGACCGGGAGACCGGCGAGGACTACACCCCGCTGCTCTACCTCTCCGAGGACCAGGCCCGCTTCAACGTCTACGACTCGCTGCTGAGCGAGTACGCGGCGATGGGCTTCGAGTACGGCTACTCGCTGGCCCGCCCGGAGTCGCTGGTCATGTGGGAGGCGCAGTTCGGTGACTTCGTCAACGGCGCCCAGACGATCGTGGACGAGTTCATCTCCTCCGCCGAGCAGAAGTGGGGCCAGACCTCCGGCGTCACCCTCCTGCTGCCGCACGGCTACGAGGGCCAGGGCCCGGACCACTCCTCGGCCCGGATCGAGCGCTTCCTCCAGCTCTGCGCGCAGAACAACATGACGGTCGCCATGCCGACCCTGCCGTCGAACTACTTCCACCTGCTGCGCTGGCAGGTCCACAACCCGCACCACAAGCCGCTGGTCGTCTTCACCCCGAAGTCGATGCTGCGTCTGAAGGCCGCGGCGTCGAAGACGGAAGAGTTCACGACGGGCGGCTTCCGCCCCGTCATCGGCGACTCCACGGTCAAGGCCGAGGACGTCCGCAAGGTCGTCTTCTGCTCCGGCAAGGTCTACTACGACATCGAGGCGGAGCGCGAGAAGCGCGGTGCGAACGACACCGCGATCATCCGCATCGAGCGGCTGTACCCGCTGCCCGGCAAGGAGCTGCAGGCGGAGATCGCCAAGTTCCCGAACGCCGAGAAGTACCTGTGGGCTCAGGAAGAGCCGGCGAACCAGGGTGCCTGGCCGTTCCTCGGTCTCAACCTGATCGACCACCTCGACCTGGCCGTCGGCGCGGACATCCCGCACGGCGAGCGCCTGCGCCGCATCTCGCGGCCGCACGGCTCCTCGCCGGCCGTCGGCTCCGCCAAGCGCCATCAGGCGGAGCAGGCCCAGCTGGTCGCGGAGGTCTTCGACGCGTAGGCGTCGAGGCCACCGGTAGCACCGAGCGCACCGAAGGGCCCGCTCCCCGCTTCTGCGAGGGACGGGCCCTTCGGGCTGTCCGGCAGTTCCGGGCCGCCCGGGCGCACGGCCGAAGGCCCCGTGCCCTGCCCCCGCACAGGACTGCTGACGGGCCATCACGCCGGCCCTCGGGTGCTGTGGCGCGAGCGGTCCGTGAGCCTGCCTATCCTTGCCGGGAACGACCCATGACCCCTGGTGGAGAGCGCGTGTATTTCACTGACCGAGGTATCGAGGAACTGGAGAACCGGCGCGGCGAGGAGGAGGTCACCCTCGGGTGGGTGGCCGACCAGCTGCGGACGTTCGTCGACCTCAACCCGGACTTCGAGGTCCCGGTGGAGCGGCTGGCCACCTGGCTGGCCAGGCTCGACGACGATGACGAGGACGAGTAGGGAGCGCCCGGGAGCGACCACGAGCGGGCGCGCCGTCCCGCGCCGTCGCAGCCGCGGCGCCCCGTTCCTGTCTTGACTTCCCCGATCCGCGATATATCGTGTTCTCGAAGACACGATATGTTGCGTTGCCTGCCTGCCCGGGTGGCGCCGATCCAGGGAGGCCGGAGATGTCAGCCCGGACCGAGTGGTCGATCTCCGCACCACGCACGCTGGAGATCGAAGAGCCCGTCAGGACGCTGAACGTCCGCCTCGTCGGCGGCACCGTCAACGTCGTCGGCACCTCCGACGGCGACCCGCCCCGCCTGGAGATCAGCGAGGTCAAGGGCCCGCCGCTGACCGTCGAGTATCTCGACGGCACCCTTTCCCTCGCCTACCAGGACCTCCCCTGGAAGGGCCTGCTGGCGTTCCGTGAACGCAAGAGGTGGCACCGCAGCGCGGTGGTCTCGGTGACCGTGCCGGCCACCACCCGCGTCGAGGTGGGCGTCGTCGGCGCGCACGCGGTGATCTCCGGCATCTCCGGGCGTACGGACCTGCGCGGCGTGAGCGGCGACAGCACGCTGGTCGGGCTGACCGGCGCGGTCCGTGCCGACACCGTCTCGGGCAGGGTCGAGGCGCAGGCCGTCACCGGCGACCTGCGGTTCCACTCCGTCTCGGGGGACCTGACGGTCATCGACGGAGCCGGCGGTGCGGTGCACGCCGACTCGGTCAGCGGCGACATGGTGCTCGACCTGGACCACACCGCCAGGAGCGCGGACGTCCGCCTGACGACGGTCTCCGGGGAGGTCGCCATCCGGCTCCCCGACCCGGCCGACGCCAGGGTCGACGCCAACACCACCAGCGGCGCGGTCGCCAACGTTTTCGACGACCTGCGTGTCAGCGGCCAGTGGGGCGCCAAGAGGATCACCGGCGCGCTCGGCGCGGGCACCGGCACGCTCAAGGTCACCACCGTCTCCGGCGGGCTGACGCTGCTGCGTCGGCCGGCCTTCGAGGACGTCAGGGGCGCCGCGGACGGCGGCGCCCCGGACTCCGGCCCCCGGGGCGCCGCCCCCACCGACACCCCCGCAGAGAAGAAGGTGCTCTGAGCATGCCCCCCGTCTTCGCCCACGGCCGCCTCCGTCTCTACCTCCTCAAGCTGCTGGACGAGGCCCCGCGTCACGGCTACGAGGTCATCCGCCTCTTGGAGGAGCGCTTCCAGGGGCTCTACGCCCCCTCCGCCGGCACGGTCTATCCGCGACTGGCCAAACTGGAGGCAGAGGGGCTGGTCACGCACGCCACCGAGGGCGGCCGCAAGGTCTACTCCCTCACGGAGGCGGGTCGGCGCGAACTCTCCGACCGCAGCGGCGAGTTGGCGGACCTCGAACTGGAGATCCGGGAGTCGGTCGCCGCGCTCGCCTCCGACATCCGGGCGGACGTCAGCGGCTCCGCGAGCGAGCTGCGCCGGGAGATCCGGGAGGCCGCGCAGCAGGCCCGCGCGGAGGCCGGCGGTCCGGGCCGGGCCGGTGGCGCGCGAGGGCGGGGGCCGGACGCGGACCTCTTCGACGGTTCGCTCGGCGACAAGGAGTCCTGGCGGCAGGCCAAGGAGGAGTTCCGGCGCGCGAAGGACGAGTGGAAGGAACAGGCGCGGCGGGCGAAGGAGGAGAGCCGGCGGGCCCGGCAGGACGCCCAGCGGGCCCGCAAGCAGGCCAAGGACGCGCAGACGTTCGCCCGCGAGGAGGTCCAGCGGGTCATCCAGCGCGTACAGGAGCAGACCCAGGGGCACATGCGGTCCGGCGACTGGTCGGGGGCGGTGCGCGAGGCGCTGTCCGAGGTCTCCCGTGAGGTCGGCCGCTTCACGGCGGGTACGGCTTCGTCCCGTGGCGCCGAGCAGGCAGCCGCCGCCCAGGACGGCGAGGACCGGACACCGGCCGCGCCTTCCGGTCCGGCCGAGGAGACGGCGCGGGCAGCGGCTCCACCGACCCCCGAGTGGGCGGGCGAGCCGGCGAGCGGCGACCCGGCCCGCGACTTCGACCGGCTGTTGGACCGCTTCCGCGACGACCTTCGGGACGCGGCACGCGACCACGGCGTCACGGCGGAGCAGCTCAAGGAGTCCCGGCGACGCCTGTCGACCACCGCCGCGCACATCGGCGCCCTGCTGCGCGACCCGGAACGGCACGCGTCCCTGACCGACCCGGACGACACCCCGTAGGACACGGCGGGGCCGGGGGCTGACACGGGGGCAGAACGCCGAGGCGCCCGCAGCGCGGCGATCGGGACCTCGGGATCAACCCGGCGATGCTCCAGGGCGATCAGTCAACCGGCAGAAACCACAGCGGTGGCAGGACCCCTCACCCCGAGGCCGGATCAACCACCCAACCGTCCGGCCCGCATCGCCGCCCCCGTCGCCGTCGCCGTCTTCGACCATCCGGTCAAGGGGCCGCCGATCACGAAGCCCACGCCGAGGCCGCGGGGCCCGGCCAGGAGGTCGCGGGCCGTCGAGACCGTCGCACCTGGGAACTCGGCACCCTCCACCCAGGGCCGGTCCCTGCGCGGAGACCTCAACTCCCCTGAAAACACGCCGCGTTCGACCACGGGGACACCGGCGGATTCCGCGAGGCGCTGCCCGCGCACACACCGGCCCCTCCAGCTGTCGAGGCGGTGCCGGCACACGCACCGACAGCCATCACCGGAGCGAATTTACGTGCCCGCGGCCCGCCGGCCTCCCCCTGTCACGAAGCGGCCGCTGGAGGCGGAACCCCCCAACCCGGTTTCCCTTACCCAGAGTTACCCATCGCGGTCCGAGATTCACCGCCCGTAATCGGGGAAATCAGTTCTTCGCACGGTTCTTCGTCCGGGGTCGGGAGCCAGGGCCCCCGGCGACTCGATTCCGCCCACCGACGGCCGCGTTCCGGTCTACGGTCAACTCTCCCTGTCTGCACACATCGTGAAGGCCATGAGGTATCAGCGATGTCGGATTACCCGCCGGTCGCCCGTCGGATGTGGCACCAGCTCGAACCCCTGCACGCCACGCTCTACTTCGCCCCCGAGGCCCGGCAGGTCGCGTCGGACCTCGGCTTCGACGTGGGCTCCCGGTGGCCGAGCTATTTCGCCTGGCGTACCGCCCCGCTGGGCGCCGCCGGGCCCGAGCTGGTGGCCGCGACCTACTACAGCTTCAGCCCGCGAATGATCGCCAGGTACGTTCCCGGGATCTGGACGACCGCCGACCCGGCCAAGGTGCTCGACGCCCGGTTGCTGGCGGTGGACCGCACCCTGACCGCCCTCGTCGGTGACCGGCTGACCACCGCGCAGCTGGTCGAGGCGGCCCGGCTGGCACGCCAGGCCGCCGAGAACGCCGGGACCGCGGCCCGGCCGCTGGCGGCCGCCAACCGCGATCTGCCCTGGCCCGACTCACCCCACCTGGTGCTCTGGCAGGCGGCGACGGTACTGCGCGAGCACCGCGGCGACGGCCACCTGGCGGCGCTGCTGACCTGCGGCCTCGATCCGTGCGAGGCGCTGGTGTCGTTCGCCGCGATCGGCGCCGCCCCGGCCGCCGGCTTCGCCGGGCGCGGCTGGAGCGCGCAGGAGTGGACCGACGCCCGGCACCGCCTGGCCGCCCGCGGCTGGATCGCCCCCGACGGCAGCGCGACCGAACGCGCCCACAAGGAACGCGAGGAGATCGAGCACATGACGGACCGCCTGGCGGCCGGGCCCTGGCGGGCCCTGGGCCACTCCCGGGCCGAGCGGCTGGCGCAGCTCCTGCAGCCCGTCCTGAGCGCGGTCTTCGAGGCCGGATATCTGCCGCGGCACAGCACCCTGGGGATCGGGGCGGTGAAGGTCGGCTATCCGTAGCCGGAGCGGCCTCAGAGCGGTCCGGCCGGAGTCAGCGTGATCAACGCCGCGACGCCGTCCGTGTGCAGCTCCCACTGCCGCTGCGGACACGGACCCGTTCCGTCCGCGCCCTCGCCGGCGAACAGGGCCGCGTCGAACCGCTCCAGCACCACCGGCTCCGCGGCCCCGGCGAGCCGCGTGCCGCCCTCCAGCGCGACAACGAGGACGACCGGGCCGCCGCGTCCGGCATCCGGGCCGTTCCCCGGTGCGGTTGGCACCGACCGCCTTCCCCGAACCGTCTCCACGGTCGCCGCCGCACGCCCGTCCCGGAGCATCACATTGAGATTGACGATCGGGCCGGCCGGCAGCCTGCCCTCGGTGACCGCGTCGCCGGGAAAGGAGAACGGGCGGAAGCGGCCGGTGAGCTGGTGGGTGCGGCCGTCCACCGTGAGCTCGGTGCCGGCGCCGTCGACGACCGTGAGGATCCGCCGCACCCCGGGCAGCGGCGAGTAGGGCCCGTCCCGCGTCACCTCGGCGAGGCTGACCCGCCAGTCGAACCCGTCCCAGCCGGATCCCGGCGGGTGGACGGCGACCTCACGGGTCACCCCGCCGCCGTTGCTCCACGGCGCGGCGGTCCGCTCGGCCGCCCGCAGGATCCGCGGCCGATCCGTCCCCGTCTCACCCATGCCCGCCACTCGTCCCCTTCACCACACCGGACCCGCCGGACCGTTGAACCGCCGGCGTCAGACCGTCAGCACGACCTTGCCGAACAGATCGCCCTGGGCCATCTTCTCGAAGCCCTCGCGCGCCCGGTCCAGCGGCAGCGTCGAGTCGATGACCGGCCGGATGCCCTTGGCCGCGCAGAAGCTCAGCAGCGACGCCAGCTCCTCCTTGCTGCCCATCGTGGAGCCCACGACCTTCAGCTCCAGGAAGAAGATCCGGTTGAGTTCGGTGCGCTCGGGGTGGTAGCCGCTGGTGGCGCCCGAGATGACGAGACTGCCGCCGGGGCGCAGCGACTTGACGGAGTGGGACCAGGTGGCCGCGCCGACCGTCTCGATCACCGCGTCCACCCGCTGCGGCAGCCGCTCGCCGCTGGGGAACGCGGCTTCCGCGCCCAGCTCCTCGGCCCGCTTGCGCTTGGCCTCGTCCCGGCTGGTGGCGAAGACGCGCAGCCCGGCCGCGGCGCCCAGCACGATGGCGGCGGTGGCCACGCCGCCGCCCGCGCCCTGCACGAGCACGCTGTCGCCGGGCCGTACCCCGGCGTTGGTGAACAGCATCCGGTACGCCGTCAGCCAGGCCGTGGGCAGACAGGCGGCCTCGGCGAAGGACAGTTCCTTCGGCTTGGGCAGCACGTTCCAGGTGGGGACGGTGACCTGCTCGGCGAAGGAGCCCTGGTAGCGCTCGGTGAGGATGGAGGGCTTCTCCTTGGGGCCGACGCCGTGGCCGGTCTGCCCGATGACGGAGTGCAGGACGACCTCGTTGCCGTCCGCGTCGGTTCCGGCGGCGTCGCAGCCGAGGATCATCGGCAGCGACTCCTCGCCGATCCCCACCCCGCGCAGCGACCAGAGGTCGTGGTGGTTCAGGGAGGCGGCTTTGACGTTGACGGTCGTCCAGCCGGGGCGCTCCTCGGGGGCGGGGCGCTCCCCCAATTCGAGGCCGTTGAGCGGCTGGTCGCGGTCGATGCGGGCGGCGTAGGCAGCAAACATGATCCCAAAGTAGGCCGCTGCCGCGTGCTGCGGTACCACGCACGGGTGTGACACGCGCCGCGCCCGGCGGGTCCTTGGCACACAGCGGGCCGGGCCCGCACCTGTGAGAGGTGCGGGCCCGGCCCGTCGGTCGCTGTGCCGCGGATCAGCGGCGGGCGACGCCCTCGGCGCGGGCGGCGGCCGCCACGGCGGCCGTCACGGCCGGCGCGACGCGCTCGTCGAACGGCGAGGGGATGACGCAGTCGGCGCTGAGCTCGTCGGCGACGACGGCGGCCAGCGCCTCGGCCGCGGCGAGCTTCATGCCCTCCGAGATCTGCGAGGCCCGCACCTGGAGCGCACCGGCGAAGATGCCGGGGAAGGCGAGCACGTTGTTGATCTGGTTCGGGTAGTCGCTGCGCCCGGTGGCGACCACGGCCGCGTACTTGTGCGCGACGTCGGGGTGGATCTCCGGGTTCGGGTTGGCCATCGCGAAGATCATCGAGTTCTTCGCCATGGTGGCCACCGCGGACTCCGGGACCGTGCCGCCGGAGACCCCGATGAAGACATCGGCGCCGTCCAGCGCGCTCTCCAGCGAACCGCTCAGATTGGCCTTGTTCGTGAAGCCGGTCACGTCGCGCTTGACGTCCGTGAGGTCGTCACGGTCGGCGGAGACGACGCCCTTGCGGTCGCAGACCGCGACGTCGCCGATGCCCGCCTCGACGAGGATCTTGGCGATGGCGACACCGGCCGCACCGGCACCCGAGATGACCGCGCGCAGCTGGCCGAGCGAACGGTCGGTGAGCTTGGCGGCGTTACGCAGGGCGGCCAGGGTCACCACGGCGGTGCCGTGCTGGTCGTCGTGGAAGACCGGGATGTCCAGCCGCTCCTTGAGCTTGCGCTCGATCTCGAAGCACCGGGGGGCGGAGATGTCCTCCAGGTTGATGCCGCCGAAGGACGGCGCCATCCGGACGACGGTCTCGACGATCTCGTCGGCGTCGGTCGTACCGAGGGCGATCGGCACCGCGTCCACGCCGCCGAACTGCTTGAAGAGAATGGCCTTGCCCTCCATCACCGGGAGGGAGGCTTCCGGACCGATGTCGCCCAGTCCGAGCACCGCGGTGCCGTCCGTGACCACGGCCACGACCTGGGACTTCCAGGTGTAGTCGTGCACGAGGTCCGGCTGGTCGGCGATGGCGCTGCACACCTTGGCGACGCCCGGTGTGTACGCGAGGGACAGGTCGTCCCTGTTGCGCACCGGAACGGTCGCCTGGATGGCCATCTTGCCGCCGCGATGCAGCGCGAAGGCCGGGTCGAAGTACTCGTCGGGAGCACCGCCCGAGCCCGCGCCCGTATTGCTGTCGCTGCGAGGATTGACGATCTCCGCTGCCACTTGTCCAACCCCTTTAATCGTAAATCAGTTGAGGGTGACCACTCCCTGGTTAAGGGGTGGGCGGGCACCGCGTCCGCGCCCGGCGAGGCGGATGGCCGCCGCGCGGGGGGAGGTGCGGACACCGGGCGCGCCGCACACGCGCCCTGAGCCCCGGATGAGGGGTGTAACGAACCTTTCTACCGGACGGGCGCGGGGCTCGACGAGTCAGATTCATTACCCTCCGGTTCAGAGCTCTGACAATAACGGCGAAATGCGCAAAAACGCAGAGGAGTCGCCCTCTGCTTGTCCGAATTCCGAGACGCCGGGGCGATACGGACCACCTTTGGCACCCCTCCGAGGGGGCCCCACCCTTGCGCCGTCTGGGCCACGCGGGACCCCGCGCGTCCGTTATCCGATTTTGACCTGGCGACCAGTCCGCATTCCGGATTACGGATGGCAAGATTCCGTAACCAACCGAGGTCGCGACGCTCAATGGGGTGTGCCCGACCCCTGCCCGTCGGCTACTCCCATCCGCTGGAGGATCAGCATGACCGCACGCTCCACCCGTCGCTCGGCCGCCGGCAGGTCTCGTTCAGCCGTGGCCGCCGCGACCGCGGTCGCCGCCTCGCTGCTGCTGCTCAGCGCCTGCGGTGACCAGACGGATGCGGCCATCGCCAAGCGCGAGGCGCACAAGAACCGCAACACGCACGCGCCGCTCTTCAAGATGCTCCCCAAGGACGTCCAGGAGAAGGCGATGCTCCAGGTCGGTTCGGACATCACGTACAAGCCGGTGGAGTTCCGCACGAACGGCGCGGTCGTGGGCATCGACCCGGATCTGGCGGAGGCGATGAGCAAGGAGCTGGGCATCAAGCTCAACTTCAACAACGCCACCTTCGACACCCTCATGGGCGGCCTGAAGTCCAAGCGCTACGACATAGCCATGTCCGCGATGACGGACACCAAGGAGCGCCAGCAGGGCATCGACAGCAGCACCGGCAAGAAGATCGGCGAGGGCGTCGACTTCATCGACTACCTCAATGTCGGCGTCTCCCTCTACACCCAGAAGGGCAAGACGCAGGGCATCGACAGCTGGGAAGCCCTCTGCGGCAAGAAGATCGCGGTGCAGCGCGGCACCGTCTCGCACGACCTGGCCAAGGACAAGTCGAAGAAGTGCGGGTCGAGCGGCGAGCCGGCCATCGAGATCGAGGCCTTCGACAACGACTCCGAGGCCCAGACCCGGCTGCGGACCGGCGGCGTGGACGCCGTCTCCAGTGACTACCCGGTCGCCGCGTACGCGGTGAAGGTCTCCGGCAACGGCAACGACTTCCAGATGGTCGGCGGCGAACCGCTCAAGGCGGCGCCGTACGGCATCGCGGTGCCCAAGGGCAAGGAGCGGCTGCGCGACGCGCTCTCCGCGGCCCTGGAGAACGCGATCAAGAACGGCTCGTACGCCAAGGTCCTCAAGAAGTGGGACGTCAAGGACGCCGCGGTCGAGGAAGTGAAGCTCAACGCCGGCTCCTGAGCCGCCGCGAGTCCCCCTCCCCCGCTCACCGCGCAACCCCCGCCGAACGCTGAAAGGCAACACCCGTGTCAGTTGACGTCGACAAGTCGGCACAGCCGCCGGCGGACGCCCCGCCGCCCCAGCCCGAGCCCATCAAAGCCATACCCGTGCGCCACTACGGGCGCTGGGTGGCGGCCGTCGCCGTACTCACGGTGCTCGCGCTGCTGGTCCGTGCCTTCGCCTCCGGGAACGTCAACTGGGACGCCATACCCCAGTACCTGTTCAACGGGGACATCCTCAAGGGCCTGCGCAACACCCTGCTGATAACCGTGCTCTCCATGGTCATAGGCATCGTCCTCGGTGTGGTCCTGGCCGTGATGCGCCAGTCCAAGAACCCGGTGACCTCGACCGTCGCGTGGTTCTACGTCTGGTTCTTCCGCGGCACGCCGGTCTACGTCCAGCTGTTCCTGTGGTTCAACCTCGGCCTGGTCTTCCAGTACATCGACGTCATGCCGATCTACAAGGACGAGTGGTCGGACTTCATGACCCCGTTCCTGTGCGCGCTGCTGGGCCTCGGGCTCAACGAGGCGGCGTACATGGCGGAGATCTGCCGGGCCGGTCTGAACGCCGTCGACGAGGGCCAGACCGAGGCGGCGCACGCGCTGGGCATGAGCCAGGGCAAGACGCTGCGCCGGATCATCGTGCCCCAGGCGATGCGGGTGATCGTGCCGCCGACCGGCAACGAGGTCATCAACATGCTCAAGACCTCCTCGCTGGTCATCGCCGTCCAGTACTACGACCTGCTGCAGGCCGCGCAGAACGTCGGACGCGACTCCGGTGTCGTCGTCGAGATGCTGATCCTCGCCGCGGCCTGGTACCTGATCGCCACCACTGTCCTGAGCATCGGCCAGTACTACCTGGAGCGCTACTACGCCCGCGGCTCCAGCCGCCAGCTCCCGCCGACCCCGCTCCAGCGCGCCAAGGCGCAGCTGTCCGGCGGCTTCAACCGCCCCGGAGGTGCCGCATGACCGCAAAGACCGCCGTCCCGATGGTGAAGGCCGAGGGCGTCCACAAGTCCTTCGGCGCGGCCCACATCCTCAAGGGCATCGACCTCGAAGTGGCGCCCAAGGAGGTCTTCTGCCTGATCGGCCCGTCCGGCTCCGGCAAGTCGACGTTCCTGCGGTGCATCAACCACCTGGAGAAGGTCAACGCCGGCCGGCTGTCCGTCGACGGCGAGCTGGTGGGCTACCGCGAGCACAACGGCAAGCTCTACGAGCTGCGCGACCGCGAGGTCGCCGCCCGCCGCCGCGACATCGGCATGGTCTTCCAGCGCTTCAACCTCTTCCCGCACATGACCGCGGTGGAGAACATCATGGAGGCGCCGATCCAGGTCAAGGGCGAGTCCCGGTCCGCCGCCCGGCAGCGCGCGACCAAGCTCCTGGACCGCGTCGGCCTCGCCGACAAGGCCGGCAACTACCCCTCGCAACTCTCCGGCGGTCAGCAGCAGCGGGTCGCCATCGCCCGTGCGCTGGCGATGGAGCCGAAGCTGATGCTGTTCGACGAGCCGACCTCGGCGCTCGACCCGGAGCTGGTCGGTGACGTCCTGGACGTCATGAAGGACCTGGCCGCTGACGGCATGACGATGATCGTCGTCACCCATGAGATGGGCTTCGCCCGTGAGGTCGGCGACTCGCTGGTCTTCATGGACGACGGCGTGGTCGTGGAGACCGGCCACCCGCGCGATGTGCTCGGCAACCCCCAGCACGAGCGCACCAAGTCGTTCCTGTCCAAGGTGCTCTGAGGACCGGGCGCCCCGGCGCACGAAGAAAGGCGGTACGCGTCCCGGAAGGGTCCGCGTACCGCCTTCGTGCTTCCTCGTCCCGGCCGGACCGCGCAGTTCGCGGCCGGCCCCGGGTTTACTTCAGGCCGAGCACCAGCGCGTCGGAGGGGGAGCTCCACACCGCCCGCGCCTCGGCGAAACCGGAGTCCCGCAGCGCCTGGGCGTGCCACCGCGCCGAGGGGGTGTCGCCGTCGGCGTGCTCGCCGTAGATCTCGAAGCGTTCGGCGGTCGGGCCCGCCAGCCGCGGGTCGGCGGCGGCCAGCTGCCACCAGGCGGCCCAGTCGACCGCGCCGGACTCCTTGGCCCGGTCCATCCGCGCGTGCCGGAAGGCCCGCTCCGCGGCGTTGATCCGCGGAGTGGCGTCCTCCGGCATGTGGTCGGCGTTCATGAAGACGCCGCCGTCCCGCACCAGCCCGCCGAGCTGCCCGTACAGCCCGCGCAGGTCCTCGGAGTGCAGCCAGTGCAGCGCGGTGGCGGTGAGCACCGCGTCGTAGGAGTCGTGCGGCAGCCGGGACGTCCACTGCGGGTCCTTCAGGTCGGCCCGCACGAAGCGGACCCGCGACTCGCCCTCGAAGTAGCCCTCCGCGATGGCCAGCAGCGCCGGATCCAGATCGACGCCCACACTTTCCGCCTTCGGGAACCGCTTGAGGAGACGGTCGGAGATACTGCCCGTACCGCACGCGAGATCCAGAACCCGGGGCTCGGGGCCCACCAGCGCCTCGACCATGTCGAGCATCACCCGGAACCGCTCCTCGCGGTCGGGCATGTACCACTCCTGCTGACGGTCCCAACTGCTCTGCCACGCCTGCCAGTCGGCGCCGACAATGGTCTCGGTCATCGCATCCCCTTCAGCCCGTAATACCCTCGTAGCTAAACCACCCATTACGAACACGCACTCCGCACCATAGACCGCCCCTGGTAAGGACTACAAGTGGAACTGGCCTATTACTCGGACTTTGCCGTGCGGCTGGTCAACACCGAGCAGCCCGAGCGCGGTGGTGACAGCCTCACCTCGGTCGAGGCCGTGCGCGACCTCTTCGGCCCGGCACAGCAGGCAGCCAGGCGCGCGACGGACAGCGACGTCACGCGGCTGCGCACGGTCCGCTCCCGGCTGCGCGCCGTCTTCGAGGCCGCCGACGGCGGCGACGAGGTGCTCGCCGTCGACCTGCTCAACGCGCTGATGATGGAGTTCCCGGTCAGCCCGCAGATCTCCGGCCACGAGTTCCGCGACGACAACGGCCGCCCCAAGTGGCACCTGCACATCGCCGACCACGCCGCCAACGCCACCGCCGGCTACACCGCGACCGCCTGCATGGGCCTGGCCTTCCACCTCACCGAGCTGGGCGTCGACCGGCTGGGCATCTGCGAGGCGCGGCCCTGCCGCAACGCCTACCTCGACACCTCCACCAACCGCTCCCGGCGGTACTGCTCCGACCGCTGCGCGACCCGCGCCAACGTCGCCGCCTACCGCGCCCGCAAGCGCCTGGAGAGCGACCGGTCCGCCCGCACCGGCCGGACCGCCGAGACGGCCCAGGAGAGCAGCGCCCTCGGCGACCGCTGAATCCCGCGCGGCGGCCGGACCCGGGCCCAGGCCCGCGCGATGACCAGCTCGTCCGGAACGGCACCGAATTCCCGGCTGTCGTTCCGGACGTACGGATTGTCGCCCTGCACCCACCAGCCGCCCTCGTCCCGCCGGACGGCGCGTTTGACGATCAGCAGGTCCTGACGGAACGGATGCCGCAGCACCACCACGTCACCGGGCCGCACCGCCGCCCCGTACTGCACCACCAGCTGGTCCCCCGGCTGCAGCGTCGGCACCATCGAGGGGTTGTAGACCTCGGCCAGCCCGAACGCGCTCAGCAGCCCGCCCCGGCCGCCGGCCTGCCCCGTGCCCTCGGCGCGCTCCCGCTCCGGCCCGCGCTCTTCCACCCGCTCCGGCATCCCGTCCCTCCGGTCCGACCCGCTCACCGGTCCATCCTCCATCCGCCCCACCTTGGCACTGGACTTTTGCCCTAAGACCCACGGGGCACCCGCGAAAAGGCTTCCCCCACCGAGTAATCTCGCACCTGAGAAGACGATCACGAGGAAGGACTGAACATGCTTTCCCGCCTGTTCGCCCCCAAGGTCAAGGTCAGCGCCCACTGCGACCTTCCCTGCGGCGTGTACGACCCCGCCCAGGCCCGTATCGAGGCCGAGTCGGTCAAGGCCGTCCAGGAGAAGTACCAGGGCAACGAGGATGCGGACTTCCGCACCCGCGCCGTCCTGATCAAGGAGCAGCGCGCCGAGCTGGCCAAGCACCACGTCTCGGTGCTGTGGAGCGACTACTTCAAGCCGCCGCACTTCGAGAAGTACCCGCAGCTGCACCAGCTGGTCAACGACACCCTCAAGGCGCTCAGCGCCGCCAAGGGTTCGAACGACCCGGCCACCGGCCAGAAGGCGCTCGACCTGATTGCCGAGATCGACAAGATCTTCTGGGAGACCAAGAAGGCTTGATCCGCCATCAGGCGATCCGACCTGCGGTGACTGCTCCGCAGAGTCCGGCCGTCCGCACCCGGCCCACCGGACGCCCCACGGGGAGTCCACGGTGGTCCGGGTGCGGCCGTTCGGGCGGCCGTCCCCGCGGGCGGCGTCAGTTGGGCAGCGGCTCGTTCTCGGAGTCCGCCGACCGGTAGGGCTCCTCCCGCCGGTCGTCGCCGGTCCGTGAGCCGGTCGGGGACGCGGGCGGCGGGGCGCCGCGGCCGACCCACACCAGCAGAAGGCCGAGCGTGCCCGCGATCGCCGGCCAGTAGATGTAGCGGAAGTCCGTCGCCGGCATGATCGGCAGGTATCCGACCACGTAGGCCACCGAGCTGAAGGCCAGCGCCCGGACGGGCATCGAGAAGCTCCCCCGGCCCGGCCGGAACACGAGTACCAGACCGATGCCGAGCCAGAACCACCCCGCGAACAGGAACGACAGATCCCGGACCGCGGCGTCGATGTAGTTCTGGAGGGTGGCCTCCAGCCGGGGGTTCGTCACCCGCAGTCCGAGGTCGTTGGGCATGACCCCGTTCTGGTACTCGTAGCGGCCCTTGAACAGCAGCTCCGAGAAGACCTGCAGCCGGTACTGGAGGTACAGGGGCACATCGCCGCTCATCTTGCTGATCCACAAGGACGTCAGCTGGTCCGCGTCCGCGGCGAGTCCGTTCGGGCCCGGGTCATAGCAGGTGAAGTAGGAGTTGGACAGGGACTTGATGCGGTGGCACTCCTCCGCCGCGGCCACCAGCCGGCCCCGCAGCTCCAGCGACACGTCCGCCGTTCGCAGCTCGCGCACGGGCACGACGTGGATGAGGTCGTCCAGCAGGATCTGCGAACCCTGGCTCAACTGCACCGGCCGCGCGAAGGCCGAGACGGCGGCCGAGGGCAGCACCAGGGCGACGACGAGAGCAGCGGTGGACATCAGCCACGTCCGGCGCCCGGGACGGCCACCCCACAGGGCGAGGACGAGCAGCACGAAGACCGGAATCGCCGCGAAGACGGCGTTCTTGCGCACCAGGATGGCGTAGACGAGAAAGAGCACTCCGAGCCACAGCAGGGCCCACCGCAGGGCGGACCGACCGGCCGGCAGGCGCCGCCCGACCAGCGCGACCGCGCAGGTGGCCAGGAGCGCGATCGCCATGTGGACGTCCTTCCACACCACACCGACGAACGTCAGCACCTGGGGAGTCAGCCCGACACCGAGCACGGCGAGGGACTTCGGCCGGCTCCCGGTCGCCTCCCACACGCACCAGGCGATCGTCCCGAGCGCCGCCCAGAAGAGGACGGACTGCACGATGGCCAAGGCCGCGGGGAGGCCCGTCACGGCGATGAGCCCCTGCCACACCAGGCTCATGACGGGCGGGTGCCAGTCGCTCAGCGGCTCCCGGCCCAGGGCCTGCCGGAGCTGGGAAAGGGTGTCCGCGCTCACGAACCCGGGGGAGAACACGGCGGTGGTGACCAGGCAACAGGCCGTGGCGATGAGCGCCAGAGCCCAGGACCAGCGTCGTTCACGCCGAATCCATCGCAGATGTCCCATATGCCCGGATGCTAACAGCGGCTACCGGACCGCGCCCGGCGTGCCCACCCGGCCGGATCAGGGCGCGACGAAGACGTAGCGCCGGTAGGTGACGAAGCGGAACAGCGTGGCGAGAACCCAGCCGAAGATGCGGGCGACGTTGTCGGCGAGCGCGGAGTCGAGCCCGAGCAGATGCCGGGACAGGAAGACGGTGCCCGCGGTGATGACGAGGCCGATGATGTTCACGATCAGGAACAGCGTCAGCTCCTGGGAGACCTTCTCGCGGCGCTGTTGACGGTAGGTCCAATAGCGGTTGCCGACCCAGCTGAAGATCGTCGCGGCACCCGTCGCGAGGACGGAGGCCTGGACCGGCGCGGCCGCCATCGGCCCGCCACCGCCCCCCGGGAGGCCGAAGACCAGCAGGTTGTAGCCCCCGTTGTCCATCACGAAGGCGAGCGCCCCGACGACCCCGAACTTGGCAGCCTCGCGCCAGATACCCCGCAGGGCGTCGCCCATACGCAGCGTCAAGGACCCGGGAAACGGCACGGAACTGACGGTAACAGCACGCGTTCCCCTCGCCGACCATGCGGCGCTATGTCATATTTTGACCACTACGGCCGGTGTCGATTCATCCGAGGAGAGCCTGTGAGCCCCACGATCGCCTGCGTCGTGCCGTGCCACAACGAAGAGGCGGCCATCGGCAAGGTGGTGCGCGATCTGAGGGCCGCGCTCCCCGAAGCGGAGATCTACGTCTACGACAACGCCTCCACCGACCGGACAGTGGAGGTCGCCCGCGCGGCGGGCGCCATCATCCGCGAGGAGCGCCGCAAGGGAAAAGGCAATGTCATCCGGCGTGCCTTCGCCGATGTCGACGCCGACGCCCTGCTCATCATCGACGGCGACGACACCTACGACGCCTCCCGGGCACGCGAGATGGTGGACCTGCTCTTCGAGGGGCCCTACGACCAGGTCCTCGGCGTCCGCCGCGAGACGGTCGACGGTGCCTACCGGACGGGCCACGCCGTCGGGAACAAGCTGCTCACCGGGGCGGTGCGGTCCCTCTTCGGCAATGACGTGACCGACATGCTGAGCGGATACCGGGTCTTCTCCCGACGCTTCGTCAAGTCCTTCCCCGCGCTCTCCCGCCAGTTCGAGACCGAGACCGAGATGACGGTCCACGCGCTCATCCTGCGACTGCCCACGGCCGAGATCCCCGTCGACTTCAAGGACCGCCCGGCCGGCAGCGAGAGCAAACTGCGCACCTACCGGGACGGGTGGCGCATCCTGCGCGTCATCCTCAACCTGGCACGGCGTGAGCGGCCTTCGCTCGTGCACACCGCGGTCGCGGGTCTGCTGGCCCTGCTTGCGGTCGTTCTCGGCATCCCGGTGATCCTCGACTACGTCAGCACGGGCACCGTGCCGCGCTTCCCGACCGCGATCCTCGCGGCCGCGATCATGAGCACAGCGGCCCTGGTCCTGCTGGTCGGATACATCCTCGAATCGCTCATGTACATGCGTCAGGAACAGTCGCGGCTGGTGCATCTCGCGTATCCCGCGCCGGAGCGCTCACCCCGCCGCATCGAGTCCGCCCCCGCGCCCGTCTCCCCCGCTCCCGCTCCGGCCCCCGCTTCCACCCCCGGCCCCGACACCGACGGCGGCCCCCTCCCGACCCCGGAGATCTCCACCAGGACCTGACCCACATGCCCGGCAGTCACGGCCCTATCGACCGGATCCGGGTGGCGGCCGGCTTTCCGCGATCGGCCGCGGGCGCTGTGGTCAGCGGCCACCGGGCCCGCCCGGACAGCTCCTAGATGCCGACCGGCAGCGGCCCGTCGTGCCGGACGAGCCAGTCGCGGTACGCCGCGCTGGACCAGGCGATCTCCATGTAGGACGAGGTCAGGTCGGCGAAGAGGGCATCGGCGGGGGCTGCCGGGCTGCCGTCCGGGCGGCAGGCCATGAAGAGGCGCACCGCCAGCGGGTCGCCGTGCAGCGGGCGGATGGCCATGCCCTGCCGGGGCCGCGCGGTCGGCTGGCAGGGGGTGACCACCTCACCTGCGGTGACGAGATCCACGGCGGTGAGGTAATCGCCGTGCACCACCCGGGGCTTGACGCCCGCGGCGGCCCAGACGCGCCGCAGCCCGGCCCACTCGCCGTCCACCGTCGGGTCGACCATCCACTGGTCGTCGGCCAGGTCCTGGACCCGTACCACCGTCCGCGCCGCCGCCGGGTGGCTGTCGGACATCGCGATGAACTGCGGTTCCCTGGCGATGAGTTCATGCTCGACCAGCCCTTCGGGCACCCGTAGCGGCGCGCCCTCGACCTCGTGCACGAACGCCACGTCGAGCTGCCCCATCACCACCATCTGCAGCAGCGCATTGGCAGACACATCGGTCCTTATCGTGGTGTCGGTCTCCGGGAGCCGCACCCGCAGTCTGCGCAGCCAGCCGGCGACGGCACGGCTGTTGGTGCTGCCGATGTGCAGCCGCGCTCCCTTCTCGCGCACCGACACCGTGGCGATCTCCTCGACCAGCGCCCGCATCTCGGCCACTATCGGCCGGGCCCGGCAGAGCACGGAGTACCCCAGCGGAGTGGGGCGGCTGCCGCTCGCCTCGCGGAAGAACAGCTGGCCACCCAGGGCCTTCTCGATGCGGTGGAGCTGGGTCGTCAAGGAGGGCTGGGTCATGCCCAGCTGCCTGGCCGCCTTGCGTACGCTGCCGGAGTCGGCGATGGCGCACACTGCGCGAAGATGCCTCACCTCAAGCTCCACATCGGGAGCATATCGACGTCGGCATACGTCACACCAGACTCTTCACCTGCGCCAAGTGCCATTTTCCCGAGGGGTATTGCCTCGTCCTATCACCACCTGGCATCTCCGCCCGACGGGTGAACTCCCCCCAGACTCGGCGGCACCAAGAAATCCGCAGGGCCCCGGTCGCCGCCCCACACGGCGACCGTACGGCCCTCGGAAATAAAGGAGCCCCCACATGAGATCTCCCAAGACGGCGCTGTCGGCGGCGCTCGGCCTGGGCCTCGTTGCCGCGCTCGCAGCAGCGGCACCGGTTTCGGCAGCCTCCCCCTCCTCCCCCACCTCCTCCCACAGCACGCGGGCCTCGATCGCCGCGTACACCGGCTCGGCCGCCGAGAAGGCCGACACCAAGGCGTTCTTCGAGGCCGTCATGAAGTCGGCCAAGGCCAAGATGAAGGCGCACCCGAACGCGGCGTCGGTCACCGTGACCTACGACGCCAGCGCCGCCCCGACCTTCGCCAGTCAGATATCGCAGAGCGCGTCGATCTGGAACAGCGCCGTGTCGAACGTGAAGCTGCAGGCAGGCAGCGGCGGCGACTTCCAGTACCGCGAGGGCAACGACCCGCGCGGTTCCTACGCCAGCACCGACGGCCACGGCCGGGGCTACGTCTTCCTGGACTACCAGCAGAACCAGGAGTACAACTCCACCCGCGTGACCGCCCACGAGACCGGCCACGTGCTGGGTCTGCCGGACCACTACGAGGGCCCCTGCAGCGAGCTGATGTCCGGTGGCGGCCCCGGCACCTCGTGCCAGAACGCCCAGCCGGACGCCAACGAGCGCGCCCAGGTGAACCAGCTGTGGGCCAACGGACTGGCGGGCCTGCGCTTCGGCAAGGCCTCCTGAGAAACGGCGACCGCCCGCGCCGCCCTGACCCTTCGAGCACGGTCAGGACACGCTGACGGCCGGTGGCTGACGAGGGCCGGTACCTGGCGGCCGGCCCTCTCCAACCCGCATGCGGCGGGGCTCTTCCCGGGCCCCGCCGCTCGCGTGTGCCCGAGGGCGCCGCACCGCCCGGCGGCCGGTGCGGCGCCTTCGGGCGCTATCGCAGCGCCCGGCTCCACACCTCGCGGCCTGCGGCCTCCGCGGGCTGCTCCGGCCGATCCACCGGCTCCCAGCCCCACGAACGGAACGCGGCCCTGGCCGCAGCGTTGTCCGAGGCGAGGAAGGCGACCGCCCGCGCGGCGCTGCTGCGCATCAGCAGCGTCTCCTGGAGGCGGGTGGCCACGCGGGTGCGCCGGTGAACGGGCAGCACGAAGAGTTCGGCCACGAGGAACAGCCCTCCCGCCGCGCCCTGTTCGCGCAAGCTGTCCGGCACCGCGCCGGGCAGGTCCCGGCACCAGTCGTCCGCACGGTCGAGGGGGTGGCCGTAGCAGCATCCGGCGAGCGCGGGGTCGCTGCCGATGACCATCTCGAAGCCGGGGCGCCGGACGTCGTGCTCGGCGAACCGGCGCAGGAAATCCTCCCGCCCGGGGGCCTCCCCGGACACCGGATCACGGTGGGCCGCGGCGTACAGATCGGCGACGGACTCCCGCTGGGTCTCCGCCTGCCACCTGGTCAGCCGCCGTAGGAACACCTCTGCCATGGGCCCTCCCGTTCTGCCGGTCAGCCACCTCCGTCCGTACCGCGCAACCCGTGGCGCGGCGGTACCGGAGACTGATCGCAGCTTACGCGGCCGGGCGATCTTTGGACCTGTCGTTGCCGGCGCCCGTGCGGAGCGGCTCGAACGGCAACGGCCCGCCTACAGCCAGCCGTTGCGCTTGAAGCCGCGGTGGATCACCCAGCACGCCGCCACGGTCACCGCCATCACCAGCGGATAGCCGTATATCCAGTGCTGTCCCGGCATGTAGTCGAAATTCATGCCGTAGACACCGCAGACCATGGTCGGCACGGCCAGGATCGCCACCCAGGCACTGATCCGGCGCATGTCCTCGTTCTGGGCGACGGTGACCTGGGCGAGATGCGCCTGGAGTATGGAGTTGAGCAGCTCGTCGAACGCGGTGATCTGCTCGGTGACCCGGTCGAGGTGGTCGGCGACGTCCCGGAAGTAGGTCTGGATCCGCGGGTCGACCGGCGACATCGGCTGGGTGGCCAGCGCCTGCATCGGCCGGTCCAGCGGCGCCACCGCCCGCTTCAGTTCGAGCAGTTCGCGCTTGAGCTGGTAGATCCGGCCGGCTCCGCCGCCACCCCGGACCGAGAAGACCTCGCTCTCGACGTCGTCGATGTCGTCCTGCACGGCGGCTGTGACGTCCAGATAGTCGTCCACGACCAGGTCGGCGATGGCGTGCAGGACGGCGGACGGGCCGAGGGCCAACTGCTCGGGGATGCTCTCCAGTTGCTCACGGAGCGGGCCGAGCGAGCCGTGGCCGCCGTGCCGCACCGTGATCACGAAGTCGGCGCCGGTGAAGACCATGATCTCGCCGGTGTCCACCACTTCGCTGGTGTCGGTGAGCCGGTCGTGTTCCACATAGCGGACCGTCTTGAAGACGGTGAACAGCGACTGGTCGTAGCGCTCCAACTTTGGCCGCTGGTGGGCGTCGACGGCGTCCTCGACGGCGAGCGGGTGCAGCCCGAACAGCTCGACGATCCCGGCGAACTCCTTCTCGGTGGGCTCGTGCAGGCCGATCCAGACGAAACCGTCGCCGGACTTCCTGACCCTGCGGATCGCCTCGGCGGCGGGGTGGTCGCCGCTCTGCCGTATGCCGGAGACGTACACCGCGCAGTTCACGACGGCGGTGCCCAACGGCGATCGGGCCGGGTGGCTGAGGTCGACTCCATGGCTACGCGGCTGCGGCAGCCGAACGGCCTTGCGGAGGTTGCTGATCATCGACACCCCGCCAGTATGGCGCGCCGGGGCCTGCCTGCGGTACGGCGGAGCCCCGGTTTTTGCGCCCCGGGATCCTGACATGTGCGGAGATAAGCACCGAAGAGTGACGCCGGATCGGCAGACTCGGCGGTCACCGGCAGGCCGGCCGTGAGGCTCGCCACTCCCTCCACGGGGTGACGGATGCGCCCCCGGGTCCGTCGGTCGCGGAATACCCCTAGGGGGTATATGGTTCTGCACAGTGGACGCCGGCCGCCGCCGTCGTCCTCGGCATTCGGGAGGCTCGCGATGAGGAGTACGCCATGAGGGCCCTGACCACCCCGGCCAAGCTCGGCGGCTACGCACTGATCCTGCTCGTCGTCCTCGCCGGCGGTTTCGGCCTCGGCCGCGCTATCGGCGACGATGGGGACGGTCGGCAGGCCCCCGCACCGCACCGGCCGGCCACGCCCGCACCGGCCACCGAGCACGGACGGCACCCGCAGCAGACGGAGGAGCAGTCATGACCACCGCGATCGGCGAGCAGCGCGTCGAGCTGGAGATCGGCGGAATGACCTGCGCGTCGTGCGCGGCCCGTGTCGAGAAGAAGCTCAACCGCATCGAGGGCGTCACCGCCAGCGTCAACTACGCCACCGAGAAGGCGAAGGTGGCGGTCGCCGCGGGCAGTGGCGTCGAGACCTCCGACCTGATCGCCACCGTCGAGAAGACCGGCTACACCGCCGCGCTGCCGGCGCCACCCGCCCCGGCGCCGCCCCCGGTGAACACATCCGGTGACGCGTCAGGCGCGGGCGGCGCACAGGCCACCCCCCAGGAGGCCGACTCCCTCGCCGGACTGCGTCAACGCCTCCTCGTCTCCCTCACCCTCAGTGTTCCGGTGATCTTGATGGCGATGGTGCCGGCGCTGCAGTTCACCAACTGGCAGTGGCTCTCGCTGACCCTTGCCGCCCCGGTCGTCGCCTACGGGGCGCTGCCCTTCCACCGGGCCGCCTGGACGAACCTGCGGCACGGCGCGGCCACCATGGACACCCTCATCTCGATGGGCACCCTCGCGGCGCTTGGCTGGTCGCTGTGGGCGCTGTTCTTCGGTACGGCGGGCATGCCCGGCATGACCCACCCCTTCGAGCTGACCATCGCCCGCACCGACGGCAGCGGCAGCATCTATCTGGAGGCGGCGGCCGGGGTCACCACCTTCATCCTGGCGGGCCGGTACTTCGAGGCCCGCTCCAAGCGGAAGGCCGGCGCGGCCCTGCGGGCACTGATGGAGCTGGGCGCCAAGGACGCCGCCGTCCTGCGGGACGGCCGCGAGGTACGCGTCCCGGTGGCCGAACTGTCCGTCGGCGACCACTTCGTCGTACGCCCCGGGGAGACCGTCGCCACCGACGGCCGGGTGGTGGACGGCGCATCCGCCGTGGACGCCTCGATGCTCACCGGCGAGTCCGTGCCCGTCGAGGTCTCCCCCGGTGACTCCGTCACCGGCGCCACCGTCAACGCCGGCGGCCGGCTCGTCGTCGAGGCCACCCGCATCGGCTCCGACACCCAGCTCGCCCGGATGGCGCGCCTGGTGGAGGACGCACAGAACGGTAAGGCCGCGGCCCAGCGCCTCGCCGACCGGATCTCCGCGGTCTTCGTGCCCGTCGTCATCGCACTCGCCGTCGGCACCCTGGGGTACTGGCTCGGCAGCGGCGCCGGGGCGGTGGCCGCCTTCACCGCTGCCGTGGCGGTCCTGATCATCGCCTGCCCGTGCGCCCTCGGGCTCGCCACCCCCACCGCGCTGATGGTCGGCACCGGCCGGGGCGCCCAGCTCGGCATCCTGCTCAAGGGCCCCGAGGTGCTGGAATCCACGCGCCGGGTGGACACCATCGTGCTGGACAAGACCGGCACGGTCACCACCGGCGTGATGACCCTGACCGGCGTGCACCTCGCCGACGGCGAGACCCGCCAGGAGGCGCTGCGCCTGGCCGGCGCGCTGGAGCACGCCTCCGAGCACCCGATCGCCCGTGCCATCGCCACCGCGGCGGAGACCGAGGCGGCCCGGGGCGGTGCGCTGCCGGCCCCCGAGGACTTCGCGAGCCTTCCCGGCCTCGGGGTGCGGGGCGTCGTCGACGGGCACACCGTCCTGGTCGGCCGCGAGCGGCTGCTGCGGGAGCGGTGGCACGAGCTGCCGCCCGAGCTTGCGGCCGCCACGACCGAGGCGGAGGCGGCCGGCCGGACCGCGGTCGCCGTCGGCTGGGACGGCCGGGCCCGCGCGGTGCTGGTGGTCTCGGACGCGGTGAAGCCGACCAGCGCCGAGGCCGTCCGCAGCCTGCGCGCCCTGGGTCTGACCCCCGTGCTGCTCACCGGCGACAACGAAGCCGTCGCCCGCGCCGTCGCCGCCGAGGTCGGCATCGACGAGGTCATCGCGGGCGTCCTGCCCGAGGACAAGGTCGCCGTCATCACCCGCCTGCGGAACGAGGGCAGGACCGTCGCCATGGTCGGCGACGGCATCAACGACGCCGCCGCCCTCGCCACGGCCGACCTCGGCCTCGCCATGGGCACCGGCACCGACGCCGCCATCGAGGCCGGCGACCTCACCCTCGTCCGCGGCGATCTGCGCACCGCGGCCGACGCCATCCGCCTCGCCCGCGCCACTCTCAACACCATCCGCGCCAACCTCTTCTGGGCGTTCGGCTACAACGTCGCGGCCATCCCCCTCGCCGCAGCCGGACTCCTCAACCCGATGATCGCCGGTGCCGCGATGGCCTTCTCCTCGGTGTTCGTCGTCGGCAACAGCCTGCGACTGCGACGCTTCCGGCCCCTGGCGGCGGCCCGTACACGCCCCTGACCAGCGGATACCTGAAAATCGAGTGGGCCCCGGCGGTGATCACCGCTAGGGCCCACCGGTCTCCGCTGAGCCGGTGGCCGGGAGCGGCCGGCGCCCCGCGCCCCATACACGCCCCGCGGCGCCCATAAGGGTCGTACGCCGGTCGGATGTCTCCAGTTCTGGCGGCGGAACGTTGGCGGATCACGCAACCGCCGGCCGGCGCGGACCGGCGAGACTGGTCGTATACCGCCCGCCCACGCACAGGGGGAACACATGACGGGGTCACGCATCCTGGCTCTCGGCCATTACCAGCCCTCCGCCGTGCTCACCAACGACGATCTCGCCAAGATCGTCGAGACGGACGACGCCTGGATCCGCAGCCGCGTCGGTATCCGCACCCGCCATGTCGCGGCGGCGGACGAGACCGTCGACGCGATGGCGTCCGCCGCGGCCGCCAAGGCGCTCGCCGCAAGCGGCCTGGCCGCGGACGAGATCGACATGGTGCTCGTCGCCACCTGCACCGCCGTCGACCGCAGCCCCAACGCCGCAGCCCGCGTCGCGGCCACGCTCGGCCTGCCGGCCCCGGCCACGATGGACATCAACGTCGTCTGCTCCGGCTTCACCCACGCGCTGGCCACAGCCGACCACGCCATCCAGGCGGGCGCGGCCAGGAACGCCCTGGTCATCGGCGCGGAGAAGTTCACCTCCGTGGTCGACTGGACGGACCGGTCGACCTGCGTCCTGGTCGGCGACGGAGCGGGCGCCGCGGTGGTCACCACCGCGCAGGACCCGCAGATCGGACCGGTGCTGTGGGGCTCGGTCCCGCAGATGGGCGGCGCGGTGCGCATCGAGGGCGACCCCTCGCGGTTCTCCCAGGAGGGCCAGACCGTCTACCGCTGGGCGACCACCCAGCTGCCCACCATCGCCCGCAAGGTGTGCGAGCGCTCCGGCGTGCGGCCCGAGGACCTGGCGGGCGTCGTGCTGCACCAGGCCAATCTGCGCATCATCGAGCCGGTCGCCGAGCGCATCGGCGCGGTCAACGCCGTCGTCGCCCGGGACGTCGTCGACTCCGGGAACACCTCGGCCGCCTCCGTACCGCTCGCCCTGTCCAAGATGGTCGAACGCCGCGAGATCGCCTCCGGCGACCCGGTGCTGCTGTTCGCCTTCGGCGGGAACCTCTCCTACGCGGGCCAGGTCATCCGCTGCCCGTGAGGCAGACCGCGCGTGCCGTGTCCGCGGGCGCACAACCTCGGCGCGCGCCGTCCGGCAGGACGTCCGATGCGTTCAAGACCGCGGCCGGCGTCGCTGCCTAGCCTCGAAACATGACTACCTCGACTCCCCGTTTCGATGCCATCGGCATGACCGTCGCCGACATGGCCGCCTCGCTCGCCTTCTACCGCCGCCTCGGCCTGGACATCGCCGCCGACGCGGACACCGCCCCGCACGCCGAGGCCCCGCTCCCCGGTGGCCTGCGGCTGATGTGGGACACCTACGACACCGCCCGTGCCATCGACCCGGACTGGACTCCGCCGCAGGCCGGCGCGCCCACCGGGCTGGCCTTCGCCTGCGCCGACCCCGCCGAGGTCGACAAGGTCTACGCCGCGCTCACCGACGCCGGCTACCAGGGCGACAAAGCCCCTTGGGACGCCTTCTGGGGTCAGCGCTACGCCGTCGTACGCGACCCGGACGGCCACGGCGTGGACCTCTTCGCACCACTGGAGCGGTGACCACGGGGCAGGTGACCACAGGACGCCCCTGGGGTGCGTCCCTCTCCGAGGCCACTCCCCGGCCCCCGAGCCCGCTACGGCACCTCGCGCAGGTACATGGCCCCGCAGGTGTGGCAGAACGGTTCCGCCTTGGGCGTGCCCCAGGCGTCGGCCGTTTGGGTGGCGGAGGCCGGTGCCAGCTCGCGTCCGCACATCGCCGACGTGCCCTCCAGCCGGACCATGTGCCAGAGCTTGACCGGAACGTCCGCCCGGGGCAGGACGCCTTCCTCGTACTCCGCGCGCATCTCGTGCTCCATGGCGGTGCACCTCCCTACGCCCCACGATGCGCCGACCGGCCGGTGCCCACAACGGCAACCGGGGGCGGCGGGCGGGTGCGGACCGGTCAGAACACCGACCAGCCGGTCAGCGTCGTGAACTGGTCCAGGGCCGCGGCACCCGCGACGGAGTTGCCGCGGGCGTCCAGCCCCGGACTCCATACGCACAGCGTGCAGCGGCCGGGGACCACGGCGACGATGCCGCCGCCCACGCCGCTCTTGGCCGGCAACCCCACCCGGTAGGCGAACTCTCCCGCCGCGTCGTACGTCCCGCAGGTCAGCATCACCGCGTTGATCCGCTTGGCCTGGCGTGCCCCCAGCAGCCGGCTGCCGTCGGCGCGCAGCCCGTGGCGGGCCAGGAAGCCGCCGGCGACGGCCAGATCGCGGCAGCTCATCTCGATCGAGCACTGCCAGAAGTAGTGCTCGATGACGCTGGGGACCGGATTCTCCAGGTTGCCGAAGGACGCCATGAAGTGGGCGAGCGCCGCGTTGCGGTCGCCGTGGTCGGCCTCGGAGTCGGCCACTCCCTGGTCGAAGGCGAGATCCTTGTTGCCGCTCTCCTCGCGCAGGAAGTGCAGCATCGTGGTGCTTGCGTCGCCGGTGAGGGTCTGCAGCCGGTCGGTGACCACCAGCGCTCCCGCGTTGATGAACGGGTTGCGCGGGATGCCGTTCTCCCACTCCAGCTGGACCAGCGAGTTGAACGGCGTACCGGACGGCTCCCGTCCGACCCGCTTCCAGATGTCCTCGGGGTCCTGCGAGCCTGCCATCACCAGCGCCAGGGAGAACGCCTTGGAAATGGACTGCACGGAGAACGGCACCTCCCAGTCACCGACGCCGTACACATCGCCGTTGATGTCCGCCAGCGCGATCCCGAAACAGCCGGGATCCACCCGCTCCAGCGCCGGAATGTAGTCGGCGACCTGGCCCTTCCCCACATAGGGCCGGGCGAAGGCGGCCACCTCCTCGAGAACGGCCTGGTAGTCCATGCCGGACACGCTAACCCGGCCCGAGGAGCACCCCCAACGGAGCCCCCGCCAGGGACTTCACCTCGCGCGCGAGGTGCGCCTGATCCGCGTATCCGGCGCGGGCCGCGACCTGCGCGTACGGCACCCCGGAGCGCGCGAGGTCCAGGGCGCGCACGAGCCGCAGCACCCGTGTCAGGGTCTGTGGGCCGTAGCCGAACGCGTCCAGACTGCGGCGGTGGAGCTGGCGCTCGCTCAGGGCCACGGAACGGGCGACCTCGGCGACCGGCAGGCCCCGGGCCAGCGCCGCGGCGATCGCGGCGGTCCGTCCGGGACGGCCGTCCCGGTCGGCCGGACCCGCGGCCTCCAGGAGCCTGGCCGCGGCGGCCTCCTCCAGGACGCGGCCCGGCGCGGTGGCACCGCTCACCCGCTCGGCCAGCTCCCGCACCCGTTCCGCCGGCCACAGATCGGCCAACGGCACGCGCTGGTCACGCAGTTCATGTGCCGGTACGCCGAAGAACGCCGGACCCTGCCCCGGGGCGAAGCGCAGCCCCACGTAGCGGGAGCCGGGCGCCACATCGCCCAGGAGGTGCGGGCCGGTGTCAGGACCGGCCACCAACAGATGCCCTTCGCCCCAGATCAGGTCCGTGCAGCCGTCGGGCAGGACGGGGCCGGGCGAGGGCCGGGCGGTGTTCGTCCACAGCACCGCGCCCGGCAGCCGGGACGCCCGCTCGCGGTACCCGCCCGCCGCATCCGCTGCGCCGTGCGGCTCACCCGTGTCGCGCTGCTCGCTCACGTACTCCAGCCTGGCACGGGAACCCTTCGGCCGTCCGCGCCGTTGATCCCTTACGACACCGACCTTCACGGAGGCAGCACATGGCAGGGTTTCTCGACCGCGCCAAGGAGCAGGCACAGCGCGGACTGGCGCAGGGCAAGCAGAAGGTCGACGAGGTACAGCAGCAGAGGGCCGGCAGCGATCTGCTGAAGAAGCTGGGCAGCGCGTACTACGCCGAGCGCAACGGCAGCGGCACGCCGGAAGCGACGCAGAACGCGCTGCGTGCCCTGGAGGCCCATATCGCCACCCATGGGGACGCCTTCCTGCACGGCGCGTAGCAAGCGTTCGGCTCGCCGCGACGGGCGGAGCCGCTCCGGGCGGCCGGAACCGCTCGCACAGGTGTCGAACGCCTGGTCCTTCTTATGGCGTTCCGCTCCCCCGTCGGCGGGCCGTCCCGTACAAGCGAGGCATGAGGCGGTGCGCGGTCGGCGGCCGTCGCGCACCGATCGGAGACGGCATGCCCGCACCGCTGCCCGCCGCGCGCTTCCTCGACGTCCTCAAGGACGAGGGGTTGCGGGTCGTCGAGGTCGACGACTGGCAGACCCACCACCGCAACGACAAGGGCCCTTGGGGCACGGTGCACGGCGTGATGGTGCACCACACCGCCACGTCCGGCGCCGACCGCACCGTACGGCTCTGCTACGACGGCCGCCCCGACCTGCCCGGACCGCTGTGCCACGGCGTGATCACCAAGGACGGCACGGTGCATCTGGTCGGCGGCGGCCGCGCCAACCACGCGGGCCTCGGCGACGGCGAGGTCCTGCGCGCGGTGATCGCCGAGAAGCGGCTGCCGCCGGACAACGAGGCCGACACCGACGGCAACCGCCACTTCTACGGCTTCGAGTGCGAGAACCTCGGCGACGGCGCTGACCCCTGGCCGCCGGCCCAGATCACGGCGCTTGAGAAGGCCGCTGCCGCCCTGTGCAGGACCCACGGCTGGACCGAGCGCTCGGTCATCGGGCACCTGGAGTGGCAGCCGGGCAAGAGCGACCCTCGCGGCTTCACCATGGACGAGCTCCGCGAGCGGATCGCCGACCGACTGAAGTAACCGGCGGCGGGCAGACGAGGCGGTGCACCGGCCTGCGGACGGGACACCGACGGAGGCGGACGGACAGGCGATCACACCGAAGGGACCGCGCAACGGGCCCGCGCCCTCCCCCGCCGGGCAGCGCGGGACAATGGAGCCCGTGACCAGCCCAGTCCCCGATCCGCCCGATCCGGCGGAACCGTCCGAGGCACCGCAGGCGCCCGCAACCCCCGCCGGGCCCTCCGGCCCCGGCGCCCTGCGTCCCCGCCTGCCGTCCCCGGTGCGGGAGATCGAGGACGAGACGTTCGCGCGCCACGGCGTACGGCTGCTGCTCAAGCGGGACGATCTGATCCACCCCGACCTGCCGGGCAACAAGTGGCGCAAGCTGGCGCCCAATCTGCGGGCCGCCGCCGCGGCCGGCGAGCGTGCCCTGCTCACCTTCGGCGGCGCGTACTCCAACCATCTGCGCGCCACCGCGGCGGCCGGCCGGCTGCTGGGCTTCGCCACCATCGGCGTGGTGCGCGGCGACGAGCTGGCCGGGGCACCGCTCAACCCGTCCCTGGCCCGCTGCGCGGCCGACGGCATGCGGCTGCACTTCGTCGACCGCGGCACCTACCGGCGCAAGACCGAACCTGATGTCCTCGCCGCGCTGCACGACCGTTTCGGCGCCTTCGCGGTGATACCCGAGGGCGGCAGCAACTCCCTTGCCGCACAGGGCTGCACGGAGCTGGGCAGGGAGCTGCGCGGAGTCGCGGACACTGCCGCGGTGGCCTGCGGAACCGGCGGCACCCTCGCCGGGCTCGCCGCGGGCCTCGCGCCCGGGCAGCGGGCCATCGGCGTTGCCGTCCTCAAGGGCGGAAGCCCGCACTTCCTTCAGCGAACGGTCGAGGACCTCCAGCGCGCGGCGTTCGGCGCACCCTGCGGGGACTGGCGGCTGGAGGACCGCTTCCACTGCGGCGGGTACGCCAGGCGCACCCCTGAACTCGACGCGTTCGCCGACGCCTTCGAGGCGCGGCACGGTCTGCCGCTGGAGCGCGTCTACGTGGCGAAACTGCTGCTCGGGCTGACGACCCTGGCCGAAGAGGGTGCCTTCGCGCCCGGCAGCACCGTCGCCGCCGTGATCACCGGCATGCCCTGAGCCGCCGTCGCCGCCCCTAGGAAGCGCCCTCCCGGTAGGCGGCCGCCTCCTCCAGGTCCAGCCTGCGCAGCAGTGTCCGCAGCATCTCGTCGTCGATCCGGCGACCGTCCCGCAGCTCGACGAAGACCCGCCGCTCGGCGTCGATCATCTCCCGCGCCAGCCGCCGGTAGGTGTCGTCGGCGGACTCCCCGGTGACCTCGTTGACCGTGCCGAGCCGCTCCCACACCGCGTTGCGGCGCCGTTCCATGACGGTGCGCAACCGGTCCGCCAGCGGTCCCGGCAGTGCGTTGCGCTCGTCCGCCAGCAGTTCCTCCAGGCGCCCCTCGGCCGCCTGCGACGCCTCGTTCTGCGCCTGGGCCTCGATGAGCGTCTCGGCCTGGACGTCCCGGCCGGGCACCTTCAGCGCACGGATCAGCGGCGGCAGCGTCAGCCCCTGGATGACGAGGGTGCCGATCACGGTGGTGAAGGTCAGGAAGAGCACGAGGTTGCGCGCCGGGAAGGAGTCACCGTCGTGCACGGTGGCCGGGATGGCGAAGGCGAGGGCCAGCGACACCACGCCGCGCATCCCGGCCCAGCCCACGATCGAGGTCGCCGGCCAGGGCATCTCCGGCTCCTTCCGGCGGACCCGGGCGGACAGGGCGCGCGGCAGGTACATGGCAGGCACGACCCACACGAATCGCGCCACGACCACCACCGCGAACACCACCACCGCGTACCAGAGCGCTTCTTGGCCGCTGAACTCCCCCAGGCCGCGCAGGACGACCGGCAGTTGCAGGCCGATCAGCGCGAAGACGCTGGACTCCAGGATGAAGGAGACCATCTTCCAGACGGCCTCCTCCTGGAGCCGCGTCTCGAAATCGACCTGCCAGGAGCGGTGCCCCAGGTAGAGGCCGACCACCACGACGGCGAGCACGCCGGAGGCACCGACCTGCTCCGCCGCCGCGTACGCGAAGAAGGGGATGAGCAGCGACAGGGTGTTCTCCAACAGCGCGGAGTCCCGCAGCCGGCGTCGCAGCCAGTGCAGGGGCACCATCAGCACCACACCGACCCCGATGCCCCCCAGGGCCGCGACGGCGAACTCCCTGAGGCCCTCCCCCCATGTCGCACCCACGCCGACGGCCGCGCCGAGGGCCACCTTGTACGCGGTGATCGCGGTGGCGTCGTTGAACAGCGACTCACCCTGGAGAATCGTCGTGACCCGGCTCGGCAGCCCGAGCTTGCGGGCGATGGCGGTGGCCGCGATGGCGTCCGGTGGCGCGACCACGGCGCCCAGGACCAGCGCCGCGGCCAGCGGCAGGTCCGGGATCACGAGATAGGCGGCGTAACCGACCGCGAGGGTGGCGAAGAGGACATAGCCCACCGACAGCAGCGCCACCGGCCGCAGATTGGCGCGGAGATCCAGATACGAGCTCTCCAGGGCCGCGGTGTGCAGCAGCGGCGGGAGCAGCAGGGGCAGCACGATGTGCGGATCGAGCGTGTAGTCCGGGACACCGGGGACGTAGCCGACGAGCAGCCCGGCGGCGACGAGCAGCAGCGGCGCCGGAACGGGCGTGCGGCGTGCCAGTCCGGCGACCGCGGCGCTCCCCGCGACCAGCAACAACAGCGGCATCACAGCCATCGGTCCGTCCCGTCCCCGTGTTCGTCTCGTCCCCCGGCCCCCGGGCCGGGGACACTCTTCGCCATCCGTTCCGGCGATCTAACCTGGCCATCATGAGCGAGTGCACGCACGTATCAGAACTGCCGCGCGCCGAGCCGGCCGCGCGCAGTGCCACCTGCCTGGAGTGCCTGGCCGTCGGCAGCCATCCCGTACAGCTGCGGCTGTGCCTGGTCTGTGGCCATGTCGCGTGCTGCGACTCGTCGCCGTACCGGCACGCGAGCGGGCACTACGCGGAGACCGGCCACCCGGTGATGCGGTCCTTCGAGCCCGGTGAGTCCTGGCGGTGGTGCTTCACCGACCAGCTCCTGGTGTGAGGGACGGTCCGGGGCCGCTTTAACCTTTTCGCATGATCCGCGAAGCCACCCCCGCCGACGTCCCCGTCATCCTCGCCATGATCGGCGAGCTGGCAGCGTACGAACGCGAACCGGACGCCGCCCGGGCCACCGAGCCGCAGCTCCGGGAGGCCCTCTTCGGCCCCCAGCCGGCGGCCTTCGCGTTCATCGCGGAGGCGGACGGCGCCCCCGTGGGCTTTGCCCTGTGGTTCCGGAACTTCTCGACGTGGACGGGCACGCACGGTGTCTATCTGGAGGACCTGTACGTCCGGCCGGAAGCGCGCGGCGGCGGCCATGGCAAGGCGCTGCTGGCGGCCCTCGCGGAGGTGTGCGTGACTCGCGGCTATGAGCGTTTCGAGTGGTCAGTCCTGGATTGGAACGAACCGTCCATCGGCCTTTACCGGTCGATCGGCGCTCAGCCCATGGACGAATGGACGGTCTTCCGGCTCACTGGAGAGGCACTGCACAACCTTGCGGGCTCCTCGCGCGTCAACAGAGCGTAATCGGTATGGATTTGGCAGTGCAGACCCCTAGCCACTGTGCGTACCCGTAGCCTTACAATGAGTGACAGCGATGGCGCCGGGCGACCGGGGCCCGAATCGCCGTCCGGGGGGCAGTCGTGCTCCTTCCGGGCGACATCGGCCCACAGATCGCGATAGCGTCGCAGCCGAACCATGTGCTGCGCCGGATCGTTCTCCTTTCACCGAGGGGAGAGACGCCCGGCGTGGATATCTCGTATATCCAGCATTCCAGCTCAACCAGCTTGTGCCACCTTGGAGGTGAGGGTGTCCCAGATCGCAGGCGAGCCCGGGACTCAGGACTTCGTGGAAGTCCGTCTGCCCGCTGCGGGTGCCTACCTGTCCGTGCTGCGCACGGCCACAGCCGGCCTCGCAGCCCGTTTGGACTTCACCCTCGACGAGATCGAGGATCTGCGCATCGCGGTCGACGAAGCGTGCGCGATCCTGCTGCAACAGGCCGTGCCCGGCAGCGTGCTGAGCTGCGTCTTCCGCCTCATCGATGACGCACTTCAGGTGACCGTCTCGGCCCCGACGACCGACGGCCGCGCGCCCGAGCGCGACACCTTCGCCTGGACGGTGCTCTCCGCACTCGCCGGCAAGGTCGACTCCACCGTCGCCGAGGACCGTACGGTCACCATCAGCCTGTACAAGGAGCGCGGCGCCGGTCCCGGACCGTCATGACCGAACAGGGGGCCCCGTGAAAGATCTCGAACGCGGCGCGCGGATGGCACCCGGGGTGACCATCCCTGATCAGCAGGCACGGCCGCATCCGGTGAGCGTGGATGACCAGGGCGGCCCGTCGGACGCGTCGGAGCAGGCAGAGCGGGCGGACCACATGGACCACAGCGAGCAGCAGGGGAAGCAGGCGCATCCGAACGACGCGTCCGCCCCCGACCAGAAGCCCCAGGAACCCGAGCATGCCCACGAGCCGCAGCATGCCCATGATCCACACGACCGCAGCGGCGCGCGGGCGATGTTCTACCGGCTGCGGGAACTCCCCGACGGCTCCCCCGAGCGCGCGGATCTGCGCAACACCCTGGTCCGCATGCATCTGCCGCTCGTGGAGCATCTGGCACGGCGGTTCCGCAACCGCGGCGAGCCGCTGGACGACCTGACCCAGGTCGCCACCATCGGCCTGATCAAGTCCGTGGACCGCTTCGACCCGGACCGCGGCGTGGAGTTCTCCACCTACGCCACCCCCACGGTCGTCGGGGAGATCAAGCGGCACTTCCGCGACAAGGGCTGGGCGGTGCGTGTTCCGCGGCGCCTCCAGGAGCTGCGGCTGTCCCTGACCACCGCGACGGCCGAGCTCTCCCAGCGGCACGGCCGCGCACCCACCGTCCATGAACTCGCCGAGCAGATCGGGATTTCCGAGGAAGAGGTCCTGGAGGGGCTGGAGTCGGCCAACGCCTACAGCACGCTCTCCCTGGACGTCCCCGACACCGACGACGAGTCCCCGGCGGTCGCCGACACCCTCGGCGCCGAGGACGAGGCGCTGGAGGGCGTGGAGTACCGCGAGTCCCTCAAGCCCCTGCTCGAAGATCTGCCGCCCCGCGAGAAGAAGATCCTTCTGCTGCGGTTCTTCGGCAACATGACCCAGTCGCAGATCGCCCAGGAGGTCGGCATCTCCCAGATGCATGTCTCGCGTCTGCTGGCCCGCACCCTCGCCCAGCTGCGCGACAAGCTCCTCGTCGAGGAGTAGTACACCAGCGGGATCGTGACCGGCGGGGCTCTTCAGGGCCCCGCCTCTTGTCTTTCCGGGGAACTTCCTCGACCCGGGAAGCTTCCTTCCGGGCCGACGCGCTCGTGTGCGCTACTCCCGCGGGCCGATGCCCAGGGCCTCGGTGGCCGTCGGGTTGACCAGCAGCGCCAGTACGACGAGCGCGGCCACCGCGAGCCCGACACCGGCGGCGATCAGCGCGCCACCGCCGTTGACGAGCGTCCAGGCCACCGGCAGCGCCACGATCTGGGTGATGAGCGAAGGGCCGCGGCTCCACCGCCGGCGCAGCCACAGCCCCCGCGCGGCCACCAGCGGAAGCACCGCGAGGGCCAGCACCGTCAAGCCGCCCGTCTCCGCCTGCCGCGCACTGTCGGGGGAACCGGCGAGGCCCATGATCAGCATGTAACCGCCCAGCGCGGCCAGCGCCAGACCTTCGACAGCGGTGAGCGCCGCGGCGGCGCTCAGCCGGGCGGGCCGGGGGCCGGTCGGCTCGGGCACGGCGGAGGTGCCGGCGGCTCGGGTCGCGGACTGCTTCTGCTGACTGCTCACCCCAGCAGGGTAGCGCCGGCGGCCGACGGCTGCCGGTGCCCCCCGGGGACGGACGGGGACGGAAACGAGCGACCGGCGGGTAGGTACGCTGCTACATATGCGCGCACTTCTCGTGGTCAATCCCGCAGCAACCACCACCAGTGCCCGCACCCGTGATGTGCTCGCCCACGCCCTCGCCAGCGACCTCGAGCTGGAAGTGGCCCAGACGCGCTACCGCGGGCACGCCCGGGATCTGGCCCGGCAGGCAGCCGAGGGCGGGAAGACCGAGCTGGTCGTGGCCCTCGGCGGCGACGGCACGGTCAACGAGGTCGTCAACGGCCTGCTGACCCACGGCCCCGATCCGGACTCCCATCCCCGCCTTGCCGTGGTCCCCGGCGGCTCCACCAATGTCTTCGCCCGCGCGCTCGGGCTCCCCAATGACGCCGTGGAAGCCACCGGCGCCCTGCTCGACGCCCTGCGTGACGGCAGCGAACGCACCATCGGCCTTGGCCTGGCCGCCGGCACCCCGGGGAGCGAGGACGAGGGGGCGCCGTCCCGCTGGTTTACCTTCTGCGCCGGCTTCGGCTTCGACGCGGGCGTTGTCGGCCGCGTGGAGCAGCAACGCGAACGCGGCAAGCGTTCGACGCATGCCCTGTACGTGCGGCAGGTCGTACGCCAGTTCATGGGGGAGGCGAACCGCCGGGAGGGCTCCATCACCCTCGAACGCCCCGGTGCCACCGAGGGCTCCACGGAGGTCGTCGAGGGCCTCGCGATGTCCATAATCTGCAACACCGCTCCCTGGACCTACCTGGGCAATCGCCCGGTCTACCCGTCACCGCGGGCGTCCTTCGACGCGGCCCTCGACCTGTTCGCACTGAGCAAGCTGTCGGCCCCTGCGGTGACCCGATACGCCACCCAGCTGCTGGCGTCAACACCACAGCGCGGGCCCCACGGCAAGCACGCGGTGTCCCTTCATGACCTCACGGACTTCACCTTGCATTCGCAGGCGCCGCTGCCCTTCCAGATGGACGGTGACCACCTGGGGCTGCGTACGAGTGTGACGTTCACAGGCGTTCGCCGTGCACTGCGTGTGATTGTGTGAGCAGCAGGGCCGAAAGTCCTTTCACTCGAACGTTTAGGCTGACCTCCACCCCCTGGAAGTACGGCTGTGAGCTAGGCGACACCAAGGAATCAAAAAAAACTTTCCAGAAGGGGTTGTATCCGTCGCCGAGGTTTGCGAGTCTCTTCATGGCGATCGGGACGGCCGCTCAACCGGCCCCCTTGAGAGTCCGAATCCTCCTCCTCATCCACAGGACCGCACCAGTTCACAACTGGAGTTCGGCCCTTCCCTTGTGGAGGGATTCGTGAAAGCGTTCACATTCACAAGCAACGTTCCCGTCACACGAGGAGATGGAGCAGCCATGGACTGGCGTCACCGCGCCGTTTGCCGCGAGGAAGACCCCGAGCTCTTCTTCCCCATCGGCAACACCGGTCCTGCGCTCCTGCAGATCGAGGAAGCCAAGGCCGTCTGCCGCCGCTGCCCCGTCATGGAGCAGTGTCTGCAGTGGGCGCTCGAGTCCGGCCAGGACTCCGGCGTCTGGGGTGGTCTGAGCGAGGACGAGCGCCGCGCAATGAAGCGCCGTGCAGCTCGTAACCGGGCGCGCAACGCCAGCGCCTGAGCCAGACGCCCCGTGGCCCCCGAGCCGCAGCGCGCAGTAACAACCGATGCTCCCCCAGAGCTGATTGCCTGGCGGTCACGCATCGCGATATGAGCTTTGAGCCCCGGACCGGATGGTCCGGGGCTTGCTGCTGTTCGGGGTCCGGCTGCCGCGGCACGTGTGCGCGGCCACGGTCCGGCCGGTCGCACTGTCGGCGGAGGGTGCGCAACGGACCGAGGAACCTGCTCGTCCCCCGGTCCGCTTCCTCGGCTTCTGCGTCAGTGCTGCTTCTCGGGGCGGACCGGCACATCGAGGATGACCTGGGTGCCCCGTTCGGGTGCGCGGACCATGTCGAACGTGCCTCCCAACTCTCCCTCGACCAGGGTGCGTACGATCTGCAGCCCCAGGTTTCCCGCGCGATGCGGGTCGAAGCCCTCCGGCAGGCCACGGCCATCGTCCTGCACGGTGACCAGCAGGCGCGGCTCGGTGCGGCTGCCCCCGCGCACCGCGCCGACCTCGACCGTGCCGTGTTCCCCCTGGTCGAAGGCGTGTTCCAGGGCGTTCTGCAGGATTTCGGTGAGCACCATCGACAGCGGCGTGGCGACCTCGGCGTCCAGGATGCCGAAGCGCCCGGTGCGGCGGGTGGTCACCTTGCCGGGGGAGATCTCCGCCACCATGGCGAGCACCCGGTCGGCGATCTCGTCGAACTCGACGCGCTCATCGAGGTTCTGGGACAGCGTCTCGTGCACGATGGCGATCGAACCGACCCTGCGGACCGCTTCGTTGAGCGCCTCGCGGCCCTGGGCTGAGTCCATCCGGCGGGACTGCAGCCGCAAGAGCGCCGCCACGGTCTGGAGATTGTTCTTCACCCGGTGGTGGATCTCCCGGATGGTGGCGTCCTTGGTGATCAGTTCGCGTTCGCGGCGGCGCAGTTCGGTCACATCGCGCAGCAGCACCAGCGAACCGATGTGCGTGCCCTTGGGCTTGAGGGGGATGGCGCGCAGCTGGATCACGCCTTCGTCTCCCTCGACCTCGAACTCCCGGGGGGCCCATCCGCTGGCGAGTTTGACCAGGGCCTCGTCCACCGGGCCGCGGGCCGGGGCGAGTTCGGCGGTGGCCCGGCCGAGGTGGTGGCCCACCAGGTCCGCGGCGAGGCCGAGACGGTGGTAGGCGGAGAGTGCGTTGGGGCTGGCGTACTGGACGACGCCGTCGGCGTCGAGGCGGATCAGGCCGTCGCCGGCCCGCGGGGACGCGTCCATGTCGACCTGCTGCCCGGGGAAGGGAAACGATCCGGCAGCGATCATCTGGGCGAGGTCGGAGGCGCTCTGGAGGTAGGTGAGCTCCAGCCGGCTGGGGGTGCGCACGGTCAGCAGGTTGGTGTTGCGGGCGATCACGCCCAGCACCCGTCCGTCGCGGCGCACCGGGATGGACTCGACGCGTACCGGAACCTCCTCCCGCCACTCCGGGTCGCCCTCCCGCACGATCCGCCCCTCGTCCAGGGCGGAGTCCAGCATCGGGCGGCGGCCCCGCGGGACGAGATGGCCGACCATGTCGTCCTGGTAGGACGTGGGGCCCGTATTAGGGCGCATCTGGGCAACCGACACATAGCGGGTGCCGTCCAGGGTGGGGACCCACAGGACGAGATCGGCGAAGGACAAATCGGAGAGCAGCTGCCACTCCGAGACCAACAGGTGCAGCCACTCGAGGTCGGAGTCACTCAGAGCGGTGTGCTGGCGTACGAGATCGTTCATGGAGGGCACGTCTTGGAGCCTACCGGCGTACGGTGTATGTGTTGTCCTTGCACGAGCATGGACAACCAAGAATGGTCTAGTCCAGAATTCACACAGACCTCCGCTCTCCCCGCACAGGAGAGTGGAACGAGGCCCGAGACGCTCTCTGCCCTGACTGCGTCCCGGCCTCTGATCGACCGGTCCCGGGACGGGTCCGTACCCCTACCGCACATTGGGGTGCCTCCCGCCCGAAAGCGGGGCCGGCCGATGTCAGCTCCGGGCTGCGGTGCCGGACAGGTTGAGGGTCCTGTCCCGGCGCCGCGGCCCGCGGGTGCTTCAGGGCTCCGCGCGCGCCGCCCGGCCCCGAACCGGGCCATCCCCCGACATCCCCGCACCCCATTCGCGCCTCACTCGCCCCAGCGACAGCGCTGCCCTCTTCACCCATGCGGCGATCGCCCCCTGCACCCCACGGCATCCCGGTCACGGCGTCGCCCTCGCGACCTCATCTTCCCCGGCGTCGCGGCGACTTCCGCCGGCGCGGGAGCGGTGCGCGGCGCGGCCGCGGAAGCCCGATCTCCAGCGCCTCGCACCCATGAACACCACCGGGCTCGGCCGGCCTTCCTCTGGTAGATTGGTCTATACCACATGCCCATTCTCCAGAACGGCAGGCCAAGCGTGGAAGTTGTCATCGTCCCGGACGCCACGGCAGGCGGCGAACTCATCGCGGAGGCCATCGCCGCCCTGGTGCGCCGCAAGCCCGACGCTCTGCTCGGTGTCGCCACCGGCTCGACCCCGCTGCCCGTCTACGAGGCACTCTCGGGCAAGGTCCGCGCCGGTGCCGTGGACGCCTCGGGTGTGCGCATCTGCCAGCTCGACGAGTACGTCGGCCTGCCGCCCGGCCACCCGGAGTCCTACCGTTCGGTGGTCCTGCGCGAGGTCGTCGAGCCCCTCGGGCTGCGCGAGGACGCGTTCATGGGTCCTGACGGCTCGGCCGAGGACGTCCAGGCGGCCTGCGAGGAGTACGACCGTGCGCTGAGCGCGGCCGGCGGGGTGGATCTGCAGCTGCTCGGCATCGGCACCGACGGGCACATCGGCTTCAACGAGCCGTGCTCCTCGCTCGCCTCCCGCACGCGCATCAAGACGCTGACCCGGCAGACCCGGGAGGACAACGCCCGGTTCTTCGACAGTCCCGACGAGGTCCCGCACCACGTCATCACCCAGGGCATCGGCACCATCCTGGAAGCCCGCCACCTGGTGCTGCTCGCCACCGGCGAGGGCAAGGCCGACGCCGTCGCCCAGTCCGTCGAGGGCCCGGTGGCCGCGCTGGTGCCCGCATCGGCGCTGCAGCTCCACCCGCACGCGACGGTCGTCGTCGACGAAGCCGCCGCCTCCAAGCTCAAGCTCGCCGACTACTTCCGCGCCACCTACGCTGCCAAGCCGGAGTGGCAGGGCATCTGAGCTGCGGAAACGTTCGACGGCCCCGGCCACTGAGCCCCCCGGCTCAGGGGCCGGGGCCCATCCGGCGTGGCCGGGCCGCCCCACGCGGTGTCCCGGCCACGTCGTATTTCTCCCCCGGCGTCGCCGCGGTCCGCGTCACCGGCGCGGAGCGGGTCCTTGCCCGGTGAGGGTCTCGGCGGCGGCCTGGCCGCAGACCCGTGCGGCGCCGTGCGTGGCGAGGTGCGGGGCGCCCAGCGGCGGTGACTGCGGGACACCCATCTCGACCACGGCGGTGTCGGGACGGGCGCCGAGCAGTGCGCGCAGGGCGTCGGCCATCCAGGGGTGGCGGTGGACATCGCGTACGACCGCCACTATGCGGCGGCCGGCGGCGGCGTCGAGGAGGCCGTCGATCAGGGCGGGGGTGCCGGCCGTGGCGGCGGCTTCGCCGGTGTAGGTGGCGGTGGCGGTACCGGGCAGCAGCCGGCTCAGTTCCGCAGCGACACCCCAGGGCGTCTCGTCCCCCACGGCGATGTTCGCGAGCGGCGTGAAGGCGGCGACGTAGGCGGGGGCGGTCAGCGGCGCGTAGGGGCCGTCGGCGGTGAGGCGCAGCGCGCGGCGGGCGGCGGCGAGGCCGATCCCGGGTGCGGGCGTGACCTCCTCGGCCGCGCCCGCGTTGCGTGCCCAGCGTGCCAGGGCGCGCACCCGGGCCGCCGCCTCGGTCAGCCGCTCCTCCGGCAGCTCGCCGTTGCGTACCGCCCTCACCAGGGCGTCGCGCAGCCGCAGCACGGTGTCCTCGTCGGCCAGCCCGCCGCCCACGCAGATGGCATCGGCGCCGGCGGCGATGGCCAGGACGCTGCCGCGTTCCAGACCGTAGGTGGCGGAGATGGCCTGCATCTCCATCCCGTCGGTGACGATCAGCCCGTCGAAGCCCAGCCCGCCCTCGGCGGCCGGGGCGCGCAGCAGGCCGTGCAGCGCTGCCGGGCTCAAGGTGGCGGGACGGCTGCCGTCCAGGGCCGGCAGCAGGATGTGGGCGCTCATCACGGCTCTGGTGCCTGCGGCGATGGCGGCGCGGAACGGCACGAGTTCACGTTCCTGGAGGGTGGGCAGGTCGGCAGCGATGCGCGGCAGGTCGTGGTGGGAGTCGACGGCGGTGTCGCCGTGGCCGGGGAAGTGCTTGGTGCAGGCGGCGACGCCTGCGGACTGCAGGCCCTCGACGTAGGCGGCGGTGTGCCGGGCGACCAGCTGCGGGTCGGCGCCGAAGGAACGGACACCGATGACGGGGTTGGACGGGTTGGAGTTGACGTCGGCCGAGGGTGCCCAGTTGAGGGTGACGCCGCATTCGGCGAGCCGGCGGCCGAGCTCCCGGGCGACGTCGCGGGTCAGGTCGGTGTCGTCGACGGCGCCGAGCGCGAGGTTTCCGGGAAAGGAGGACCCGCCGCGCACCTCCAGGCGGGTGACGTCGCCGCCCTCCTCGTCGACGGCGACCAGGACGTCCTCGCGTTCGCCCCGCAACTGCGCGGTGAGGGAGGCGAGTTGTGCGGGGGCGGCGACGTTGCGGCCGAACAGACCCACCGAGGTGAGTCCTTCGCCGAGGCGCCGCAGCAGCCAGTCGGGGGCGGTGGTGCCGGTGAAACCGGGCTGGAGGACGGCCAGGGCGTCGCGGGTGAGGGTGTCGGCGGAGCGTACGGAGCTGCCGGAACGAACGAGAGGAGTCATGTCGGCGTTATCCCTTCACTGCGCCGGAGGTGAGACCGCCGACCGCCTTGCGCTGCAGGAACAGGAAGAGGACGAGAATGGGGACGGCGAAGATCGACGCGGCGGCCATGGTGGCCCCCCAATCGTCCCCGAACTGGCTCTGGAACTGTGAGAGCCACAGCGGCAGGGTGCCCGCCTCCGGTTCCTTGTTGAGGACCAGGACGAGGGGGAACTCGTTCCACGCGGTGATGAACCCGAAGAGGGAGGTGGCCATCAGGCCGGGGGCGAGGAGCGGGAAGACGACCTTGGTGAAGGCCTGCCGGCGGGAGCACCCGTCGACCATCGCGGACTCCTCCAGTTCCTTGGGCACCGCCGCGACATAGCCGCGCAGCGTCAGGAGGGTGAAGGGCAGCACCATCAGCGTGTAGAAGCAGGTGAGCGGCAGCAGGCTGTTGAGCAGGTCGGCGTCCCGGACGATCATGTAGTTCGCGATCACCATGACTTCCCAGGGCGCCATCTGGGCGACCATGAACGTCAGCAGGACGCCCTTGCGGCCCTTGAAGCGCATCCGTGCGACGGCGAACGCCCCGCAGAGCGCGATGAGCAGCGACAGTCCCACCGCGAGGACCGTCACCAGGATCGAGTTCCCGGCCAGGGTCCAGAAGTTCGGGGCGTTCACGGCCGTCGCGAAATGCGTGAGCGTGCCGCGGAAGGGGAGCCACACAGGGTCCTCGGTGATGATGTCCTGGGTGGGCTTGAAGGCCGTGTTGAACATCCAGTACACGGGGAAGACGAAGCCGATGGCGAGCACGATCGCCGTGGCATTGGGCCAGATCCGGCCGGCGAGGGAGTGCTTCACAGCTCGTTCTCCTCCTGCTGTTCCTGCTTGAGCGTCAGACGCAGGTAGTACGCGGTCATGGCCAGCAGCACGACGATCGTCAGCAGCGAGATCGCGGCTCCCATGCCGAAGTGGAGGTTGCCGACGCCCTCGGTGAAGGCGTAGATCGGCAGGGTCTCGGTGAGCCGGTCCGGGCCGCCCTCGTTGATCGCGAAGACCTGCGGGAACGCCTTGAAGACCCAGATGACCTCGAGGAACGTGGTGGCGAGGAAGAAGGGCTTGAGGAAGGGGAAGGTCACCGACGTGAAGACCTGCCAGGTGCCTGCGCCGTCCATCCGGGCCGCCTCGTAGAGCTCCTTGGGGATGGTCGTGGTGGCCGCGTAGAGGTTCAGGGCCACGAAGGGCAGCGACTGCCACACGATCAGCACGGTGATGACGAAGAAGGTCGACAGCTGGGTGCCGACCCAGTCGTAGTCGGCCATGGAGTGCCAGCCGAGCTTGTCCAGCACCCAGTTGACGACGCCGAAGCGGGAGTCGAACAGCCACTGGAAGACGGTGGTCGCGGCGATCACGGGCATGGCCCAGGCGAGTACCAGCGCGCCGGACAGGGCCAGCCGCATCTTCGTGCCGAGCCGGGCCAGCAGCAGGCCGATCAGCACCCCGATCACCATGATCAGGGCGACGTTGACTGCGGTGAAGACGAGGGTGCGGAGGGTGACCCGCCAGAACTGCTCGCTGCCCAGGATCTCCTGGTAGTTGCCGATGCCGCGCCAGTCGGTGAGGTGCTGGATCAGCTCCTTCATGTTGAGGTTCTGGAAGGAGAGCAGCAGGTTGCGCACCATCGGCCAGCCCAGGAAGACCGCGGTCGCTGCCAGGGCCGGGAGGAGCAGGAGATACGGGGCGCCGCGGGTGGCCCGCCGGCGGCCGGGTCCGCGGCGGGCGGGCGGCGCGCCCCCCGTGCCGAGGGGCGGCGCGGTCGTCTCCACCGCGTCGTCGAGCTGCACTGCCATGACCGCCTTCTCCCCATCGGACCGGTGTTGCGCGTGCGGTGGTTCCGTACGGGCCGGGGGCGGCCGGCCCGTACGGAAGCGGGTGCGGCTACTGCTTGGCGAGCCGCGAGTTGATCTCGGACTCGACGTCCTGGGCGGCGTCGGCCGGCGCCTTGCCGTTCAGGACGGCCGTCATATAGCTCTTGATCGGGTTCGGCACGTTCTCCACGGCTGCCCACTGCGGGATGGGCGGCGTGGTGCCCGCCGACTTCTGCGCCGCGGGCGCGGCGGCCTCGGCGGCCGGGTTGCCCTTCGCGGCGTCCGCCAGGTCGGGGGACTTGGGCGTCCAGCCGACCTCCTTGACCATCTGTCCGTCGTTCTTCTTGGACAGGGCGACCTTCAGGAATTCCTTGGCGAGTTCCTGCTTCCCGCCCATGCCGGCGACGGCGAAGTTGGAGCCGCCGAGGAATACGCCCTCGGGCTTGTCGGCCGTCTCCCCGGGGATGGTGAAGAAGCCGATGTCTTCCTTGATCTTCGGGTTGGCGGCGATGGCGGTGTTCGCCTCGTAGCCCATGGCGATGACCGCGCCGGTTTTGCCCTTGGAGAAGACCTCGGCCTGCTGCGGGGTGGCCTCGTCCTTGTTCTTCGGAGCGGTGCTGAAGGACTGGTACTGCTGGTAGATGTCCATGGCCTTGGAGACCTTGGGGTCACCGAGGTTGGAGACCCACTTGCCGCCGGCCTTCTTCACCAGGTCCGCACCGGTGCCGATGGTCAGCCCGTCGAAGAAGTACCAGTTCTGGCCCGGGAGATAGAGCGGCTCGGCATCGGTCTTCTTCTTGATGGTGTCGAATGCCTTGAAGAGTTCGTTGCGGGTCTTGGGGGTTCCCTTGATGCCCGCCTCGGCCCAGATCTTCTTGTTGTACATGACCACGCGGTTGCCCGCGTACCACGGAAGCGCGTACTGCTTTCCGTCCACGAGCGCGCTCTTGTTGAAGGAGTCGTTCCAGTCGGAGCCGATCTCCTTCTTCACGTCGCCGAGGTCGGCCAGCGCACCTGCCTTGGCGTAGGCGGCGGTCTGCGTGTTGCCGATCTCGACGACGTCCGGCGGCGTGTCCTCGGAGAGGGCCGTGCTCAGCTTCTGCTGAATTCCGTTCCACTGCTGGACCTTGAACTCGACCGTGGCGCCGGTCTTCTTCTTGAACTGCTCGGAGACCTGTTTCGTCCACTGTGCCGGGTTGGACCCGTCCATCACCCAAACGGTGAGCTTCTGGCCCTTGAAGCCGTCCGCTCCCGCCTTGCTGTCGTCGCTGGACCCACAGGCAGCGACACTCACCAGCATTCCCGCGACCGCCGTCGCTGCTATGAGCCCACGCTTCATCGCGCTCTCCCCCAAAGGCCGGGTGTGGTCTTTAATGGTTTAGACCAGTGCCCGCAGCTTGGCCTAGACCTTTTGGGGTGTCAAGGGGTGTATAAGAGTCGCTGTCGGCTCCGTTACCGGACCGACATCGGGCGAGCCGGGACCTGCGAGGAAGCATGGGAACCCCACTCATGCCACGATGTGAGCCGCTACGTACGGAGGAGCCGGTGACGGCAGCGCGACAGGAGTCGGAGAGGCGGGTCATGGACACCGAAGGGGGCAGCGCCGAGAACGGCGGCGGCGCCACACGCACCGCTCGCGTGCCCAAGTACTACCGCCTCAAGCGGCACTTGCTGGAGATCACCGAGACCCTGCCGCCGGGGACTCCGGTGCCGCCCGAGCGCACCCTCGCCGCGGAGTTCGACACCTCCCGCACGACGGTGCGCCAGGCGCTCCAGGAACTGGTCGTCGAGGGCCGCCTGGAGCGCATCCAGGGCAAGGGCACCTTCGTGGCCAAGCCCAAGGTCTCCCAGGCACTGCAACTGACCTCCTACACCGAGGACATGCGGGCCCAGGGGCTGGAACCGACGTCCCAGCTACTGGACATCGGCTATGTCACCGCGGACGACCAGCTGGCCGGCCTGCTGGACATCGCCACCGGTGGCAGGGTGCTGCGCATCGAGCGGCTGCGGCTGGCCAGCGGCGAGCCGATGGCCATCGAGATCACCCATCTGTCGGCCAAGCGGTTCCCCTCGCTGCGCCGCAACCTCGTCAAGTACACGTCCCTCTACACCGCGCTGGCCGAGGTCTACGACGTCCGCCTGGCGGAGGCCGAGGAGACCATCGAGACCTCCCTCGCCACCCCGCGCGAGGCCGGACTGCTGGGCACCGATGTCGGCCTGCCCATGCTGATGCTCTCCCGGCACTCCCTCGACGCGCAGGGACAGCCGGTGGAGTGGGTGCGCTCGGTCTACCGGGGCGACCGCTACAAGTTCGTCGCCAGGCTGCAGCGCCCCACGGACTGAACACCCGGCGCCCGTCCCGTATCCGTCCGTGCGGGGCGGGCGCCGCACTCCGCCGTCCTGGGGCCGCTCCCGCACCGGCTCCCGGGGCTCGCGGGCCGCAGAGATGCACCCGGCGCGCGGGCCGGTGCACCGGCCGCAATGAAATCTCTTCCATACCGATATGCGGACAGCTAGTGACGCGCGCCACGGCCCTGCCATAGATTTCCAGCCGATTACACAGGAGATCGCCAGGGACGGAGCCCGCCCATGCCAGAGCCAGCCGAAACGCCAGGCACCAGAAAGGTCGTCACGCCCACGCGTGTGGTGGTCGGGCTGTGCCTGCTCGCTCCGTTCGTGGCGATGCTGTGGGTGAGCTCCTACGCCAGGATCGAGCCGACCTTCATAGGGATCCCGTTCTTCTACTGGTACCAGATGGCGTGGGTGTTCATCTCGACCGCGCTGACGATGACCGCGTACAAGCTCGTACAGCGTGAGCAGCGCGCGCGTAAGGCGGGTGCGGCGCAGTGACTCTCCTGACGATCGCTTCGGCGGCCCCGGCCGCTCCGGTCCGGCTGGCCGCCTCGGCCACCGACGGCGTGAACGGCGTCGCGCTGGCCGTCTTCGTGTTCTTCTTCCTGGCCGTGACGGTCATGGGCTTCCTCGCCGCGCGCTGGCGCAAGGCCGAGCAGTCCGCGAACCTCGACGAATGGGGCCTGGGCGGCCGGAGTTTCGGCACCTGGGTGACGTGGTTCCTGCTCGGCGGCGACCTCTACACCGCGTACACCTTCGTCGCCGTCCCGGCGGCCATCTACGCGGCGGGCGCGGCCGGCTTCTTCGCGGTGCCCTACACGATCCTGGTCTATCCGCTGATCTTCACCTTCCTGCCCCGGCTGTGGTCGGTGTCGCACAAGCACGGCTACGTCACCACCTCCGACTTCGTGCGCGGCCGCTTCGGCTCCAAGGGCCTGTCGCTGGCCGTGGCGCTCACCGGCATCCTCGCCACCATGCCGTACATCGCGCTCCAACTGGTCGGCATCCAGGCCGTCCTTGACGTGCTGGGGATCGGCGGCGGCGAGACCACCAACTGGTTCGTCAAGGACCTGCCGCTGCTGATCGCCTTCGCCGTCCTGGCGGCCTACACCTACTCGTCCGGACTGCGGGCGCCCGCGCTCATCGCGTTCGTCAAGGACGGTCTGATCTACCTCGTCATCGCGGTGGCGATCATCTACATCCCGATCAAGCTGGGCGGCTTCGACGCGATCTTCGACTCGGCCGGGAAGGCGTTCGCCGAGCCGGGACCGACCGGTAAGCCGCGCGGCGAGCTGGCGAGCGGCCCCAACGCGCAGTGGGCCTACGCCACGCTGGCGCTGGGCTCGGCACTCGCGCTGTTCATGTACCCGCACTCGATCACCGCGACGCTGTCCTCGCGCAGCCGCAACGTGATCCGCCGCAACACCACGATCCTGCCGCTGTACTCCCTGATGCTGGGCCTGCTCGCGCTGCTGGGCTTCATGGCGATCAAGGCCGGCACGGAGATCCACGGCAACCCGCAGCTGGCGATTCCGCAGCTCTTCGAGGACATGTTCCCGAGCTGGTTCGCCGGCGTCGCGTTCGCCGCGATCGGCATCGGCGCCCTGGTGCCGGCCGCCATCATGTCGATCGCCGCGGCCAACCTCTTCACCCGCAACGTCTACAAGGACTTCCTGAAGCCGGACGCCACCCCGGCCCAGGAGCACAAGGTCGCCAAGCTCGTCTCGCTGCTGGTGAAGGTCGGCGCCCTCGCCTTCGTCCTGACCATGGACAAGACGGTCGCCATCAACTTCCAGCTGCTGGGCGGCATCTGGATCCTGCAGACCATGCCGTCCCTCGTCGGCGGCCTGTTCACCCGCTGGTTCCACCGCTGGGCGCTGCTCGCCGGCTGGGCGGTCGGCATGGCGTACGGCACGCTCGCGGCGTACGGCGTGGCCAGCCCCACCCAGGCGCACTTCGGCGGCTCCAGCAGGGAGATCCCGGGTATCGGCGAGATCGGCTACATCGGCCTGACCGCGTTCGTGCTGAACGTCGTGGTCACAGTCGTGCTGACCTTCGCCCTGAAGGCCGCGAAGGCGCCGGAGGGCGTCGACGAGACCAGCCCGGGCGACTACACCGCGGACGTCGGCGACAAGGGCGTCAGCCCCGACCTGCCGCCCGCCACCGCTGAGGCCCCCGTCGGCCACTGAGCCACCGCACCGCCCCCGGCCACGGGCCGTCGCACCTCAGGGTGCGGCGGCCCGTTCGCATGCCCGGCGCGGTGCGGGAAACCGGCGGACGCCGCGCCCTGGTGCGCTGTCAGACACGCACGAGTGGACGGACAGACACGACTCGATCACTCGCGACTCACAAGATATGGGGGTGCACACGAGAACCCACCACCACATGTATGCTCGTGCTCGCTGTCGCCACAGGGGAATCCGGTGCGAATCCGGAACTGTCCCGCAACGGTGTACGAGTGCGCCCATAAGGCCCCAAGCCCTATCGCGCGCCCGTGGAGTCCGAAGACCTGCCGACGGTACGCCCGCACCGCCATCGGTGCGAGCGTCGATACGTCCGGGCCCCGTGGGATGGGCCGGTGGACGCCGCGCGGTGTGCCCGCGCATCCCGAAGAATCCGGGATGCCGCATGCCCGCGCGCGCCCGTCGCGCCCCTCCCTCCTGGCCCCCGCCGAGTGAGGGAGAGCATCACGTGACCATCGCGCCAACGGAGCCCGCGTCAGACGCCGAGGTCGTGCGGTCCGCGCCGCCCGCCCCCGCCGACCGGGTCGAGGACGGTCCCGGCGTCGCCCTGCTGCGCACGCTGACCGAGCTGACCGAGGACCTGACCGCGACCGACCCCGGCAAGGTGGCCGCCGCCGCCCTCCGCGGCCGCCACGCGGGCTCCGACGAGGCGGAGTTGCGCTCCCTGGCGATCGAGGCCGCGGCCGGTCTGATCGGTGACGAGCCGCAGTACTCCCGCCTCGCCGCGCGGCTGCTCACGCTCGCCATCGCGGAGGAGGCCGCGGGCCAGGGCGCCACCTCCTTCTCCGCCTCGGTGGACGTCGGCCACCGCGAGGGGCTGATCGCCGACGCGACCGCCGGGTTCGTGCGCACCCACGCCGACCGCCTGGACGCCGCCGTCGACAAGGCCCTCGCCGACGGCGCCGACGACCGCTTCGGCTACTTCGGCCTGCGCACCCTGCACTCCCGCTACCTGCTGCGGCACCCCACCACCCGTCAGGTCATCGAGACGCCGCAGCACTTCCTGCTCCGGGTGGCCTGCGGTCTCGCCGAGAACGACTCCCGCGCCGCGCTGGACGACGTCGCCGAGCTGTACCGCCTCACCAGCTCGCTGTCCTACCTGCCCTCCTCCCCCACCCTGTTCAACTCCGGCACCCGCCACCCGCAGATGTCCTCCTGCTATCTGCTGGACTCCCCGCTGGACGAGCTCGACTCGATCTACGACCGCTACCACCAGGTCGCCCGGCTCTCCAAGCACGCCGGCGGTATCGGTCTGTCGTACTCCCGGATCCGCGCACGGGGGTCGCTGATCCGGGGCACCAACGGCCACTCCAACGGCATCGTGCCGTTCCTGCGCACGCTGGACGCCTCGGTCGCGGCGGTGAACCAGGGCGGCCGCCGCAAGGGCGCCGCCTGCGTCTACCTGGAGACCTGGCACGCCGACATCGAGGAGTTCCTGGAGCTGCGCGACAACACCGGCGAGGAGGCCCGCCGGACGCACAACCTCAACATCGCGCACTGGATCCCGGACGAGTTCATGCGCCGCGTCGAGGCGGACGCCGACTGGTCGCTGTTCTCGCCTTCGGACACCCCGGAGCTGGTGGACCTGTGGGGCGCGGAGTTCGACGCCGCCTACCGCAGGGCCGAGGCCGAGGGCAAGGCGCTCAAGCAGATCCCGGCCCGGCTGCTGTACTCGCGGATGATGCGGACCCTGGCGCAGACCGGCAACGGCTGGATGACGTTCAAGGACGCCGCCAACCGCACCGCCAACCAGACCGCGGAGCCCGGCAAGGTCGTCCACTCGTCCAATCTGTGCACCGAGATCCTGGAGGTCACGGACGACGGGGAAACCGCGGTCTGCAACCTCGGGTCGGTCAACCTCGCCGCGCACCTCGGCGACGAGAACGCCGGCTGGGAGGAGGCGATGGACTGGGAGCGGCTGGACGCGACGGTCCGTACCGCCGTCGCCTTCCTCGACCGCGTCGTGGACATCAACTTCTACCCGACCGACCAGGCCGGCGCCTCCAACTCCCGCTGGCGGCCGGTGGGCCTGGGTCTCATGGGTCTGCAGGACGTCTTCTTCCGGCTGCGGCTGCCCTTCGACTCCCCCGAGGCGCGGGAGCTGTCGACCCGTATCTCCGAGCGGATCATGCTCGCCGCGTACGAGGCGTCCGCCGACCTCGCGGAGCGGCACGGCCCGCACCCGGCCTGGTCCTCGACCCGCACCGCCCGCGGTGTACTGCACCCCGACCACTACCCGAACGCCGAGCCCCGCTGGGCGGACCGGTGGGCGGCGCTGCGGAACCGGATCGCGGCGACCGGGATGCGCAACTCCCTCCTCCTGGCCATCGCGCCGACCGCGACGATCGCCTCCATCGCCGGTGTCTACGAGTGCATCGAGCCGCAGGTCTCCAACCTCTTCAAGCGCGAGACGCTGTCCGGCGAGTTCCTCCAGGTCAACGCCTATCTGATCGAGGAGCTCAAGGCGCTGGGGCTGTGGGACGCGCGGACGCGTGACGCCCTGCGCGAGGCCAACGGCAGCGTGCAGGACGTCGAGTGGATCCCCGAGGAGGTCCGGGCGCTCTACCGCACCGCCTGGGAGATCCCGCAGCGCGCCCTGATCGACATGGCCGCGGCCCGTACGCCGTACCTCGACCAGAGTCAGTCGCTGAACCTCTTCATGGCGTCGCCGACCATCGGCAAGCTCAGCTCGATGTACGCCTACGCCTGGAAGCGCGGCATCAAGACCACGTACTACCTGCGTTCGCGCCCGGCCACCCGGATCGCGCAGTCGGCACGCGGCACGGCGGCCGCCGCCCCCGCCACCGTCCCCCAGCAGGCCACCGACCCCGACGCGGTCGCCTGCTCCCTGGAAAACCCCGAGTCCTGCGAGGCCTGCCAGTAATGACCACCGAAGCCACCTCCGCGTCCGCCACGCACACGACCACCACCGGTACCAAGAACCTCCTGGACCCGGGCTTCGAGCTGACGCTGCGCCCCATGCGGTACCCGGACTTCTACGACCGCTACCGCGACGCGATCAAGAACACCTGGACCGTGGAGGAGGTCGACCTCCACTCCGACGTCACCGACCTCGCCAAGCTCTCTCCGGGCGAGCAGCACATGATCGGCCGGCTGGTCGCGTTCTTCGCGACCGGCGACTCGATCGTGGCCAACAACCTGGTCCTGACGCTCTACAAGCACATCAACTCCCCCGAGGCGCGGCTGTACCTGAGCCGTCAGCTCTTCGAGGAGGCGGTGCACGTCCAGTTCTATCTGACGCTGCTGGACACCTACCTCCCCGACCCGGACGACCGCGCCGCCGCCTTCGCGGCCGTGGAGAACATCCCGTCCATCCGCGAGAAGGCCGAGTTCTGCTTCAAGTGGATGGATTCGGTCGAGAGCATCGACCGGCTGGAGTCGAGGGCCGACCGTCGCCGTTTCCTGCTCAACCTGATCTGCTTCGCGGCCTGCATCGAGGGTCTGTTCTTCTACGGCGCCTTCGCGTACGTCTACTGGTTCCGCTCGCGCGGCCTGCTGCACGGCCTGGCCACCGGCACCAACTGGGTGTTCCGCGACGAGTCCATGCACATGGAGTTCGCGTTCTCGGTGGTGGACACCGTCCGCCAGGAGGAGCCCGACCTCTTCGACGACAAGCTGGAACAGCAGGTCGTCGAGATGCTCAAGGAGGCCGTCGAGGCGGAGCTGCAGTTCGGCCGTGACCTGTGCGGCGAGGGCCTGCCGGGTATGAACACCGAGTCGATGCGCGAGTACCTCCAGTGCGTCGCCGACCAGCGGTTGCAGCGGCTGGGCTTCCCTCCCGTGTACGGCTCGGAGAACCCGTTCTCCTTCATGGAGCTGCAGAACGTCCAGGAGCTGACGAACTTCTTCGAGCGCCGGGCCTCGGCCTACCAGGTCGCCGTCGAGGGCTCGGTCTCCTTCGACGACGAGTTCTGATCTGCGCGTTCACCGCGAAACCTGCCGCGACGCCCCTTCGCCCCACCCGTTGGCCCGCCGATTGTGAGCATTCGGTTAGCCGGCAAACCCGTCCGCCTCCCGCCTCGTCTACGGGAGCATGAAGGGAACGAAGGGGCGTCGCAGGTTCATCGACTATCCGCGCCGGGGGCGGGAGGGGCTGCGCCGCTGGCTGCCCTCCTGGCGCCTGGTGGCCGGCACCTTCGGCGTCGGCATCGTGGGCGTCGCCGGCCTGTTCGCGCTCGTCTACGTCAACATCGGCATCCCGAACGAGAACGACCTGGCCGGCCGGGAGGCCACCGTCTACTACTGGGCGGACGGCAGCCAGATGGTGAGTGTCGGGCCCGTCAACCGCCAGAACATCTCGCTCGACAAGGTGCCCGACTCCGTGGAGAGCGCCGTCATCGCCGCGGAGAACGCCACCTTCTACAGCGACTCGGGCGTCTCGTTGAAGGGCATCGCCCGCGCCGTCGTGAACATGGTTTCCGGCGAGGAGGCGCAGGGTGGTTCCACCATCACCCAGCAATACGTGAAGAACACCTATCTCTCGCAGGACCAGACGGTCACCCGCAAGATCAGAGAATTCGTCATCGCCTTGAAGGTGAACAACCAGAAGTCCAAACAGGAGATTCTCCGCGGCTACCTCAACACCAGCTGGTTCGGCCGGGGTTCGTACGGGATCCAGGCCGCCGCGCACGCGTATTACGGCATCGACGCGCAACGGCTGAATCCCGGTCAGGCGGCCCTGCTCGCCGCCTTGCTGAAGGGGGCGGAACAGTACGATCCCGGCCTGGGCAAGGCATCCCACGAGCGCGCCGTGACACGCTGGAAATGGATTTTGGACCGGCAGGTCGAAACCGGCGCCATGAGCGCGGCCGAGCGGGCGAAATACCGCGTCTTCCCCGAGCCCCGGGCCTTGGAGAAGCCCACAAGTCAGGCCGGGCAGACCGGCTATCTGGTCGATGTGGCCAACAAGTTCATCAAGAGCGGCAGCGGTCTGACCGACAAGGACCTGGCGCTCGGCGGCTATCGCATTCACACCACCTTCGACAAGCAGCGCACCCGGCGGCTGGAAAAGGCGGTCACCGCGGTCCGCAAACGCGACCTGGATCCGAAGAAGCGGAAGGCCGACGCCTTCGTGGAATTCGGGGCGGCGTCGGTACGCCCTCGCGACGGCGCGATCGTCGCCCTCTACGGCGGCACGGACGCCACCCGGCACTTCAACAACAACGCGGACACCACGGCCGTCCCCGCAGGATCGGCCTTCAAACCGTTCGTCCTCGCCGCCGCGCTGCAACAGCAGGCCGAGGAGCTCGGTACGAAACCGGTGCCGGTGGGCCGTGAGACCTCCCCCTCCAGCGATCTCGTCGGGGCCCTGATGCAGGGCGAGAACCCGCCGTTCGTCAAGGCCGGGCAGCGGATCGGGCTGGCGCGCATCCGCCATCTCGCGCTGGCCGCGGGCCTGCACAAGGAGAGCCTGGCGCGCCTGGAGCCGACCTTCCCGCTGGGCACCTCGGCTCCCAGCGCGATCCGGCTGGCGAGCGCGTACACCACCTTCGCCAACGGCGGTGAGCATGCCGACCCGTACGCGGTCTCCCGGGTCACCCACGACGGCAGGCCGGTCGACGGCTTCGACCGGCCGGCGCCCGAGCAGGTCCTCACACCCGACGTCGCCCAGCAGGTGACCGGCGCCCTGGAAGGCTGGGGCTGGCGCACCCTCGGACCGGACCCGGTCCGCTCCACCGATGGCAAGGGCGAGGACGGGCCGCACGGCGCCGGCGGCGGGCAGCGGGTGTATCTGCCGGTCGCGGCCGGCGGCAGTGAGCCCGGCGACCGCATGAAGTCGGCGTGGTTCATCGGCACCGCGCAGGGCGCCGGGGGCGCCACGGGCCCCGGGATCCGGCCCGACCGCGCGCCCGGAGCCGGTGACGGCAACGAGCCGACCACCGCGGTCACGGTGTTCCGCAACAAGCCGGGGGCGCCGGAGCTGCTGCCGATGCAGGGCGTGGGCGGCCCCGGGACCGGGCTCGGCACGTCCCTCCCGCCCCGGGTCTGGGCGGCCTACCAGGACGCCTCATGACCCGCGGAGCCCGCACGGCCCCGCACGTCGCGCCGGCACCCCGCGGTGCCGGCGCGGCGGTGGTCAGTCGTTGGCGACGACCGGGTAGCGCGGCTCGACCTCGGCCATCTGCTTCAGCGCGTCCTTGCGGTCACGCTTGGAGAGCCGGTCGATGTAGAGGTAGCCGTTGAGGTGGTCGGTCTCGTGCTGGAGGCAGCGCGCGAAGTAGCCGGTACCCCGGATCGCGACCGGGTTGCCCTCGGCGTCCTGGCCCCGCACCACGGCGTAGTCGGGGCGGGCCAGCTCGGCGTACGCGCCCGGCACCGACAGGCAGCCCTCGTTGGAGTCGTCCAGCACCCGCCGCTCGACCGGCAGCTCGTCGAGAACGGGGTTGCAGACCGCGCCGACGTGCCGCACACCGGAGTCGTCGAGGCAGTCGTAGACGAAGACCTTCAGGTCCACACCGATCTGGTTCGCGGCCAGGCCCACGCCCTCGGCGGTCCGCTGGCTGGCGAACATGTCATCGATGAGCCGGCCGAGCTCGTCGCCGAACTCCGTGACGTCCTTGCACTCCTTGTGGAGCACCGGGTTGCCGACGACCGTGATCGGCCGCGACGTGCCACGCTCACGGTGGGCGGCCTCCCGCTGCGCCGCGTCCGTCGTGTCGTCGATGAACTCATCGTCCACGCGCTGCTCACCGTCTTGATCAAACACAGGCTGCTGGGCCATTTCCGCCGTACGCCTTCCTGAAAACCCTGATTAGTCGCCCTACAGACTACGGGGGCACGACCGGGCCCTCAGCAGACCTCTTCGAGATCCCGCCATTCCCGGGTGTCCGGGCTGTCGGCGACCCAGCCGTCCAGCAGCCCGCGCACCAGCGCGGAGGGCGCGGCGATACCGCATTCGCGCTCGGGCACCCACAGGGAGCCCGAGCCCGCCGTGCGGTGCCCGAGCGGACCGGGGTGGCCCGGCTCACTGTGGTCGTGCGGGTCCATGTGCTCGCCGTCGCCCTCGTCGCTGGGCATCCGGCTCTCCGAGCACGTACGGCACAGCAGCCGCACGGACGACGACCAGTCCTCCGCGGCAAAGCCCGCATCGGCCGCCAGGCGCTCCAGGGCGTCCCGGTCGTCCTCGGTGGCGGCCTCCAGCAGCACCACCCAGGTCGGGACGGGGGACGGCGCCCACAGCTCGATCTCGTCGAAGACCGGGAAGGCCCTCGTGGCGCCGTCGGCGCCTGCGGCGGTGATCCGCTCGCCGTGCGGGACGCCGTCGTGCAGCACGACCTCGCCCCAGCGCCGCCCGGAGGACGGCAGCGGGATCGACAGCACCTCGATACGGGCCGGGTCCAGCCGGCGGCCCCAGACCACCTCCGCCTCGCCCTCGGGCGAGAGACGGACGGCGGCGCTGCCCAGAGCCATCCCGCTCGGCTCCGCGGAGGGCGAGCCCTCGGTGGGCACCTTGAGGCCGTAGGCCTGCCAGGCGCGGCGGGCCAGCGGCCAGTCCTGCAGGGCGGTGGCGGCGATACCGACGTTCCACCAGTCGGGCGCCCCGGTCTCGCGGTCGAGCAGCGCGACGGCCCGCAGCCCTGCGGCCCTGGCCTGCTCCCAGTCGTGCCGGAACTTGTGCAGCAGCGCGAGGTTGAACCACGACTCCGAGAGCCACGGCTCCATGTCGGCGGCACGCGTCAGCAGCGCCCCCGCGTCCTCGTAACGGCCGTCGCCGATCAGCGTGAAAGCGCGGTCGGTCGCCTGCCGCCACGAGGCGGAGGGCCGGTGCCGTACCTTGCCGAAGATCCTCACGATTCCCGCCTGCTGGTTGCTCTGGACGCCGCTGCCGGAAGTGCTCCGAGCGGCTGCCGGGCCTCTGGGGGGCCTACTCGACAACCTGCCACAGATTGCCGTCCGGCTCAGCCCGGTTCTGCTGCGCCCCCCTGCGGCTCCTTGCCCTTGGCCGACCCCCTGAACCCCCTGTGAGGGGCTCTCTTCGCATCCAACCATGCCCATCTCACGGGGCGCTCATTACCCATGGGTTCCATGACATGTGTGAGTAACCGGGCCCGGGAGGCCGCCATGTGCCGTACGCGGCCGTCCGAACGCCATCTCGGTGTCCGGGCCGCCCGTGAGCCGCCGCGGCACCGCCCCCGGGCCCCGGAGCCCGCTCCGGGGCAGGCGTGGCCTGCGCGCCCTGGCCGCCCCGCACCGCGATCGTGCCGGCGTCCCGCGACGGGCCGTCGGGCACGCTCCGTGCGGGAGGCCGCCCGAGAGCCCGCAGACAACCGCAGCCGCCCGGTTGCGCCTCCGGCGAACACGCCCCGGCCCGGCCGCCTTATCGCGTGCCGGACGGGGCGAGGCCGGTCATCACCCCGTCCGGCCACCCCGCGCGAGGACCCGTGCGAGCGCCTCGACGACCTGGGGTTCGTGGTCCTGGGCGGTGGCCAGCCGCAGCCGCTCCAGGGCGCGCAGCGCGCCTCCGGGCCCCGCGGACTCCCCCGCCAGGTCGTCGTAGGCGTTGACCGTGCGGACGATACGCGCGGTGATCGGCTGGTCGCGGTACGGATCCGCCTGCCGCTCGACGATCACCGCGACCTCCGCAGGCACTCCGGTCTGCCGCACCACCGCACCACCGAGCAGCGCGATCCGGCGCTGCTCGGCGGGCGGCAGCGGTGCGGTCGCGCCCGCGGGGACCGGGTCGAGCAGTGACAGCTGGCCGATGTCGTGCATCAGGGCGGCGTATTCGAGCACGTCCAAATCCGGTGCGCTCAGGCCCAGTTCACGCCCCACGACACGGCTGAGCGCCGCCACCCGGCGGGCGTGGCCGTGCGGGGTGTAGCCGGCGATCTCGGTGGAGCGGGCCAACGAGGCGATGGTCTGCCGGTAGGTGGTGCGTACGGCCGCGAACCGGCGGAAGGCGAACTGGGTCAGCAGCAGCGGCACGCAGAAGACCGGCAGCGCCCACAGCCCGGCGACCGCGGTGGCCAGCGAGATGACCACTCCGGTGGCACAGATGGCGGAGCCGATACCGATCAGCGCGCGCAACTCGTCGCGCAGCAGCGGGCCGTACGGCCAGCCGGTCCTGGCGCGGGCGAGCGCGGCGGCCAGTACCGCGTCGCAGAGGGCGGTGAGCGCGAGCAGCCCGATCAGGAAGAGCGGATAGACCGGCCCCTTGGCCACCCACTGCGTCAACCGGCCGGTGTTGTAGAGGGGTTGGAAGCAGGTGGCAGCGAAGCCCACGGTCAGGACGCGGCGGGCGAGGTGATCGAGTGCCGGCCCCCGGCCGAACGCGACGTGCGGGACGAGCCCCACCAGCCCGGCCGCCACGACCACCGTGACGGACTGCGGGACACCGTGGGTGCTCGGCCGCCCGCCGACCTCGCCGAGCAGGGCGTAGGCGAGGGCGCCGGCGGCGCCGAGCGGTGCGCTCTCCCGCTCGCCGGGCCCCCTGCCTCGCCCACCGGTCCGCGCCGGCCCCCAGCGCACGAGCTCGCCGACCGCGATCAGCACCCCGAAGGCCAGCGCGACACCGGGCTCCGCCAAGCCCTCCCACAGCGTCCGCCCCAGCGCCCAGCACGCCAGCGCTGCGGCGGCGGCGTGGACACCGACCACGACGCCGTACGAGTGGCGGGCGGACATGCCGTACCCGAGGCCGGCGAGATGGCCGTCCACCCGGCCGGCCGACGTGGCATCGGCGCCCGTGCCGCGTGCGTGTGCGCCGTGCGGCCTGCGTCCCGCGCCGCGGGGCGCCGCCGGTCCGCCGCTCACGGCCCGCCGTCCCGCCAGGCCCGCCCGGCCCACCCCGGCCGGCGCGCGGACCCGACAGCCCTACGCCCCGGCTCGCCCTCGCCCGCGCGGCAGCCGGCGCCGTCGTCGCGGCCGGCACCGCCCGCGTCACCACCGGCAGCGTCACCACCGGCAGCGCGGCCGCCGGCGGGGGCCGCCCGCCCGACGACCTGCCGTTCCGTGTCCCCAGCGGCCGTACGCGCGCCCGTCGGCCCCCCTGCCGCTGCGCCGTCCCGGCCCGGTGGCGGGACGTTTCCTCTGCCCGCCTGCGCCACGTCCCGCTCCCCCTTGAGCAGCGCCGCCCCGGCGGCGCCGTCCACCGCCGTGACGGGCGGAAACACGGCCCCGGGATCCCCGTCCGCAGCCGTCACCAGGTCCGGATGCCAGCCGTACCGCTCCAGCGCCGCCGCGAGCGCCCGGACCATCCGCGGATCGAACTGCGCACCGGCGCACTTGCGCAGCTCGGCCACCGCGGTGGGCACCGGCCGGGCCCGGCTGTAGGAGCGGGTGGAGGTCATCGCGTCGAAGGCGTCGGCGACGGCCACCACCCGGGCGAACTCCGGAATGCGGTGCCCCGACAGGCCGTAGGGGTAACCCCGGCCGTCCAGCCGCTCGTGGTGGTGCAGGATCGCGGCGCGCGCCTCGCCCAGGAATCCGATGCCGCGCACGATCTCGTGCCCGTACTCCGGGTGCAGCTCGATGACGCGGCGCTCCTCGGGGGTCAGCGGTCCGTCCTTGCGCAACAGGCGGGTGGGGACGCCGAGTTTGCCGACGTCGTGCAGGATGCCGGCGAACCGCAACGCCTCCACCCGGTCCTCCGCCATGCCGAGCTCCCGGGCGATCATCACCGAGGCGCGGCCGACCCGCTCGCTGTGCCCGCGGGTGTAGCGGTCCTTGATGTCCACCGCCTGGACGAGGGCACGGATGGTGGCCTGGTGGGCGGCACGTTCCTGGTGGCACTGGGCGAAGATCCAGCAGGAGACGTACATCGGCAGCAGCACCAGCAGCGCCGCGAGCGGACCGTACGAGCTGCGCCACAACACCGCCATCATCAACCCGGCGAGACCGTGGACGAGATGCGGCCCCAGGGACCGGGGCAGCAGACCGCGCCAGGCGGTGCGCACCGGGTGCCGCTCGGCGGCGACCAGCACCCCGCCGTCGAGAGCGGCCAGCACCACGCAGAAGGTGACCGCGGCGGCCGCCCCGGGGAGCAGCAGCACCGGGAACTGCGGTGCGGACAGCGGACGGTGGCCGATGGCGTCGAAGACCTCGGAGGCGGCGCCGCAGGCCAGCGCGAGCTGCGCGGCATGCCACACCTTGCGGGCGCCGGTCCAGCGCACCTCTGCCTGCGCGACGAGCGCACCGGGTACGGCGACCAGCGCGGCCAGCGACGGAGGGAGGAGGAAGACACCGGCCAGCAGCACGGGGAAGAACGAGCCGACGCCCAGAGGCCCCCGGCTGTCCGACATCGGCCGCTTGCGCAGCTGTTCGCAGAGTGCGTAAAGGGCCGCGAGGGCAAGGGCCCCCGCCCAGTCGGCTGCGCCGCAACGTATCGCGGGGACGAGGCACAGTGCCGCCGCCACCGCGGCGCATCCGATGTACCACCGCGCGGCAACCGGAAGTCCCCGCATCGCGCCTCCTCCCACGCCCACCGCTCACCCCCGCTGCCGCATTCGCGGCGTGAGGAATTCGGTGAGAATAGAGGGGCTGCGGCCCCGGAGAGGGGGCGTTAGCGGATCGGGCGGGACGAATCGCCCCGCCCCTCACCCCTTAGGGTGACGCGTGGCCTTATTCGGCCCGCGCGGCCTCGGCCCGTGCATCACCCGGGTCGCTGGAGGCCGAACCGCCCGCGGTGCCGGAGTCGGCCGCCTCGGCGTCCGCCTGCTCCCGCTGGGCCTGTTCGTGCTTGGCCTGTTCCAGCACGCTCAGCTCCGGCACGGTCTCCCCGGCCCGGATCAGGTCGATCCGGCCCATGACCTTGGAGCGCAGGTCGGTGGGGACGTCGTCATGGCCGCAGCAGCGCTTGACGAGCTTCTTGACGGCCTGCTCCAGCCCGTACTTCTCCAGGCACGGCGAGCATTCGTCGAGGTGCACCTGGAACTCGGCGCACTCCCCGGCCGGCATCTCCCGGTCGAGATACTCGTAGAGGTGATCAAGAACCTCTGAGCAGTCCTTCTCGTGCGGCTCTCCGCAGCTCATGATCCCGAGCCTTTCCGGTCGTGCGACCCCGACGTCGGCGTGGCCTGCGCATCCGCGGCCGCTGCCCCCGCCGGGACCAGCCCGCGCTCACGGGCGTAATCCTCGAGCATGCCGCGCAGTTGGCGCCGGCCGCGGTGCAGACGGGACATCACCGTGCCGATGGGTGTCCCCATGATGTCCGCGATCTCCTTGTACGCAAAGCCCTCGACGTCCGCGAGATAGACCGCGATGCGGAACTCCTCGGGAATCGCCTGCAGAGCGGCCTTGACGTCGGAGTCCGGCAGGTGATCGAGCGCCTGGGACTCGGCCGAGCGCAGTCCGGTGGACATGTGCGACTCGGCGCGCGCGAGCTGCCAGTCCTCGATCTCCTCGGCGGCGCTGCGCTGCGGCTCCCGCTGCTTCTTGCGGTAGGAGTTGATGAACGTGTTCGTCAGGATGCGGTACAGCCACGCCTTGAGGTTGGTGCCCTCCCGGAACTGGTGGAAGGACGCGTACGCCTTCGCGTACGTCTCCTGCACCAGGTCCTCCGCGTCGGCCGGATTGCGCGTCATGCGCAGCGCGGCGGAGTACATCTGGTCCAGGAAGGTGAGCGCGTCCCGCTCGAAGCGCGCGTTGCGCTCGGCGTCGCTCTCCTTCCGGCTCGCAGCCTTGTCCTCAGCCGTGCCGTCGGTCCCTGCGTCGGTCCCAGTGAACGGACCCACCTCCTCCAACACCGTGACGGATCCGGATGCGGACCCACTCGATTCGGAGAATAGACGACGATCAGGGGCCGCCGCCGCTCCAGCCACGGCGGGCTGCGTCACCTGCATCTGCGACCACTGCAGGTCAGCGGCCGGGCGGGCCGGGCAAGCGATTCCCATGCGGCGGACTCCATTCCTCGAGCTTCAGGCGGTACTCGCTGTTACGCCACGCACAACATCCGCATCCCGCGGCACATTCCCGCCCCGCCCGTGCTTCCTCGCCGCGCTCGCCGGCCCGTCCCTCCGCCCCGTCCCCGTGGGACCGGCTCCGGCGGGGCCCGCCGTCAGCCGAACAGGCCGTCCAGCCACGCCAGCACCGCGCCGGTGAGCACGGCCATCGACTCCGCCTCGTCGGTGCCCGCCTTCTTGGGCACCGCGAATCCGTGGTCGCCGTACGCCACCTCGGTGATCTGCGTGCCCTCCGGGAATTCCTCGGGCCGGCCGAACGGGTCCCGGCCGCCCTGGACGACCAGCGTCGCCACCCCGGCACCGGTCAGCTCCTCCACCCGGGACTTCTCCGGCTTGCCCGGGGGGTGCAGCGGGAAGCTCAGCGCCAGGACCGCGTGCGCACCCAGCTCCCGGGCAGTACGGCAGGCCACCCGGGCGCCCGCGCTGCGGCCCCCGGCGACGACGGGCAGCCCCGGCTTGGCGAGTGCCGGCCACAGCGCCGTCCAGCCGGCGTCCAGCGTCTTCGGCGCCGGCGCCACCTTCTTGCCCGCCACCCGCCACGGCTGCTCGACCAGCGCCACGGTGTAGCCGCGGGCCGGCAGCGCCGCTGCCAGGGCACGCAGGTCCCGCGCCTCGATGCCGCCACCGGCGCCGTGGCTGACCGCCACCACCGCCCGTGCGGGCACCGGATCGCGGTACCAGGTGATCCGGGCGTCGCCCACGGGCGTCCCGACCGTCTCGCGCTCACTCGCCGCTGTGCTCATGCCCCTATCCTGCCCGGGCCGGTACCCGATTCCGGCGCGTCAGCGCGGCGCGGCCGCCTCAGAAGAGGGTGCCGACCTCCGGCCCGTCCAGCTCGGCGACCAGCTCCGGCCCGTTGTTGCGGACGTTGCTGACGCCGGTGGGGACGGGGTGGGCGCGCATCAGCCCGGCCGGCGGCGGCGTCAGCAGCTCACGCAGCTCGTCGGGGTCGGTGCGCGCGGGGTCGAGCCAGGCGTCCCAGCGGTCCGGGGGCAGGACCAGCGGCATGCGGGGGTGGATGTCGGCGAGCGACTGCGGCCCCTCGCCGCCCGTGACGCCGGCCAGCGGCGTGGTCTCCGCCTCGGTCGTGACCACCGTGCAGGTGACCCACCACGCCTGCGGGTGGTCGGCGGGCAGCGTCCCGTCGCGCCAGAACTCGAAGAGCCCGGCCATCGCCATCACGGAGCCGTCGGCGGGCGTCACGAAGTACGGCTGCTTCCGGCTCCGCTTCTTCTTCCCCTGCTCCTCCAGCTCGCGCTCGGCCGCGTCGGTGACCCACTCGAAATACCCGTCGCCGGGCAGCAGGCAGCGGCGGGTGGCGAACGCCTGCCGGTAGGACGGCTTCTCGTGCACCGTCTCGGCCCGCGCATTGATCATCTTCACGCCGACGTCGGGTGATTTCGACCACGACGGGACCAGCCCCCACCGCAGCGTCCGCAACTGGCGCACCGGGCCGCACGGCGCGTGACCGGGTGCGCCGCCCGCGGACGCCGCGCCCTTCAGGGGACGTTCGAGCACCGCGTACACGTTCTTCGTCGGAGCGACGTTCCAGTCGGGCGCCAGGGTCTCCTCCGGCTCCCACCGCTGGACGCCGAAGACCCCCACCAGGTCCTCGGGCCCACGACTCGCTGCATACCTACCGCACATGCGTGCCAGACTGCCATGCCACACGAAGGGGAGACATGGACACCGATCACCTCACCGATGTATGGAGCCGCGTCTTCGGGACCCAGCCGGACCCCTCGTTCTGGCTGGTGATCGTCACGGGGGTGCTCGCGCTCGGCGCCGTCGTCCCGCACACCGCCTGGCGGCTGTCCCGCAACGCCGTCACCATCGCGCACGAGGGCGGGCACGGGCTGATCGCACTCCTCACCGGCCGACGCCTGGACGGCATACGACTGCACTCGGACACCTCAGGGCTGACCGTCTCCCGCGGCAAGCCGACCGGGATCGGCATGATCCTGACCGCAGCGGCCGGCTACACCGCGCCGTCCCTGCTGGGCCTGGCGGGCGCCGCGCTGCTGGCCTCGGGCCACATCACGGCCCTGCTGTGGGGCGCCACCGCCCTGCTCCTGGCGATGCTCGTCATGATCCGCAACGCCTACGGCGTGCTCACCGTCGTCCTGGCCGGCGCCGCCTTCCTCCTCGTCTCCTGGCTGACGACGCCGGACGTCCAGGCGGCGTTCGCGTACGCGGTGGTGTGGTTCCTGCTGCTGGGTGGTGTCCGTCCGGCCTTCGAGCTGCAGGGCAAGCGGCGGCGGGGCGGGGCGTCGGACTCCGACCCCGACCAGCTGGCCCGACTGACGCACGTGCCCGCGGCTCTCTGGCTCGGCCTCTTCCACGTGGTGTCGCTGTGCTGCCTGATGGGCGGCGGGCGCTGGCTGCTGGACGTCTGAGGCCGCCCCGGCCCCCTTCCGGCCCGCGATGAACCCGGGCGCCTGCGCCACCGGCCCGCACCGCGTTCGCCTCCGTGGCGCGCGGGCGCATTACCAGGGTCATGTTTCGTATACGTTGCGCCATTTTTGATCAAGATCGGCACCCTTGCCCAGCCATTAAAGTAAGGGCATGACCGAGAGCCCCGCACACCTCGCCCTGTGGCCCGCCCCCCTCGCCTCCGGGGCCGTCGATGCAACCGTCACCGTGCCCGGCTCCAAATCGGTCACCAACCGCGGCCTGGTCCTGGCCGCCCTCTCCTCCGAGCCCGGCTGGCTGCGCCGGCCCCTGCGCTCCCGCGACACCCTCCTGATGGCCGAGGCGCTGCGCACCATGGGCGTCGGCATCGAGGAGACCGCCTCCTCCAGCTCCGTGGGCGCCGCGGGCCAGACCTCCGGCGGCGAGGCGTGGCGGGTCATCCCGGCCGGCCTGCACGGCCCTGCCACCGTCGACGTCGGCAACGCCGGCACCGTCATGCGCTTCCTCCCGCCGGTCGCCGCCCTGGCCGACGGCCCGATCCGCTTCGACGGCGACCCCCGCTCCTACGAGCGCCCCCTGGGCGGCGTCATCGGCGCGCTGCGCGCCCTCGGCGCCCGCATCGACGACGACAACCGCGGCGCGCTGCCCATGACGGTGCACGGCGGCGGCGCCCTGGACGGCGGCCCCGTCGAGATCGACGCCTCCTCGTCCTCCCAGTTCGTCAGCGCCCTGCTGCTGTCCGCGCCGCGCTTCAACCAGGGCGTCGAGGTCCGGCACACCGGCTCCGCACTGCCCTCGCTGCCGCACATCCGGATGACCGTCGACATGCTGCGCAGCGTCGGCGCCCAGGTCGACACCCCGGAGGCGGGTGGTGAGCCGAACGTGTGGCGGGTCACCCCAGGCGCCCTGCTGGGCCGCGACCTGATCGTCGAGCCCGACCTCTCCAACGCCCAGCCGTTCCTGGCCGCCGCCCTGGTCACCGGCGGCCGGGTCACCATCCCCGACTGGCCCGAGCACACCACCCAGCCCGGTGACGCGCTGCGGGAGATCTTCACCACCATGGGTGGCTCCTGCGAGCTGACCGACCGCGGCCTGACCTTCACCGGCAGCGGCCGGATCCACGGCATCGACGTCGACCTCGGCGAGGTCGGCGAGCTGACTCCCGGCATCGCGGCCGTCGCCGCCCTCGCCGACTCCCCGTCGACCCTGCGCGGCGTCGCCCATCTGCGGCTGCACGAGACCGACCGGCTGGCCGCACTCACCAAGGAGCTCAACGAGCTGGGCGGCGACGTCACCGAGACCGCCGACGGCCTGCACATCCGGCCCCGGTCGCTGCACGGCGGGATCTTCCACACCTACGAGGACCACCGGCTGGCCACCGCCGCCGCGATCATCGGCCTGGCCGTCGAGGGCGTGGAGGTGGAGAACGTCGCCACCACCGCCAAGACCCTGCCCGACTTCCCCGCGATGTGGACGGACATGCTCGACCCGGCCGCCGCCCCCGCCCGGAGAGTCTGAGGTCCGCCGCCGTCATGCGCCGCTACGGCAAGAACCCCGACGAGGACGACATCCGCGTCCGCCCCAACCCCAAGGGCAACCGTCCGCGGACCAACATCCGCCCCAAGCACGAGGACGCCAGCGAGGGCCTGGTCCTGACCGTCGACCGCGGCCGCCTGACCTGCCTCATCGACGGCCGCACGGTCCACGCCATGAAGGCCCGCGAACTGGGGCGCAAGAGCGCGGTCGTCGGCGACCGGGTCGCCGTCGTGGGCGACCTGACCGGCGACAAGGACACCCTCGCGCGGATCGTCCGGGTCCGGCCGCGCACCTCGACGCTGCGCCGTACGGCCGATGACGACGACCCGTTCGAGCGCGTCGTGGTCGCCAACGCCGACCAGCTCGCCATCGTCACCGCGCTCGCCGACCCCGAGCCGCGCCCCCGTCTCATCGACCGCTGTCTGGTCGCCGCCTACGACGCGGGGCTCGACCCGCTGCTGGTGCTGACGAAGTCCGATCTGGCGTCCGCCGACACCCTCCTGGAGTCCTACGGCGCGCTGGGCGTCCCCTACTTCGTCACCAACCGTGACGAACTCGCCGACGGCAGCGCGGCCGAGCGGATCAGGGAGCAGCTGTCCGGGCGCATGACGGCATTCGTCGGGCACTCCGGGGTCGGCAAGACCACCCTGGTCAACGCGCTGGTCCCGGACCGCAATCGGGCCGTGGGCCACGTCAACGCGGTGACCGGCCGCGGCCGGCACACCACCACCTCGGCCCTGGCGCTCCCGCTGCCCGGCGACTCGGGCTGGGTCATCGACACCCCGGGCGTACGGTCCTTCGGCCTGCACCACGTCGACCCCTCGCGGGTCATCCTGGCCTTCCCCGACCTCGTGCCGGGTACGGCCGAGTGCCCGCGCGCGTGCAGTCACGATGAACAGGACTGCGCGCTGGACCAATGGGTGAGCGACGGGCACGCCGATCCGGCCCGGCTCTACTCGCTGCGCCGGCTGCTGGCCACCCGCGAGCGACGCGAGGGCGACTGACTCCTGGGTTTGCTGCCGCCCCACCGAGGTGAACGCATAAACTCGCCAAGTCCGGCGAAGCGGTCACCGACTGACGGAGGCACAGGAATATGGCGTGGCTGCTGGTCGTGGTGGCGGGAATCCTGGAGACGGGCTTCGCGGTCTGCCTCAAGCTGTCGCACGGCTTCACCCGCCTCTTCCCCACCATCGCCTTCTGCGCCTTCGCCCTGGGCAGCTTCGGCCTGCTGACGCTCGCCCTGCGCAAACTCGACGTCGGCCCGGCCTACGCGGTCTGGACCGGCATCGGCGCGGCCGGCACGGCGATCTACGGCATGATCTTCCTCGGCGACGTGGTCTCGATCCTCAAGCTCGTCTCCATCACCCTCGTCATCGTCGGCGTCATCGGACTGCAGCTGTCCGGGGCGGCGCACTGACGGGTCCCGACAACCGCTGACGGTGCCGGCGGGCCGACCGGCGCTCGCGGTCGTGACGGCGAATTCGAGGTTCCCGCCTCACCCGGGGCGAACCGCCTCCTCACCGGGCAGCCGTGCGAAAGCCCCTCGCACAAGCCGCGACACCGCGTCCGTCTCGGCCTCCCGGCGCTCCCGCGCCGGGCCCCCCATGGCGGATGGCCCGGCCGCCCGGCCGGCGATGCCCCCGGCTCCGGGCCCCGCCGGGGCGACCACGCAGGACAGCGTCAACCGCGCCGCCGTCTCGCACGCGGCGCCGAGGGCGGGGAGTTCCTCCTGCGGCCAGTCCGGCTCAAGTGCCGCGACCGCCCGGTCGCAGAAGCGGCCGACCAGTTCGCCGGGCCCCGGCAGCGGCCGCTCGGCGGACGGCGCGGCGCGCTGCCCTGGCAGCCCGTTGCGGGCGCCGCGCGGCGCACCGGGCGGGGACGGCAGGCGGTCGCTCCAGCAGCCCGTCAGTGCGGCTCTGACCAGGGGGTTGGCGCGCGCGGTGCGCAGCGTCCAGGCGGCTGCGGCCACCACCCGGCCCGCCGCCGCGTCCCTCGGCGCGGCGGCTTCGGGGACCGGCCCGGTCTGCCGCAGCACCCGTTCCACTCCCTGGAGATATCGCTCGGTCTCCCGGCGGACCAGGGCGCGGGCGAGCCCTTCCTTGCTGCCGAACTCGTTGTAGAGGGTCTGCCGGGACACCCCGGCAGCGGCCGCGACGTCCACCATCCGGACGGCCGCCCACGCCCGGGTCGTCAGCGCCTTGTATGCGGCATCCAGCAAGGATTCTCGCGCAGCGGGCATCCGTCGCCTCCCCGGCAGCCGGCCCATGCGGCCGGTGTGCGCACAGAATTGACGGGGCACCAGGGACTGTCAAGGGTCACCGCAGGGCCGGCCCGGAGCCGCCACACGCCGGGCCCGGCATGGCCGTGTGGCTCCTGCGTATACCAGTGGATACTGTTCGCACATGCCCGACTATCACGATGATCTTCGCCTCGGCCATGTCCTCGCGGACGCCGCGGACGCCGCGACCATGGAACGGTTCAAGGCTCTCGACCTCAAGGTCGAGACCAAACCCGACATGACCCCGGTGAGCGAGGCGGACAAGAACGCCGAGGAGTTGATCCGTGGGCACCTCCAGCGCGCCCGGCCACGCGATGCGGTGCTCGGCGAGGAGTTCGGCAGCGAGGGCTCCGGTCCACGCCGCTGGATCATCGACCCGATCGACGGGACGAAGAACTACGTGCGCGGCGTGCCGGTCTGGGCGACGCTGATCGCGCTGATGGAGCGCGGCGAGGGCGGTGACCGCCCGGTGGTCGGCATCGTCTCCGCACCGGCCCTGAACCGCCGCTGGTGGGCCGCCGAGGGCCTGGGGGCCTTCACCGGCCGGAGCCTGACCTCCGCGACCCGGCTCCAGGTGTCGAAGGTCGGCAGCATCCAGGACGCCTCCTTCGCCTACTCCTCGCTGACCGGGTGGGAGGAGCGCGGCAGGCTGCCCGGCTTCCTCGATCTGACCCGGGACTGCTGGCGCACCCGCGGTTACGGCGACTTCTGGCCGTACATGATGATCGCCGAGGGTTCGGTGGACATCTGCGCGGAGCCGGAGCTGTCCCTGTGGGACATGGCGGCCTGCGCGGTCGTCGTCCAGGAGGCCGGCGGCAGGTTCACCGGCCTGGACGGCAAGCCCGGTCCGCACAGCGGCGACGCGGCGGCCTCCAACGGCCTTCTCCACGACGATCTGCTGAATTACGTCGGCGACGCAGGGCACTGACCTGCGAAGGGGCGGATGCGCGGACAACCGTCCGCGATCCGCCCCTTGTTGCATCGAGCTGAGCATGTGAACATGAGAATCCGCCAGTTTGTGAACTTGTGAATTCTTTCGCAAGGCGCATTCACCAAGGAGGTGGCTCCACTCCATGCCCATGTTCGTCAAAGACGCCATGAGCACGGTGGTCCTCACCATCGGGCCCGCTCACACCCTCCGCCAGGCCGCGCAACTGATGGCCGCCCGACGCATCGGCGCGGCCGTCGTCCTCGACAGGGACAACAGCGGACTCGGCATCCTCACCGAGCGCGACATCCTCAACTCCCTCGGCGCGGGCGACGACCCGGACCGGGAGATCGCCCAGACCCACACCACATCGGATGTGGTCTTCGCCGCCCCCGACTGGACTCTCGACGACGCAGCGGACGCGATGGTGCGCGGCGGCTTCCGCCACCTCATCGTGCTCGACGACCACGAGCCGGTCGGCGTCGTCTCGGTCCGCGACATCATCCGCTGCCGGTCGCACGCCGTCGAACGGATCGACGCCGTACCCGCCTGAGACGAGCCCGCCCCGCGTCCGGTCCGCCGAACGGGCCGGACGCGCCGACGGACGCACGAAGAGGCCGGAGCCCCATGGCGTCCGGCCTCTTCGTTTGTTACGGCAAGCAGCCTTGCGAACCCCACGGCCGGCACCACGTCACCGCTGCGACGGGATCGGGCCGCGAGGAACGGTCAGCCGCGCAGGGCCTGTACCGCGGCGTCCAGCCGCTTGCCGTAGTCCGCGTCCGCCTTGCGGAAGTTCTCGATCGCGCGCTGCGCGATGTCGTCACGGGAGACCTTCGCGATGAAGCCCGCGAGGTTGTCGATCAGGCGCTCCCGCTCGTCCTCGGACATCAGCCGGTAGAGGTTCCCCGCCTGGACGAAGTCGTCGTCCTCGGCGTGCGAGGGGGCCGCGGTCTTGCCGGACTCGCCCGTCACCGCGACCGGCTGCCACAGCGGCCGACCGGTCTCGGCCGGACCGCCGAAGCTGTTCGGCTCGTAGTTCTTCTGACCCTTGTGACGGCCGTCGTACAGGGCGCCGTCCCGGCCGTGGCTGCGCGCCTCGGTGGCGTGCGGGCGGTTCACCGGCAGGTGGTCGGCATTGATGCCGACGCGGTAGCGGTGCGCGTCGCCGTACGCGAAGAGACGGCCCTGGAGCATCTTGTCGGGGGACGGGCCGATGCCCGGCACGAAGTGGTGCGGGGAGAAGATCGACTGCTCGACCTCGGCGAAGATGTTCTCCGGATTGCGGTTGAGCTCCAGCTTCCCGATCTCGATCGGCGGGTAGTCCTCGTGCGGCCAGACCTTGGTCAGGTCGAACGGGTTGAAGCGGTAGTCGGCGGCGTCGGCCGCCGGCATGATCTGCACCTGGACGGTCCAGCTCGGGAAGTCACCGCGCTCGATGGCCTCCCGCAGGTCGCGCTGGTGGCTGTCGGGGTCCTCACCGGCGAGCTTGTTGGCCTCGTCCTGGGTGAGGTTCTTGATGCCCTGGTCGGTCTTGAAGTGGTACTTGACCCAGAACACCTCGCCCGCTTCGTTGTTCCACTGGAAGGTGTGCGAGCCGAAGCCGTCGAGGTGACGGTAGGAGGCCGGGATGCCGCGGTCACCGAACAGCCAGGTCACCTGGTGGGTGGACTCCGGCGAGAGCCCCCAGAAGTCCCATACGTTGTCCGCCTCCTGCGAGCCGGTGTACGGGTCGCGCTTCTGGGTGTGGATGAAGTCCGGGAACTTGATGGCGTCCTTGATGAAGAACACCGGGGTGTTGTTGCCGACGAGGTCGTAATTGCCCTCTTCGGTATAGAACTTCAGCGCCCAGCCGCGCGGGTCACGCACCGCGTCCGCCGCGCCGAGGTTGCCCGCGACGGTCGAGAAGCGCAGGAAGGTCTCGGTCTGCTTGCCGACCTCGGAGAGGAACTTCGCGCGGGTGTACTTCGTGACATCCGCGGTCACCGTGAAGGTGCCGTACGCGCCGGCGCCACGGGCGTGCACGATGCGCTCCGGGATCCGCTCGCGGTTGAAGTGCGCGAGCTTCTCGATCAGGAGCTGGTCCTGAATGAGACCAGGGCCGCCGATGCCGGCCGTCTCGCTGTTCTGGTTGTCCGCGACCGGGGCCCCGGTCTCCGTGGTCAGCGGTCCGGTGGTGCTCTCTACCGACACGTGCGCCTCCTGAAAATCCATGTCACCTGCCCTGGGCTTGCGCCGGAGTCGATCCTACATTGGACATTGTCTAAGTCAAGAAGAAGACGAAAGTCGTACCTGATCCGGCGATGGACGGCCGCTGCTACTCTGGCCCTATCTGACTGATAGGTGATTGGCATGAGTGACCTGCTGGAACGACTCCGGGGACGCGGCTGGCGGCTGACCGCACAGCGACGCGTCGTGGCCGAGGTCCTCGACGGGGACCACGTCCACTACACCGCTGACGAAGTACACGCGCGGGCGAGCGACCGGCTCCCGGAGATCTCCCGCGCCACCGTCTACAACACGCTCGGCGAGCTGGTCTCGCTCGGCGAGGTCATCGAGGTGAGCACGGACGGCCGCGCCAAGCGGTACGACCCGAACGCCCACCACGACCACCAGCACCTCGTCTGCTCCCAGTGCGGCACGATCCGCGACGTCCACCTCCAGGGCGACCCGCTCTCCGCCCTGCCGGAGCCGGAGCGCTACGGCTTCCAGGTGTCCGAGGTCACCGTGACCTACCGGGGCGTCTGCCCCAACTGCAGCGCCGGCTCCTGACGCCCGCGCCCGCCCTGCCCTGACGCCGCGAGCCGGCGCCGGTATCGCGCAGCCGAGCCCGTACCCCCAGGGGCGCGGGCTCCTCGGCGTGCCCGGGAGGGATGCACGGCCGCACCGAGAAGACGCCAAGGGCAAGCACGCCCGACCGCACCGGGATACCGGTGGGCGCCCCCGCACCTCGCCCCAGGGCCGCTCGTCGCCACTCCTGCGCACGCGAGCATGACGAAGGCCCGGATTCTCGAAGAATCCGGGCCTTGGTCTTTCAGTAGCGGGGACAGGATTTGAACCTGCGACCTCTGGGTTATGAGCCCAGCGAGCTACCGAGCTGCTCCACCCCGCGCCGTTGTGTCCTTACTTTAACCCCAGGCCGACGACCAGCGCAAATCCCTTGCCGTGGGCCCAGGGCCGGGTCTCCTTGACCCGCCCCTGGGCTCGCGGCGCACGCTAGGCGCTGAGCTCCTCCTGAAGCGCCGCACGCAGCCGTGCGGCCCGCTCGGCGACCTCCGGCGGCCCCAGCTCCACCGATCGCGCACACCAGCTCTGCGCCTCGGCCAGCGCGCCCCTGCGAGCGGCCAGCAGCGCCAGCCGCAGGGCGGCTCGGCCGTGCCCGGCCTCGGCAGCCCGCTGCCACCACAGCGTGGCCTCCGGCAGGCTCCCCTCGCGGGCGAGCAGCAGCCCGAGGTTGAAGGCGCCGTTGCTGCTGCCGGCCTCGGCCGCCGCGCGGTACCAGGTCGCGGCCTCGACCACGTCGCCGCGAGCCGCCGCGAACATGCCAACTCGAACCTGCGCACGGCGATGCCCCTGCTGCGCGGCCCGCTCGTACCACTGCCTGCTCTCGTCGTCCGGCGCCCGCCCGTCGGCCGGCCGCCCGGCGTCGCGCGCCGCCACGGACCTGCGGTCCAGAAGGTCGGCGAGCCGGTAGGCCGCCTCGGGGCTGCCGCCCCCGGCCGCGCAGCGCAGATTGCGCTCCGCGTCCTGGGTGTCGCCTTCGCGCAGCTGCACGATGGCGACCTGCAACGCCGCCTCGGTGTGCCCGGCTGCCGCCGCACGCTCGTACCAGGCGTGCGCCAGCCGGTCCTCACCGCGCCCGGCGAACAGGATGCCGAGATTGAACGCCGCGTCCACGCTGCCCGCCTCGGCCGCCTTGGAGAACCACGGCTCGGCCCCCGCCGCGTCGCCACGCTGCAACAGCAGGATGGCCAGCGCGTTGGCCGCCTCGCGGTGCCCGGCGTAGGCGGCGCGGCGGTACCACTGCTCACCCCGCCCGGCCCGGCCCTGCTCGGCGCAGAGCAGCCCGATGTTGTAGGCGCCGTTGACGTCCCCGGCGTCCAGGGCGACGCGGTACCAGCGCTCGGCGGTCTGCAGTTCGCCGCGGTCGGCGTGCAGCGCCCCCAGGGCGTTGGCGGCGTTGCCGTCGCCGTCCTGGGCGGCGCGCCGCCACCACTCCGCCGCGCTCTCCTCGTCTCCGGCGTCACGCAGCAGGAAGCCCAGCGCGCAGGCAGCCCGCGGCTCGCCGTCCTTGGCCGCGGACAGATACCAGCGTCCGGCCTCCTGTACGTCGCCCCGGTCCTCCAGGAGCGCGCCCAGTTGCAGCGCGGCGCGCCGGTGGCCGCGGGCGGCGGCCTGGCGGTACCACTGCTCGGCCTCGGCGGCCCGGGTCAGCTCGCCGTACGCGGGCTCCACCGCGCGGTCGGTGTCGCGGCCGTCCTCGATGACGCGCGCCAGGCGGTACGCGGCCTCGCGGTGGCCGCGCTCGGCGGCGGCCCGGAACCAGCGCTCGGCGCCGATGTCGCCGCGGTGCTCCAGCAGGTCGGCGAGGGCGTACGCGCCCAAGTAGTGGCCGGACTCGGCGGACTGGCGCAGCCAGTACTCGGCGGCGGGCTCGTCGCCCCGCTCGCGGTAGTGCCTGCCCAGGGCGTGCGCGGCCGCGGCGGAACCGGCGACGGCGGCGATCCGCCACCAGCCGGCCGCCTCCTCGGCGTAGCCCCGCTGGTGGAGCAGGACACCGAGGTTGTTGGCCGCGGCGCGGTCTCCGGCTGCGGTGGCGGAGCGCAGGTGGGGCTCGGCGCCGTCGAGGTCACCGCGGCGCAGCAGCATCGCTCCGAGCGCGCTCATCGCGGCGGTGTCGCCCGCCTCGGCGGCCCGGCGGTGACCGGTCTCGGTCACCGCTTCGGACGCGTCGGACGCCTCGGCGGCGTCCATCGCATCAAGCCGCAGCTCGGATTCGCGCCCGTCGTCGGGCGCATGCACAAACCGGTCTGTCTCCAACAACCTTGCCTTGTCCCCCATAAGAGCCATCGTCGCATCACCCGTAACCCGCGTACACCTGGAATACCGCAGCCAGTGAGGTCACTTCAGCGGTTTGTCGACTTCCCGACACGGCGACTTGTCAAACTCAAGCACACAGGTTTCCCACAACGGCCGTTCGACTCGGCCGTGGCCCGCAACCCGACCCGAACGCATGACGAAGGCCCGGATCCTTGAGGATCCGGGCCTTCATCTTCAGTAGCGGGGACAGGATTTGAACCTGCGACCTCTGGGTTATGAGCCCAGCGAGCTACCGAGCTGCTCCACCCCGCGCCGTTGTGTTCTCAAGCTATCACGGGGCCGCGGGGGCCTCTGACCACCGCGGACGTGCGGCCACCGGTTCGCACCGGCGGCCGCACGTGATCACGCTCCCGGCCGGATCGCGTCAGTCGCCCGACTTACCGGCCTTCTCGGATGCCTCGGCGGCCCGGTCCAGCGCCGCCTTGAGCTTCTTCTGGGCCTCGCCGTAACCGGCCCAGTCGCCCGAGGAGCGCGCCTTCTCGCCCTCCTCGTAAGCCTTCTGGGCGTCGCCCAGGGCCTGCTGGACCGTCTGGTCGGACGGTGGCGGCTCGGTCGTGTCGCCGCCGCTGGGCGGTTCCTCCGTGCCCGAACTGGGCGCCTTCTTGCCGAACACGACATCCAGCGCGTCCTTGAGGGAGTTCTCCAGCACCGGCTTGTTGTCGCCGTAGCTGACCAACACCTTCTTCAGCAGCGGGTAGTTGGTGTTGGCACCGCGCAGATAGACCGGCTCGACGTACAGCAGTCCACCGTCGAGCGGCACGGTCAGCAGGTTGCCGTACTCGATCTCCGAATCACCGAGCTTCTTGAGGATGTTCAGCTCGTTGGCGATGCTCGGATCGGAGTTGAACTTCGACTGCACCAGCTGCGGTCCCGGCACCGGTGTCTGGGACGGCAGTTTCAGAAGTCTGATCTTGCCGTAGTCGCTGCTGGTCGCGTTGGCGTCGACGGCCATGAAGGCGCCCAGGTTGTCGCGTTTGCTGGGCGTGAAGGTCGTCGTCAGCGAGAAGGTCTGGCCCTTTTGGTCCGGCATCTTCAGGCTCAGGTAGTACGGCGGTACGGCGTTGCCCGACTTCGTCGTCGGGTCGTTGGGGATCTGCCAGCGCTCGGAGCCGGTGTAGAAGGTGCCCGGGTCCGTGACGTGGTAGGTGGTGAGCAGCTGTCGCTGCACCTTGAACAGGTCCTGCGGATACCGCAGATGCTCCTTGAGCGACGGGCTGATGGAGCTCTTCTTCTCGACCGTGCCGGGGAAGGACTTCATCCAGGTCTTGAGAACCGGGTCCTTGGTGTCCCACTGGTAGAGCTTGACCGAGCCGTCGTAGGCGTCGACCGTCGCCTTGACGGAGTTGCGGATGTAGTTGACCTGGTTCTGCTGGGCCACCACCGCCCGCTGTCCGTCGGTGAGCGAATCGGCCGTGGTGTCCCCGAGCGTGGTGCGCGAGGCGTACGGATAGCCGTTGCTGGTGGTGTAGGCGTCCACGATCCACTGGATCCGGCCGTCTATCACCGCCGGGTAGGCGTCGCCGTCGATCGTCAGCCAGGGGGCGACGGATTCGACCCGCTCCTTGGGCGTGCGGTTGTACAGGATCCGCGAGCCCTCACCGATCGCGCCGGAGTAGAGGATCTGCGGCTCGCCGAAGGCCACCGCGTAGGCGGCGCGGTTGATCGGGTTGCCGAGGTTCACCCCGCTCTTGCCCGTGTAGCTGTAGCTCTTCTCGCCGCTGTCGTCGGAGTAGTCCAGTTCCTTCTGCGGACCACCGACGATGGAGTACTGCGAGGTCTTCTCGCCGTAGTACACCCGCTGTTGGTACTTGCCGAGCTGCCCCTTGGCCGGCAGGTCGGACTCGGTGTACTTCGGCCCGCCGCCCTCGGCGGGCTCGGTCCCCTTCGCGGCGACCGCGCCGTAGCCGTGGGTGTACTTGAAGTGGTCGTTGATCCAGTTGCGCTCGGGGATGCCGGCGATGTTCAGCTCGCGCAGACCGATGACGGTGTCCTGCTCGGCGCCGTCCTTGTCCTTGTACCGGTCGACGTCGAGGGTGGAGGGGAACTGGTAGTACCCGCGCACCTGCTGCTGTTGCTGGAAGGCCGGCGAGACCACGTTGGGGTCGAGCAGACGCATGCTGGCCGTGGTGTCGGCGTCCTCACGCAGCCGCTCGCTGTCCGCCTTCGTGGCCGGCTTGTAGTTGCCCTTGTAGGGCGTGACCCCCGAGTCCTGGATGTCGTACGCGTCCCGGGTCGCCTTGATGTTCTGCTTGATGTACGGCGCTTCCTTGGCCTGCTCGTTCGGCTGGACCTGGAACTTCTGCACGATCGCCGGATACAGCCCGCCGATGAGGATCGCGGAGAGCACCATCAGGCCGAAGCCGATCACCGGCAGCTGCCAGGTGCGGCGCCAGAGGGTGGCGAAGAACAGCACCGCGCAGATCACCGCGATGCAGAACAGAATCGTCTTCGCCGGAAGATAGGCGTTGGCGTCGACATAGCGCAGACCGGTCCAGTTGTCGGCCGACTTCAGGCCGCTGGACTTCACCGCGAGGCCGTACCGGTCGAGCCAGTAGGCGATCGCCTTGAGCGAGACGAAGATCCCCAGCAGCACCGAGAGATGACCGGTCGCCGCGGCCGTCGCCCGGGATCCGGGGCTGGTCAGCCGCAGCCCGCCGTAGAGGTAGTGCGTCAGCGCCGCGGCGATCAGGCACAGCACGGCACAGGCGAACCCGAAGCTCAACAGGAAGCGGTACCAGGGCAGATCGAATGCGTAGAACGCGACGTCCATCCCGAATTGCGGGTCTTTCTGGCCGAACGGCACGCCGTTGACCCACTGCAGCCAGGTGCGCCACTCGCCCGAGGCCGACGCACCGGCGATCAGGCCGACCACCGCGGCGATCGCGATCAGCGCCCACTTCTTGAACGGGGCGATGCTCATCCGATAGCGGTCCAGGCTCTGCTGCTCCGTGGACATCGCGCTGAGCGGTGGCCGCAACCGGTGCGCCAGCCAGACGTTGACGCCGACGGCCGACGCCATCAGCACGCCGAAGAAGAAGAACAAACCGATCTTGGTCCACAGGGTGGTGGTGAAGACCGACGAATAGTGGACCGAGCGATACCAGAGCCAGTCGGTCCAGAACCCCGCGAACATCACGAAGAGCATGGCCAGCACGGCCAGCACACCCAACGTCATGAGCAGGGTCCGGATCCGCCGGGACGGTCGGCCGACTCTGATCCGTGGCCCTGTCGGGCCTCCGCCGCGGTCCGGCATCTGGAAAGCCAAGGTGCGCACCTCGAAGTTCGCTGTCGTGTTGAGCAGGCCCGGCGATAGTAGGACCCACTGATGCAACTTACGAAGGCTTTACTCGGTTCCCGATTTCCGGGGTTCACAAGGCACGATGTTGAGCATGACCAACCTCCCCGTTGACGGCACCCCCCTCGCCGCCAACCCACTGACCCGCGCGGTGCTCGAAATCGACGAGTACAGCGCCGGGCTCGGCTGGGATCAGCCCGCCCGACTGTTCGCCCTCGTCGACACCGCCAAGCTGCGCGCCCAGGAGCCCTCGCTCGCCGCGCAGCTGGGCATCGACGACTCCACCACCACCTCCCTGACCCCCGTCGAGCAGGACGAGATCCCGGCCGGCGTCCCGCTGGACGAGTTCCTCGCCACCATCGCCTGGCCGGAGGCCGTCACCGGCTGCGCGATGACCGTGGAGCGGCTGATGCTGCCGCCGTCCGCGGAGGACTCGGTGCCCGAGGGCCTGGACGACGCGCAGCTCGCCAAGTGGGTCGCCGACCACCCGGACCGTCAGGAGGTCCGGATGACGGTGGGCGTGCTGCGGGACGGCTCGCGGGAATCGGCGCTGCGGCTGCGCGAGAAGGACTCGACGTCCGAAGTGCTCACCGGCGCCGCCCTGGTGCCGGGCCTCGCGGACGCGCTGTCCGCGACGTTCGAGGCCTGAGCCGCCTGATCGAGACGCCCCGGCCGACGACGGCCGGGGCTTTCGTTCGGGTCCTGCCGCCGGGCGGGCGGCGGGACCCGCCGGCCTACGACCGTCCTGCCGGGCTGCAGCTCGGCAGGTCGTCGGTGTCACCGGAGCGGATCTTCTGCAGCGCCTGCACCGCGTCGCCGATGGTGTTGACCTTGACGAGGGTGAGGCCGCGCGGGGTGTCCTTGGCGGCGGTGGCGCAGTTGTCCTTCGGCGTCAGGAAGAACTCCGCGCCCTTGTCCCGCGCGCCGACCGTCTTCATCGAGATGCCGCCGATCGGCCCGACCTTGCCCTTGTCGTCGATCGTGCCCGTACCGGCCACGAACTTGCCGCCGGTCAGGTCCTGCGGCGTCAGCTTGTCGACGATGCCGAGCGCGAACATCAGCCCGGCGCTGGGCCCGCCGACATCGGCCAGCTTGACGTCGATGGTGAACGGGAGGATGTGGTCCACCTCGGCCTGGATGCCCACGATGGCCCGGCCGTCCTCCGCCTTCTCGGTGGCGAGCGTGATGTCCTTCGTGCCCGTCGCGGGCCGCTTGCCCTGCTTCTCGGCCGCGGCCGCCGTCTTGGCGGGGATGATGGTGAAGCGGACCTTCTCGCCCGGCTTGTGCAGGGTGACGAGCTTGGCGACGCCTGCGGCCTCCGTGACCGGCTTGCCGTCCACCGCCTTGATCACGTCGCCGGCGTGCAGCTGCCCGTCGGCGGGCATGTCCTTCACCACGGAACCCACGACGGTCTGGGTGGCGACGGGGATCTTCAGCTGGCGCAGCGCGGAGGCCTTGGCGCTCTCCTGGGACTGGCTGAACTCCTCGGCGTTCTCCTGGTCGGCCTCCTCGGCCGTCTGCCCCTCGGGGTAGAGGGTCTTGTGCGGCACCACGGCGTTGTCGTGGTCCAGCCAGCCGTAGACCGCCTCGAAGAGGTTCATGGTGTAGTCGGGGCCGGTGACCCGGACCGTGGTCATGTTGAGGTGACCGGTCGTCGGGTACGTCTTGCGCCCGGAGATCTCCAGCACCGGCTCGCCGCTGTGCTCACCCAAGGTGTTGACCGTCGGACCCGGCGACATCTCCGAATACGGGACGGGGATCAGCACCCCCGCGCAGAGCAGCGCGATCAACATGAGGGTCGAGGCGAGCAGCGTCGCGGTGCGGCGTGGCATGGAACGACAGTACGGGACGGGTATGACAACCGGCCCGCGGGGCCGTCCGTCCGGGGACCACCCCGGGCCGCCCCCACATGGCGGGCCGTCACTCCTCGGAGCGACGGCCATTGCTCGTGCGTACGACCGGGGAACGTCAGGCCGCGTCGGAGGCGGGCTCGGAAGCGGAACGTTCCCTCTCCATGGCGTCGCGGAACCGGGCGTACCCCGCGAGCTCCGCGACATCCCCCGTCTTGCGATTTCGCTGCGCCCAAGTGCTCCACACCACGGCAACCAACGCAGCGAGAACCGGAATCAACAACCAGAGGAGCGCACCCACAGCGGCCTCCCGACCCTTTGCGCGACCGCAAATCGACGAATAAGCAGATTACCCATCCAACAGGTCAACGCTCACGCCAGGGGGTGGGTTACGCAACCGGAGCGCCGGGGCACCTATTCGGCCCCGCGTTCGGAAAACGGCGCCCGGCCGGGCGTCGCTTCCCGGACCGGGGGCGCGTCAGACGCCGACCCATTCCTCCGTACCGTCCGAGAAAGTCTGGTGCTTCCAGATGGGGACCTGGTGCTTGAGGTCGTCGATCAGCTTGCGGCACGCCTCGAACGCCTCGCCCCGGTGCGGGCAGGACACGGCGACGACGACCGCGAGATCTCCGATGGCCAGTTCGCCCACCCGGTGGACGGCGGCCAGCGCACGGACCGGGAAGTCGGCGATGACCTTCTCGGCGATGCGGCGCATCTCCGCCTCCGCGGTCGGGTGCGAGGAGTAGCCGAGGCCGTCGACGTCCGCCCCGCCGTCGTGCGAGCGGACCGTGCCGACGAAGAGGGCCGTGCCACCCGCCGCGTCGTCTCCGACGGCCGCGAAGACCTCGTCCAAGGACAGCGGGGCCTCGCGGATCGCGAGCAGCCGTATGGGGTCCGCTGCGCCCTGCTCACCAGGGTGCTCACGGCAGGACGACGAGGGGGTGCGCGTGCCAGACATACTCCCCATCGTGCCGCACCGGGGCGCCCGGGGGGAATGGCCGTTTCCACCGGGCCTGCGCAGGCGGCACTGGAGGCTCGTACAGCCCGCCGCCGGCCCGGGTCAGATGCGGCGGCGGGCCTTGCGGGCACGCCTGACCAGCGCGGCGGTACCCAGCAGGGCGACGGTGGCGCCCGCGGCGCCCGCGGCGGTGGCGTCCTTGCGGCCCAGCCTGCGGCCCGCGACGGTGTGCCGGCCCGCGACCTCCTCAAGCAGCTCGGCGAGCACCTCCTCGTTGGTCCACCGGGGCCGCCAGCCCGCGTCGTGCAGGCGGCTGCCGCTGACCACCCAGGGGTGCATCGTGTACGCGAGGTCCCCGGCGGGCGACGGTGTCAGGCCGATGCGGTGCAGGCGGGCGGCGGCGCCCAGAGCCACCGACGACGGCAGCTCCATGCGCCGGATGCCGCTCAGCTCCTCGACCTCCTCCTGTTCCAGCCAGCCGTCGCAGCCGACCGCCAGCTCCCCGTCGACCTTCTCGAGCGCCGCGTACTCCAGCGCGCTGACCAGGTCCTCGACGTGACAGAACTGCCAGGTGGGCCGCGATCCGGCGACCACCAGGAGGCGGGGCGATTCGAAGTAGCGGGTCAGGGCGGTGTCGGTGCCGCCCACCAGGACGGTGGGGCGCAGCACGGTGACGTTCAGGCCCGGGTGTGCGCGGGGCGCGCGGTAGGCGAGGTCCTCGATCTCCATGAGGTCCCCGACACCGGTGGCGTCGGCCGTGGCGCGCAACTCGGCGTCCTCGGCCAGCGGAACATCGTTGTCGGGCAGCGCCCCGTAGACCATCGCCGAGGTGCACAGCACGACCCGGTGGACGCCTGCCGCGGCGGCCGCGGTGAGGACGGTCTGGGTGCCGCGCACGTTGTAGGCGGTGCGGGCGGTGGCGTCGGTCTCCAGGTCGAGGTCGAGTGCCAGGTGGACGACGACGTCGGCGCCGCGCAGTTTCTCGGCGATGGCGGGGTCGCGTACGTCCAGGACGTGCCAGTGGGCCTCCGCGACGTCACCGCGCCGCTCGTCGATGGCGATGACCTCCTTGACCTCGTCGGATTCGGCGAGGGCACGGGTCAGGAGCGCGCCGACTCCGGAGGCGGCTCCGGTGACGGCCACGACGGGCCGGCGCAGCGGCCGGTCCGGGGCGCCGCCCGTGGTGCCGCCCGCCTTGTCGGGGGTGGCCGCAGCGTTTCGCGCTGCGCGAACGGTCGGATCTGGGGAACTCACCGGGCGTCTCCAGCGGTTGTCTTCAGTACGTACGCGTGCTCACGCGTGCCGTACCAGGTGGCGTCCATCCTGCCGCAGCCACCGCGACAGCGAAGCACCGAGCCCCGAAGCGGTCCGGGTGTCTACGCTGGAGGTGATGTCGGGCAGTCGCCGTCGGCCCCGGGCCGGCGGCCCTACGAGCCGAGGAAACCCGTGAGTGACACCCCATTTGGATTCGGCCTTCCGCCGGAGGAGCCGGAGGACGGCGACAACGGCAAGAAGAAGGGCGGCCAGGGAGGTAGCCAGGACCCCGCGGACCCGTTCGGGTTCGGCGGCGGGAGCGGCGGCGCGGACAATCCGTTCGCGGCGCTCTTCGGCGGCATGGGCGGACCCGGTGGTGAGATGAACCCTGGCGATCTGGGCGCCGCGTTCCAAAAGCTCGGCCAGATGCTCTCCTACGAGGGCGGCCCGGTGAACTGGGACATGGCCAAGGACATCGCGCGGCAGACCGTCGCGCAGGGCGCCGAGGACGGCAGCAAGGACGCGAGCCTTTCGCCGGGTGAGCGGTCCGCCGTCGAGGAGGCCGTGCGGCTGGCGGACCTGTGGCTGGACGGTGTGACGTCGCTGCCGTCGGGCTCCGGCTCGGTGGTGGCGTGGAGCCGCGCCGAGTGGGTCGAGGAGACCCTGCCGGTGTGGAAGGACCTGGTCAACCCGCTCGCCGAGCGCGTCGGGGCGGCCATGGGGGATGTGCTGCCCGAGGAGATGCAGGCCATGGCCGGCCCGCTGCTCGGCATGATGCGCTCCATGGGCGGCGCGATGTTCGGCACCCAGATCGGCCAGGCGCTGGGCGTGCTGGCGAGCGAGGTCGTTGGTTCCACGGACATCGGGCTGCCGCTCGGCCCGGCCGGCAAGGCCGCCCTGCTGCCCGGCAACATCGCGTCGTTCGGCGCGGGCCTGGGCGTGCCCGAGGAGGAGGTGCGGCTCTATCTGGCCCTGCGCGAGGCCGCCCACCAGCGGCTCTTCGCCCATGTCCCGTGGCTGCGCTCGCATCTGTTCGGTGCCGTCGAGGGATACGCGCGCGGCATCAAGGTCGACACCACCAAGCTGGAGGACGTGGTCGGCCAGATCGACCCGCAGCATCCCGAGGAGCTGCAGAACGCACTCCAGCAGGGCATGTTCCAGCCCGAGGACACCCCGGAGCAGAAGGCGGCGCTGGCCCGGCTGGAGACCGCGCTCGCCCTCGTCGAGGGCTGGGTGGACGCGGTGGTGCACGCCGCCTCCAAGCCGCATCTGCCCTCCTCGGACAAGCTCCGTGAGACGCTGCGCCGGCGCCGCGCGAGCGGTGGCCCGGCCGAGCAGACGTTCTCGACGCTGATCGGCCTCCAGTTGCGTCCGCGCCGTCTGCGGGACGCCTCCCGCCTGTGGGCCTCCCTGACGGACGCCCGGGGGCTGGAGGGCCGCGACGGCCTGTGGGAGCACCCGGACATGCTGCCGACTGCGGCCGATCTGGACGACCCGGACGGCTTTGTGCACCACGAGCAGCCGGACTTCTCCGAGCTGGACAAGATGCTGGGCGAGGCCGCGAACAGCGGCAAGCCCGACCTGGCCAAGCCCGCCGCGCCGCAGGAGGCGCCGGCCGCCGAATCCGAGGGCAAGCCCGAGGCGACCGACGAGGGCCCGGCGGACGGCCCCGGCGAGGGCAAGGGTGACGGCGACAAGTGAGTCTGCGTGAGGAGGCGGCGCGGGTGCTCAAGGAGTGGCCCGCGCCGTCGCCCGACCAGGACCAGCTGCGGCTGGCGTATCTCGACCACCTCGCCGATCATCCGGACGGCATGTGGAAGCCCTGCACGGAAGGGCACCTCACAGCGAGTGCCCTGGTGATCGATCCGGCTCGCGGCCGGGTGCTGCTCACCCTGCACCGCAAGCTGCAGATGTGGCTGCAGATGGGCGGACACTGCGAGCCGGAGGACGCCTCGTTGGCCGAGGCGGCGCTGCGTGAGGCGCGGGAGGAGTCCGGGATCGCGCAGGGGCTGACGCTGCTGCCCGGCGGTCCGGTGCGGCTGGATCGTCATCACACGCCCTGCGCCTGGCACTTGGACGTCCAGTACGCGGCGCTGGCCCCGGAAGGAGCGGTCGCCGCGATCAGCGACGAGTCGCTGGACCTGCGGTGGTTCGCCTACGACGAGGTGGCCGACGTCGCCGACGCGTCCGTGGTGCGCCTCGTCGACAGGACCCGCGCGCTGCTCTGACAGCCCGCTGCCGCCCACCGGGCGACAGACAGCACGGCGCCCGTCCCCAGCAGGGGCGGGCGCCGCGGTGTTGCGTCAGTTGGTGAAGATGTTGCCCTGGTTCTGTCCATGGGCGCCGTGCTGCCCCATGCCGAACTGGGCGGCCACACCGGACCCGATGACGGCCTGCTGCGGCGGCAGCAGCTCACTGGGCTGGACGAGGGCGTACCCCTGCCCGAGGAAGCTGAGCTCCCAGCCCTCACCCGTACCGCCGCGGCGCCGCCACACTCCGGATGAGTGCGTCTGCGCCTGCATCTGCACCCGCAGCGAGGCGGACCAGGCGACGACCGCGTCGGCGTCGGCGTTGACGTACTTGTCCGGCGTCACCTGGAGCATCAGCGGCTGGCCCGAGGTCATCAACGCGACCTTTCCCCGGCCGGAGATGTTGAGCTGGTACTTGCCGGTGCCGGAGATCCCGTACTGGCTGTCGACGGAGACGACGTCCCAGTGCAGGCCGGAGTCGAGCGCCAGGACATAGCTGCTGTCGATGGTCAGGCCGTCGTGGTCGACATCGACGACGTGGACGTACTGCGCGAGGTTGGCGAGATAGACCGTGCCCTGGCCCGAGACCCGCATCAGGTCCAGGCCCTCGCCGGACATCGCGCGGGCGCGGTGCTGGCCCTGCGTCTGGTAGTTGCCGTCGAATTCGAGCAGGCCCTGATAGGCGACCATCGTGCCCTTGCGGGCGAGAAGGTCCTCGTGGCCCTGGAGGGCGACGCGCAGCAGCTGCTCGTTCTGCAGCGCGTAGCGGTCCTGGGTCTGTGCCTCGGTGAAGGCGAAAAGCGGACTCTGCATGGCGTGTTCGGTCCTCCCTCCTCAGCCCCGGGCCCGGAGCCGGTCGGTGCTGTCCTCGCTGGGCTGGACGACGACGAAACCCTGCCCGGAGAAGCCCAGTTGATAGGCCTCGCCGCTGCCGCGCCCGATCATCGACGACGCCTTGAAGCTGCGCTTGCCCTTCATCTTCAGATGCGTGGACCACGCGACGAGCGCGTCCGGGTCCACGTACGTCTCGTCCTCGCCGCGGCCGCAGTCGACGACGATGGGCGTACCGCGTGAGGTCAGGGCCACCCAGCCGGTGCCGGAGATACCGACGTTGAAGAGTCCCTGGCCGGCGAACTTCGCCATCCCCTTGACGCGCTGCACACCCCACTGGAGGTGCGCGTCGAAGGCGAGGAGGTTGGTGCCGTTGACGGAGAGCGACTCACCGTTGAGGTTGATGCAGACCACGTCGGCGCCGTAGTCGGCGAGGTAGAGCAGGCCGTCGCCGGTGCACTTCATCAGCGGGGCGCCCTCACCGGTCAGCCACTGGGAAGCCATCTGGCGTACGGCGGGCGGGTTCGGCTCGTACTGGACGAACCCTTCGTAGGCCACCATCGAGCCCGTGCGCGCGAAGACGTCCTGGCCGCTCTGCATGGCGATCTTCACCATGGCGCTGCCGTGGTTCTCCATACGGGCGGCGGGCGGTGTCGGGACGTAGCCCGAGAGCTGTTGCTGGTTCATGTTCACGGGCTCCCTCAGACCTCGTAGGGCTGGACGACGATGAAGTTCCCCGGCGCGCCCCGGAACTGGAGGTTCACGGTCTCGCCGGAGTGGCCGGGGTAGGCCTGGCGGCGCAGGCTGACCTGGCTGGAGATGATCACCTGTGAGGCCGCGGACCAGGCCACGATGGCGTTGGCGTCGGCGTAGGTGGTCGGGGTGACGGGCAGCACGACCGGCATCCCCTGGGTCTTGACGACGACGGTGCCCGTCCCCTGGAACTGCATCGTGAACAGGGCGCCACCGGGGATGCCGTGTCCCTCGATGCGGCGGATCTCGTGCTGCAGCGACTCGTCGAAGGCGAGGACGCTCTCGGCCGACACGCAGATGGCGTCGCCCTGCAGCTCGATGGGGTGGATGTGGGCGCCGTTCTCGGCGAAGAACACCTGGCCCTGGCCCGAGCAGCGCATGAGCTGCATTTCCTGGCCGGTGGCGTTGCCGACGATCCGGCCGCGGAAGCCTGCGCCCTTGTAGCTGAAGTCGACCTTGCCCTGGTAGAGCACCATGCTGCCTTGGCGGGCGAGCACCGGTTGGCCTTCGACGCCGAGGTCGACGCGGATGAGCTTGGGGTTCTGCGGCGTCCAGCGCTGACCGGTCGGGGCTTCCTTGTACTTCTCCAGGACGGTGCCCAGATCGGGGCCTGCGCCCTGGGGCACCGGGGCCTGGCCCGGATGCGGGGCGCCCGGGGGCTGCTGGCCGTAGGGGGCGGGCTGGGCCGGATACTGACCCGGCTGTCCGCCGTACCCGCCCGGAGCCGGCTGGCCGTACGGGGCCTGCGGGGCGGGCTGGCCGTAGGGCGCTTGCGGCGGCTGTCCGGGGACGCCGGGCGGCGGCACCGGTGCACCGGGCGGGGCCATCGGCGCGGCGATGGTCGGCGCGCTGTGAACCTGCGGGGCGGTGGGCTGCTGCGGCTGCGGGACGGTCGGCTGCGGCGGCTGTGGCACGGACTGCGGCGGCTGCGCGGCGGGTTGCGGAGCACCCTGGGGCGGTCCGAAGTCCGGCGCGGGCTGCGGCGGTACGTGGGCGGCCGGGGCGGCGAACGACGGCGCGGGAGCGGCCCCGGCCGGCGGTGCGAACCCGGGAACGGCCTGCGCGGCGGGAGGCTGTTCGGCTTCGGCCTCCTCCGCGACCTCACCGCCGAAGTTCTTCAGCAGTGCCTCCAGGCCACCGTCGAAGCCCTGGCCCACGGCGGCGAACCGCCACACGTCCTTGAGGTAGAAGTCGCCCAGCATGACGGCGCGCTCGGTGCTGAACTCGCTGCCGTCGAAGGAGTAACGGGCGACCTCTTCACCGCCGGCGACGATACGGATGTAGCCGGGACCGACCTGCGACATCTGGCCCGCGCCGTCCAGCGCGGCGCTGAAGGACAGCTTCTGCACCTGCTGCGGGATGCGGTCCAGGGTGACCCGGAAGGACTCGGTGTCGCCGGCCTGCGGGCCCAGCTGCTGGATCGCCTCCTCCGGCGACTTCGGCTGGTTGAAGAAGATGAAGTAACGGTCGTCGGACAGCCGCTCGTTCGCGTCGAGACCGAAGCAGCTGATGTCGAAGGTGAGCCCGGGACCGGCGATCTGCACACCGACGTACAGATCCGTCCCCGGTGTCAGGTCACTGATCCTGGCCTTGTGGCCCCGCTGGAATTCCCTGGCCATACGTAACGACCGTCCCCCGCTCCCGCTGTGAGTTCCTGTGCGCGCCAGGCTAACCGCTGACGCCGACAACGGGCGATGCCGGGGCGCGGCCGATCCTGCCGCGCACGGCTCTCAATCGTCGCGGGCGACGGGCAGATGAGGCAGCCGGTCGGCCGCGACCACACCTTCGAGATAGCCACGGGCCCGCTCCGTGCGCGGGTAGGACTCCAGCAGCTGCCAGAACCTGGGCCCGTGGCCGGGGACGAGGAGATGCGCGAGCTCGTGCAGCAGGACGTAGTCGACGACGTACTCCGGCATGCCCTGCAAGCGGTGCGACAGACGGATGCTGCCCTCCGCGGGGGTGCACGACCCCCACCGCGTGTTCTGGTTGGTCACCCAGCGCACCGAGGCGGCACGGGCCCGGCCCGCCAGATACTGACCGGACAGGCGCTCGGCCCGCTCGGCCAGCTCACCGTCGCCCAGCATGCGCTTGCTCTCCTGGGCGGCGAGCTTGTCCAGCATGACGGTGACCCAGCGCCGCTCCTCGGCCTCGGACATACGGGCCGGAATCAGGACAACGGTGCGGTCGCCCTCGCGGTACGCGGAGACGGTCCTGCGCCGTCGCGAGCTGCGGCGCACCTCGACCGCACTCGTGCCTGAGCTGCGCACCGTCGGGCTCGGAGCAGCCCGGCGCGAGCTTTCTGCGGCACGGCGCAAGGGCGTCTCCCCGGAGCCGCGAGGGGAAGAGTCGGCGGGCACGTGCCCGACGTTACCCGCTGGAGCTGCGGGAAGTCCCGCCCCGCGGACGGTTCGCGTACGAAACACTCCATGGCGGGCACGGCTTGTACGACTATTACCCACCGCCTGTGGACAACTCTCCGCACCGCCGCGGCGCACGGCGCATGCTGACAGCCGGACCACGAAGGACGGGGGCGGATGTATGCATCCGATGCTCAAGCCCGCGCTGCGGCGCGGCTGGCGGGACAGGGAAACGGTGCGGTTCGGCGTGGCGCCTGCCCACGCGGTGGTGGTCGGCCCGGTCGACACCGCCACCGGCAGCTTCCTCGGGATGATCGACGGCACCAGGAACATGCAGCAGCTGGTCGAGGAGGCACGTTGCCTGGACCTGCCTCCGCAACACGCCCGGGGCGTCGTCGACCGGCTCGGCGCCGCCGGACTGCTGGAGGCACCGAACGCGGGCGGACCGGCGGCCGACGCGGTACGGGCAGACGCACCGGCCTGCGAACGGCTCCGGCCCGACCTGGCGTCCCTGTCCGTACAGCACCCGGAAGCCGCCGGCGCCCTCGGCCGGATAGGGGCCCGCCGGGCGGTCCGCGTCCGGGTCCGCGGCACCGGACGGGTCGGCGCCCAGGTCGCGGCGCTGCTCTCGGCCGCGGGGATCGGCCGGGTGGACGTACTGGACGGCGGTTCGGTCGCGCCCGCGGACGTCACACCGGGCGGACTGCCCGCGGAACGGATCGGCGAGCGGCGCGACGCGGCGGCCCGGCGGCTGGTCCACCAGTCGTCTCCCTGGTCCCGCAGACCCCGCCCGCTCGTCCCGGTGAGCGACTCCGGCGAACCCGGCCTGTCGCTGACGGTGCTCACCCCTCGCGACGGCCTCGGCGCCTACGCACCCGACCCCGTACTGTCCGAGCCGCTCCTCACCGCCGGAATCCCACACCTTTACGCGGGCGTGATCGAGGGCACGGGTGTGGTGGGACCTCTGGTACTTCCCGGCGGTTCGGCCTGCGCGCGCTGCGACGAGCTGCGGCGCACGGAGGCAGAACCGGCCTGGCCGCGGCTGCTCGCACAGTGGCGCTCGGGGCGCGCGTCGCCCGCGGTGCCGGCCTGCGACGCCGCACTGGCGACGGCGGTGGCGGGGCTGACCGCCGTGCAGGCGCTGACGTTTCTCGACGGCGGCCTGCCACCCTGCACGGGTGCGCGGATGGAGGTCGCGCTGCCGTGCGCGGACGTACGCACGGTGCGGATCGAGCCGCATCCGGACTGCGCATGCGGTGCAGCTCGCCTCACTTGTGGGGCGGGCCCCTCGGATCCGCGGCCACAACACGCCACAATGACGGAGTAACCCCGGTAGGGGGACAGTGTGAGTTGGAGGGGCGCATGTCTGATCTTCCCCGCAAGGCGGTCACCCGCACCGCCAAGCTGGCCGCGCTGCCACTGGGGTTCGCCGGCCGGGCCACCTGGGGCCTGGGCAAGCGAATCGGCGGCAGGTCCGCCGAGATCGTCGGCCGAGAGCTTCAACAGCGCACCGCGGAACAGCTCTTCAAGGTGCTCGGAGAGCTCAAGGGCGGCGCGATGAAGTTCGGGCAGGCACTGTCCGTCTTCGAGTCGGCGCTGCCCGAGGAGGTCGCAGGACCCTACCGCGCCGCCCTGACGAAGCTTCAGGAAGCGGCGCCACCGATGCCGACGAGCACGGTCCACTCCGTGCTGGCGGAACGCCTCGGTGAGGAATGGCGGGAGCTGTTCGAGGAGTTCGAGGACAAGCCGTCCGCCGCGGCGTCGATCGGACAGGTCCACCGGGCGGTGTGGCACGACGGCCGCGAGGTGGCCGTCAAGGTGCAGTATCCGGGGGCGGGTCAGGCCCTGCTGTCGGACCTGTCGCAGTTGAGTCGTTTCGCCCGGCTGCTGGGCCCGCTGATCCCCGGCATGGACATCAAGCCCCTGATCACCGAACTGCGCGACCGGGTGTCGGAGGAGCTGGACTACGGCCTGGAGGCGGAGGCTCAGCGTGCGCACGCCGAGGAATTCGCCGACGATCCGGATGTGCTGGTGCCCGCCGTGGTGCACCAGAGCGACCAGGTGCTGGTCACCGAGTGGATGGACGGGGTGCCACTGTCCGAGGTGATCGCCGACGGCACCGACGAACAGCGGGACCGCGCCGGCCAGCTGCTGGCACGCTTCCTCTTCTCCGGCCCGGCCCGCACCGGCCTGTTGCACGCCGACCCGCACCCCGGAAACTTCCGGCTGCTGCCCAAGGACGACCCGGACGGGACCGGAGAGGAATGGCGCCTCGGGGTGCTGGACTTCGGCACCGTCGACCGGCTGCCCGAGGGCCTGCCCCCGACGATCGGCACCTCATTGCGGATGACGCTGGACGGCGAGGCCGAGGCGGTCTACCAGCAGCTGTGCCAGGAGGGCTTCGTCAAGGAGAACATCGACCTGGACCCGGACGCGGTCCTCGACTATCTCCTGCCGATCATCGAACCGGCGCAGGTGGAGGAATTCACCTTCACCCGGAGCTGGATGCGGAACCAGGCCGCCCGGATCGGTGACCCCCGCTCCCCCGCGTACCAGTTGGCCAAAAGGCTCAACCTGCCCCCCTCCTACCTCCTGATCCACCGGGTCACCTTGAGCACCATCGGAGTGCTGTGCCAGTTGGGGGCGACGGTCCGGCTGCGCGAGGAGCTGGAGGCATGGATGCCCGGATTCATGGCCGCCGAGGAAGCGGAGATCGCGGAGTTCGGCGAACACCTCACCGAGGAGGCCGCGGAGGACACCGTCGGGGAGAGCACGGCCTGAGCACACCGGTCCGGCCGGCGCACCAACCGTCCGGACCTCTTCCCACCGCGGCGATCACCACCGGATCAGCGCAGACCACCGGCGCCGAACGCCATTGGCACGCCCCGGCACTTCCGGAGGGCCCCGGCAGCGTCGGCTCTCACCACCAGGCCGAATCCAGCCGACCTTCGATGGCCCGGATGTTCTCCCGCGCACAACGGTCGCAGAAGTAGCAGCGCTCACCGTTCTCGACGGAGCAGGTCCAGGTCGGCGGGGCACCCTCGGCGACCGCGCCACAGCGGGCGCACACCATGCTCTCCGTACTCAACTCCGGTTGCTCATGTGTCCTCTGGTCCACCATCCGACGATATCCCCGCAAACCCCATGAATCCGGATACAACGCACCACGGGGCCCGCCCTCTCGGACGGACCCCGTGGCGACGCGGCACGGTCGTGCGGCGTTACTGCATCACGGCCATGGCCAGCGCGCGGCGGGCACGCAGCGACGCGCGTTCGGCGCGACGCTGCATACGCCGCGCGGCGGCGAGCCGGTGGGCCCTGCGTTCGGATTCAGCCTCTTGCAGGCGTTCATGCATATGCGCACGCGCCAGGGCTTCTGGGATGAGTTGCATTTCGAGGTTCCTGTTCTGACGCGACTCGGTCGCGCGGGAGTTCACGGGGGCGGGGGTCTCGGTGAAAGAGGGGTTCATCGTGGGGTCCTGCTTCTTGGGATCCCGTGTGACGGGACGGTCGATCGTTCCTGTGCCGGTGATGCTCATGCCGCGACCGGGTTCTTGCGCGGACGGCCACGCGGACGCTTCCGCGGCACGACGACGCCCTGGACGAAGAGTTCGCCACCCCAGACGCCCCACGGCTCACGACGGTCCTTGGCACCGGCGAGGCAGGCCTCACGGACGGGACAGGTCTGACACAGCGTCTTGGCGTACTCGACGTCGGCCGGGGACTCGGCGAAGAAGACCTCGGGGTCGTAGGTGCGGCACGGTACAGCGGCGCCGAGGCGGTCGATCTCGTCGTCGAGCTCGGTGAGGGGCAGCAAGGAGTTCTCCTGAGGGTCGGGCGGAGGGATCAGGTCGGTCGCTACGGACGGGGTGTGCGTCTGGAGTTGCACGGTGGTGTGTTCCTCGTCTGTTCGGCCCGGCTGGTGGCTGGGCGCGTTGGGCAAAACAAAAGGGCCGCGGATCCCGGTGTGGGTTCCGCGGCCCTGGAAGGTGCCGACCTGATCGTGCCGATCAGGATGGATCTCTCCAGGGTTCGAGGCCGCGGTAGGCCCACATTTCATGCTTCGTCTGGTACGTCTTCCGGGATCCGGCACCATTGGCCGCCTCGAAGGCAAAGGCATTCGCCGCTGCCGCCGCTGCTACCGCAGGTGCCTCGCTCGGTCGCGCGGTGCGCTCGCCGGCCGTCAGGACAGCGAGGGACTCGGGGCGCGCGACCTCGGAACCGGACAGGCGGCCGAAGCCGGACAGACCGGTGCCAAGGAGCGAGGAGCCGAGAGCGCAGGGGGCGACGACCGAGAGATCGGTCATTTTGTCCATCTCGATAATGCTGATCACTGGGCTCGCCTCCTCTCGGCGTCTCGGTGGAGCGGGAATCCCGTTCCAAACATGTTCAAGTACAGCACGGATCCATCGGAACTCGGAAGCCCGTCGTTTCCGTGCTCCCGAAGGCTATGGGGATGCGCTCCGCGCGCGCAAACTATTTTTCCGACGAGTTTTCCGCGCCGTCCTCGGAGTCGTCCTCCGAGGCCCCCGCGAGCTCCTCGCCGGCGCAGAGCGCCAGCACATCCGTACCGAAGCGGTCCAGCTTGCGCCGTCCCACTCCTGAGATGCCCGCAAGCTCCGCTTCGGTTCCCGGAACGGCCTCGGCAATCGCCATCAGCGTCTTGTCGGTGAACACGCAATACGCGGGCTGGCTCAGCCGGCCGGCCTGCTCGGCCCGCCAGTCACGCAGTCGCTCATACAGCCCCTCGTCGAGTTCGGACGGGCAGTCCTCGCAGCGCATCAGCTTCATCTCGCCCGCGTCCGTCAGCGTCTTGTTGCAGACACGACAGCGCGCGGGACCACGAGGCTTGCGCCGTCTCGTCCCCGCCGCCTCGGCGCCACGCTCCACGCCGCTCACAGCCGCACCCGGCACGCGGCGCCCGGCCGAGGCGCCGGAGCCGGGCCGAAGGCCGCTGAGGAACCGGCTCGGCCGCCGCGAGGCCCGGCCGCCGGGAGAGCGCGCCAGCGACCAGGACAGACCCAGATGCAGGCGAGCGCGGGTGACGCCGACGTAGAGCAGCCGACGCTCCTCCTCTATCTGCTCATCGGTCTTGGCGTAGGTGATCGGCATCATGCCCTCGGTGAGCCCGACCAGGAAGACGGCATCCCACTCCAGGCCCTTCGCGGCGTGCAGCGAGGCGAGCGTCACCCCCTCGACGGTCGGGGCGTGCTGAACGTTGGCGCGTTCGTCCAGCTCGGCGACGAGGTCGGCGAGGGTCGCCGAGGGACGAGCCTTGGCGAAGTCCTCGGCGAGCCTGACCAGCGCCGCCAGGGACTCCCATCGGTCCCGCACCGCCCCGGAACCCGCCGGCGGCTCACCGGTCCAGCCCATGTCGCTGAGCACGGCACGCACCTCGGACGGCAGGTCGACGGCGTCGTCGAGCAGCGCGTCGTTGGAGCCGAAGCGAGCGGCCCCCCGCAGCTTGATGCCGGCCTCACGCACCTCGGGCCGCTCGAAGAACCGCTCGGCTCCGCGCAGCTGATACGGCACACCGACATCGGCGAGCGCCTGCTCGTAGACCTCCGACTGGGCATTGATACGGAAGAGGACCGCGATCTCACTGGCCGGCACACCGGAGGCGATGAGGTCCCGGATGCGGCGGGCCGTGCCCTCCGCCTCCGCGGGCTCGTCGGCGTACTCCACATAAGCGGGCTCGGGCCCGGCCTCGCGCTGCGACACCAGCTCCAGGCGGTGCTCGGCGGCCCGGCCCTTGGCCTGCGACAGCAGACCGTTGGCGAGGTGGACGACCTGCGGCGTGGAGCGGTAGTCGCGGACGAGCTTCACGACCGTCGCGTTCGGATGACGGGTGCGGAAGTTGAGCAGGTGGTCGGGGGTGGCACCGGTGAAGCTGTAGATCGTCTGGCTGGCGTCGCCGACCACGCAGAGGCTGTCGCGTTCGCCCAGCCACAGGTCGAGCAACCGCTGCTGCAGCGGGCTGACGTCCTGGTACTCGTCGACGACGAAGTGCTGGTACTGCGAGCGGACCTGCTCGGCGATGTCGTGCCGGTCCTGCAGCACGCCGACGGTGAGCAGCAGGACATCCTCGAAATCGATGGTCCCGCGGTCCCGCTTGAGCTGTTCGTAGGTGCCGTAGATCTGCCCGATCTCGGCCGGGTCCCGCGGGGCGTCACGGCCCGCCTTCACGACCGCGGCGGGGTAGTCGGCGGGGACGGTCTGGGTGACTTTGGACCACTCGATCTCGCCCGTGACATCGCGCAGCTCGTTGCGGTCCAGCCGGATGCGGCAGCGGGCGGCGGCCTCCGCGACAAGCTGGATCTTGCGTTCCAGCAGCCGCGGCACGTCACCACCGACGGCCTTGGGCCAGAAGAACTGGAGCTGACGCAGCGCCGCCGAGTGGAACGTCCGAGCCTGCACGCCGCCCGCCCCGAGCTGGCGCAGACGTCCACGCATCTCCCCCGCGGCCCGCGCGGTGAAAGTGACGGCCAGCACGCTGGCGGGCTGCAGAATCCCGGCCCGCACGCCGTACGCGATGCGGTGGGTGATCGCGCGGGTCTTGCCCGTACCGGCGCCGGCCAGCACACACACCGGACCGTGCAGGGCCGTCGCCACCTCACGCTGCTCGGGGTCGAGCCCGTCGAGCACCGCGTCAGGAGAGTCGGGGACCTGTGGGAAGAGAGAGGAGTCCGTTGCTGGTGTCACCCCGCCATGCTGCCAGGTCCACGAAGCAGCCCGGAACGTTGTCCACAGCTGCAGGAAAGCGGTCATACGAGCCCGAAGCCCTGTGGACGAACGACGACCCGAGACCGCGCCGGACTGGTTTTCTGTGTCTCGTCGGACACCACGTCTCGGCGGACAGCCCGCCGATGTCGGGTGGCGGTGTCCGGGTCGGGGAGGGGTGCGGAGGCCTAGGCCGGGCTTGGGTGCTGGGGGGCGGGCAGGGCGTTGTCGGCGGGGTGGGGTGCCGTGCGGGGCGGCACGGTGCGGGGCGGTGCGAGGCGGGGCGGTGCGGGGCGGTGCGGGGCGGCGCGGTGCGGGGCGGCGCGGGGCGGTGCGGGGCCGGGGTTGCGGTCGGCAGGCCCTGGTGGCGATGCGGACGGCGCCCCTGGCGGTCGCGCCCTGGCGGTCGCCATCTCGGGGAGCTTCGAGGAGCGTCGAGGAGACCGGCGACTCAGGGCGCGGGGGGGCTGGGCGGAGGGGTGGGGTGGGACGGGGGGCGGGGGGCGCCCCCCCGGGGGGAGAGGGACGCTCGGGGGGAGAAGACGGCCGGGGGGCAGGGCGGGCGGTCGGGCAGGTCGGCCGGGCGGCCAGGAAGGACCGGCCGGCCGGTCCGCCGAGCGGTCGGGAAGGGCAGCCGGGCGGGACGGAGGGGCCGGGCGGGACGGCCGAGCGGTCGGGAAGGACCGGCTGGTCGGGAAGGCGGCCGCTGGGGAGATGCCGCCAGGCCCGGTGAGAAGGTGCGCCCAGGTGGGGAGGGCGGGCCGGTGGGAACGGCCGACCGGCCCGTCAGACGGTCAGGACGGACGGGCCGGCCGGAAAGGTCGGGCGGTCGGGCGGTCGGGCGGTCGGGCGGTCGGGAAGAACGACTGGTCGGGAAGGCGGCCGCTGGGGAGGTACAGCCAGGTCCGGCGAGAAGGTGCGCCCAGGTGGGGGGCAGTCGGAGGGACCCCCACACCGGTGCGGCCCCCCGCCTCGTCGTCGCCAGGCACGCGGCGGAGTGCGGTCCTGGTGGGAGCCGGTCTGTGGTCGGTCGGAAGGGGGTCGGGAATGGTCTGGGTACGGTGTGCGTTCTTTCCCTTGTCGCCATGCCGGCTTCGGCTCCCGGCGGCATCGAACCCAGACTTATCGAAGGAGCGCGGGACGCATGGCGGGCACTGTGACGATGTACAGCACGACCTGGTGCGGTTACTGCCGTCGGCTGAAGGGCCAGATGGACCGCGAGGGCATCGCGTACACCGAGATCAACATCGAGACCGACCCGGAGTCCGCGGCCTTCGTGGAGAAGGCGAACGGCGGCAACCAGACGGTGCCGACCGTGCTCTTCCCCGATGGCTCGACGCTGACGAACCCGTCGCTTGCGCAGGTCAAGCAGAAGGTCGGCGCCTGAGCCCACGCGCAGTGAGCGGCTTCACAGGAGCCGCACGCAGGGCCGTCGATCGGTTCGTTGATCAGTTCAACGGATCGATCGGCGGCCCTGTCGCTTGTGCGGGCCTCGTGCCCCCCGGGAGCCGGGCCATTCCCGGTCCCGGGCGGAGAGCCTCAGGGCTTGGGGAGCGGCTTGCCGTACCAGAGTTCGATGAGGCGGGCGGCGATGGAGATGCCGTAGGGCGGCAGGACCTCGCCTGATTCGAAGGCGGCGCGCAGGTCCTCGCGGGAGAACCACCGGGCCTCTTCGATCTCCTCGCCGTCCACCTGGATCTCGGAGGACGTGGCGCGAGCCATGAAGCCGAGCATCAGGCTGGACGGGAAGGGCCAGGGCTGGCTTGCGACGTAGTCGACCTCGCCGACGACCACGCCGGCTTCCTCGAAGACCTCCCGGGCAACCGACTGCTCGATGGACTCCCCCGGCTCGACGAAGCCGGCGAGGGTGGAGAAGCGTCCCTCGGGCCAGTGGACCTGGCGTCCGAGGAGGGCGCGGTCCTCCTCGTCGGTGACGAGCATGATCACGGCCGGGTCGGTGCGCGGGTAGTGCTCGGCGCCGCAGGCCGGGCAGCGGCGGATGTGGCCGGCGGCCGCGATGACGGTGCGCTCGCCGCAGCGGGAGCAGAAGCGGTGCAGCCGCTGCCAGTTCTCCAGGGCTACGGCGTGCACGAGCAGTCCTGCGTCCCGCGGCGACAGCAGCAGTCCCGCCTCGCGCAGGCCCGCCGGGCGCGCGGACTGGTCCATGCGGCCGGGGAGTGAGTCCTTCTGCAGGGCGAAGTAGCTGACTCCGTCGTCGTCGGTGCCGAGGTAGTAGCGGTGCGCCTCGGTCATCGGCGCCTCGAAGGACGGCGTCATGATCAGTTCGGTGCGGCCGTCGGGGGTGTCGTCGATCAGCGCCTGCCCGCCGGACACCACGAAGACGCGCGTCGTGGGGTGGCTCCAGGCCGCCGCGAGCCAGGCTTCGTCGAGGCGGTGGTGCGCGGAACGGTCGATTCCGCTCGGCGCGCTGAAGGTGAGCGGCCGGTCGGCGCTGTGGTCGGTCCAGGTGGTCACTGCTGTTTCCAACTCCCCCTGTGGCGTGGGTGGTTGCTGCGTGCGGGCGCCGATCGGTACGGCTATGGGGGCACCTCCCGTGCTGTTCAGGCTACGGGGAGAGCACGGGTCAAGCGGTGCTCCAGTTGTCCGCCAGGTCGCCCCAGAGGTGGGCGGCCGTCTCGACGCCCTTCATCAGCAGGTCGAGTTCGACCTTTTCGTTCGGGGCGTGCCAGCCGTCGGAGGGGACGGAGATGCCGAGGAACAGCACCGGCACGCCGAGGATGTCCTGGAGGTCGGCGGCAGGTCCGGATCCGCCCTCGCGGGTGTAGCGGATCTTCTGGTCGAAGGCCCGTCCCATGGCGCGGACGACGGACTGGAGCGCGGGGTGGTCGAGCGGGGTGAGGCAGGGTCGGGTCGCGCCCCAGAAGGTGATGTCGTGGCGGATGCCGGCGGGGAGCCGGGCGGCGACCCAGTCCCTCACGGACTGCTGGACGGCTTCCGCGTCCTGTCCTGCGACCAGTCGGAAGGACAGCTTGAGCTGGGCGGTGGACGGCACGATGGTCTTGCCGCCGGGGCCTTGATAGCCGCTGCTGATGCCGTTGACCTCGGCGGTGGGGCGGGCCCAGAGGCGCTCCAGGGTGGTGCTGCCGGCCTCTCCGAGGGTGGCGTGGGAGTGCGCGGTGCGCAGCCAGGCGGCTTCGTCGAACGGCAGCTCGGCGAAGAGGGCGCGTTCGCGGTCGGTCAGTTCGATCACGCCGTCGTAGAAGCCGGGGATGGTGACGCGGCGGTCGTCGTCGTGGAGGGCGGCGACGAGGCGGGCGGCTTCGGTGGCGGGGTTGGGTACGGCGCCGCCGAAGGAGCCGGAGTGGATGTCCTGGTCGGGGCCGTACAGGTCGACCTGGCAGTCCGTCAGGCCGCGCATGCCGGTGCAGACCGTGGGGGTGTCCTCGGCCCACATGCCGGTGTCGGAGACGATCACCGTGTCGCAGGCGAGGCGGTCGGCGTGCTTCTGGATGAGGGCGGGGAAGTTCGGTGAGCCGGACTCCTCCTCACCCTCGATGAGCAGCTTGAGGTTGACGGCGGGGGCGGTGCGGCCGGTCGCGGCGAGGTGGGCGCGGACGCCCAGGGTGTGGAAGAAGACCTGGCCCTTGTCGTCGGCTGCGCCGCGGGCGTAGAGCCTGCCGTCGATGATCTGCGGCTCGAAGGGGTCGGTGTGCCAGCCGTCCTCGAGGGCGGCTGGCTGTACGTCGTGGTGGCCGTAGACGAGCACGGTGGGGGCTGCCGGGTCGCCGGAGGGCCACTCCGCGTAGACGGCGGGCAGGCCGTCGGTTTCCCAGACCTCGGTGGTCGGGAAGCCCGTTTCGGCGAGCTTCGCGGCCAGCCAGTGGGCGCTGCGGCGCACGTCGTCGGCGCGCTCCGGGTCGGCGGAGACGGAGGGGATGCGCAGCCAGTCGGCGAGGTCGCTGAGGAAGGTGTCGCGCCGGCTGGTGAGGTACGCACGGACGGCGCTGTCCGGGGTGGTGCTCATATGCCCGAGCCTATCGGCCTTCCGGGGGCGGTCCGTCGTCGGTCTCACCGAGCAGGATGCGCTCCAGTCCGGCTCTGCCGGGCAGCCTTGCGGGTCTGACGATGTCGCCGCTGCGGACGTGGAGGAAGGCGGCGTCGACGGCGGAGGGGCGCAGGCCGTGGCGCTCGGCCCAGGCGAGGCGGTAGATGGCGAGCTGGAGTGGGTCGGCGGTGCCGGTGCGGCCGGTCTTCCAGTCGATGATCTCGAAGCGGTCGCCGTCGGGGCCGGGGTTCTTGTAGACGGCGTCGATGCGGCCGCGGATCAGGCGGCCGGCGAGCGTGAGCTGGAAGGGGGCTTCGACGCGGTAGGGGGTGCGGTGGGCGTACGGGGTGCGGGCGAAGGCTTCCTTGAGGGCTTCCAGCTCGGCTTCGTCGGCGATTTCGGTGGGTTCGTCCGGGTCGGCGCCGGGCAGCTCGTCGGGGCCGAGGAGCGGCAGTGTCAGCTCTTCGAAGCGGGATTCGACCCAGGCGTGGAAGCGGGTGCCGCGTCGGGCCGCGGGCTGGGGCGGGCGGGGCATGGGGCGGGCGAGTTCGCGGGCGAAGCCGTCCGGGTCGGCGGCGAGGCGGAGCAGCTGGGAGGCGCTGAGGGCGAAGGGCAGGGGGACGTCGCGGACGGTGGCGCGGGCGCGGCGGAGTTCGGCGGCGAGGGCGCCGAGGTCGCGGTCCCAGGAGCCGACGGTGCGGCGTTCCTCGGGGAGGAGGGAGCGGGGGGTGGCGTCGAGGGGGCCGGGGAGGGTGGGGTCTGCGGGGGATTCGGAGGCGGCGGGGGTTTCGGGGTCGGGGTCGGCCGACTGCGCCCGGGGGTCGGGTGGCGCGGTGCGCTGGGCGACGATGCGCGGCCGCCGCGGGGCGGTGCCGGGGTCGGTGGTGGTGCCGGTGCCGTGGCCCGCTTCGGGGGTGCCGAGGGGCTCGCGGAAGCGGTCGTCGAAGGGGCCGGGGTCGTCGAGGTGGGCGTCGGGCTGGTCGTCGAAGGGGTCGCCAAGGGCCCCCTCGGTCGCTTCGTCGAAGGGATCACCGAGGAGCGGGCCCTCGAACCGGTCGTCGAAGGGGTCGGCGTCAGGGGCGTCATCACCCGCAGGACCGGTGTGGGAGCCCTCCAGGGGGTCGTCCGGCGGCGGGGGCCATTCCGGGTCGTGCGCGAGGAGCACTTCGGGGGCGGCGGGCAGCCCGGCGTCCGGACCAACCGGCGCGTCCCGCAGGTCCGGCTCGCCCGACCCCTCCGGCCGCTCCGGCCCGGCCTGCCGTCCCGGCTCGTCCGGCCCGTCCAGCGGCTCCGGTTCGGCCTGCCACGCCGCCTCGTCCTGCCACGCCGGCTCTTCCGGCCACTCCGCGCCGTCCCGCCCGTGCGGTGCCTCCGCGGAGGCCGCCCTGCGCTGCTGCCCGGCCGGGGCGGCCCGCTCGCGCCGTGCCAGATGGGCGCGGACCGTGGCGGCCGCGGCGCGGCGGCGGGCGGTGGCGGTGGGGTCCAGGGGCAGCGGCCAGTCCTGTTCGGTGGCGGCTTCGGAGAGGGCGGGGTTCTCCGCGTCCTCCTCGGGGGCGTCCGCCCATGCCTCGATCTCGCCGTGGCCCGCCTCGCAGTGGGCGCGCAGCGCTTCGAGGAAGGCGGAGGGGCCGCGTGGCCGCTTCTGGTTGGGGCCCCACCAGTGGCCGGAGCCGAGGAGCAGGGAGCGGGGGCGGGTGAAGGTGACGTAGCCGAGGCGGAGTTCTTCGGTTTCCTGGTGGTGCTTCATCTCCTCCTTGAAGTTCTTCAGGCCGCGGGCGGTCCAGTCCTCGACGTCGGGGAGGGTGGCGTGGTCACCGCGCAGGGCGTGCGGGAGGACCTTGGGCTGGGTGATCCAGGACTCGCGGGCCTGTTCGCCGGGGAACTGCTTGCGGACCAGGCCGGGTACGGCGACGACGTCCCATTCGAGGCCCTTGGACTTGTGGGCGGTGAGCACCTTGACGGTGTTGCCGCCGCCGGGGAGGGAGCTGTCCAGGCCCTTTTCGTGCTGGACGGCGGTGCGCAGGAAGCCGAGGAAGGCGAGGAGGGTCGCTTCGCCGTCGAGGGCTGAGCCGCCTTGTCGGGCGGCGAAGCCCGCGGCGGTGTCGAGGAAGGTGCCGAGGGTTTCGCGGCGGCGGGCGGCGAGGGCGTGCGGCGAAGCGGACAGTTCGACTTCCAGCCCGGTGACGGCCAGCACGCGGTGCAGGACGTCCATCAGGGGGTCGCTGAGCGAGCGTCGCAGGTCGCGGAGTTCTGCGGCGAGGTGGGCGAAGCGGACCCGGGCGTCGGCGGAGAAGGGCAGGCCGTCGTCGGGTCCTTCGGTTTCCAGGAAGGTGTCGAGGGCGTCGGCGAGGGAGATCGTTTCGGCCGGGTCGACGCCTTCGACGGCCTCGGCGAGGCGCTGGTCGGGGTCGTCGGAGGGGCCGCCGTGGTGGGCGAGGGTGCGGGCGCGGCGGCCGAGGAGGGCGAGGTCGCGGGGGCCGATGCGCCAGCGGGGGCCGATCAGCAGGCGGACCAGGGAGGCGTTGGCCGTCGGGTCCTGGAGCACTTCGCAGACGGCGACGAGGTCGGCGATCTCCGGGAGGTGCAGCAGGCCGGAGAGGCCGACGACCTCGACGGGGACGTCCCGGGCGACCAGTTCGCCCTGGATGCGGGCGAAGTCGCCGGCGGTGCGGCAGAGGACCGCGATCTCACCGGGCGGGGTGCCGGTGCGGACGAGGTGGGCGAGGGAGTCGGCGATCCAGGCCAGTTCCTCGGCGTGGGTGGGCAGCAGGGCGCAGCGGACGATGCCGTCGCGTTCGGCGCCGGGGGCGGGGCGGAGGGCTTCGACGCCGGCGTGCATGCCGCGCAGGGGGGCGGCGAGGGCGTTGGCGAGGTCGAGGAGGCGGCCGCCGCTGCGGCGGTTCTCGCTCAGTGCGAAGCGGTGGGCGGGGGTGCCGTCGGCGAAGGGGAAGTGTGCGGGGAAGTCGTCGAGGTTGGCGACGGAGGCGCCGCGCCAGCCGTAGATGGCCTGGCAGGGGTCGCCGACGGCGGTGACGGCGTGGCCGGTGCCGGCGCCGAAGAGGCCGGAGAGCAGCAGGCGCTGTGCGACGGAGGTGTCCTGGTATTCGTCGAGGAGGACGACGCGGAATTCGTCGCGCAGGATCCGGCCGACGTCGGGGCGGGTGGTGGCGAGCGTCGCGGACAGGGCGATCTGGTCGCCGAAGTCCAGCAGGTCGCGGCGGCGTTTCTCGCTGCGGTAGGCGGCGACGAGGTCGAGGAGTTCCCGGCGGCCGCGGGCGGTTTCGGGGACCTTGCGCAGGTCGGCGTTGGAGAGGCGGACGCCGTCGAGGGCGCTGAGGAGGTCGGTGTCGTGGGTGCGGAGCCGGTCGGGGTCCACGAGGTGTTCGGCGAGTTCGCCGTCCAGGGCGAGGAGGTCCTCGACGAGGGAGGGCAGGGACTTGGTGAGTGTGGGGTAGGGGCCGGGGGCGGCGCGCAGGACGCGGGCGGCGAGCTGGAAGCGGGTGGCGTCGGCGAGGAGGCGGGCGCTCGGTTCGAGTCCGATGCGCAGGCCGTGGTCCTTGAGGAGCTGGCCGGCGAAGGAGTGGTAGGTGGAGATCCGTGGCTCTCCGGGGGGCTGGTCGGCTCCGGGGCCTTCGGGGAGGGGGTCGGGGTCGGTGACGCCCGCGGCGAGGAGGGCCGCCCGGACGCGTTCGGCGAGTTCGCCTGCGGCCTTGTTGGTGAAGGTGAGCCCGAGGACCTGTTCGGGGGCGACCTGGCCGGTGCCCACCAGCCAGACCACGCGAGCGGCCATCACCGTCGTCTTGCCCGATCCGGCTCCGGCCACGATGACCTGCGGGGCGGGCGGGGCGGTGATGCACGCCGTCTGCTCCGGGGTGAACGGGATGCCTAGGAGCTCTTTGAGCTGCTCGGGGTCGGTGATGGGGGCCTGCACATCGCAAACCGTAACGGGCTCCACTGACAGTGCCGGCGGGCCGGTCGCCAGCGGCGGGCGGCGGCCGGTCGCGTCGCGGGTTGCCTCGCCGGTCTTTTCGCCGGTCGTGAGCCTGCGGCGGGCGGCCCGTGTGACGTCGCCCCACGGATGCCTGGTGGCCGTCGTCACTCCACCACGTGGCGTCCCTCCGGCTGGGCGCTGCACGAGGCGCGGAAGGTGCAGTGGGTGCAGTGGGTGCCGGTGGTGGGCGTGAACCGTTCCTCCAGGACGCGGCCCGCTGCCGTGGCGAGCAGGTCGCCGACCCAGTCCCCTTCCAGCGGTGGCTGTGCCTGGACGGTGGGCCGCGCCTCGCCGCCGTCCTTCTGCGGCGCGCCCAGGCGCAGGTGGACCAGTTCCGCGCCGCCGGGGTCGGGGGTGCGGCCATCGAAGGCGTCGTCGACGGCGCCTTCGCGGACGGCGAGCTGGTAGACGGCGAGCTGGGGGTGGCGGGCGACCTCGGGGCCGGTCGGTTTCTGTTTGCCGGTCTTGAAGTCGACGACGTAGGCGCGCCCCTGGGTGTCGCGTTCTACGTGGTCCATGCTGCCGCGGATGCGGACCTGGTGGTCGCCGGCTTCGAGGGTGACGTCGAAGCCGTGCTCGGTGGCGACGCTCTCGCGGCCGCGGTCCTCGCGTTCGTTGACGTGCCAGCGCAGGAAGCGTTCCAGGGCGGCGCGCGCGTTGTCCTTCTCCTGGCGGGACTTCCAGGGCGCGTCGAAGGCCAGCGCGTCCCATACGGAGTCCAGGCGCTCCATCAGGACGGTCAGGTCGGCGGGCGTACGGCCGGAGGCGACTTCGTCGGCGAGGACGTGGACGACGTTGCCGAAGCCCTGGGCGGCCGTCGCGGGGGTGTCGGCCTTGACCTCCCGGCCCAGGAACCACTGGAGGGAGCAGGTGTTGGCGAGTTGGTCGAGGGCGCTGCCGGAGAGCACGACGGGCCGGTCGCGGTCGCGCAGCGGGACGGCGCTGTGGGTCGCCTCGTGCAGGCCCCACCAGCTGTCGGGGTGGGCGGCCGGGACCAGCGCGTTGCCGTCGTCGTCGCGCAGGTCGGCCAGTTCGGCGAGCCGCTGGGCGGCGGCCTCGCGCAGCGCGGGGCTCGCCTCGGGGTCGACGGTGGTGGCGCGCAGTTCGGCGACGAGGGCGGCGACGGAGAGGGGGCGGCGGGGGCGGCCGGTGACGTCCTGGGGTTCGACGCCCAGTTCGGTCAGGAAGCGGGACGGCTGGTCGCCGTCGTCGGCCGCGGCTTTCACGGCGGTGACCACGAGGCGCTCGGCGGCGCGGGTGGCGGCGACGTAGAACAGTCGCCGCTCCTCGGCGAGCAGGGCGCCCGGTGTGAGGGGTTCGGCGAGGCCGTCGCGGCCGATCCGGTCCGCTTCCAGGAGCGAGCCGCGGCGGCGCAGGTCGGGCCAGAGCCCTTCCTGGACGCCGGCGACGACCACGAGGCGCCACTCCAGGCCCTTGGAGCGGTGGGCGGTCATCAGGCGCACGGCGTCGGGGCGGACGGTGCGGCGGGTGAGGGTGTCGGCGGCGATGTCCTGGGCGTCGAGTTCCTCCAGGAAGTTGAGGGCGCCGCGGCCACCGGTGCGTTCCTCGGCGCGGGCGGCGGTCTCGAAGAGCGCGACGACCGCGTCCAGGTCCCGGTCGGCGTTGCGGCCGGCCGCGCCGCCGCGGCGGGCGGCCCGCTCCAGGCGCTGCGGCCAGGGGGTGCCGTCCCACAGTTCCCACAGGGCCGCTTCCGCGGTGCCGCCGCCGGCGAGGAGTTCGCGGGCCTTGCGCAGGAGGAGGCCGAGCCGTTGGGCGCCCCGGGCGTACGCCGGGTCGTGGGCCACCAGGCGCTCGGGTTCGGCGAGTGCTCGGGCGATCAGTTCGTCGGAGGGGCGGGGCAGGGCCCGGCCGGCCGCGCGTTCCTCCTCGCGCAGGGCGCGGCCCAGGCGCCGCAGGTCGGCGGAGTCCATGCCGCCCAGGGGCGAGGTGAGCAGCTCCAGGGCGGTTTCGGCGTCGAGCCGGGCGGCGGGCGCCTCACCGGCGGCGTCGGCACCGGGGTCGGCTTCGGTGGCGGCACCGGGGTCGGCATCGGCATCGCCGGCGGTCTCGGGCGCGGTTCCGGCGTCGCCACCGGTGGTGGACTCGATGATCGCGGTGGCACCCGGGCCGGTGTCCAGCGCCGCCCTGGCGGCGGCCCGCAACGCGCCCAGGAGCGGGGCGACGGCGGGTTCGTGGCGCAGCGGCAGGTCGTCGCCGTCGATGTCGAGGGGCACGCCTGCGGAGGTGAGGGCGCGGCGTACGGAGGGGATGGAGCGCCCGCCGGCGCGTACGAGGACGGCCATCTCGCGCCAGGGCACGCCGTCCTCCAGGTGGGCGCGGCGCAGGATGTCGGCGATGTTGTCGAGTTCGGCGCCCGGCGTCGGATAGGTGTACGCCTCGACGCGACCGCCTTCCCGTACGGGCGTCGGCTCGCGGTGGGCGCGCACCTTCTGCGCCGGGAGCCGGGTGAGGGGCATCCTGCGGGTCAGTTGCCGGGTGGCGGCCAGCAGGGTGGCGCCGGCGCGCCGTGAGGTGCGCAGGACCGCGACGGGCGCCGGGGAGCCGTCGCCCCGCGGGAAGGTCTGGGGGAATTCGAGGATGCCGTTGATGTCGGCGCCGCGGAAGGCGTAGATCGACTGGTCGGGGTCTCCGAAGGCGACGAGGGTGCGGCCCGGGCGGCCGGGCGTGCGCGCCGCGGGGTGGCCGGCCAGGGCCCGCAGCAGCCGGACCTGGGCGACGTCGGTGTCCTGGTATTCGTCGACGTAGACGGCGTCGTAGGCGGCGCCGAGCCGGGCCGCGACGTCGGTGCGCTCGGCGAGCAGCACCGCGCGGTGCACCAGCTCGGCGTAGTCCAGTACGCCCTGGGCGTCCAGGACGTCGAGGTATTCGGCGAGGAAGCCGGCCGCGGCGCTCCAGTCGGGCCGGCCGGTGCGCCGTGCGAAGGCGCCGAGGGCGTCGGGGCCGAGGCCCAGTTCGCGGCTGCGGGCGAGCACCGCGCGGACCTCGTCGGCGAAGCCGCGGGTGGTCAGGCAGGCGCGCAGCTCGTCGGGCCAGTGCACCTGGGCGCGGCCGGCTGCTGCCAGCTCCGCCTGGCCTTCGAGGAGTTCTCGGACGACGAGGTCCTGCTCGGGGCCGGACAGCAGCCGCAGGGGGTCGGCGAAGAGGTCGGCGTCCTGGTGGGCGCGGACCAGGGCGTAGCAGAAGGAGTGGAAGGTCGTCGCCTGCGGGACGCCGCCGCGGCGGGCGGGGCCGCCCTGCGCGGGGAGGCCGCGGGGCAGGGCGTGCGGGCCCAGGCGGGCGGCGAGCTTGTCGCGGAGGGCGACCGCGGCCTTGCGGCTGAAGGTGAGGACGAGGATGCGTTCGGGGTCGCCGCCCGCGCGCACCCGCTGCGCCACGGACTCCACCAGCGTCGTCGTCTTTCCCGTGCCGGGGCCGGCGAGGACGAGCAGCGGTCCGTGCCGGTGGTCAACCACGGCGCGCTGGGCTGCGTCCAAGACAGGAGGATCCACCGGCCCCGGCGGGGTACGCACCAGTCGGTACGCGCCGGAGGCATCCCGCCGCGCCGCCCGGTGCGGCTGCGTCGGAGGGATGGCCGAGAAGGAGGAGCTCACGTGGATCGCCGGTCCTGGAAGGGGGTGCTGGTCGTGGTGCGGTGGGTGACGCCCGGCCGCGCGCCCCGGGGAGGAGCGGCGGTGCGGGCCGAGGTGCGCTGCGCGCCGGAGGGCGGGGCAGCGGTGACGGCAGTGCCCGACGGTACGCGAGGCCGCGCCGGGATCGCAGCGGACGCCACGGCCGGGCGGACGGGTCCGGTGGCCGGACCCACGGGGTCGGTGGGTCGAAGGAGGACGCCGGTGGGTGCGCTGTCGATGGCGGGCGCCGGTGCGCTGCGGTCAGGGCCGCTCGCGGGTGTGCCGAGAATCATGGCCGCCCCGGCCGTTCCCGAGTTCCTGGGCGTTCCGGGCGTTTCGGGTGTTCCCGGCCACGTGCCCGTCCTAGCCGTCCCCGTCGCCCCGGCCGTCCGACCCCCTCTCCACGTCCCGGCCGTCCCAACGGGCACGCCGCATGTCGAGCCGCGGTATGTGTCCCTCGGCCGTCCGCGACGCGCCGCGCAGGGGCGTGCCCTCTTCCCGGTAGTGCGCGAGCGCCCGCAGCTCGCTGCCCGGCAGCAGCGCACCGTCCGAGCGGACCACCCTCCACCACGGCACGGCGCCTCCGTAGAGAGACATCACCCGCCCCACCTGCCGGGGCCCGCCGACACGGCGCCCCCCACCCTCGCCGGCCGCGGCCGGCGGTTCCTCCCCGGCCAGCCACTCCGCGACATCGCCGTAGGTCATCACCCGGCCCGCCGGGATCAGCTCGGCGACACCGAGCACCCGCTCGGCGTACTCCGGCAGCTCCACGATCCCCGCGCCGCGCCCCGAGGGCGCGTCGGCACCGGCTGTGCCCTCGTCGTCCCCGCCCCGCGCGGCCGCCGTATCTCCGGTCCCACTCATTCGGCCCATTCTGCCGCACCCCACCGACAACAGCCCCCGGTCCGGGCCCCGGTGGGCGGTCCGGCGTGTCCCGCGGCCGGTGGCCGCGCGGGGCGCCGACGGGGTGCGGGGGCCTGCGTTCCGCTTTCCGCGTCCCCGAAATGCACCCTGATGCCCCGCTCCACCGCCCGGCCGTGCCACCATCTTCCGGACGGTGACTGGTGATACGAGATCAAGAAGAGACGGCCGAGCAGCAGGGTGCGGTGCCTCCACGGGAGGCGGGCGCCCCTGACGAGCTGGCTGTCGGCGCCGCCGGCGCCGCCCAGGAACCGACCGCCCGGACCAGGCGGTCGAAGCGGCGGCAGGCGGCGGAAAAGGGGAAGCACCAACGGGAGCCGGCCACGGCTTCCGCTACCGAAAAGGCGAGCACGATCGAGAAGGCCGAACGACCCGACGATTCCCGGAGACCGGAAGGGCCCACGGAGCCCGAGCCACCCGAGCTGCGGAAGGAGGAGCGCGAGGAGCCTCAGGCCGAGGACCGGGAGGCCGACGACCGGGACGCCGAGGCCGGCCGCGGCACGCCCCGGACCGGCTCGCACCGCGCCGACCTGGTGGCCGACGAGTGCGGCGAGTTCCACGTCGACCGCGTCTCGGGCGACGAGCCGCTGCTGCCCGCCCGTGTGCACCGCCCCGCCGACCTGCTGCGGCTGCTGCTCGGCATCGCCGGGATCGCGCTCGTCCTGGGCCTGGCCACCTTCGCGCACGGCACCACCCAGGGCCTGGAGAACGACATCGGCAAGGGCGCGGGACAGGCGCCCCAGCTGCTGATCAACCTGGCCGGTCTGACCTCCAGCGTCGCGGTGCTGATCGTGCCCGTGGCGTTCGCCGTCGAGCGGCTGATCAAGCGGGACGGCCTGCGGATCGCGGACGGCGTGCTCGCCGCCGTCCTCGCGCACGGCGTGTCGCTCGCCACCGACCTGTGGGTCGCCGAGGCCGCGCCGCCGTCCATCCGGGACGCGCTCACCCAGCCCTTGGAGAACGGCGCGCTCACCCCGCCCGTGCACAGCTACCTCGCGCCCGTCATCGCCTATATGACGGCGGTGGGGATGTCGCGGCGGCCGCGCTGGCGGGTCGCCATGTGGTTCGTGCTGCTGCTGGACGCCTTCGCGGTGCTGGTCGGCCGCTACACCACGCCGTTCGCGATCGTCACGACCGTGCTGATCGGCTGGACCGTCGCCTACGGCACCCTCTACGCCGTCGGCTCCCCCAACGTCCGCCCCACCGGCCAGAACCTCCTCGCGGGGCTGCGCCGGGTCGGCTTCCACCCGGTCAGCGCGATGCGCGCGGAGGACGCCGCCAACCCCGACAGCCCCGATCACCCCGAGCACGCCGACCGGGGCCGCCGCTACATCGTCACCCTGGAGGACGGCCCGCCGATCGACGTCACCGTCGTCGACCGCGAGCAACAGGCCCAGGGATTCTTCTACCGCGTCTGGCGCCGCCTCTCACTGCGCGGCATCAACCAGCGCCGCAGCCTGCAGTCGCTGCGTCAGGCCCTGGAGCAGGAGGCGCTGCTTGCGTACGCGGCGATCGCGGCCGGCGCCAACGCGCCGAAGCTGATCGCCACCTCCGAGCTCGGCCCGGACGCGGTCATGCTGGTCTACGAGCACATCGGCGGCCGCGATCTCGATGCGCTGGCCGACGAGGAGATCACCGACGCGCTGATGCACAGCGCCTGGCGGCAGGTCGAGGCCCTGCAGTCCCGGCGGATCGCCCACCGGCGGCTGGTCGGTGACGCCCTTTTGGTGGATCGTTCCGGCAACATCGTTCTGACCGAGCTGCGCGGCGGTGAGATCGCCGCGGGCGACCTCGTGCTGCGGATGGACATCGCCCAGCTGCTGACCACCTGTGGCCTGCGGGTCGGCGCGGAGCGGGCGGTCGCCGCGGCCGTCGAGGTGCTCGGCCCGGACGCGGTCGCCGACAGCCTTCCGCTACTCCAGCCCATCGCGCTCAGCCGCACCACCCGCGCGACGCTGCGCCAGCTCGCCCGGGAGCGCTCGAAGCGGGAGCGTGAGGCGGTGCTCGCCGCGTCGGAGGCCGCCAAGGAGGCTCGGGAGGCGCTGGCCGCCGCCGGGCCGAAGGACCGCAAGACCCTGCGGGCCGAGAAGATCGCGGAGAAGAACGCCGAGAAGCGGGCCCTGGACGAGGCCACGGAGGAGGCCCGCGAGGAGGACCTGCTCTCCCAGATCCGGCAGCAGGTGCTGCTGATCCGCCCGACGGCGGTGATCGAACCGGCCCGGCTGGAACGCCTCAGCCCGCGCATCCTCATCAGCTGGATCGCCGGCGCGTTCGCCGTGTACCTGCTGCTCTCCCAGCTCACCGACTTCAACCTCGGCGATGTGATCAGCGAGGCCCAGTGGGTGTGGGTGCTGGTCGCGATGTTCTTCTCGGCGCTCACCTACATCGCAGCGACGATGAGCCTGCTGGGGTTCGTCACCGAGAAGGTGTCGTTCGTGCGCACCGTCGTCGCGCAGATCGCGGGCAACTTCGTGAAGCTGGTGGCGCCCGCGGCGATCGGCGGTGTGGCGCTCAACACCCGCTTCCTGCAGCGCGCGGGCGTCCGTCCGGGCCTTGCCGTGGCGAGCGTCGGCGCCTCCCAGCTGTTCGGTCTTGGCAGCCACATCCTGCTGCTGCTGACCTTCGGCTATCTGACGGGCACCGAGCGCACCCCACAGATCTCGCCGTCCCGTACGGTCATCGCCGGCCTGCTGACCGTGGCCGTGCTGGTCCTGATCGTCACCGCGGTGCCGGCGCTGCGCAAATTCGTCTCGACGCGGGTGCGGTCGCTGTTCGCGGGAGTGGTCCCGCGGATGCTGGACATCCTCCAGCGGCCGCGGAAGCTGATCACGGGTATCGGCGGGATGCTGCTGCTGACCGCGGCGAACGTGATGTGCCTGGACGCCTCCATCCGCGCGTTCGGCGGCGGCGACAAGATCAGCTACGCCAGCATCGCGGTCGCCTTCCTCGCGGGCAACGCACTGGGCTCGGCCGCGCCGACCCCGGGCGGTGTGGGCGCCGTCGAAGGTGCGCTGATCGGTGCGCTGACGTTCGCGGGGCTCACCGCCGACACCGCGTTCCCTGCGGTGCTGCTGTTCCGGCTGATGGTCTTCTGGCTCCCGGTGCTGCCGGGGTGGGTGGCCTTCAACTACCTGACCCGCAAGGGCGAGATCTGAGGACCCCGGCGGCGGCCCCGGCATCGCGGACGGGGCGGCGCGGGGTGCTCAGGGCGAGGGCGTGAAGCCCTCGGACCCGTCGAGGTGGAACGGGGGGCCGGGCTCCGTGGGCATCCATCCCTCGCGAAGCGCCACTTCGATGGCGCGGGCAACGGCGGACGGCAGGACCGGATCGGCCTCGCGTCCGAGCCCATTGCCCGGATGCGGCTGGTCGGTGGTGACCACGAGCGTGCTGCCTGCGGCGTCCGCATGCTCGACCGCGAACGTGCACGGTGTCCAGGCCAGGGACTGGGCGTAGGTCGGTCTGCGCCGCAGTCGCCAGCGGTAGGCCGTGCCGTCGACGACGATGCGTCGTGCTCCCTTGCGGCCCAGCGCCATGACTCCTCCTCGACCCGGAGGATCCTGGCGAGCCCGGGTCACCGTTCGCCTCGATCCGAGGGCCGGCTGTCCCTTGCCGTGCCGAGCCTCTCGGGGCCGGGGAGCCGGTAGAAGGCGGCGGCGTTGCTCCACAGGACCGCGTCGGTGTGTTCCTCACCGACGGTCCGCGCGATGAGCCTGAAGTCGTCGTCCGCGAACGGGCGGCGGGCGCGCGTGGACGGGAGGTCGGTGCCGACCATCAGCGCGTTGGGATCGGTCTTGATGATGGCGGTCATGGTGTCGGCGGGGTCGAGGTCCACGCGTCCGAAGCCGGTGGCTTTGACCTTGACGCCCTTCTCAACCAGCTTCAGCAGGTGGGGTAGCCCCTCGCGGTGCAGGCCGAGGTGGTCGATGCTGACCGCCGGCAGTGCCGTCAGGGTCGCCGCCAGGTCAGGCAGGTCACGTGCGTCGATGTAGAGCTCGGTGTGCCAGCCGGCCACGTCATGGACGCGGCGGGCGAGCCGGTCCAGCTCATCGAGCGTGGCCGATCCACCGCGGCGTACGTTGAAGCGGACCGCCCGCACCCCCGCGGCATCGAGGCGGGAGATCTCCTCGTCCGTCACCGCGGCCGGGACCTGGGTGACGCCGACGTAGGCGGGGCCCAGCGCGGTCAGCGCGGCGCGCAGGTAGCCCTGGTCGAAGCCCTGGAAGGAGCCCGAGACCACCGCGCCGCCGCGGATCCCGAGACCGGCGACGCGCTCGCGATACTGCTCGACGGTGAACGCCGCCGGCAGATAGCCGTCGTTCTCGACCAGCGGGAACCGCGGGTCGATGATGTGCAAGTGGGCGTCGAAGACAGGACGTTCGAGCCACTGATGATCACTCTCGCTCATGCCGGCACCTCCGGGACCACAGTACGGGCGGACCGCAGCGTCCCCAACCGGTCCAGGTCCGCCGCATCTGCGTGCTGGGCACCGCATCGGACAGCCGGTTCGCCGCGCGCCGCGCGGCCACCGGGTGTGCCGGGCTCGCCGTCAGCGCGAGCCGGAGACTCCGCTGCACTCAGCCCTCGGCCGGAGAGTCGTTCAGGTCGAGGGTCCAGTTCTGGCCGACGAGATCGTGACCGAAGCTGTGGTGGTGCTCCTCGTCGGCGAGGGTGAAACCGAAGCTCTCGTAGATCTTGCGCGCGGACACCAACACGTCGTTGGTCCACAGCGTCACCTGCCGGTAGCCGGCCCCGCGAGCGAAGGTCAGGCACTCCTCGACAAGGCGGGTGCCGAGCCCGAGGCCCCTGGCAGCCGGTGCGACGAGCAGAATCCGCAGCTTGGCCACCCCTGGTTCGTCACCGGCGACCAGGAAAATGCAGCCCGCACGCTCGCCGTCCACCTCGGCGATCCAGGCCGCCTCGGTGGCCGGGTCGTGCTTCGTGCCGTACTCGCCGACGATCTTCGCCACGAGCGCCTCGAACTCGGCGTCCCAGCCGAACTGTTGGCGGTAGATCTCTCCGTGGGCCATCACCGCCCAGCCCAGATCTCCCGGGCGGTCGGCCCGGCGCACGAGGACGTGCGGGTGCCGGCCTCGACTCGACATGATGACCCTCCGGTTCCTCGTGCTCACAAATCGGCCACTGACACGACTGTGTCAGTTGTTTTAGGCCAGGCGCATGCCACCGAAACCGCCAGCGCCGTCCGCGCGGCAGGTCGAGCTGCTGGAGGCCGCCTACCGGTACGCGCTCACCCACGGCCTGTCCGACCTGTCCTGGCGCCCGCTGGCCGAGGCCATCGGCTCCGGCACCCGGGTGCTGATGTTCCTGTTCGGCAACAAGGACGGCCTGGTGCGGGCACTGCTGGCCCGCGCCCGCACCGATGAGCTGGCGATCTTGGACCACAACAGGCAGGCCGACGGGCCGGTCGGCCTGGCTCCGGCGGTCGACCAGATCTGGGCGTGGCTCGCCGCCGGCGAACACCGCCCGCTGCTGCGGCTGTGGGCCGAGGCGTACGCCCGCTCCCTCGTCGAGCCCGATGGCGCCTGGGCAGGCTTCGCCCGCGCCACCGTGGAGGACTGGCTCGATGTGCTGCCTGCCTGCCAGCCGGCGCCGGAGCGGGACAGCGAGGCCGGAGCCACCCGCCGCACCCTCCGGCGATGACCGCCGCCAACGGCATCCAGGCAGCAAAAAGCGGGCTGCGACCAGGAGTCGCAGCCCGCTTCAGCGAAGCGATCAGTAGATCGGCTTCTCCGGCTCGACGGTGTTGACCCAGCCGATGACGCCGCCACCGACATGGACCGCGTCGGCGAAGCCGGCGGACTTCAGGACCGCCAGGACCTCCGCGGAGCGGACGCCGGTCTTGCAGTGCAGGACGATCTTCCGGTCCTGCGGGAGGTCCTGGAGGGCGGTGCCCATCAGGAACTCGTTCTTCGGGATCAGCCGGGCGCCCGGGATCGAGACGATCTCGTACTCGTTCGGCTCGCGGACGTCGATGATGTCGATCTTCTCGTCGGCGTCGATCCACTCCTTGAGCTGCTTGGGAGTGATCGTCGAGCCCGCCGCCGCCTCCTGGGCCTCCTCGGACACGACGCCGCAGAAGGCCTCGTAGTCGATGAGCTCGGTGACGGTCGGGTTCTCACCGCAGACCGCGCAGTCGGGGTCCTTGCGGACCTTGACCTGCCGGTAGGTCATCTCCAGCGCGTCGTAGATCATCAGGCGGCCGACGAGCGGGTCGCCGATGCCCGCGAGGAGCTTGATGGCCTCGTTGACCTGGATGGAGCCGATGGACGCGCACAGCACACCCAGCACGCCGCCCTCGGCGCAGGAGGGGACCATGCCGGGCGGCGGGGGCTCCGGGTACAGGCAGCGGTAGCAGGGGCCGTGCTCGCTCCAGAACACCGACGCCTGGCCGTCGAAGCGGTAGATCGAGCCCCAGACGTACGGCTTGTTCAGCAGCACACAGGCGTCATTGACCAGGTAGCGGGTGGCGAAGTTGTCCGTGCCGTCCACGATCAGGTCGTAGTCGGCGAAGATCTCCATGACGTTCGTGGAGTCCAGCCGCTCTTCGTGCAGATTGACCGTGACGTGCGGGTTGATGCCCAGCACGGTGTCCTTGGCGGACACGGCCTTGCCACGGCCGATGTCGGCCTGGCTGTGGATGATCTGGCGCTGCAGGTTCGACTCGTCGACCTCGTCGAACTCCACGATGCCCAGCGTGCCGACGCCGGCCGCGGCCAGATACATCAGCGCGGGCGAGCCCAGGCCACCGGCGCCGACGCACAGCACCTTGGCGTTCTTCAGCCGCTTCTGCCCGTCCATCCCGACGTCCGGGATGATCAGGTGGCGGGAGTACCTGCGGACCTCGTCGACGGTGAGCTCAGTAGCTGGCTCGACCAGGGGTGGCAGCGACACAGAAGACCTCAACAAGGGATTGGTCGATCTCAATACGATGGTTCTTCCCGTAACACTGCCACGCCCTTCTTCATTCCGAGACACCCGGTCCGATGCGCGAGACGAATTCGTCCCAGTAGCCGGGCAGCGACTCCCAGGCATTTCCGCCCTGGTCACGGCGGTCGGTGAAGTACACCGTGCCGGCGCCCTGCCAGCGCGCGATCCGCAGCGCTTCGTCCAGATGCGTCCGCGGCACGCCGTGGACCAGGTGGCAGAACCGCTCCGGCGGGTAGTCGGCGGTCCACTCGGCCACCTGTGACCAGCGGTAGTCGGCCCACGCGCCGGTGAAGGTGACCAGCTGATCGGCGGACTCGGCATAGCCGGGGAACGGGTGCGAGCCGTGCCCGAAGACGAGGTAGGAGTCGTCGAGGAGCGTGCGCAGGGTGGTGGCGATCCGCCGGGTCTGGGGCAGCAGTGTCCGGTCCGTGGGACAGCGGTCCATCCAGAAGCCGTCGACCTTGTACCACTCCAGGTAGCGGTGGGCGTCGGAGATCAGCTCGCCGAAGGGGCGCGCGCCACGCCCCGTGTCGAGGTGTCCCAGCAGCCGGACACCCGTCTCGCGCAGGCGCGCGGCGGCGGGCATGCAGTGCGGGTCGGGGCGTGCGCCGGGGCCGTTGGAGACGTTGAGCACCGCCCAGTGCACCGGCGCCACCGGGACGTAGCCGTGGCCCGGCCGGTCCCGCAGAGGCTCCGGCGGCAGTACGAACCCGCGTGAGCAGCGGAGCAGTTCGGCCCATTCGGTGGGCGCGAGCAGCGGGTGGGCGAAGCCCGGCACCCCGACGCCGAGCGGCCCTGCGCCGGTCGGGGCGCGGGTGGTGTCCGCGGGGGTGCTCAGATACGACATGCGGCCTCCATCCAGATGTCGGCGAGGGACTCCTCGAGGCCGATCCGCGGGCGCCAGCCGAGCCGGTCGCGTGCGGTGCGCACGTCCGCCTGCTGCCAGGTGCCGCAGCCGTCGGGGTAGGGGTAGGTGGCGGGCGGCGCGCCGGCCGGGTGTTCGGCGGACGGGCCGGGGATGACCAGGCGCGCGGGCGGGGAGTCGAGTTCGTGCAGCGAGCCGGCGAAGCCGGCGACGCGGGCGAGGACGGACGCGGCCTCGCGCAGCCGTACGGCGCGGCCGGTGCCGATGTTGACGACGCCCTGCGCCGCGGAGAGCGAGGCGGCGTGCACGGCGCGGGCGATGTCGCGGACGTCGACGAAGTCCCGCTGGACCCCGAGGCCGCCGAGTTTCAGCTCGCTGTCGTTGGCCTGCATGGCGCGGCGCATTGCCTCGGCGAGCCGGCCGAGGGGTGAGCCGGCCGGGGTGCCGGGGCCGACCGGTGAGAAGACCCGCAGCACGACGGCGTCGAGGCCGGAGCCCAGGACCAGCTCGGTGGCGGCCAGTTTGCTCACGCCGTACGGCCCTCCGGGGCGGGGCACGGCGTCCTCCGCGGTGGAGGAGCCGGGCTGCGAGGGCCCGTATTCGGAGGCGCAGCCCAGGTGGACGAGTCGGGCGCCGCAGCCGCTGCGGCGCAGCGACTCGCAGATGGTGGCGACCGCGACGGTGTTGTGCCGGGTCAGGTCGCGGGCGCCGCCCCGGGTGGCGCCCGCGCAGTTGACGACGACGCCGGGGTGGACGGCGTCGAGGAAGCGGGTGAGCGCGCCGGGGCTGCCGGTGGCCAGGTCGAAGCGGACGTCGGCGTCGTCGCCCCGCCCGAGGGCGGTGAGCTGGACGGCCGGGTCGGCGAGCAGACGGTCGGCGACGTAGCGGCCGAGGTAGCCGTTCGCGCCGATGAGCAGCACCCTCATCGTGCAACCCCCCGGTGCCCGTGGCGTGTGGTCGGGTGGACGTTCATGTGTCGCGCTCCTATGGCGGATGGGAAGTGGTGCGTCGGCTTCGGCCGCGGGTTCCGCGTCCGCCCTGGGGGCGGCCACGTGGGGGGTGGGGTCTGCGGCGAAGGGGGCGAAGCGGCGGAGGCGGGGCGCCGTTTCGGGAGTGGTGCGTGGTGCGGGGGCCCGTGGGGGCGGTCCGTGCGGGGTGCTGCGGCGGTGTGCGGGCCGAGGGGTATCCCGAGGGTCACGGCCGGTCCGCCTCCGCTGCCGGGGCGGGCGAGTGCGCCCACGCTCCGGTCAGCGCGCGCAGGCCGTACAGGAGCAGGCCGAGTGCGGCGGCGGTGCAGGCCAGGGCGGGGACGGCGGCCGGTCCCGCCGCCGTGGTCAGCGCCTCCACCGGGCGGCCGAGCGGGGTGAGGCCGGGGAGCCGGGCGGTGAGGACGGTGGCCAGGGCGAGTGCTTCCAGGGCCGCGGCCGAGGCGAGTCCCGCCGCGGCGGCGTCGCGGAAGCCGTGCACGGTCAGCAGCCGGGCGAGGAAGAGCAGCACGCCCAGGGCCGTGGCCGCGGCGGTCTCCCTCGCGCCGACGTCGCCGAGGAGCAGTCCCGTGCCGACGAGCAGCGCGACCTGTGCCGTGACGAAGAGTCCGGTGGCGCCGAGCAGCAACGGCCGTACCCGTGCGGCGAGTTCGCCGAGTCCGCGGCTGGTGGCGAGGCCGCGTCTGCCGCGTACCGCGAAGAAGCGGGCGCACCAGGCCGCGGGGGCGACCGCGAAGGCCAGTGCCACGGCGGTGGCGACGGCGGGGCGGGGGTGTGCGTGCGGCAGGTCGGGGCCGCCGGCCAGCAGTTCCGTCAGCAGCCAGTCGCCGCAGAGGGCGTAGCCGGCGGTCCAGCAGATCCACGGTGTCGCGGAGCTGCCGTGCCGACGCGCCCGCAGGGGACCGGACCGTACGCTCAGCCGCACCGCGAGGGCGACCAGGACGACGCCGGCGAGGGCGACCGCGGGCCGGGTCCACCAGGTGGTGGGGGCTGCGGAGGCGAGGGCGGCGACGGCAGCGACCGAGACCGCGCCGGGCAGCAGGTGCAGTACCGCGCGCACGCTGTGGGAGCGGGTGGCGGGCTCCGGGAGGGGCGCGGCGAGAGGGGCGGGCTCTGCGCGCGGGACCCGGGCGTAGAGCTCTTCGGCGAGGGAGAAGACGTCGCGGTGCCGGCAGCGTGCGGCCGTGCGGTCGGTGACGCCGTGGGCCTCCAGGCCGGCGGCGATCTCCAGGGCGTCGACGGCGCGTGCGCACAGGTCCTGGTGGCGGTGCATCAGGGCCCTGACGGGGTCGGCGGGGCCGCGGCGGGGCGGGCGCGCGGCGGCTTCCTTGCGGGTGACCGGTGGAGGGGTGGGCGCCGCGGCCTGCTGACCGTCCCGGTCGGCCGTGCGTGTGGCGGGCCGGTCGTCCGTGTCGATCAGGGCGGCGGACCGGCCGTCCGGGGCGCCATGGCTCCGGGAGGTGAGGGGGCCGTCGCCGGGCGCGGGGCGCTGTGTGCGGGGCGCGGTCATGCCGTGTCTCCTCTTTCTGCGGCCTGGGCACGGGCGGCGTGGGCCGAACAGGAGAGGGCGGCGCGGCGCCGCGCCGGGCGGGCCGCCGGGCGCATGCGGCCGGCCAGGGTCGGGCGGACTCTGGTGCAGACGGGGAGGGCGGCCCGGCCGGCGTCTCTGCGATTGCCGTGCGCCACATCCGTCATACCCGTCGCCAACGCCACGCCGATCACGCCCACAGCGCACACCACGTCCAGCACGCCCGTCACCACCGTCATGTCCATCACGTTCACCACGTCCGCCTCATCGCCTCTGGGGTCTTTGTTCGTCGTCCGCCGCGCCGGGCCGGTATCGGCTCGGCCTGTGCGCGGCCCGTGGCTCCTCGCGTCCGCTCATGGGCCCGCCGTTCGCCCGGGCGCCGGGAAGCCGCAGGCGCCGACCGGCACGCCGGCGGGGGCGTCCCCCTCGAAGTCGTCGAGCGAGAAGCCGGCGCCGTCCCGCGAACCGTCGGCGGCCTGACCGGCCCCCGCACGCCTCGCTGCCCCGCCGTCGGCAGGGCCCGCGCCGGCCTCGCCGTACGCACCGGCCTCGCCGTACGCGCCCAGCGGCTCCGCCGCTCTCGCGGACGGCACCGCTCCCCCGCCCGCCTGCTCCGCGGTCGCCCGTAGCGTCTGCACCGCCACGCGCTCCGCCTCCGGCGTCGCCCAGCTCGGTGTGCGCCCGGCCGACGCGGCGCGGGTGGCCGCACCGGGCGCGGCCCAGCGGCCGGGGACGTGGGACTCCGCGGGCCGGGCGAAGGGGTGCGGTACGCCGTGGGCGTCCAGCGCGCCGGGCTCCCCCGCGCGGCCGGGAGCGCGCGACATCAGTTCCAGGTAGATGCCACGAAATGCCGCGATGTTCTGCTCGACGGTGAACAGCTCCAGTGCCCGCGCTCGGGCCGCGGCGCCGAGCCGGGCCCTGCGGGCCGGGTCCGCGAGCAGCGCGCGGCAGGCGTCGGCGAGGGCCCTGGGGTTGCGCGGCGGGACCACAAGACCGGTGCCGCCGATGGCCTCGCAGACCGCGCCGACGTCGGTCGAGACCGTGGCGCGGCCGCAGAACATCGCCTCGACCAGGGAACGGGGAAAACCCTCGATGACACTGGAGAGGACCACCACCGCACCGGACGCGTAGGCGTCCTCCGGGGTCGGCACCTCCGGGCTGCCGACCTCCTCGAAGCTGACGGGGTTCTCGCCGACGGTGCGCGCGTCGGCGGCCTCGTCGGGGAAGAGCTGGGCGGCCAGGGCCCGGCAGTGCGCGAGATAGCCGGGGGCCTGCGGATCGCGGCCCGGCCCGCCGATGATCCGCAGCGTGGCGTCCGGCTCGGCCTTGCGGATCTCGGCGAAGGCGTGCAGCAGGGCGACGATGTCCTTGGCGGGTTCGATGGCGCCGACCCACACCAGGGTCTTGGATTCGTCGGCCGCGGCGTCCGGGAGGGCGGCGAAACGGCGGGCGTCCATGCCGGGGTGGACCGTGCGCAGCCTTGCCCGGTCGGCGCCGCATCGCTCCTGCCAGCGCCTGGCATGGGTGTTGCCCGGCGTGATCAGCGCCGCCTGGGCGTAGGTCTCGGCGGCCAAAGCCCCCTGGAAGGCGGCCAGCAGGGCGCGCACGGGAGCGGTAAGAGGGGAGGCGGCGCGCGCGAGGTAGTGCTCCCGCAGCCGCACGCCGTACTCGGTGACCAGCAGCGGGGTGCCGAAGAAGCGTTTGGCCAACAGGCCGGGAAGGGCTGCCGCCCCGCCGGAGGTGGCGTGGCAGAGTTCCACACCGCAGAGCCCCCGGCCGCGGTCGTCATCGCAGCCGTCGTCGCCGTACCAGTCGAGCGACAGCGGGCGCAGGGCGATTTCGAGCTGCTCGGTGACAGCCAGCAGGTCCTGGATCTGTGCGCCCTGGGCGGCGGGCAGCCCGCGGGGAGCCCGGCAGGCGCGCTCCAGGAGGCGCACGGCTTCCTCGGAGCGGAGCAGTGCGGGGAGTCCGCCGTGTTCACGGGCCAGGTCGGCGAGCCCGTAGAGACCGGTGGCGAAACGGTCCGCCTGCCCGTTCGCGGAGTCGGTGGCGGGCTGCGTGCCGCCGGTGGCGGCCGGAGTGTGCGCCGGGATGAACGCCGAGGTGAGGTTGCCGAAGTGCTCGGCGAAGGCACGGCGTTGGCGCCGGCCCGCGCCGCGACCGCGACGCTCCTCGGGATGTCTGCGGTGCTCCTCGGGGAACTCGCCCCACAACGGCGCACTGCTCACCAGCCTGACGTGCGGGGGCAGTTCGACCCGGCCGCGGGCCACCTGGCGGGGGTCGGTGCTCAGGGCGTAGATCTCGAATTCATGGCCGGTGAGCCCGCGCACGAGCCGGTCGCACCACACGCGCGACTCACCGGATGCATACGGATAACCACCCTCGGTGAGCAGTCCGATGCGCACGAGTGCACCCCCGTCCTCCCATATCGGCGTCCTTGGCGCGGCGGACTCGCCGCCACCTGCAGGGAGAAGCTACGCAAAGGGGCCGGTGGGGGGGGGGGGGGGGGGGGGGGGTGGGGGGGGCGGGGGGGGGGGGGGGGGGGGGGGTGGGGGGCGGGGCGGGGCGGGGGGGGGGGGGCGGGCCGGCCGCCGGGGCCGCGGAGCCCGCGGAGGCC
>NZ_JBICZL010000018.1:0-131986 GCF_043201875.1 Streptomyces sp. NPDC048248
CACCTGGTCACCGACCGGAACGGACTGCCGCTGTCGCTGGGGATCTCCGGCGCCAACATGCACGACAGTCTCGGCCTGCCACCGCTCGTGCGAGGCATCCCGCCCATCCGCTCCCGGCGCGGTCCCCGGCGCAGACGTCCTGCCAAGTTGCACGCCGACAAGGGCTACGACTACGACCACCTGCGGCGATGGCTCCGCGAGCGCGGAATCATTCATCGCATCGCCCGCAAAGGTGTCGAGCCCTCACAGCGGCTCGGTCGCCACCGCTGGGTGGTTGAGAGAACGGTGTCCTGGCTGGCCGGCTGCCGACGCCTCCACCGGCGCTACGAACGCAAGCCTGAGCACTTCCTCGCCTTCGTCGGCATAGCCGCAACCCTCATCTGCTACCGCCGACTCACCAAGTGAAACAACGTCTTACACGGCTAGCCCGAGCGCTCGGCGACGAGCAGGCCCAATCCGTCCAGGATGCGTTGCAGTCCGAACTCCAATGCCTGGTCCTGCCCACCGTCCTGGGCCACCGAGGTCAGGGCTGCGGCAAGGGCGGGGTAGTGCTCGCCGTGCGCCTCCATGAGTTCACCGAGAGCGGCACTGAACTGCGCTTCGGGGTGCCCCACCGGCCCGGCGGCATGGGCTTGTTGGGCGATTCCCCGCACATGGCCGACCAGCAGGACGACCGCGTCCATCCGTTCCGCTCCTGACAGACCGGTCCCCTCCAGCGCGGCGATGGCGCGTTCCGTCCAGGCGAGCTCCCTGGGCCCAAGGATCCTCGGGCCGACGGTGGCGTCCAGCAGCCATGGGTGACGGTGGAATACGGCTGCCAGTTCGCGTGCCCACGCGCCGAGTTGCTCCCGCCAGCCCGGGCGCGGCCCGTCCGGCGGCGGGCCCTCACCGATCGCGGTCTCCACCATCAGTGCCACCAGCTCGGACTTGCCGGGCACGTACCGGTAGAGCGCCATTTTGGTGACGTCGAGCAGCCCGGCGACCCGTTGCATGGAAACGGCGGCAAGCCCCTCCGCCTCGGCGACATCGACGCCGGCTCGAGCGATGCGTTCCAGGCTGAGGGTCGGTTTGGGCCCCCGGGAGGGCTTCGGGTGCGGGCCCCACAGCAGCCGCACTCCCGCGCTGCGCTCGTCGCTCATGCTCTCCGCTCCCGTCTCCGGTCTTGCCGGGCAGCAAAACTGTGTCTACGGTACACATAATAATTAGTGTCCATCGGACACAGTTCCAGGAAGTGGAGTGACACCCATGAGGAGAGTCCTGATCTCCGGTGCGAGCATCGCGGGGCCCGCGCTGGCGCACTGGCTCGGCCGCTACGGATTCGAGCCCACCGTGGTCGAGCTGGCACCCGCCTTACGGGGCGGCGGTCAGGCCGTCGACTTCCGCGGCGAGACGCATCTGACCGTGCTGGAGCGGATGGGCGTGCTCGCGCAGCTGCGCCGGATACGGACCGGAGGCAGCCCGATGCGTTTCGTCGACGATCGCGGGCGACAACTGCTCGGCCTGCCACCCGAGTTCGCGGGCGGCGATGTGGAGGTTCCCCGCGGCGACCTGGCGCGGGTGCTCCACGAACACAGCCTCCCGCACACCGAATACCTCTTCGGCGACTCGATCACCGGCCTCACCGAGACCGCAGGGGGCGTCCAGGTCACCTTCCGGAGCGCAGCGCCTCGGGAGTTCGATCTCGTGATCGGAGCCGACGGGCTGCATTCCCAGGTGCGCCGGCTCGCCTTCGGCCCGGAGGAGGGGTTCGTCCGTCATCTCGGCTATTACGCGGCCACCTGGCAGCTGCCCAACTACCGGGGATTCGGGCGGGGTTCGGTCGGTTTCAACACGCCGGGCAGGCTCGCGAGCGTGGGCGGCGACCCCCGGGACGCGGCGAAAGCCGGCGCCTTCTTCCTCTTCGCCTCCCCTCAGCTCACGTACGACCGCCATGACCCCGACCGGCAGAAGGCCCTGATCGGCGCGGCCTTCGCCGGGCTCGGCTGGGAGGTGCCACGGCTCCTCGATTCGCTCCGGCAGGCACCGGAGCTCTACTTCGATTCGATCAGCCGGGCCGACGTGCCGAGTTGGTCCAAGGGGCGGATCTGCCTGGTGGGGGATGCCGCCTGCGGCGCCACCATCGGCGGCATGGGCACGGGGACCGGCGTGGTGGCCGCCTACGTCCTTGCCGGCGAACTCGCGCTGGCCGGTGGAGATCACCGCGCGGCCTTCACCCGGTACGAGAACACGATGCGCGCCTACGTCCAGGGCTGCCAGAAGGGTGGCGACCGCACGGGCAAGTTCCTCGCCCCCGCCACCGCGACCGGCATCCGCGTCCGCAACGGCCTGATGAGCAGGCGCGCGATCCTGAACTGGATGCTCAGGGAGGGGCGGAAGGTCAGCACGCTTGCCCTCCCCGACTACCGGGCCGCGCTGCCCTCCGCGCCCGAGTGAGGAGCCCGACCCGTGCGCGACGTGGCCTCTGCACGGCCCCGGCGATGAATCCGGCCGGGCTCGCGCTCCCCGCTCACCCGGTCTTGGCGGCGGGCTCCTCCTCCGTGAAGGCCATCACCGGGGGCGCGACGCGGAAGCCCTTGGTGAGGTAGGCGAGGTAGCCGATGCCCAGGGCCAGCCAGATGACGCCGAGGGTGAGGGCCTTGCCGTCGAGATGGGCGAGGAGCCAGACGTCGACCGCGGCGCCGATGGCGGGTGCGACGACGTGGGTGAGGCGGTGGGGGCGTTCGCCGGCCCGGCGGCGCCGCAGGTAGGTGGCGATGACGCTGACGTTGACGAAGGTGAAGGCCGTGAAGGCGCCGAAGTTGATGAAGGAGGTGGAGGTCGCCACGTCCATCCGCACGGCGATCAGCCCCACGACTCCGGTGAGCAGGATGTTCAGGGCGGGGGTGCGGTAGCGGGGGTGGAGGTACCCGAAGATGCGGCGCGGCAGGACGGAGTCCCGGCCCATGGCGTACAGCAGTCGTGAGGCACTGGCCTGAGCGGCGATCCCGGAGGCGAATTGGGCCACGACCAGACCGGCGAGGAAGACGGACGAGAACACGTCGCCGCCGATGGTCTTGGCGATCTCGAACGCCGCCGAGTTGGGGTCGTCGAAGTCGCCGCCCGGGTGCACCAGTTGTGTGGCGTAGGCGACGGTCACGAAGACGGCGCCGCCGATGAGGGCCGTCAGCATGATCGCTCGCGGCATGGTCCGCTTCGGGTCGACGGTCTCCTCGGTGAGCGTGGTGACGGCGTCGAATCCCAGGAAGGAGTACGCGGCGAGGGCGGCGCCTGCGGAGATGCCCGCCAGCGTCGTGGCGTTGTTGGCGAAGGGCGCGGTGGAGGCGAGGGCACCGGCCCCGCCGAGGTGGAAGACGTGCCGCAGCGAGAGCAGGACGAATATCCCGATCACCAGCAGCTGGAAGATCATCAGCAGGTCGTTGGCCCGCTCCGCGGTCTTGATGCCGCGAAGGTTCAGCCCCGTGGTCACGCCGATGAAGCCGATGATCCACACCCAGAGCGGGACCCCGGGGAACTGCGCCTGCAGATAGGCGCCGCCGATCAGCCAGATGACCATGGGGAGGAAGAAGTAGTCCAACAGCGTTGCCCAGCCGACCAGGAAGCCCACCCGGGAGTCGATCGCCCGCCGGACATAGGTGTACGCGGAGCCGGCTACCGGGTGCGCGGCGGCCATCTTGCCGTAACTGTGTGCGGTGAAGAGCATCGCCGCCAGAGCCAGCAGGTAGGCCGTGGGGACCGCGCCACCGGTGTCGCCCGCGACCACACCGAAGGTGCCGAGCACGATCATCGGCGTCATGAGTGCCACGCCGAACAGGACGACGCTTCTGAGGTTGAGCTCCCGTGCCAGCTGCGGGGCGGGGAGGTGATCCATTCGAGACTCCGGGGACGAGAAGGGAACGGGGAAGGGACGGGGGCGGCGGGTAGCGCCGCGCCTCAGGAAGGGGTCGTGCCTCCCTGGCCGGGGTGCCAGCGCCGGGGATCGATCCGGCCGCCGTACAGGGGGAGGTCGATCGGGGTGTCGGCGTCCGTGAACTGCGCCCACATGCGGCTGAGCCCGGCCGTGCCGTAGGTCCGCGCCCGGGTGACATGGTCCAGGTCGAGCACGTCGGTCAGCACGGTGGCGCCGTCGCCCGGCGCCTCGGTACGGACCAGGCCCTCCGGGTCGACGACCAGGCTGCGGCCCGTCCCCGGTGGGCCCGCGGTGTTCACACTCACCACGAAGACCTGGTTGACGATGGCGTTGGCCCGGGCGAGGACCAGTTCCTGGGCCCGGTCCGAGGTGGTGGTCATGACCGGGTTGACGATGACCTCCGCCCCCATCCACGCCAGATGACGTGCGACTTCCGGGAACCAGGCGTCATAGCAGATGGAGAATCCGACCCGTCCCGTTCCGGGGATGTCGAAGACCACGAAACGGTCACCTGGGACGTACGGCTCGCGCGGGCGCCACGGAAAGACCTTCCGGTACGAGGCCGCCAGTTCGCCGTCCGGGGAGAAGGCCAACGCGGTGTTGTACAGCTCCCCCGCCGGCCCGCGCTCGCAGATGCTGCCGGGCAGCAGCCAGACGCCCAGGTCGCGGGCGAGGCTGCCCAGCTCGACGACGCGGCGGCCGTCCAGCGGCACCGCGGCCTCCTGGAGCTGCCGGTCCGCGTCCTCCGCCTCGTCGATCCCGCACAGGTGCAGCTCGGGGAAGACCATCAGCCGGGTCTGCGGAAAGCGCCGCAGAACGGCCTCCGCTTCCTCGGCGAAGCCGGACACGGGTGTCCCTGCCGGGCGCGGCGGCGCCTGGACGAGGGCGATGGGGAGGGGACGGGACACGTGCAGCCACCTGCTTCATATCGGGTGCACCGAAATTAGAGCAGGATGAGCAGTTAAACAAGAGTGCTCAAGATGAGCTGTTTTTCTGAGCAGCGGCTAGAGTGGCGTCATGCCTGGACCCAGCGACCCGCCCACGCCGGGCACGGCACCGCCTCCGGCGCCTTCTGCAGCCACCGGCGTCGCCTCTCCCCCGGCTCCGGCGGACGCCGAGCCCGGGAGTTCCATGGCTCTCAACGCCCCGCCGCTGAAGGGCATTCGACAGTTGTCGGCCCTGGAGACGGTGCGTGCCCGGATAGCCCTGGCCGTCGACCTCGGACTGCTGGCGCCCGGCGAGCGGCTGCCGGCCACCGGGCAGATCGCCGAGGCGCTGGGCGTCAGCGAGATCACGGTGCGCCGCGCGCTGGTCTCCCTGGACAAGGAGGGCGTGCTGGAGCGTCGCCGGGGCCGCAACGGCGGGACCCTCGTCGCCCTCCGCCCTCCCAAGGGCGCGGTCGAGGCAACCGCCGCCTACCGGTCCGATGCCACCGCCGTCACGGTGCACCAATTGATCGACCACCGGCTCGCCCTGGAATGCGGCATCGCGCATCTGGCCTCCGGCCACGCCGACGACGCCGCACTGGGAAGCCTGGATGCCCTGGTCGAGGAGATGGACGGCATTGACGGATGGGCGGAGTTCCACCGTTGCGACGAACGCTTCCACCTCGCGCTGGCCGCCGCCACCGGCCTCTCGTCGATCGTGGAGCCCTACACCGAGGTGCTCCACGACCTCTATCGCTACTACCTGCCGTATCCGGTGGAGACCCTCCGCGACTCCAACCACGAACACCGCGAACTGATTGCCGCCATCCGCAGGCGTGATGCCACCGCCGCGGCCCGCATCGCCCAGCGCCACGTCGAGATCCTGCACCGGACGATGTTCGTCGGCCTCATGGACAGCTGAGCGGGCCGCCCTCGCGCGAGCCGAGCGCGGACCGTCGACACGAAAGCACCGGCCCGCGCTTGGACCGCAGGGGCGTCGCCGCCCGCACAGGACGTCCCGCCGCTCAGATCAGGCCACGGCCATGATCAGGCCGCGGCACGCACCCGGGCGGCGAGGGCGTGTCCGATGAGGACGTAGACCACGGCGGGCAGACCGTAGTTGAGCACGGTCCGAAGCCAGTCCGGGTCCATCGTGAACAGGTCATGGGACCATCCGGCCAGCCAACCGGCTGCCGACTGCACCCAGCTGACCAGGTCGTTCGCGCGATTTGCGTCGAGGAGGGCGAAGAGGATCCAGAGCCCGAGGATCACCGCGGTGAGGTCCGCGATGACGACGATGACCTTCGCTGCTTCGCCTTTGCCACTACGAGTACGTCTGGACATGACAAGCGGATTGCCGTTTCCGGCCGATTGAAACCCGCCACGAGGAGCGGCGGCGTCAAACCTCACCGCGTCCAAGGGCAACCGGCTGCCGGAGGTGGCCGCTGTCAGGCCGTGAAGTGGCGGACGTACCGCCGCTGCCAGGGGGTTTCGACGGCACGAGGGTGATAGTTCTCGCGTACGAACTCCACGGCCCGGGCGGCCGGTACGCCGTCCAGCACAGCGAGGCAGGCCAGGGCCGTGCCGGTTCGGCCCCGGCCACCGGCGCAGGCGATCTCGACACGCTCGGCGTCGGCCAGCTCCCACGCCTCACGGAAGACGGCCCGGGCCTCCTCACGGCTCCTGGGAAGCCAGAAGTCCGGCCAGCGCAACCACCGTTCCTCCCAGGGGACTTCGGGCGGACGCTCACCGAGCAGATGGACGGCGAAGGTGGGCACCGGCCCGTCCGGCAACGGTCGCCGCAGCCCCCGCCCCCTCACGAGACGCCCGGAGGGAAACCGCAGGACACCGGCGTCGGTCGCCTTCCAAGGATCGGTCATCCGCTCACCGTAGATGACCGCGCAGCCGCAGCGGACCGGAAGGGCCGTCTCCTCGGCGGGGACCGGTGGAGCCTCGACGGTGAGCCGGGCCCCGTCCCGGCTCAGCCGCTCCACGACGTCGGCTGGAACGTCCCTCCGTACATGGGCAGTCCGATCCGGTCGCCGTAGCGGGCGAGCTGGGACCAGGGGCGGTTGATGCCGGCGGATCCGTAGGTGCGGACTCGGGTGACGGTGTCGAGATCGAGGACGCCGACCAGCACCTCCTCGCCGGAGCCCGCCTGCTGACGGACGACCCCCTCGGGGTCGACGATGGCACTGGCCCCGACACCGGCCGGGTCGGCGGCGTTGAGGTTGACGACATAGAGCTGATTGGTCCAGGCGTTGGCCCGCGCACAACGCGGTGCGGAAGGTACGGGGGTACGCCCTGTGCTCCCCCTCCCCCACCGTCCCGCCGGCGAGGCGGGCGGCCGCGTACAGCCCGGTGTGGAAGGTTCGCCGGTCGGTCTCCGGCAGCGGGCCGTCCTCGGGTCGGAAAAAGCCCGTCGCGCCCCGCGGCAGGGAGAAGCGGGCGTTCTCGTCCATGGTCATGCGCTCATCCTGCCCAGCGCGAGGGCGCTGGGCAGGTGGCTCGGGCTATGACCTCTTCGCCCTCCTCACGGGCTGGTCACGCCCTCCCCCAGTTGGCGTCGCGCCGGCGCAGTTCGCGTAGCGCGATGGTCCGCTTGTGGACCTCGTCCGGGCCGTCGGCCAGGCGCAGGGTGCGCAGGTGGGCGTACATGCTGGCGAGCGGGAAGTCGTCGGAGACGCCGCCGCCCCCGTGGACCTGGATGGCGCGGTCGATCACCTTCAGCGCGACCTCGGGAGCGGCGACCTTGATCGCGGCGATCTCGGTGCGGGCCTCCTTGTTGCCGACGGTGTCCATCAGGTAGGCGGCCTTCAGGGTGAGCAGACGCGCCATGTCGATCTCGATGCGTGCCTCGGCGATCCAGTCCTGGATGTTGGCCCGGTCGGCGAGGGGCGCCCCGAACGTCGTCCGTGCCTGCGCGCGGTCGATCATGAGATCGAGAGCACGCTCGGCCATGCCGATGGAACGCATGCAGTGGTGGATGCGGCCCGGCCCGAGCCGTGCCTGACTGATCATGAAACCGTCGCCCTCGCCGGCGAGCAGGGCCGTCGCCGGTACGCGGACGTCCTCGAAGAGCACCTCCGCGTGGCCCTCGCGGTCCTGGTAGCCGAACACCGGCAGATTGCGCAGGACGGTGACGCCCGGGGTGTCGAGCGGGACCACCATCATGCTCTGCTGTCGGTGGCTGGGGCCCTCCGGGTCGGTCTTGCCCATGACGATGAGGACCTTGCAGTTCTTGTGGAGGGCGTTGGAGGTCCACCACTTGCGCCCGTGCAGGACGTAACTGTCGCCGTCGCGCTCCATCCGCATCTGGATGTTGCGGGCATCGGAACTGGCGGCCGCCGGCTCGGTCATCGCGAACGCCGAGGCGATCTCACCGGCGAGCAGGGGCTTCAGCCACTTCTCCTTGTGCTCCTCGGTGCCGAAGAGGGTGAGGACCTCCATGTTGCCGGTATCGGGGGCGTTGCAGTTGGTGGCCTCGGGCGCCAAGTGCGCGCTGCGTCCCATGATTTCGGCGAGCGGCGCGTATTCGAGGTTGGTGAGACCGGGGCCCCACTCGGGGTGCGGGTGGAAGAGGTTCCACAGGCCCTGCTTGCGTGCCTCGGTCTTGAGCTCTTCGAGGATCGGCGGGTGGAAGTGCGGGTCCCCCGACGCGGCCATCTGCGCCTCGTAGAGGGGCTCGGCGGGGTAGATGTGCTCGTCCATGAAGGCGAGCAGCTTGTCCTGGTACTCCTTGGCCCTGTCGGACGTTTCGAACACGGGTCCTCCCACGGTCGCGGATCGCTGATTCACTGTTCGGTCGAAGACACCGGCCGACGGCCCGCCGGCGCCAGCAGCTCCCGCAGCTCGCGTGCGGTCGTGGCCGCTTCCCGGTGGACGACTCCCGAGAGGCCGATGCGGTGTGCGGCCGCGATGTTCTGCTGGAGATCGTCGACCATCACGGTGTCCTCGGGCCGTACACCGAGCCGCTCGCAGGCCGCCTGGTACGCGCGGCGCGACGGCTTGCGTACACCGATGTCGCGGGAGACGGTCACGGCGTCGAACATGGCGGGCAGATCGAAGCCCCGATAGCAGTCGTCGCCGAGGGAGTTGGAGAGCAGACCGACGCGGTGGCCGTCGGCCCGGAGCTCCGCCACCAGGGCGATCATGTCGGCGTCGGGGCTCAGCAGCGCCTGCATCCGGCTCACCAGGCCCTCGCCCTCCACCGTCACGCCGTGCGCACGCAGGCGTGCAGCGAAGCCCTCCTCGAACTCCCGCTCACCGATGCGCCCTTCCTCGTGCGCCACGAGGAGCGTGCTGCTCCGCTCATCCGTCCCCAGCAGCCGCAGAGGCAGCCGCGGGTCGGTGCCGAGCTGCCTCCCGACCTCCTCGAAGGCGGTGACCACGCTGGTGGTCAGAACGCCGCCGAAGTCGAAGAGGACGGCGTTGCGGGTGCCGGTCACTTCACTGCCTCCTGGTAGCGCCGCATGCCGCGTATCCATCGGTCGTAGTCGCTGCCCTTGCGGCGGTAGAAGTCGAGCACCTGCGCGTGCGGCAGGACCAGGAACCGCTCGTCGCCGACGGCGGCCAGCACGCGGTCGGCGACGTCCAGGGGTTGCAGCAGCTCCCCCGAGTCCAGTACGGCACGCGCACCGGCACGTTCGACGGGGTCGGCCGAACGCGTCCCCGCCATGAGCAGTCCGGTCTCGACGCCTTGCGGGCACAGGCAGCTGACCCGCACACCTTGATCCCCGTACGTCACCGAAAGCCACTCGGCGAAGGCCACCGCAGCGTGCTTGCTGACGGAGTAGGTGGCCGAGCCGATCTGCGTGAGCAGTCCCGCGGCCGACGCGGTGCTGAAGAAGTAGCCTCCGCCGCGCTCGACCCACCCCGGTACGAGCAGCTTCGCCGCGCGCACATGCGCCATGACATTGACGTCGAGCGCGGTGGACCACGCTTCCTCGCTCGCATCCAGCCCGGAGCCGCCGCCCACTCCGGCATTTGCGAAGTAGAGGTCGACGGGGCCGAACTCCGCCTCGGCCGCACCGATCAGGCGCCGCAGGTCCTGCGTCGACGAGGCGTCCGCGGCCACTCCCGCGGCCCGCCCGGCATGGGCGTCGGCGAGCCGCTTCGCCGTCGCGTCGAGGCGGGCGGCGTCCAGGTCCGTCAGCAGGACACCGCGCGCTCCTTCCTCGAGAAGGCGCTGCGCGATCGCGGCGCCGATGCCTCCCGCCGCGCCCGTGACGATCGCGACCTTGCCGTTGATCTGCACGAAGTCTCCGTCCCACACATCCCGTACGGCTGTCCGACGACCGCCTCGGCGGCCGACTCCGGTCACCGTATTTGAATCTGAGTTCAACTTCAATGGGTGGCATGGCGGTGAAGCGTCAGAGGGCGGGAGAGCTCGGGCGGGCCGTCAGCTCGGCAGGTGACCGGCGAAGAACGACCGCACGAGGTCGCGCACGGCGGGCACCGCGATGCGCGGATCGGCCCGGCCGACCATGGCGGCGCGCCCGGCGGCGGTCATCAGGCCGGCCCTGTGGAGCTGCGGGACGAGGGACGCGTAGTCGGTGAAGACCCAGTGCTCGGCGTCATCGAGCTGCCGCCGGGAAACGGGGCCCGCATGGGCGAGGAGCGCTCCCCAGGACCGGTCGAGCCGGGCGTCGCGGAAGCCGTCGGTGCCGACCAGGAGCAGCGGCCGGTCCGTCCCCTGCCGGGCCACGGGCAGGAGTTCGCCGTCCATCTGGTCGAGATATCCCTCCAGGTTGGCGGCGGCGGCGATCCGCCGGTCCTCGTGGAGCGCCTGCGCGGCCGCGGTGCCGCCCGCGGAGTGCCCGTAGACGCCGACCCGGTCGAGGCCGAGGGCATCGAGGACGAAGCGGAGGTCGGCGACCCGGGTGTCGATCATGGTGCGGAAGACCGCCGCGTCGGGCGGACCGTGCAGCGCGGTGGACCGGACCCGTTCGCGGCCGGGCCGCTCGTCGGGGAACTCCACCTGGCTCGCGTCCCCGGGATGATCGACGGTGAGGACCGTCCAGCCGTGCGAGGCGAGGTCCACCGCGAGGGAGCTGCCCGTCGTGCGGGCGTCGCCACCGCCGGGGCTGTAGAGGAGCACGCGGCGCCGGCCCGGCAAGGGCGGGGCCCCGGTCCGAGCATGCGTGAGGGTGGCCGCCCAGTCGACTCCGGAACCCGGGAGTTGCGGGTGGATCCGCTGGGCGAGGCCGGCGAAGCGAGCGGCGGCGCCCGGTGTCAGCTGCGGAGCGCGCGGGAAGCCGTGGCCGGGGGCGGCCGGCCGCAGGACGGTGACCATGATTTCGCGTACGCCGATCTCGGGCTCCCACGGGTCGTTGCGGGAGCGGTCGACGAGGTGCAGGGTCGTCGCACCGACGGGGCAGGGCCCGTCAGGAGCCGGCAGACGCAGGAACGGCGCGGCGCTGGAGGCGGCGGAGGCCCTGTCGCTGCCGATCAGCATCGTGGCAGCCCCGGCGAGGGCGCCCTTGGCCAGGGAACGGCGACCGGGTGTGAAGTAAGGGGTCATGAACGGCATCGTGGGGGCGGACACCATGTCGAGGCGAAGCTTGCGGCCTGGTCCGAAAAGCTGGCGCGCGGCGGGGGAATGTACATGATCCGGATCCACTTCACGGCGGATGATCTCGCGCGGGTGCGGTTCGCGCCGCGGCCCTCGCCCGTACCCGAACTGCACGCCGCCCTGCTGATGTTGGGCGCCCCGCACGAGGAGCTGCTGTTCGGACGCTGGCGGGGCAGGTTGCTGCGGTCCCTCCCGAGCGCGGCCGGGCCGCTCGCGGACCTCGCGCCGGAGGGTGTGGCCCCCTCCTTCCTCGATGTCCTCGGCGACACACCGGAAGAGGGGTTCGCTCTGATCAGATCGGCCCGCCCGGAGACCGTGCGGGCCGGGGTCGAGCAGGTCTACGCACGCCGGCCGGCCCCGCCGTGGATCCGCGCCCTGCACGCCGGGGACACCGGCGCCTGGCGGACACTCGGCCGGGCGCAGCGAGCGGCGTACGAGTCGGTGCTCGCGCCGGTGTGGCCCCAGGTCCAGGATCTGCACCGGGCGGAGTTCGCCCGCCATGCCGTCACGGTCTCCGGCCAGGGTCTCGGCGCCGCCCTGACGGCTCTGGCCCCGGGGTCACGGCTGCGCGACGGCGTCTGGGAATGGCCCCTGCCGGGCGCCCCGGGTGTGCGAGAGGTACGACTTCGCGGGCGCGGACTGCTCCTTCGGCCGACGTTCCACTGGCGGCGTGGCCCGCTCGTCCAGGATCTGGCGGACCGCCCGGTGGCGCTGGCCTACCCGGCGGGCGTGGGGCTGCCGATCGTCCCGGAGGGGGCAGGCCGGACGGGCGAGCCTCTCGCGGACGTCCTCGGCCGCACCCGGCTCGCGCTGCTGCGCTGCTTGGAGGAAGCCCTGACGACGACGGCTCTGGCGCGCCGCATGGGCGTCAGCAACGCGACGGCCTCCACCCACGCCTCGGCCCTGCGCGCCGCCGGGCTCCTCATCACCACACGCACGGGCCGCTCGGTGCACCACACGCGTACGCCCCTGGCGGAGCTGCTGTTGACCGGCGGACCGGCCGACTGACCTGGTCAGGATGGCGCAACTGCCGCGCTCCCCCGGGGGCGGACGTCTCCGGCGATCGACGTCACGACTGCCGACGGAGCCACCGAGCGGCGGCTCCGCAAGCGAACATCAGAGGGAACGGCCGAGGCGTGCCACCGCCCACGGCATCAGGTCCCGCGCCAGCGCCAGGCTGTACGGGCGGACCAGGTCGCGCAGTTCCTCGCACGCGTCGGGCCCCAGCGTGGTGTACGGCACGGCCGCGAGCCGGTCGGTGACCCGTTCGACGGCTGCTCGCCGCTCTCGCCCTTCGGGAGTCAGGACGAGGTCGGCAGCGTCCGTGAGCCATCCCCGTTCCCGCAGGCCGTCCGCCGCGCGTGCCCACTCCTGCGGAGCCCAGGACCGGGTGGTCCGCAGGGTCTCGGCGGCTATCTCCCCCGTCGCTGCGTGTGTGACCAGCGCTTCGATGCCGTTCAGCCCTGCCGCGAGCAGCGCCTGGACGTGGCCGTCGCCCCGGAACTCCCGGAGCAGGGTCTGCGCGTGCCACAGCACCAGATGAGGTTCGTCCGGCCACGGGAGCGCGGCGTGCGCGGCGAACAGGGGGCGCCCATGGAGGTGTGGCAGCGCGGCTTCGGCGCCCCGGCGGGCCAGTTCGGCAGCACGACGCAGGCGCACCGACGTGATGTCCTCACCGAGGACTCGGCGCAGCGTCGCGTCGATGCCCCGCAGCCGTGCGGCCAGGAAGGCCGCCGGCGGAGCCGCGTCCCACGCCGCGGGAAGCGCTGCGTGCACGGCCACGGGGTTGAAGTTGTAGAACGTGGCGACCGTGAGTTCCGCGGAGGCCGGTCCGAGAGCAGCGGAGCGCGAGGCGAAGTACGCCGCCTGTCCTGCCGACCCGAGCTCGCCGTAGCGTGCGTGGGCCTCGGGTGAGAAGTAGACGGCCCCGTGGTACGGCTCAAGGGTCCGCCATGTCTCGCGAGCGTAGGGCGGCGTGGCACCGGCCGCAGTTGTGGACGTCATGGGTTCAGTGACCTCCGGAAGGCGCGCGGTTGCCCTGGCTCGCGGTATCCGTGGTGGCCGCGGGCCCGAGCGCCGCTTCCGTCGTCTCCGCCTTCAGCGTGGCCGGGTCGATGGCCCGTTTGAGGATCTTTCCGGTCGGGCCCTTGGGGAGTTCGTCGACCACCGCCACGACGTGCGGCACCTTGTAGGCGGAGAGGCGTTCCTTGGCCCAGCGGCGGAGGTCTGCTGCGTCGAGGTGGGCGCCGGTCCGTAGGGCCACGACCGCCGCCACCTCCTCGCCGTAATGGGTGTCAGGGACACCGATGACGGCGGCCTCGACGATGTCGGGGTGCTCGTAGAGCACCTCCTCGACCTCGCGCGGGTAGACGTTGTAGCCGCCGCGGATGACGAGATCCTTCTTGCGGTCGACGATGCGGAGGTCCCCGTCGGGGTCCATGGTGCCGAGGTCGCCGGTCGCCAGCCGGCCGTCGTGCAGCACATCAGCGGTGGCTTCCGGGCGGTTCCAATACCCCTTCATCACCACCGGGCCCTTGACGTACACCTCACCGATCCCGCCCGGCGGCAACTCCGCGCCGTCGTCACCGCGTACGGACACCTCGCAGCCGGGCAGCGCCCGCCCGACACACCCGGGCTTCCGCGGGCGTCGCGGGTCCTGGAAGGTCGCGGCGCCCGCCGTCTCGGTCAGCCCGTACCCCTCGACGATGGCGCAGCCGAACCGCTCCTCGAAGGCGCGCATCACCTCGACGGGCAGCGAGGCGCCGCCGGACGACGCCAGGCGCAGGCCGGTGAAGTCCGCGGCGTCGGCGTCGCCGGCGGCGCGCAGCAGGGCGTTCCACATCGTGGGTACCCCTGCGGTGAAGGTGGGTCGGTCCCGCCGCAGCATGGCCAGCATCGAGTCGGCGTCGAAGCGTTCGAGGAGGGACAGGCTCGCGCCCGCGCGCATCGTGGTGGCCATGACGCACACCTGGCCGAAGACGTGGAACAGCGGCAGTCCGGTCACGGCCCGGTCCTCGGCCGTGATCTCGTACACCTCGCAGAAGACCGAGGCGCAGGCGACCAGATTGCCGTGGGTCAGCTGGGCGCCCTTGGGCCTGCCGGTGGTCCCGGAGGTGTAGAGCAGGACGGCTGTATCGTCGTCCTCGGTGGGGTGGGGCGCGCTGATCGCGAATTCCGCATCGGTGCCGCGTTCACCGAGGCCGGTGAAGCCGGCAAGACCCGGGTCCAACTCGCCGTAGGGGACGCCCAGTTCGACCGCGACTTGCTCGGGAGCCGGGGTGCTCGCGTGCCGTCCGAGGATGAGTGAGACGCCCGCGTCCGCGCCGATGTACGCCAGCTCCCGTTGTGGCGACATGGTGTTGGCGGTGACGGCGATGGCTCCGGCCGCGAGGATGCCGTAGTAGGCCGCGGCGAATTCGGGGACGGATGGGGCGACGAGCAGCACCCGATCGCCGGGCCGTACGCCGCGCTCGCGCAGTCGGCCGGCAACGGCGGCGGCCCGGGCGCGCAGCGTTCCGTATGTCCACGGCTCGCCGGTGTCGCCGCGCAGGGCGATGCGTTCGGGTGCGGCCCAGGAGTGTTCCCAGATGGCTTCAGCAGCGTTCGACATGCGCGCGCCTCCGGGGCGTCACTTGGGGTCGAGGGGGCGGAACACGGGCGGGCGGCTCTCCAGGTAGGCGGCGACGCCCTCGGCGGCATCGGGCCGCCGGAATGCCTCCGGCATCAGCGCGTCCGCCCGTTCGACCGCTGCGGCGAAGTCGGTGTCCAGTCCGCGGTACACCTGATCCTTGATCACGCTCATCGCCGTCGGGGAACACCAGGTCGCCAGCCCGGTGGCGTACGCGACCGCCTCGTCCAGGAGCCGGTCCGCCTCGACGAGGCGGTTGACAAGGCCCATCTCGTGGGCTTCCGTGCCTCGGATCACCCGTGCTGACAGCAGCAGGTCCAGCGCTCCGCCCGGCCCAACGAGACGCGGCAGGAGCCAGGCGATGCCGTACTCGGCGATCAGTCCGCGCCGGGCGAACGCCGTGGTGAACTTGGCGTCCGGGGTGCTGAACCGGACGTCGCAGTACAGCGCCTCGACGAGCCCGAGCCCGGCGACAGCGCCGTTGACCGCCGCCACCATCGGCTTGCGGACCGTCAGCGGGAACCACCGGGGCCGGACCCGGCCGGCGCGGTCCGCCAACCGGGCAGCGGCCGAGTCCGCCGCCGCGCCCGCCCGTTGCAGATCCGCCATGTCCGCGCCCGCGCAGAATCCGCGGCCCGCGCCGGTGAGGACGATCGCCCGTACGTCGGGGGCCGCCTCCGCCTCGTCGAGCAACGCGAAGTAGCGGTCCTCCAGCTCGTCGTTCCAGGCGTTGAGCCGGTCCGGCCTGTTCAGCGTGATCACCATGACCGCGCCGCGACGCTCGGCGAGAACCGTCTCCCCCGTCTGCACCTGAGCACCCTGAGTCACTTTCGTGACCTCCCCAGCTCGTCCTGTGGCCCGGATCCGGATCGTGCGGTGTCCGCCGCGCAACCTGTGGCGACGATCCGGACCCTACTGTGAAGATGAAGCCACATTCAATATTCATGCGAGCCCCGGCTCGGACCGCCCCTGTCGGTCGGTTGACGCCTGTCATCCCGTCGAACGAGGTGGTCAGACACCGGTGGAGGGGCAACGCCCGAGGTCAGGGGGCCACCAGCTGATAGCATCCGCTGCCACCCGTACGTGTTCGAACGACAGGGATGGACCACCTTGGCTGCCCAGGCCCCGGCCGCAGACGGCCGGAAGCAACCGATCACCCCGCGGAGCAGGCGCGGCATGCGGACGCGGAACGCGCTCATCGCCGCGGCGCGTGAAGTCTTCGAGCGCGACGGCTATCTCGATGCGCGGATCACGGACATCACCCAGGCCGCGAACGTCGCGTCGGGGTCGTTCTACACGTATTTCAACAGCAAGGAAGAGATCTTCCAGGCGCTCGTCGAGATGGTGCAGGAGGAGATGCTCCACCCGCACCTGCGCGAGCGCACCGGCATCACCGACACCCGGCAGCTCATCGACGCCGCCAACCGCGAGTACCTGCGCGCATACCAGCGCAATGCCCGCCTCATGGCGCTCTTCGAGCAAGTCGCTCAGATCGACGAGAACTTCCTGGCACTGCGCGTGGAGCGCGGTAACGCCTTCGTGCGGCGCAACGCCAAGATGATCCGCACCCTCCAGCAGGACGGCGAGGCCGATCCGAGCCTCGATCCGCTGGTCACCGCGCACGCGCTGTCCGTCATGGTGAGCCGCATGGCGTACCTGGTGTTCGTCCTGGAACACCGCATTCCGTTCGAGCGTCTCGTCACGACCCTCAACAAGATCTGGGAGAACGGCCTTCAGTTGAAGGACGCTCCCGGGGAGGGCGACCGAGAGCCCCGCGCGAAGCCCCCGGCCGGCGCCTGACCGAAAGCGGCCGCGTCGCGCAGCGGTAACCCGACGCGCGCCTAGCTCAAGGTCCTCACGGTGCTGGACGGGCCTGCACCGCGGCCAGTTGCGGACGCTTGGCGCTGCGGCCGTCGCCGGACGAGCGGCCCCGGATACGCCTGCCGATCCAAGGACCGAGGAACGCGGCGGCCCAGCGCGCCTCGGCCGCCGCCGCGCGCCACCCTGCCGGGACCGGGGTGGCAGGCGGGGGCAGCGGGTGCGTCCACGTCTCGTCGCTGCCCGGTAGTTCCAGGGCGTGCGCGACGGCGGCCGCGATCCGGTCATGGCCGAGCGGGGCGGCGTGCAGCCGGTCGGGGCTCCAGATCCGCGGGTCGGTGACGACGTCGTGGTGGGAGGTCTCCGCGACGACCACTCCGTGGCGCTGTGCCGCGGTGCGGATGCGGTGGTTCAGTGCGACGACGCGGGGCCTGATCGGGCGCGCGAGCGGGATGATCCGCCCGACGTCGGGGAAGGTCAGCGTGGCCACGCGGGCACCATATGCGGTCAGGGCCTCGAACATCGCTTCCAGGTGGCCTGCCACCTCGTCGGCGTCGAAGCTCGGGCGCAGCAGGTCGTTCATTCCCGCGACGACGGTGACCAGGTCGGGTCGCAGGGCGAGGGCGGGCGCGAGCTGCTGGGTGTGCACCTGGGCGGCGACGCATCCGCGGACGGCGAGATTGGCGTACCGCACCTCGGGTGTGGTCTGCGCGAGGCGCTCGGCGAGCCGGTCCGCCCAGCCTCTGAGGCCGGTGGCGTCGTCTCCGTCACCGAGGCCCTCGGTCTGACTGTCCCCGAGGGCGACATAGCGCAGGTATGGGGTGTTCGTCATGGTCGGCGCCTCTCAGGCCCGGTCGGCGGACGCCGTGCGGCGTGCCAGGATTTCCAGGACCTGTTGGCCCCATCGCAGGTTCTCCTCCTCGAAGGAGAAGCCCCGCAGCAGTGTCAGATAGGGGCCGATGCGCTCACCGTCCCGTAGGAACTCCTCCTCGCTCAGGTCGCCGAGGAGATGCCGGCGCAGCCGCTCGTAGCGGGCGAGCTTCCCGCGCGCCCACTCCATCCGCTCCTCGATGTGCGCCCGCACGGCCTCCACGTCTCCCCCGTCGACGGCCTGGACCTTGACCATGAGTTCGTCGCGGGCCGCGGTCGGGCGGGGCTGTTTGGCGGTGAAGGCGGCGAGGTCCTGCCGTCCGGCCTCCGAGAGGGTGAACATCCGCTTGTTGGGCCTGCGTTCCTGCGGAACGACCCGCGCAGCGATCAGGCCCTCCCCCGCCAGGCGCTCCAGTTCGCGGTAGAGCTGCTGAGGCGTCGCCGCCCAGAAGTTCGACACCGACACATCGAAGATCTTGGCCAGGTCATAGCCGGAGGCCTCGCCCTCCAGGAGCGCCGCCAGGACCGCGTACTTCAAAGACATATGGACACAGTACATCGATGCGATTACTGTCCTCCACACTTACTCATCAAATTGACTATGAGGTGACCCGCGTGCACGCATTCCGCAAGGCCGTGGAAGCGAACGACCACGAGGCCATGGAGGCACTACTGGCCGACAACGTCGTCTTCACCAGCCCTGTCGCCTTCCGCCCCTACCCCGGCAAAGCCATCACCGCGGCGATCCTTCGCGGCGTGTCCCGCGTCTTCGAGGACTTCCACTACATACGGGAGATCAACGACGCCGACGGCCGTGACCACGCCCTCGTCTTCGCCGCCCGGGTCGGCGACCGCGAGATCACCGGGTGCGACTTCCTGCACCTCGACGAAAACGGGCTCATCGACGAGTTCACCGTCATGGTCCGCCCGCTCTCGGCCGCTCAGGCCCTCTCCGACGCCATGGGAGCGCAGTTCGAGCAGATCAACAGGGAGGCGCAGGCCACGGCCGGTTGAGGGTACGGCCGCCGCAGACCGCTCCTACCAGGCCCGGGCGGACTGCAGCAGATGGTCGCGGACCAACGCGACGTGCGGATTGTCGGAGGCGCCGGGACGCTGGACGAGAAAGCCGGTGTTGATCGGTGGATCGTCCGGCTCGCCCAGCAGGACCAGCGCGCCGGAGGCGAGTTCGTCCAGGCAGAGGTAGCGGGGCAGCACGCTGAAGCCGGCGCCGCCGACGACCGCGGCTTTCACGGCCCGCAGGTCCGGCACGGTGACCGCGGCCCGGCACAGCAGCCGCTCGCCGAAGACATGGCGCCAGTAGCGGCGGACGATTGGCAGGTCCTCGGCGTACGAGACCAGGGGGATCCCGTGCAGCGCGGCCGGGCCTTCGGCGGCCACCCGGGCGGGGCCGCCGATCCGCTCCGCCCAGGAGGGCGCCGCGACCAGCACGAACTCCTCGTCCGTCAGCGGCACGGACGTCAGTTGCCGACCGCGGGGGCGGACCGTGGCGATCACCAGGTCGTGCCGCCCCGCGCGCATCTCCTCAAGGAGCGGCTCCGTCAGACCGGTGGCGATGCGCAGCCGCACGCCCCTCTCCACCAGCGGCCCGAGGGTGGGTACGACACTGTGGGACAGAAGCTCGGCCGGGCCCGCGAGGTGAACGGGTTCGGCTGCGTCCTCACCGGCGAATCCGCCGTGGCCGGCAACGGCGGCGAGGGCGTCCAGGGGCTCGACGACCCGGACTGCCAGCTCGTCGGCGAAAGGCGAGGGGGCGGCGCCGCGCGGCAACCGGGCGAACAGCTCCCTGCCCAGTTGCCCCTCCAGGGAGCGCACTTGCGCGGTGACCGTGGGCTGCGACAGACCGAGCAGGCGCGCGGCGGCCGTGAAGGATCCGGACCGGTACACCGCGAGGAAGGTACGCAGCAGGTTGAGGTCCGGCGGCGCAGTGCCGCCGGCCTGCGCCCTTCCGCCCTCGCCATCGGAATTCCTATGCCGCATATGGCCGAGCCTATTGGATTCCGATGGCTGATCGGGCCTACCTTCGGGGACGGCGGCGCACCGACGGGTACGCGCACCGAGTCCCGGGGTCGCGAACCCACGCGCCCCGGAGCATGCGTCGCGAAGTCCTCCGGCCCGGCAGGGCCCGCACCCCACACCGAAAGAGCCTCACCATGTCGAAGATCCTTTTCGTGATGACCGGCGCCGACCACTGGACGCTGGCCGACGGCACCAAGCACCCCACCGGCTACTGGGCCGAGGAGGCAGCCGCCCCGTACGGGGTGTTCAAGGACGCGGGCCACGAGATCGTCGTCGCCACCCCGGGCGGCGTCGTACCGCACGTCGACAAGGGCAGCCTGGCTCCCGAGGCGAACGGCGGCGAGGAGGGCGCCGCCAAGGTGTCGCAGACCCTCGCGTCCTTCGCCGAACTCCAGCACCCCCTCAGGCTGGAGGACGTGCGCCTCGACGACTACGACGCGGTCTTCTACCCCGGCGGCCACGGCCCCATGGAGGACCTCGCCGTCAATGCCGACTCCGGCAAGCTGCTGACGCGTGCCCTGGAGACCGGCAAGCCCCTGGCGCTGGTGTGCCACGCCCCGGCCGCCATGCTGGCAGCGACCGGGTCCGACGGTGCCAATTCCTTCGCGGGTTTCCGGCTGACCGGCTTCACCAACGCCGAGGAGAGCCAGGCGGGATTCGCCGACAAGGCGAAGTGGCTGCTCCAGGACCGTCTCGTCGAGGCCGGCGTCGACTTCCGGGAGAGCGAGCCGTGGGCGCCGCACGTGGTCAGCGACCGCAACCTGGTCACCGGGCAGAATCCCTCCTCCTCCGCTCCGCTCGCGACCGAGCTCCTCAAGAAGCTGGCCTGAGCACTTCTCAAGCCCCCGGAGCCATCGCGGACCGGAGAGGCCGGACGCGGGGACGGCGACGACGGTCCGTGACGAGGGGCCGTCAGTCGCCCTCTGCCGCTTCGAGCAGAGCGCGGACCTCGTCCTCGCCGGTCTCCTGGAGTTCCTCTCCGACGAGCAGCCAGCGGGTGATGCCGACCGAAGCGAGGAAGGGAAGGTCGTGGCCGGCGATCACGAGCGCGCCCTGGTAGGAGTCGAGAGCGCTGGTCAGCTGCCGGACGCTTGCCATGTCGAGGTTGTTGGTCGGCTCGTCGAGCAGCAGTAGCTGCGGCGCCGGTGCGGCGAGCATCGTCGCCGCGAGGGCGGCCCGGAAACGTTCCCCGCCCGAGAGGGTGCCGGCCGGCTGGTCGGCACGCGCGCCCTTGAACAGGAACCGCGCGAGCTGGGCACGGATGTGGTTGTCCGTGACCCCGGGGGCCAGACGGGCCACGTTGGCGGCGACGCTCAGCTCCTCGTCCAGCACGTCGAGGCGCTGCGGAAGGAACCTCAGCGGCACGAAGGCGCGGGCTTCGCCGGACAGCGGTGCGAGTTCTCCCGTCAGGATGCGCAGCAGGGTGGTCTTACCGGCTCCGTTGCGGCCGACGAGAGCGATGCGTTCGGGACCGTGCACATGGAGGCTGCCTTCGCGCAGCGCGCCGAAGGGAAGGCACAGCTCGTGCAGATTCAGGACGGTGCGGCCTGCGGGGACGGCGGTATGGGGAAGGCTCACACGGATCTCGGCGTCATTGCGGATCCCCTCCGCTGCCTCCTCGCGCCGCTCGCGCGCTTCGTGCAGGCGGTCCTCCTGAAGGCCGCGGAGCTTGTCCGCCGATTCCTGCGCGGACCGCTTGCGTTCGCCGGCGACGATTCTCGGGGCGCGCCGCTCGGCGTCCATCTTCTTGCTGTGCCGCTGGCGTCGGGCCAACTTGACCTGAGTTTCCTCCAGTTCGCGCTTCTGTCGGCGCACGTCCGCCTCGGCGGCCCGCAGCATCCGCCCCGCTGCTTCCTGCTGCGTCGCCACGGCCTCCTCGTATGCGGACCAGCCTCCTCCGTACCACGTCAGCGAGCCGGAACGCAGGTCCGCGATGCGGTCCACGCGCTCCAGGAGATCACGGTCGTGACTGACCACGACCAGCACTCCGGAGCGCCAGGAATCAACGGCGTCGTAGAGCCTGCGGCGCGCGAACAGATCGAGGTTGTTGGTCGGTTCGTCGAGCAGCAGCACGTCGGGGCGCTCCAGCAGCAGCGCGGCAAGGCGCAGCAGTACGGTCTCACCTCCGGACAACTGCCCTACGGTCCGGTCGAGTTCGACGTCGCCGAGTCCGAGTGAGCCCAGTGTCGCCAGGGCCCGCTCCTCGACGTCCCAGTCGTCACCGACCGTCTCGAAGTGCGCCTCGCTGACGTCGCCGGCCTCGATGGCGCGCAGCGCGTCGCGTCGTTCGGCGATGCCCAGGGCCCGGTCGACGCGCAGTGTCGTGTCGAGGGTGATGTTCTGTGGCAGGTAGGCGAGGCTGCCGCCGACGGTCACCGAACCCCGGGAGGGGCTGAGCCGTCCGGCGAGCAGTCGCAGCAGGGTGGATTTTCCGGTGCCGTTGGCGCCGACGAGACCGGTGCGGCCACGGCCGATGCCGAGGGAGAGTCCGTCGAAGACGGCCGTGCCGTCCGGCCACTGGAAGGACAGGGCGGAGCAGGTCACGGAGGCGCTGGGGGTGCTGGGGTGAGCCATGTGGTTTCTCGCAGTCGCAAGCGCGGGGAAGGGGACTTCGTTTGCGAGCACCACGCGGCGACCGAACCTGGAAAAGGGGGGTGCGGCCCTCCGCAGAAGTGTGGACGGCTCATGCACCGAGGTCGCATCCGCGCGGGGTCACGGGCGGCAGGAAAGCCGGCTGCAGCGTGACGGGAGTACGGCCGATGCCGTACCGCGCGATGATCGCGGACCTCAGATGCGCAACGTCCACCTCTATCGGAGACAACAGGACTCCAAAACTGTACCCCACCCCGGGCGCGGGCTGCGAGAGGTTTATGCGGGACGCGCCGGCCCGGACAAGAACGGCGCCGGACGTGCGAGAGAGAGCTTCCGGGCAGTCGGCCATCGGCACCATCACCCCGGACAATAGCAAAAGGTTCAAACCCCGCTTGACGCTCCCACGAGTTGGCGACCATGATTATGCAGCTGTTCGTATTCTGGGTTACTTCGGGGAACATATGAGTGACGGATACGGAGTGGACGCCGCGTCGATCGACGGCAGTGTGAATCTTCTCGTGGAGAGCGCGGCATTGCTCCACGAAGGCCGACTCGACAAAGATATCGGGACGCTTTCACGAATTCCGCATGCGCATCGCGAAGTGGCTGACGCGGTCGATGAATTCGCGCGTTTCGCCGTCGACCAGCAGCAGGACCTGGTTCTCCTGCTCACCGCGCTGTCCACCGCGCTCAAGACCACCGGAAACAACTACACCGAGGTCGACGAGCAGACACGCGACGATTTGCGGGCCGTCCTCGATTCCTCCCGGTACGAGGCACCGAAGGAGGCCACCGCGTGACCTACCACGCCGAGGTGAAATTCCTCCAGGACTGCAATCCTGCCCTCATCGAGCGAAATGCTGACGAGTTCAAGCGGATGTACGGCCTGCTGCACGCCGCGGCGCCGTCCGTGAAGAAGGCGGAGCGGCTCGATTGGACGAGCGACTCCCGCAGTCATTACGAAGCGCGACTTCGTGACGTCGACGGTCTGGTCACCGGATTGACGGAGGGATATCAGAAGGCGTGGAAAGCGCTGCTGGATTATTCGGACGCGCTGACACACGCCAAGCAGTTCCTCACGGACGGCGAGGAGGCACAGTCCGCACTCACGGACGTCATGTCGCGAGAGGCGAGCCCCATGACGTCCAAGGCCAAGGCCGCGGAACCCATGCGCCAGTGGGAGGACCTCCGGGGGACGACCGGTTTTCTGGACGCACTGGCCGAGCTGCTGGTCGATGTGGACGCCATTCGGGAGGAAGCCGACGGGTGGCACAAGCGTGCGTCCGAGGCCTTCGGCAACACGCTGAAGACCGAGGAGACCGCGCGAAGGGCATGCGTCGCCGAGCTGCGGTCGGCCCGCCGTCTCATCCCGAATTTCCGTACGGAATTCAAGGACGCGGCCGGCCTGATGGCACGCGTGGGCGCCTTGCAATCCGAAGCGCGCCAGGCCGAGGAAAGCCCCCTCACGCATCGATGGGCAGCGGCAACAAGACGGACTACTTCCCCGGCGTGGGGGCGAACACCGTGGTGTCCCCGGCGCTGATGCGGATCAAGCGGCTCTGCGCAGGACTGCCCGAGGGCACGGGCAACAACTACTGGCTGCCCTCCGATTCGGATGACAGCCGCCGGGACTGGATCGGCGCCAACCGCCAGATCCTCAAAGCCGCCGCCGAGGAAAACGGTCTGCCGCCGGACATGATCGCAGGCATCGCCTGGAAGGAAGTCGAAGGGGACCCGTGCGTCATCGACGATGTCGCCGACACGGTGCGCGGATTCGGTATCGGCGGAGAGGCCGACAAGACCTCCATGGGGCCGATGTCCATTCAGATCCGTCGCGCGGCCGAGGTACTGGGCTACGATCCCGCGCACCTCACCGGCATGCAGCGGGACCAGGTCGAGGAAGCGGTCAAGGATCCCGCCCAGAACGCCTTCATCACCTCGGAGTATCTGGCGCAGTTGAAGGCGGAGAGTTCCTTCGCCGACGTACCTGCCGACAGGATGACCCCCGAGCAGTACCGGGAGTTGGCCGCTCGCTACAACGGTGGCCCCTACTGGCAGAGCGATGACGCGCAGGGGTACGGCGACAGCTTCATGGCGCATCTGGGCAACGCGCGGCAGGCGCTGCGGTGAGGCGTTCCGTGGCGCGCGCCGCCGACGGGCGTGCGGGCACTTCCGAAGGCGGGGACCGAAGCGGGCGCCGAAGCGGGGGCGAAGCGATCGGGGCCGTCATCAGCGCCGCGGTACTGATCGCGGCGAATGCCGTGGCCCTCTACGTCGTGTACCTGGCGTTGGCCATCTCGCCTGACGGCCCCTGGGATGTGCGCGAGTCGGCCGACAAGGTCCAGATCCTGTGCCTCACCGCCGGGGCGCTCGCCTCGGCCGTGGCCCTGCTGACGGTGTTCGTTCTGGCGACCCGTTGGCTGCGCGGCAGATGGTGGCTCGCGGCGCCGACGCTGATGTTTCTGTGTGCCGTCGTCAGGTGGCTCCTTCCCTCCTGATTCCCCGCTCTCCAGGCGTCGTTGGCCGCCCGCGGGTCACGGTGGACGCCGCGGGCGGTTCAGCGATCGAACGGGCGGGAGCACCCGGGCGGTGCGACAGTGCTCCGTTCTGGGCTCAGAAGGTGAGCTTCCAGCTGTCGAGGTAGCCGGTGTCCTGTGCTGCCACGTCCTGCACCCGCAGCTTCCACGTCCCGTTAGCGGTCTCGCTGGAGGCGTTGACGGTGTAGGTCGCCAGGACGTTGTCCGCGGAGTCGTTGCCGCTGGAGTTCTTCAGCCGGTAGGAACTCCCGTCCGGGGCCAGGAGGTCGATGACGAGGTCGCCGCGCCAGGTGTGCTTGATGTCCACGCTCACCTTGAGGGCGTCGGGGGCATTGCCGGTGCGCCCGCTGACGGTGACGGAGGAGGTCACCGCCGCGCCGGCGTCCGGCACGGGAAGGTCGGCGGCGTTTTCGTAGACGTTTCCGGATGGGGGCGTGCTGCCCGCACTCAGCGTCCAGACCGCGTGCGCGACGGCATCGCTGTTGCGGTCCAGCGCGGTGTCGTTGATGTTCGCCGTCGTGTCGCACGAGGAGTGGTAGCAGCGGTCGAAGGATGTGCCCGCCGTACCGCCCCACTTCTGCGCCTGGGCGGAGGTCTTGGTGTAGTCGGCGCCGGTGAACAGGCCGCCCACCGGGATGCCGACGTTCTTGAACGGCGCGTGGTCGGAGCGTCCGTCGCCCTCGGTCTCGATCTCGGTGGGGACGTTGAGCGAGGCGAAGTAGTTCTTGAACACCGACTCGATCTGCGGGTCGTCGTCGTAGACGAAATAGCCGGGGTTGGGCGATCCGATCATGTCGAAGTTCAGGTAGCCGGCGACCTTCGCACGCTCGGTGGAGGGCAGGTTGTTCACGTAGTACTTGGAGCCGAGCAGACCGAGCTCCTCCGCGCCCCACCAGCCGAACCGCAGGTGCTTGGTGGGCTGCAGGCCCTCGCGGGCCACCGCGAGCGCCGTCTCCAGTACGGCGGACGACCCCGAGCCGTTGTCGTTGATGCCGGGGCCCGAGGTGACCGAGTCGAGGTGCGCGCCGGCCATCAGGACCTGTTGGGGGTCGCCGCCCGGCCAGTCGGCGATCAGGTTCCAGCCGGTGGCGCCGCCGGCGGTGAACTGCTGGAGGGTCGTGGTGTAACCGGCCGCGTCCAGCTTGCCCTTGATGTAGTCGATCGAGGCCCGGTATCCGGCACGGCCGTGGGCCCGGTTGCCGCCGTTGGCGGTGGCTATCGACTGCAGCTGGCTCAAGTGGGCCTTGACGTTGGCCAGGGGTATGTCGGGGGCGGCGACGGCCGGGGCGGCAGACCGGTGCGGGGCTGCGGCCGTTGCCGTGGGGGCCGTGGTGAGCAGCCCGAGTACCGCGCCGGCCGCGGTCACCGCCAGGGCAGCCCGGCGCGACCACGATCTTCGGGGGGTGGGCGCGGTGTGTCTTTCGGCGTGCGAGGACATGAGGGGTCTCCGGATTCCGTAAGGGAATGGGACGGACCGTGCATGACGCGAAGCCGATCGTCGGGGTGGCCCGCCCCGACGACAAGCCTGTATTCGGACACGCCACGCCGAATATCGACCCTGGGCGGTGCCGTGACGTCGTGAGCGGTGTCGTCCTCGGACTCTGGGCGCTGCCACGAGCCGCCGTTCCCGGACACATCGCAGGCGCCCGGAGCGTCACCGGCCCTCCCCCGACGCCCCATCAGGACGGGCGGCCGACTGACGTCATCCCACAGCCGCCGAAGACGTCACCACCAGGCGCTCCGGGGCCGACTTCGCAGGCGTGGGAAGGCGCAGTCCGCCCGCACCGGGCGTGATCGAGCCCAGGACGCTGGGGTGGCGGGCGCCGGTGCACGAGGGGACGGTGGCGGGCAGGCCGTGTGCGGTGAGAAAGCCGAGGACCGCGAACGCGTACGCCTCCTTGGCGGCAGCAGGCAGGCCGAGGTCGTCGGAGGTGTGGAGCCGGACGGCGCCGAGTTCGGTGCGGAGCATGGCCATCAGGGTCGGGTTCCTTGTGCCGCCGCCCGAGGCGATGACCTCCGTCGCCCCTACGGAACGCGCCGCGTCGGCGACCGTTCTGGCCGTGAGGTGGGTGATCGTCGCGGTCACGTCCTCGGCGGGCAGCGGCCCGCACTCGGCCAACGCCGCCAGGAGATACGGAAGATGGAAGAGCTCCTTGCCCGTCGTCTTCGGGGCCGGCCGGGCGTAGTAGGGCTCGTCGAGGAGCCGGTCGAGCAGACGGGTGCTGACAAAACCCCGCGCGGCCAGCGCACCGTCCGTGTCGTAGTCCAGGCGCCCGTTGGTGAGGTGATGGACGGCCGCGTCGATGAGGGCGTTCGCCGGACCGGTGTCGAAGGCGAGGGGTTCGGCGCCTTCCGGGAGCGCGGTGATGTTGGCGATTCCGCCGAGGTTCAGGGCGACGGGGGCTCCCTGCCTGCCTCGTAGCCACAAGCTGTCGAAGATGCTGACCAGGGGGGCGCCCTGACCACCGGCGGCGACGTCGCGGGTACGCAGATCGGCGACCACGGGTCGGCCGGTGGCCTCGGCGATCCAGGCGGGGCAACCGATCTGGAGGGTGCCGTGGACGCGTCCGTCGTCCGTCCAGTGAAAGACGGTCTGCCCATGGGAGACGATCAGCTCGGCGCGTCCTTCGCACAGTTCGCGGTCCGCGCGGACGGCCAGGGACGCGAAGGACTGCCCGATCCGGGTATCGAGCCGGCACACGTCCTCCATCGTGGTCCCCGCCGGGGGCAGGGCTGCGGCGAGCGCGGCGCGCAGCGTGTCCGGGTACGGCTCGCTCAGCATGCCGAGCGGGGCCAGTTCGAGGGTGTCTCCGACGAGGTGGAGGTCCGCTGCCGCGGCGTCGACCGCGTCGTAGGACGTCCCGGACATCAGGCCGATCACCCGCATGTCATCGCTCTCCTCTCGAGGCGCCGGTGCGCCCGGTCATCGGTGGGCCGGTCCGCACAGCGTCAGTCGCGCAGGGACCTGCGGTGGTCGTCGCCACGCAGTGTCAGCAGCGCGGCCACGCTGATGGCGCAGGTCACGGCCACGTAGTAGGCAGGGATGTCGGCGTCCCCGGTCCACTTGATCGCCTCGGTGATGATGAGGCCCGCGCAGCCCGAGAAGACGGCGTTGGACAGGGCGTAGGACAGGCCGAGGCCGGTACATCTGACGCGGGTGGGGAACATCTCGGCGAGCATGGCCGGCCCGGGCCCCGCCATGAGACCGACGACGGCGCCGGCGGCGAGGACCGCAAGTCCCTTGGCCGTCGTCGGGGCCGCGGGGTCCTGCAGCAAGTTCAGCAGCGGGAAGGCCAGGACGGCCACCAGGGCCGCGCCCGCCGTCATCACCCAACGCCTGCCGATGCGGTCGCTGAGCACGCCGGACGGGATGATGGCGAGGGCGAAGCCCAGGTTGGCCAGGACGGTCGCGAGGAGTGCCTGCCGGAAGCTCGCGTTCAGCGTGCTCTGCAAGTACGAGGGCAGCACGACGAGGAAGGTGTAGCCGGCAGCGGACCAGCCCATCAGCCGTCCGGCGCCGAGGGCGATCGCCCGCGCCACCTCCCCCGGGCGGGGTGCCACTGCCGGCCCCTCGGCCGGGCCCTGCGATCCGGGCGCGCGGTCCGGTTCCTCCTGTCGACCGGTCCGGGCCGCCTCCCCCTTCGTTCGCCTGAAGGCGGGTGTCTCCTCCATCCGCAGACGCAGCCAGAGCGCGGCGAGTCCCATGGGCAGGGTCGCCAGGAAGGGCAGGCGCCAGCCCCAGGATTCGAGGTCGGCCTGTGTCAGCACGACGGTCAGCAGGGCCGCCGCGCCCGCGCCACCGAGCAGCCCCAGGGCAACGGTGAAGGACTGCCACGCGCCGTAGAGACCTCGCTTCCCGGGCGGCGCGAACTCCGTCATGATCGACACCGCTCCACCGAACTCACCGCCCGCCGACAGCCCCTGCACGACACGCAGCAGCGTGAGCAGCCACGGGGCCGCCGCGCCGAGGGTCGCGTAGGTCGGCAGCAGGCCGATGAGTGTGGTGGCTCCGGTCATCAGCAGGATGACCAGGACAAGCGTCGGCCGGCGGCCGATCCGGTCACCGAGGCGCCCGAAGAACGCGGCGCCGACGGGGCGGAAGAAGAACGCCAACGCGAAGGAGGCGTACGTCTTGATGAGCGCTTCGACGTCGCCGCCGCCTTCGGGCGTGAAGAAGTTCGCGGCGATGATCGTCGCGAAGTAGCCGTAGACGCCGAATTCGTACCACTCGATGAAATTGCCGACGGATCCCGCCACCAGCGCGCGGCGGGAGCGGGACGGCTCGACGGGCTCCTGGGTCGTGGTGTGCACAGAGGCGGTCATGGGTCCCTCTCACGTCGCGGATTCCGGGCGGAGACGGAAGTCCGGGAGGAGAGTCAGTTTCACCGCCCCCTGAGAGGCCGTCAATAACCTTCACCCGCTCGCTGAATGTCGTCTTCCACCAGGCGGCACGGACGCGGGCGAGGAGCGAGCCGGGTGGCCGCGTCACCGTGCGGTGGCACGGCTTGACCAGGAGCTTGTCATTTCACGGGGTGTCACCCGGAATCGGCACTGTATGCGCGTACACAGATGCTCGTCAATGGTGTCTGTACGCGCATACACCTCCCTTGACATGGGCTGATGACACAGCGGTTTCGGCGGCCAACACCCGTCCCCTCGAAGGCCGCAGAAAGTCTTGACATCCCCGCAACAAGCCCTTTAACTCCAAGCCAACTTGTGTAACGAGAACCCCAAAAATTGCCGACCTTTGTTAAAAGGATGAACTCATGGCTGGTATTCAACGGCGCACCGTCCTGGCTGCGGTGGGGGGCACGGTCGCCGCGAGCGGCGCAGTCGGCAGCGGGCTGTTGGGCGGCGGTACGGCGCGTGCCGCGCAACCCGCCACCGTGCCGGCCCCCGCGAAGGCCCCTTCCGGGCCGCACGAGGCGAAGGTCAGGTCGCTGCTCGCCCGTATGACGGTCGAAGAGAAGCTCGGCCAGTTGCAGCAGTTGCCGTGGTCGTACAACACCGGTCCCGGCGGCGCGGAGACCAAGGACGTCGAGGACGCGGCGCGCAAGGGTCGGCTGGGGTCCGTCCTCAGCATTTTCGGGGCCCGCAGCAGCAACGCCCTGCAGCGGATCGCCGTCGAGGAGTCCCGGCTCGGCATCCCGCTGCTGTTCGGGCTGGACGTCATCCACGGGTTCTGGACCACCTTCCCCATCCCCCTCGCCCAGGCGGCCAGTTTCGACCCGGAGGTGAGCAAGCGGGACGGTGAGGTGTCCGCGAAGGAGGCCCGCTCCAGCGGGGTGCACTGGACGTTCGCCCCGATGATGGACGTCACGCACGAGCCACGCTGGGGACGCATCGCGGAGAGCTGCGGTGAGGACCCGTACCTCACCTCCGCCTTCGCCGCCGCCAAGGTCCATGGCTACCAGGGCAAGGACGCAGGTGAACTCGATGCGAAGGACCGCCTGGCCGCCTGCGCGAAGCACTTCGTCGCCTATGGCGGCGCCGAGGGCGGGCGCGACTACAACACCGTCGACGTCTCCGAGTCCCGACTGCGCAACCTCTATCTGCCACCGTTCAAGGCAGCGCTGGATGCCGGTGTGGCGACCGTGATGGCGTCGTTCAACACCATCGGCGGCGTACCGGCCCACGGCAACACCCACACCCTCACCGAAATCCTCAAGGGTGAGTGGGGCTTCGACGGCATGGTGGTGAGCGACTGGACCGGTGTCCAGGAACTGATCGCCCATGGCTTCGCCGAGGACGGCGCGGACGCCGCACGGCTCACCCTCAACGCCGGCGTCGACATGGAGATGACCAGCACCAACCTCGTCACGCACGGTAAGCAGCTGCTCAAGACCGGCCGGATCAGGGCCGACCGGCTGGACGAGGCGGTGTCACGGATCCTGCGGCTGAAGTTCGCACTCGGACTCTTCGAGCATCCGTATGTGGAGCAGTCCGCCGAGATCACCGAGCCGTCCAAGCAGGCGCGGGTCGCGGCGCGGGAGACCGGGGCGCGGTCGATGGTGCTGCTGAAGAACGAGGACGACACGCTGCCGCTGAGCGCGTCCGCCTCCTCGATCGCCGTGGTGGGGCCGTTCGGCGACTCCTCGGACCTGCTGGGGACCTGGGTGCTGCCCGCCGCGCAGGAGAAGTTCCCCTCGGTGAAGGTGCTGGACGCGGTCCGCAAGGCGGCACCGGGTGCGAAGGTCCGCTACGCCCGGGGGGTGGACGCGGAGGGCAAGGACGTGAGCGGCATCCCCGAGGCCGTCGCGGCGGCCAAGGCTGCCGACGTCACCATCGTCGTGGTGGGTGAGCCCCCGGCGATCAGCGGGGAGGCCGCCGCGCGCAGCGACATCTCCCTGCCCGGTGCGCAGGAGAAGCTGATCTCCGCGATCGCCAAGACCGGCAGGCCCTTTGTCGTCGTCCTGGTCAACGGCCGCCCGCTGACCATCGGTGGCTGGCTGGAGCAGGCTCCCGCCGTCCTGGAGGCGTGGCACCCGGGCATCGAGGCCGGAAACGCCATCGCGGACGTGCTCTTCGGTGCCGTCAATCCGGGCGGAAAGCTTCCGGCGACCTTCCCGCGCAGCGCCGGTCAGATCCCGGTCCACTACAACCACGAGAACACGGGCCGCCCGTACGACCCCGACAACAAGTACACCTCCAAGTACCTGGACCTGCCCGACGGGCCGCAGTTCGCCTTCGGATTCGGGCTCAGCTACACCACCTTCGAGGTCGGCGAGCCTCGGCTGAACAGCAGCCGCGTCGCGGCCGAGGCCCTGCGCAAGGGAGACACGGTCGAGGTCGCGGTCCCGGTCACCAACACCGGGGAGCGTGCGGGCGATGAGGTCGTGCAGCTGTACGTGCACGACCGGGCGGCCAGCATCGCCCAGCCCGTACGCAGGCTGCGCGGCTTCCGCCGCGTCGGCCTCGCGGCGGGCAAGAGCCGGACCGTGCGCTTCCGGCTCGGCGCCGAGGACTTCGGCTTCTGGAGCAACGACCCGGACGGCGAATTCCGCATCGAGCCGGGGGCGATCGATGTGTACGTCGGCAACAGCTCGCAGGCCAAGGCCAAAGTCACGCTGACGATCGGTTAGAGCGGGGGCTGACGGCTCCGGAGGACCTCAGGAGCCGACGGGTCGGGGGCGGATATGGGCATCCGTCCCCGACCCACCACCCTCACCCCACCGCTGGCGCCCCGCCGACGCCGCGCTCACCCTGCTCGCGCCACGGCCTGGGCCGGAGGACAACCGCAGCTTTCGCGCAGTACGACCTGCACGGGTAGTTGGCGGTGTGCTGGGGCGCGACGCCCCTGGCTCACCTGATCGGTGAGGAGTTCCACCGCGACCCGCCCGAGGGCATCCATCGGCTGGCGCACCGTGGTCAGACCCGGCCGCAGAAAGCGGCCCGCGTCGAGGCCGTCGAAGCCGGTGACCGCGATGTCGCCCGGCACCCGCACACCGTTTCGGACCAGCACATCGATGACACCGAGCGCGATCTGATCGCTGCCGCACACGATCGCCTCCGGCAGGCTTCCCCCGCGCAGCATCTCCTCGGTCATCGCACGGGCGTCGACGCGGAAGCCCGTTCCGCGCAGCTGAGGTTCGTCGGGTACGGGCAGCTGAGCAGCTCGCAGGGCCGAGCGGAAGCCCTGGAAGCGTTCCGCGCCATCAGCGCTCCGCCGCTCCTGCAGACCGACGAACCACAGGTCCCGTAGCCCGTGTGCTGCCAGCAGATGGTCCGTCATCGCCCGCATCCCGCCGACGTTGTCCACCGTCACATGGCTGAGCGGCGAGCCGGCCCCGGGGGGATCGGCGATCACCACGACCGGGATACGGCGGGCGACGTGTTCGAGCACCTCGTCCGGCACCACGCCCGGCAGCACCACGAGTCCGTCGACGCGCCCCGCCACCTCGCTGATCATCGCGTGACCCGGGTCGTCCTCGCCCCATCCGAGCATGAGCGCGAAGCCGCGGACCGTGCACTCAAGCTGAGCGCCGCGCAGCACCTCGTCGGCGAACAAGGGGTAGAGCCGCGGCTCGGCGACATCCCGCGCGATCGAAACGGGCGCGCCCGCCTCCAGCGGGGGAAGGGCGAATTCGTCCGGCTCGTGCCTGCCCCACGTGCACAGCCCGAACACGCCCGTCTGACGGGCCGCCAGGCCCCGGGCACTCCCGCTGGGGACGTATCCCAACGCGACCACGACCGAGCGGATCTTCTCCCGGGTCGCCTCCGCCACCTTCTCGGGCTGCCGGAAATACCGCGAAACCGTCGCGGTCGAGACTCCCGCGACGGACGCGACGTCATACACCGTCGGCACCCTGTCCACCTGCACCGCCGCATCCCTCCCCCGCCAGAATACGCGCCCGGCCCCGGCCGGATCCGGTAGGGCGGCGGCGGTGCGGACCCGGCGGAATGCCCCGTGCCCGACGACAGGCCCGGTCCATGGCCGGGCACCGCTCCCGGGCCGGGCCGGGAGCAAGCCGGGCCGTGCGGAGCCCGGTCGCGGATGGGCCCTCGCGGTGAGACGGTGGAACCGGGAAGCGTCGGCAAAGCGGCATGCCCGTAAAGGGACATGAGACCTCTCGGCACGGCAGCGCCGGGCAGGGGTCGGGGGTGTGCGCGCTTCGCGACGACATCCATCCGCAAGCGTTCGCAGCCTCGATGGTGCGCAGCAGCCCCTGCGGACTGCGCCCGAGGCCGCGGCAAGGGGAGAGTCATGAAGGCAGCCGTGTACGAGGGACCGCGCACAGTGACCGTCAAGGACGTGCCGGACCCGAAGATCGAGCATCCCTGCGACATCCTGGTGAAGATCACCAGCACCAACATCTGCGGCTCCGACCTGCACATGTACGAAGGGCGCACCTCCTTCGAGACAGGCCGCACCCTGGGGCACGAGAACCTGGGGAAGGTCGTCGAGGTCGGCTCCGCGGTGTCGAAGGTCCAGGTCGGCGAGTATGTGGTCCTGCCGTTCAACATCGCCTGCGGCTTCTGCAAGCAGTGCGAGCGCGGCCTGACGAACTACTGCCTGACCATGCAGCCGGAGCCGGACATGGCCGGGGCCGCATACGGTTTCGCGGAGATGGGGTCCTACCAGGGCGGGCAGGCGGAGTACCTGCGGGTGCCCTACGGCGACTTCAACGCCCTGCGGCTGGGTGAGGACGCCGCCGAGCGCCAGGTGGACTACGTGATGCTGGCGGACATCTTCCCCACCGGCTACCACGCCACGGAGATGGCCGACGTCAAACCGGGAGACCAGACGATCGTCTACGGCGCGGGCCCGGTGGGGCTGATGGCGGCCTACTCCGCACTGCTCAGGGGCGCCGGCCGGGTCTGGGTGGCCGACCACCATCCGGACCGCTTGCGCGTGGCCGAGGAGCTCGGCGCCATCCCGATCAACACCGCCGAGCAGAACCCCCCGGAGGTCGTCAAGGAAGCCACCCTCGGGCTGGGCGCCGACAACGGCTGCGAGTGCGTCGGCTACCAGGCGCACGACGCGGGGGGACACGAGGACGCCACCCTCACGCTGAACGGGCTGATCGACTCCGTCCGCTTCACCGGCGACCTCGGCGTGGTGGGTGTGTTCCTGCCCGAGGATCCCGGCGGGAAGGAGGCGCAGGGACAGCTCGAAGCCCAGGGAAAGGTACCGCTCGACTACGGCAAGATGTGGTTCAAGGGGCAGAAGATGGGCACCGGCCAGGCGCCGGTGAAGCGGTACAACCGGGCGCTGCGCGATCTGATCGCCGCCGGGAAGGCCGAACCCAGCCTGATCGTCTCCCACGAACTCAGCCTCGACGAGGCCCCCAGCGCCTACGAGCACTTCGACGACCGCGACGAGGGCTGGACCAAGATCGTCCTGCACCCCGGCGGCGCCGACTGACGCCGAGTCAGGAGTGCCGCCGCTTCTCCCGGTCCGCCGTGGCGGACCGGGAGAAGCGGCGTGGACCGTGGCGTGTGCCGCGCTACTTCGCCTGCGGGGTGTCGGCCTTCTTCAGCATCGCCTTGATCGCGTAGACGTCGCTGTAGTTGGCGGGACCGCTCATGGTGTCGTTGTAGTGCGCGTTGGCGGAGAAGTAGCTCATGTTGACGGCGCGCCGGTCCTGACCGAGTTCGATCCGGTAGGTCGTGCCCTTCTTCAGCCGTGCCTTGACGAAGGTCGAGCCGCGCACCGTGGACCAGCTGCCGGTGTTCGGCATGGCGATGACGCCCTCGGTGACCAGCTCGCCGGTGGCGTCGTCGTGGATGCGGAGCATCTTCATACCGCCGGCCACACCGGTGTTGACGGGGGCGCCGACAGCGGCGTCGGCCTGGAGGAGGTACTCGCCGTCGGCCTTCGGGGTGATCCGGGCCGTCAGCTTGTCATCCGGCGCGGTTCCCCAGTCGGCGTAGTAGGTCCCGCGGTCGTTGGTGGTCCTCTTCCCACCGGTCGCCTCGAAGTCCTCACCGGTGACCTTCTGAACACGGTCGTGGTCCGGCCCCCAGTAGCACTCCGGCTCGGCGTGCTGAGAGGTGTTGCCGCTGGAGGAGTAGCGCAGGCGGACGCTGTAGCAGTGGGAGACGGAGTCCAGGTCGGCGGAGCGGTCGTCCACCCAGGTCTGACGGCCGCGCTTGACGGGGACTCCCTCGGCGATCACGGCACCGTCCCGCAGGACATCCATGGTGACCTTGGATCCGTCCTCGTCGCCGGTGTCGAGCGACAACTGGAGCCTGTCTCCGGTGGAGTTGGGGGCGACGCGCCGCACATCCGGCGTTCTGGGGCCGTACAGCGCCTCCTTGGAGGAGAGGTCCACCGGGTGCCGGGCGGCCTCGCCGGAACCGGCCGCCGGCGCCCCCAGCTCGACCTCGACCCTGGCGGTGCCGTCGCCGAGCATGTCCTCGGTGAGGGGCCTGCCGGGGTCGATCCGCTTGCCGTTCAGCTTCATCGAGGAGACCTCGAAGGCGCCCTGTGCGGCCTTCCCCGGAGGGAGTTCGAGCCTGATGTCCAGCTTGTGCCCGCGGTAGTTCACGCCGTTGAGCGTGGCGCTGCGGCTGTCGGCGAAGTAGGTGTCGCGGAGCTTCGCCGGCAGGAACGGCTTGATGTGCAGGCCGTCTTCCTTCGCGTCGATGCCGAAGATGCTCTGCTGCACCATCGACATCATCCCGGCGACGCTCCACAGCTGCCGGTCGGAGTTGATGGCGGTGTCGGTCCTGCCGGTGGTGAGGTTGATGTTCTCCTTGTTGGTCCCGAACAGCGCGGCTCCCCTGACCAGGGAGTCGGCCTGTTGCGTCGCCACACCGTCGTTACCGGTCCTGGCCGCCGCCCGCATCATGTAGGCGGTGACGAAGGGCCAGATGCCGTTGTTGTGGTACGCCTCGACACCCTGCTGCTGGGGCCACAGCACGGACGGGCCGTACGGCGTCTGCGGGTAGTTCTTGACGGCCTTCGCTGCCTGACCGGGCGTCGCCACGCCGGTGAGCACGGCAAGCGAGGTGCCCAGCGCGTCGTAGCGGTCGACCGGGGAAGTGTCCAGCTCGGTGGAGAGCATCTGGGAGAACTGGCCCTTCTCCGGCAGCCAGAACTTCGTGCGGATCGCCTTGAGCAGGTCGCCGGCCCACCCACGGTACTTCCCGGCCGCGGCCCGGTCACCGGCGCCGGCCGCGAGACGGGCGGCGGTGTCGAGGGCGACCCAGTGGGCGACGTTCGTGGACAGCGAGCGGGACGAGGCGATGGTCGCCACATCGTCCTTGGTCCAGTCCGCGTAGCTCTGCTCACGCCAGTCGAGGAAGGAGTGCTCGCCCCGGTAGAGCCCGTCGCCGGTGTCGAAGACGACCTTCCGGTCGTGCTCGACGGTGTTGCGGATGGCGTCGTAGGCCTTGGCGGCGAACGCCTGGCGCTTGCCGTCCGGCAGCCAGTTGATGATCTCGCCCGCACCCAGGGCCCACACGACCCGGTCGGTGGAGTTGGGGTAGCTGCCGCCGGTGCCGGTGTCCTGGATGATCTGGGTGTCGCCGGATCCGTCGCGGCGGTCGCTGAGCTTGAAGGCCAGCGTGTTGCGCATCCGTTCCGGGTCGGCCGGGGTCAGGCCCAGGTCGGCGGAGTAGGAGACGTCGCGGGTCCAGACGTATGTCCAGGACTTGCCGGTGATGTAGCAGCCACCAGGGCACTCGACCGGGTCACCGTGGTTGTAGGAACCGTCGCTGACCTCATCGGTCCTGTTGAGTCGTGCGTCGTCGTGGGCCATCGCGTAGAGCCCGTCGAGGAGCACGGACCCGGACCGCAGGGTCGGGGTACCGGGCGCCTCCGTGAAGACCCGTTCCCCGGTCAGCGAGCTGCTCAGCTTGTACGTACGGCGGCAGTCGTCACCGACCTCGGTGACGGTCAGGACGGCGGAGCCGGTGGCGTCCTCGAACCGGCCGGGCTCCGCCGGGACATGACAGTCCGCGGGGCCCTTCGCACCGCCGGCCCTCGATGAGGTGGCGGTCGCCGGCTGGACGGTGGAGAGCAGGGCGGCCGTGACGGCGAAGGTGAGGACGGCCTTCGCCTTGGGCCTGCCGCTGGAGGACGTACGCGGCGGTTGCGGGCGCGAGGAGGTACTCATATTGCTCCTTGGCGGTGTCGCCCGACGAACGAGTCGCGGAGGAAGGCGTAGCTGCGTCTACGCCTTCCTCCGCATCGGGTCGGGGAGAAGGGGCGGAATACAAGGGGCGGATGTGCGGTGAGCGGAAAGGTACGGAGATGAGCGGGGGCTGCGGGTTCAGCCCATCTCCTCCAGTGCCTTGCCCTTGGTCTCCGGCACCCACTTGAGGATGAAGGGGATCGAGAGCGCGGCGAAGGCCGTGTAGATGAGGTACGCGCCCGACAGGTTCCAGTCGGAGAGGTTGGGGAAGGTCACGGTGATCAGCCAGTTGGCGACCCACTGGGCGGAGGCGGCGACGCCCAGCGCAGCGGCCCGGATCCGGTTCGGGAACATCTCGCCGAGCAGCACCCAGACGACCACTCCCCACGAGAGCGCGAAGAAGAGCACGAAGGAGTGCGCGGCCACGAGCGCGACGGTGCCCTGGAGATCGGGCATGGCGATGTCCGTGCCGGTGCCGGTCTTGTACGAGAAGGCCCAGGCGGCGACACCCAGGGAGACCGCCATGCCGGCGGAGCCGATGAGCGCCAGCGGCTTGCGGCCGATGCGGTCGACGAAGGCCATCGCGATCACGGTGCCGACGATGTTGATGATCGAGGTGGTGAAGCTGTAGAAGAACGAGCTGCTCGGGTCGATGCCGACGGACTGCCACAGCGACGACGAGTAGTAGAAAATCACGTTGATGCCGACGAGCTGCTGGAAGACCGACAGCCCGATGCCGATCCACACGACCGGGAGCAGGCCGGCCCGGCCGCCCGTCAGGTCCTTGAAGGTCGACTTCCGCTCGCTGCGCAGGGCGGTCTCGATCTCGGTGACGCGGACGTCGAGGTCGACCTGCCCGCCCTCGACCTCGGCCAGCACCTGCTTCGCCGCGTCGAGGCGACCGACCGAGATCAGGAAGCGGGGCGACTCGGGGATCCGGTACGACAGCAGGCCGTAGAGCACGGCCGGCAGGACCATCACACCGAGCATCCACTGCCAGGCCTCAAGGCCCGCCAGCGTGCCGCGCTGGTCGCCGTCGGCGAGACCGAGGATGCCCCAGTTCACCAGCTGGGAGACGGCGATGCCGATGACGATCGCGGCCTGCTGGAAGGAGGCGAGGCGGCCACGGTAGGCGGGGGGAGCGACCTCGGCGATGTAGGCCGGGCCGATGACCGAGGCCATACCGATGGCGCCGCCACCCAGGATGCGCCACATGGTCAGGTCCCACAGGCCGAACGGCAGTGCCGAGCCGACCGCGCTGACGGTGAACAGGGCCGCGGCTATCTGCATGACCCGGATGCGGCCCAGTCGATCGGCCAGGCGTCCGGCCATGGCTGCGCCCAGTGCGCAGCCGATGAGGGCGGCCGCGATGACCTGGGCGAGGGTGGCGGGGCCGACGCCGAAGCGGCCCCGGATGGCCTCGACCGCACCGTTGATGACGGAGCTGTCGTAACCGAAGAGGAAGCCGCCCATCGCGGCGGCCGCCGTGATGAAGATGACGTGGCCGAGTTTCTCCGGCCCGGCCTTACGGCCCTCGGTCGGCGGTGACTGCACGGTGCTGCTCAAGGTGTACTCCTTGACCCCGCCGCGCGGCAGGGCGCGCGGCGACGTTCCGGGACAGGCAGGTAGCCCTTCGGGCGGCGCACGTAGCGGCCGCTAGGTGAAGGTGAAAACGACGTTGCAGAGACTATGCGTTCGGGTTTCGAAGTCAACAGTCTTCACGAGACGGATATCTGGATGCAGCCTCAGGTTTTGCTTACAAGGTTTGAATGAATGGCACGTCGCCTCGCAAGCCACCAGGGCAATCTCCCCACCGACCGGAGAGTGGCGCAAAAGACTGATGCAGGACCTTTCTGCCTCAATGGCGCACAGTGACCTCGCGCCGGGCTCGACGGCGATGACGGAACGGGCGCGGCGGCAACGGCCCGGCCGAAGAGAACGCGAGCGCGGGCCCGCGACAGCAAGCCCGCGACAGCAAGAAGCTGCGCCCCGGGCAGATGCCAGGGCGCAGCTCGTGAGGCTCGGACCTGCCGGCCTCGGCCGGGGTCACCAGATTTTGGACTGTCAGGTGCTTCGCCCCGCACGCCTCACTCGCACGGTCCGAATCGCGTGGCGCGGCCGTTACGCAGCAGGACCTGTCGCGTCGAGAGGGTCAGCGAGCGGCGGCGCTCAGTCCTCCACGCTCTCCGCCAGCCTGAAGGGGCCGGCGGCCCCCGGGCCGAACATCACCGGCAGGCTGCGCCCGTGCGGCAGAACGACGAGCGGCTCTTCACGATATTCCCTGAGAAAGTTCTCCAGCGGCTCCCAGATGAGGCTCCGGTACCCGGACTCCGACCGCTGCCCCTCGAAGGAGAGGGTCAGCGCAGCATCCATCACCGTGACGCTTATGGAGTCCACCCCCAGCCACTCGCCGCCGATCCACGCTTCGAGCCTTACGTATGACATGGCGTAAGAGTGCCTTGTCCGGCAGGTCAGCCGCAATCGCCTGCGAACGCGCCGCCGGCCGACGGGGAGGGAGGGGTGGCGGGTGCCAGGGCGTCGCCCTGCTGATGATTCCGGCGGTCGACGGCGTCGGCCGCCGGGTCAGGCAGCCTCGCCCCGCGGCCCACGTCACGCCTCCCCGGCCCCCAGGCGTTCCGGCTCCGACAGCACCGGCGGTCCCGGGGCGACCCAACGAGGTGCGGCTCGCGGCCGTCGGTGCGGGAACCCGGGCGTCTCCCGCCGGGGCTTCCACACCCGAACGGAATCTCACCGGACAGCTACGGAATGCGCCAACTCGCAGAACGCTCCACGCGGGCATTGGGCACCATGCGATGAGCCCAGGCGCCCCAGGCGGCAGATTCACCGCACCCCCTCGCCCAACTACCGTGACTCCCCTGCATACCTGACAACCCCTCAGGTCATCTATGGACCTTGAACGCAGAGCATCCGGGCCCCGCACACGGCACCTTTGGTTCACGAGGTGCAGCCACGTCGAGTCGCGCCCAGCCAGGGCCACCGCCGCACGCCTCGCGAAAGGAGGGGAGCCCCGTCAGGTCCGGCTCCCGTTCCAGGCCACGTCGGAAGGGCTCCCCTCGCCATCCCGTCATCGCTGTGGATGAAGGAGCCTTATGCGGGACGGGGACAACCTCAACGAGACCGATACCGCCGAACCGGAAGTGGTCGAGACGACCAGGCGGCGCATGGACCGCTGGATCAGCGGCGGCGCCACGTCGCCCCGACGAGTTTCCTGCGCGGCGTCGCCCACGGCGTCAGCGCCGGCGGTATCGGTCTCGTCGCCTGGTGGATCGAGAACCGCTGGGTCCCGGACACCCACTTGCCCCCGTACCCGCCAGGTGCCGGGGCTCTGCGCTGTCCCGCCACCGGGGCACGAAACTGTCCCGCCACCGGGGCACGGACGCCCAAGCGCACCGCCACCGCGACGTCGCGCGTGGCGACGGCACCCCGCGCGGGACCGCTCCATGCGCCGGTGAGGGCAGGCGCCAGCGATCTCCACAGGGGGCGGCACACGTACGATGCCCACCAACGGTGTCATGAGCAAGGACACTACGAGTCAGAACGCCGTTCAGCAATACTGAACAGGGAGCTGTTTCATGGTCCAGGCGGTGCACAGGGCTGTCCACGTCCTCCGGGAGCTCGCCACGGCGACCCCGCGCCTCGGGGTGACCGAACTGGCCGACCGCATCGGGATCGCGAAGCCGACCGTGCACGCGCTGCTGCGCACCCTGGAGGCGGAGGGCATGGTCGTCCAGGACCGGGAGACGGGCAAATACCAGCTGGGGCCCAGCCTGGTGGCCCTGGGCAATGCCTACCTGGATTCGCACGAGCTGCGCACCCGGGCTGTGACCTGGGCCGATCTCCTCGCCACCCAGGCCGGTGCGGCCGTATGGGTGGGCGTACTGACGGGCGATCACATCCTGGTCATCCATCACGCGTTCCGCCCCGGCGGGTCGGTGCAGGTGCTGGAGACCGGGGCCAGCCTGCCCTGGAACACCTGCGCCCTGGGGAAGGCCGTCGCGGCATTCCTCCCCGTCGAACGCCGTACCGAGCTGCTGGCGGGCGAACTGCCGAGGGTCACCGGCTCCAGCATCGACGATCCCGCGGAGCTCTCCACGCAGCTGGATGAGGTGCGCAAGACCGGATACGCCCTGGACGACCAGGAATTGACGTTGGGCGATGCCGGTATCGCGGCACCCGTGTTCGACCGCACCGGCGAGGTGGTGGGTGGCCTCGGCCTGGTGGGCCCGGTCGAGCGCCTGCTGGTGGACAGTGCGCGCCAGGAGTGCGCCATCGCGGTGCGCGAAGTGGCGCGGAGCCTGTCGCGGGACCTGGGCGCACCGCGCAACGCGGGGTTGCGCGCCGGCGGCTGACGCTCACCGCGGGACGACCGACCGGTCGTTGAGAATTCATCAACTTGCCCACTTCGGGCGCCCATTGGCCCTGAATGTGCCCTCGGCCCGATCGTCGCGCAAGAAGTCCTTGACGGAGCCGGGGTCGCTGCGTTTTGCTCTGCATGGGCATTCGGTAATGCCGAACACCTTTCGGATCGCGTCAGCGGTCCGACGCACCGCTCAACGCTGCGCGGGTCACGGGGGAACGAAGGAGCGCCTGGCATGCGGAAGATTGCAGAAAATCCTGACAAGTTATCCGGGGAGCCCCTCGGCACGCCCTCCGCTGCCGGAGGTCCAGGGGTGTCTCCCTCTCCTGTCAACGGCCCTGGCAGCACGGTCGTGCGGGAGTTGTGCGCGATCTTCGCCGATGCCGTCGCAGTCGTGACACCGCGCGGGAGCACACCGACGCGCAGCGCTGGACGATCCGCACCCGAAGGAGGACCGGTGGATGTTTCACTCGCCCTTGGCTGGATGCAGAACACTGCCGCGGCCATGAGCCGCCATCAGGACTACCTCACCCAGCTGGATTCGGCCATCGGGGACGGTGATCACGGAGCCAATATGGCTCGCGGCTTCGGCGCCGTACGCGACCGGCTCGACGACGCATCGCGAAGACCCGACTCGGTCAGCGAGATCCTGGTGATGGCAGGCAGCTCCCTGCTGTCCGTGGTCGGTGGCGCCTCCGGGCCGCTGTTCGGCAGTGCGTTCCGGGCGGTCGGCGAGGCGGTCGGCACCGCGTCGCACATCGACGTCCCCCACTTCGCGGAAGCGCTCGCCGCCGGGCTGAAGAAGGCCCAGCAACTGGGTGCGGCCGTGCCCGGCGACAAGACGATGATCGACGCTTACGCACCCGCCGTCAGCGCCTTCGGTGACGCGGCAACGGCCGGCGCCGACTTCCGCACGGCCGCCCATGCCGCGGCCGACGCGGCCGAGGCCGGTATGCGCGCCACAGTCCCCTTGCAGGCAAGGAGAGGCCGGGCGGCGTATCTGGGGTTGCGCAGCATCGGCCACAAGGACCCGGGCGCGACATCGACCGCCTATGTCTTCCGCGCTCTCGCCGACGCGGCCGAGACCCGGCGACCCACGCTGCCTCGACCACCTCACGCCTCGGCGTGATCTCGCGTACGGGTCCGGAGCGGTCCGGGCCCGAGCGTCCGTAGGACGGCATCCCGCCGCACGGACGGCAGCGCGACGGCCCCGCAGGAGCCGTCGCCCCTGATGAACCAAGCCCCGCGGCCGGGGCTGCCGTCGGGCTGCCCGCCCGCAGCACCACGGGAGCGATCCCGGCCGTGCAGCCGGTGCGGCCCCGTGCCGCCCGTACCTCACCCTCCACCACAGATCGGATCAACGTGACCGCCCATTCCATCGACCACGTCGAGTTCTTCGTCGGGGACGTCAACCAGGCCGCCCACTACTACCGCGGCACCTACGGCTTCCGGGTGGTGGCCGAGGCGGGCCCGCACACCGGGCTCGCCGGGGCACGCTCCCTCGTGCTGGCCCACGGAGGCGTCCGCGTGGTGCTGACGTCCGCCCTGCACGCCGACCACGCCGCGGCACGGTTCGTCCGCAAGCACGGCGACGGCGTACGCGATGTCGCCCTGCGGACCACCGACGCCGTCGGCGACTTCGAGCGGGCGGTGGCCGCCGGGGCCTACGCAGTCGCGGAACCCGCGACCTTCGGGGACGACGGTGCCCGGGTCATCCGGGCGACCGTTGCAGCCACCAACGACCTGGTGCACACGTTCGTCCAGCGTGATGATCCGTCAGGTGCGTTTCTCCCGGGTCGGTATCGCTCCACGGCCGACGCCGACACGACCGACCCGGGGCTGCTCCGCTCGATCGATCACCTGGCGCTGTGCCTGCGCCCCGGTTCGCTGGAGAGCATGGTCGACTTCTACCAGCGCGCCCTGGGCCTGCGGCACACCTACGACGAGTACATCGTCGTAGGCGGCCAGGCGATGGCGTCCAAGGTCGTGCAGGACGAGACCAGAGGCGTCACCTTCACCATGGTGGAGCCCGACCCCATCAGTGACCGCGGACAGCTCAACGACTTCCTCGACGGCTTCGACGGGCCCGGTGTCCAGCATGTCGCGTACGGAACGGACGACATCGTCCGGGCAGCACGCGAACTGCGCTCCACCGGCGTCGAGTTGCTCTCGACACCGGCGGGCTACTACGCCGCGCTGGCCGAGCGGGGCATCGAGGTGGACATCGACACGACGGTGCTCCAGGAACTGGGACTCCTCGCCGACCGTGACGAATGGGGCCAGCTGGTCCAGGTGTTCACCCGCTCCCCCTACGCCCGCCGGACGGTCTTCTTCGAGCTGATCCAGCGGCTCGAAGCCCGCACTTTCGGCAGCGGCAACATCAAGGCCCTCTACGAGGCCGTGGAGCGCGAGCGCTCCGACGATGCGCAGGCCGCCGTACCGGTCGGCGCCGCGTCGGGAGCCGAAGGGTGACCGCGTCGTCGACCGTCCGGTCCGACGCGCCGGAGGAACGCACGCTGCTGTCCCCGCAGGACTACGCGGCGGCGGCGCGTGACCGGCTCGACGGACCGGTGTGGGACTACATCGCGGGCGGCAGCGGCGACGAGGTGACCCTGCGGGGCGACCGCGCGGCCTACGACCGCTACCGGCTGCGCCCACGGGTCCTCGTGGACGTGTCCCACTGCGAGTTGAGCACCACACTGCTCGGCCGTCCGGTGGCCCTCCCCGTGGGCATCGCGCCGATGGCGTACCACCGCCTGGTCCACCCGGAGGGCGAGACCGCCACGGTCCGTGCTGCAGGCGAAGTGGGCGCGCTCACGATCGCCAGCACCTTCGCGAGCAAGACGCTGGAGGAGACCGCACGCGCCGCGACCGGCCCTCTGTGGTTACAGCTGTATGTGTTGCGTCGCAGGGAGATCACCGAGTCCCTGGTCCGCCGGGCAGAAGCAGCCGGCTACCGGGCCCTGGTCATCACCGTCGACACGCCGCGCATGGCGCGCCGGGAGCGCGATCTGCGCAACGGCTTCAGCCTCCCCTCGCACATCCGGCCGGTCAATCTCGACGAAGCCCACACGGCCGGGCTGCACCGGGGCCGCTCCGGCAGCTCCACGCTGGCCGAACACTCCGTCCGCCACCACGACGACACGTTCACCTGGGAGGACCTGGCCTGGGTGCGCTCACTGACCGATCTGCCAGTGGTGCTCAAGGGGGTACTCACGGCGCAGGACGCCCGCCGGGCTGCCGACCTGGGCGTCGAGGGGCTGATCGTGTCGACCCACGGCGGCCGCCAACTCGACGGCGCCGTCGCCGCGTTGGACGCGCTGCCGGAAGTCGTCGCGGCGGTCGAGGGCCGGTGCGAGGTCCTGGTCGACGGGGGTGTCCGGCGCGGTACGGACGTGCTCAAGGCGCTGGCGCTCGGAGCCCGCGCGGTACTGGTCGGCCGCCCCGTCCTCTGGGGGCTCGCCGTCGACGGCGCCGCCGGTGTCGAGCGGGTGCTCTCCGCCCTCAAGGACGAGTTGGCGGAGGCCATGGCACTGACCGGCCGGCCCCGCCTCGACACGATCGACCCGGAGCTGCTGAACGGCCCCTCCGGATTCACGCATCACTCCATCACTCACGACAGGGATATGGCATGACGATGAACGATTCCCGCTTCGAGCTGACCGATGCCGAGCAGGAGCTGCTGCCCTCCGACGAGGAGGTGCAGTTCTACCAGGAGCACGGCTGGTACCTGTCGAAGAAGCTGCTGAGCGACGAGGAGGTCGACCTCCTCGACTCCGCGACCGACCGCTTCTACGCCGGGCACCGGGACCGTTCCCTGCCGGCGCGGCCGCCGCGCCTTGCGTACTGGGAGCCCGAGAAGGGCGATGTGCACCGCCACAACGACTACATCTTCTACGAGGACGACACGATCCGCGGCATCCTGTCCAAGCCGATCATCGCGGCAGTCGCGGCACGTATCGCGGAAACCAGCCAAATACGGCTGTGGAACAGCACCCTCATCCACAAGCCGCAGCGCGCGGACGACGCCCGCAACATCGTGCCCTGGCACTTCGACCGCCACTACTGGCAGACCTGCTCCTCCGACGAGATGCTCACCGCCTTCATCCCCTTCCACGACTGTGGCGAGGAGATGGGGACGATCACGATGGTCGACGGCAGCCACCGGTGGAAGGAGATCGGCGGGGACGACTCCACCAGCCGCCACTTCGCCGAGCGCGACCGGTCCGAACTGGAGGAGATGCTGGAGGAGAACGCCGCCTTCAACCAGGCGGAGGTGCGCAAGGTCCCGGTCACCATCCCCAAGGGACACATCAGCTTCCACCACTGCCGCACCTACCACGGCAGCGGATACAACGTCAGCGACCGTCCGCGCCGGGCCATTTCCCTGCACCTTCAGGACCGCACCAACCAGTGGCGCCCCTTCGAGCTGTCCTCCGGGGAGCAGGTCATCTACAACAACGACGTGCTCGTCCGGGCCGATGCGCAGGGCAACCCCGACTACACCGACCCGGACTTCTGCCCCGTCCTGTGGGAGGGCTCCCGGTGAGTGACGGCTCCCCCACCACCGTCCTGCCGGCCGGCGAGCTGCACGGTTCGCTCGGTGATCCGCTCATGGAGGTGATGAACTTTCTCAACGAAGTCACCTCCCGCCATCCGGACGCGATCTCCTTCGGCCCCGGCCGCCCCTACGAGGGGCTGTTCGAGGTCGAGCGGATCGGCCTCTACCTCGACGCCTACAAGCGACACCTCACCGAGGACCTGGGCCGCACCCCGGACGAGGTCCGGACGATGCTCTTCCAGTACGGGCGCACCAATGGCCAGATCCACGACCTGGTGGCCCGCACCCTGCGCAACGACGAGGGCATCGACGCGGACCCCGCGTCCCTGGTGGTCACGGTGGGCTGCCAGGAGGGCATGTTCATCACCCTGCGTGCCCTGTTTGCCGAGCCCTCCGACGTCCTGCTCGTCTCCTCGCCGTGCTACGTCGGCATCACGGGAGCGGCCCGGCTGCTGGACATCGAGACGGCGCACGTCCCCGAGGGCGAGAACGGACTCGACCCCGACGTGCTGCGACGGACCGTCGATGAGCTGCGGGCGGCCGGCAAGCGTCCGCGAGCGCTCTATGTGGTGCCGGACTTCTCCAACCCGACGGGCACGTGCCTGCCTCTGGACACCCGCCATCGGCTCCTCGGCCTGGCCGAGGAGGAGGATCTGCTCCTCCTGGAGGACAACCCGTACGGCTTCTTCACCCGGGCCGGCACCGGCCTGCCCACGCTCAAGGCACTGGACAACCGACAGCGAGTGATCTACCTGGGCTCCTTCGCCAAGACCTGCTTCCCCGGAGCCCGCGTCGGCTACGTGGTCGCGGACCAGCAGGTGCAGGCGCCGGACGGCAGCCGGACGCTCCTGGCGGACGAACTGTCCAAGATCAAGGGCATGGTGACGGTCAACACCCCGGCACTCAGCCAGGCGGTCATCGCAGGGATGCTCCTCACCCACGACTTCCGGCTGCGGGAGGCCAACAAACCGGCCGCCGACTTCTACCAGGGGAACCTGTCGGTCCTGCTGGACAGTCTTGAGCGCCTGCTTCCCCGGAAGCGGCGCGAGGCGGCAGGCATCCACTGGAACTCTCCTGAAGGTGGCTTCTTTCTCACCCTGACGCTCCCCGTCCCGGCGGACAATGCGCTCCTCGAAGAGTCCGCCCGCGACCACGGAGTGATCTGGACGCCTATGAGCTACTTCCATCCCGACGGCGGCGGCACGCACCAGATGAGGCTGTCCCTCAGCTATCTGACGCCCGACCAAGTCATCGAGGGAGCACGTCGGTTGGCCGGTCTGCTGGAGAGGAGCTGCCTGTGAACGCCGTGCTCTACGTCGTGACCGTACTGATCTGGGGCTCCACCTGGCTGGCCATCAAGGGCCAGCTCGGTGATGTGCACCCCACGGCTTCCATCGCCTACCGGTTCGCACTGGCCGCCGTCATCCTGCTGGCCTACGCCCGCCTGCGCGGCCTGCCGCTGCGCTATCCACCGCGCGTCCACGGGCAGTTCGCCCTGATGGGCCTGCTGATGTTCTCCACCAACTTCGTCTGTTTCTACTTCGCCGAAGGACACCTGACCACCGGTCTGGTCTCGATCATCTTCGCGATGTCGCTGGTGGTGAACATGGCGTTCGCCCGCCTCTTCTTCCGGCGCAAAATCACCGTGAAGATGCTCATCGGCGCGGGCATCGGACTGCTGGGGATCGCCACCGTGTTCTGGCCGGAGTTCCGGAACTTCGACCTCTCCTCGGGGTCGGGGCCCGGCATCGTGCTCTCCGCCCTCGGCACCCTGGTCTTCTGCCTGGGCAACGTGGTCTCCGGCAAGACGCAGGCCGCGGGCATCCCGGTGGTCCAGGGCACCGGCTACGCCATGGGTTACGGGGCGTTGCTGATGGCGCCGTTCGCCGCCTTCCTCGGAGACGGCGCCCTGTTCGAACCCACGCCGGAGTACCTCGGCTCGCTCGTCTACCTCGCCGTCTTCGGTTCGGTGATCGGCTTCGGTGCCTATCTCACCCTGCTCGGCCGGATCGGTGGGGAGCGTGCGGCGTACGCGATGGTGCTCTTCCCGATCGTGGCGCTCCTGCTGTCCACGGTGTTCGAGGACTTCCACTGGACACCGCGGGACGTGCTGGGCGTGGTCCTGATCCTGATCGGCAATGCCGTGATGCTGACCAACCCGGCGCTGCTGCGGCGGTTGACCGGCAAGCAGGCACCCGCGGAACCGGCCACACCCGCGCCGGCAGAACGGTAATCCCTTCCGCGCCCGTACGGTCCCGCCCGGCGGGACCGTACGGGCGCACCGCCCACCCCATCAGGTCGAGGAGCCCCCCTTGCACACCGCTGCAGTCGTCGGCACCGGTCTCATCGGCACATCGATCGCCCTGGCCCTGACCGGCCGGGGAGTGACCACCCACCTCATCGATCGCGACCCCGAAAGCCTGCGCCTGGCCGTCGCGCGCGGTGCGGGGACGCCGGAACCACCGTCGGCGCCCGTGGACATCGCGGTCATCGCCGTCCCTCCGTCCGCCGTTGCCAGAACCCTCGCGGACCACCAGAAAAACGAGTTGGCCTCGGTGTACACCGATGTGGCGAGCGTCAAGTCGCTCCCCCGCGCCGAGTGCCTCGCCCTCGGATGTGACACCGCCACCGTGGTGGGCGGGCACCCGCTGGCCGGGCGGGAACGCTCCGGCCCGCTGTCGGCCCGCGCCGATCTCTTCCACGACCGCCACTGGGTGCTCACTCCGACCCCGGAGACCCACGAGAGCGCCCTCAACCGTGCCTTGGAACTGGTGTCGCTGTGCGGAGCGGTACCGGTTCTGCTCGACGCGGCGGCCCACGACCGGGCCGTGGCACTGGTCTCCCATCTCCCCCATCTGATGGCGAGCCTCACCGCCGCCCGGCTGCTGGAAGGGGAGGACTTCGCCGTACGGCTGGCCGGCCGCGGCATGCGCGATGTCACCCGGATCGCGGCCGGTGACGCCGGGCTGTGGGCCGACATCCTCGCCGCCAACGCCGCCGCCGTCGGGCCCCTGCTCGCGGAGCTGACCGCGGACCTCCGCAGAACGGCGGAGGCGCTGAGCCTGCTCACCGAAGCGGCACCGGAGCAACAGGCCGCCGCCCTTTCGGACCTGACCGAGATCTTGCGGCGCGGCGGCGAGGGCAGGGCCCGCATCGCCACCGCACACGGCGACTCGGACGCCCATACCCTCCTCTCGGTCGCCCTCGGTGATCACGGCCGGCAGTTGGATCGACTGCTCGACGACGTCGGCGAGGCGAGAGTGGACCTGGAGGGCATGGTGCTCCCGGAAGCCGGGGCGCCCGCCCACGCGCCGGTCGGTCTGCGGGTCGCCCCGGGCGTCGCCCGCCCGCTGACCGATGCCCTGCGCGACCGGGGCTGGGCGGTCCGCTGAGGCGTGTCCGCACGGCCCCGTCGTCCGACCGCAGAAGCCGCGTCGCGCCGGGCACCGAAGCCCTGTTGAGCCGGCCGGATCCCGGTGCGAGAGTGTCGGCGGGTCACGTCGACACCGAGACCGGCCGAGCCGGACCGAATTCGACCGCCCGACCAGCCCTGACAAGGAGACGCAAGGACCATGCCGCACATCACCGTCGAGTACGACAAAGCCCTGGACCGTTCCTTCGACCGCCGCCGCTTCGCTCTCGAACTGCACGCGCTGGCGGCCAGGACGGTCGAGGGGATCACGGTCGAAAGCTGCAAGACACGCTTCCGGCAGGCCGAAGAGGTCGTCATCGCGAACGGTGAGCCGGGGCAGGCGCTGATCCACATCGACTTCGCGATTCTGCCGGGCCGTACGGCCGAGGCCAAGTCGGCACTGAGCAGCGCGGTACTCGGCCTTGTCCGCCTCCACACGGCGTCGGTACCGGGCACCGCGGTGCACGCCTCCGTGGACATCTGGGACCTCAGCACGGCATACACCAAACACGTGGAGCCCGCTTCGGCCGAACCGCGTCTTCAGGCATGAGCGCGCCCGTACGCTCGCGCATCTCCGCGTACGCGATCGCCACCGCGGACAGCCAGTTGTTGTTGACGCGCCTGTCCGAGGCATCGGCGGTCTTCGCACCCGGGTTGTGGCACCTGCCCGGCGGGGGCGTCGATCCGGGTGAGCAACCTCCGGAGGCCCTCGCGCGCGAGCTGCACGAGGAGACCGGCCTCGAACTGCTCGATGCCCGCTTGGTCGACGCACGCACCTATACGGCCCACCGGCTCGGGGTGAACTGGCATCTGGCGGGACTCTTCTACGCCGTCGAGTTCATCCCTGGCCCTCTCCAGGTCACCAAGGCCGATGACTCGACCTCCGAGGTGGCGTGGATGCCCCTGACCGGGCTCAAGGAGTCGTCGCTGTCCCCGGCGACCATCGACGCACTGGCGATGATCCGTCAGGGACAAGGGCGGCCGGTGGCAGGTCGCTGAATCTGGAAGGACGACGCCGGCTCAGCAGAGGGGGAAAGCCCAGCCACCGGGATAGAAGGGCTCCCGCTCGCCGCGGAAGGCAGCGGTGGCGCGGGCCGGCGCACCCGGTCGCAGCTCCTGCACCAGGCCCGCCGCCGCGAGCGCCGCCGGCGTCGTCCCGCCCAGGAAGAGCGATCCCAACTCGGCCATGCCCAGCCGGAGTTCGGCCGGCGCCTTCGTAGGGGTGCAGCTCACGTCATCACCCTCGGCCTGCAAGCGGTGGCGTCCGCCGTTCCACGGGCAGAAGGCGTCCTCCACCTCCAGGACCAGGTCCACGGCCGTCGCATAGCGGCGGCCCGCCAGCGCCCGGTCGACGTCCACCAACCGCACCCACAGCCGGTCGACCACCGACGAACGCACCGCTCGCGGGTCCGTCAGAAGATGCGGAAGCGCCTCGTCCACCGCGCCTTCGTAGTCGATGTACGGCGCCAGATCGATCCCCGCGAGAAAGCGCCACAGCGCGGCGTAGGCCTGCCGTGAGGCTGCAGCCAACTCCACGACCTGCACCGTTCTGCCGTCGCCGCCCGCCGCGTCCCGCGTGGTCAGGTGCCGGTAGAGGATGTATCCGGTGGTTCGCCCGTCCGGCTCCCGGTGCACGGCGAACCGCAGTGACGTCGCGCCGCCCCGGGCCCGGGGCTCGTCGAACAGGCGGACGTTCCAGTGGCTTTCCTGCCGGTCATGCGCGCCCACGTCTCGAACTCGTCGTCGGTGACGGGGCGGAGGGGGTAGGGATCAGCCACCGGGCCTGTATAGCGGACGACGCGCGGCCGCGCGATCGGATTTCGACCGGCACTTGATCGATTGCCCCCGCCCCTCCTCCTCAGCCTCGCCTCCCGCGCCTTGCCGTCATCTCCCCGCCGTGGCTCTGTTCGCACGACTGCCACGCCCCCTTAACGCCACGCCGTTGACCAGGCCCGTAGCGCGCTGCGAGCATCGAGGCATGGTTTCCACGCTGTGTTGTACGGGCTACTGCCACTGATCCTCCGGGGTTCCGGTGGCCGACGCTGTCGTCCTGCCGACCGAGCGAGGAGCCCATGGCCACCGTTGCCGCCCCTGCCCGCCCGCCGCTGCTGATCGCACCCGCGCTGCCGTACCCGCCGCCGGAGGTACGGGCCGCGCCGAGGGACGGTGCGGGTGTGGTGCTGCGGGCCGTGCTGCGCGGCGGTCCGCTCGCCCGCACCGCCCTGGCGCGCGCCACCGGTCTCAGCCCGGCCGCCGTATCCCGGTACACCGCGGAGCTCGTAGGGCTCGGGCTGCTGCGGGAAGTTCCGCCGCCTGCCGGGCCGCCGCGTGCCGGACGTCCGCAGATGCCGGTGGAGGTGGACCGCGCGCACCACGCGGCGTGCGGGGTCCACATAGCGGTGGACATGGTGACGTTCACACTGGTGGATCTGCGCGGGGCGGTGCTGGCCGAGGAACGGATCCGGCACCGGCGGTCGGCGGACGACGTGCTGGGACGGATCCGTTCGTATCTGCCGGGCTTCCTGGCGCGCCGGTCGCGTCACCGGTCGGTGCTGGGGCTGGGCGTGGTGACCGGCGGCTGGGTGGACAGTGAGCGGGGCACGGTCGTCGAGCACTCCCTGCTGGGGTGGCGCGACGTGCCCGTGCGCCAGGTGCTCTCCGCGTCGACGCGGCTGCCGGTGCACGTGGACGGGCACGCGCGGGCCCTTGCGCGGGCGGAGCTGCTGTTCGGCGCCGGGAGCGGCAGCGCGGAGCTGGTGCAGCTGTTCGTCGGCAATGTGGTGGACGCGGCCATAGCGGCGGGTGGCGGAGTGCTGCGCGGCCGCAGCTCGGGCGCCGGGGACATCGCGCATCTGCCGCTGGGCGCCCCGGGACCGCCGTGCGCGTGCGGCCGCAGCGGGTGCCTCCAGGCCACGGTGTCCGAACACACCTTGGGTCAACGGGCGTTCGCGGAAGGGCTGATCGAGACCGCGGACTTCGCGCTGCTGCTGGCGCGGGCCCGGGACGGCCACCCAGTGGCGTTGCGCATGTTCCGCGAGCGGTTGCGGATGGTGGGCCGGGCGGCGGCGCTGCTGCTTGACGTGCTCAATCCGGAGCTGCTGGTGGTCGCCGAGGCCGCCGTGGTGCACCTTCCGCACCTGATGGCCGACCTGCACGAGGAGGTCGCGGCGCATTCCCACCTGTGCACCGACCCGGAGCACGTGGTGGTGGCGACCAGCTTCGGTGAGCAGGTGCTGGCGGTGTCAGCTGGCGCGGTGGTACTGGACGCGGTCCACCGCCGCCCCATGGAGCTGCGTACGGCCGGTTCGGCATGAGAGCGACGCCGAGGAGGCCGGAGGAGACGGGTACTTCGAGGGTGTCCGGGAAGCCGGCGTGGGTTTCTTCCACGGCGTCGCAAATCATTGCCCGGGGTGTGCGGCCCGACGAGAATCGAGGCATGGACGCGACAGTGAGGACAGCGGTGCGCAGCGCCGCCGGGCGACAGGCGGCAGTGGGCCGCCCGGGGGAACCCCTCCGCGTTCGCCTCCCTCAGCGCGCCTCTCGCCCCGACGGTCGCGGCGGTTGTCGCCGCGGCTGTCCCCCGTGTCCGGGCTGTCCGCGCCCTCCGTACGCGCTGCGCTGACCCCGTCGGGTCCCCGCACCTCCCGGTATTCGGCCTCAGGCGCCGACGACGCCGTCGCCGCAGGTACCTCTTCGCGCCCCGGACTCGCTGCGGCCTGTCCGCGGGCCTCCCCCTCTTCTCTCCCGGCGCTGCTCTCCTGCCCATCCCAGCGCTCCCTTTCCGAGGAACTGTTGATGACCACAAACGACCGGCAACTGCATCTCAACCTCTTCCTGATGGGTGTCGGCCACCACGAGGCCGCATGGCGGCATCCGTTCACCGATCCCGCACGGCTCTCCGACATCGCCCACTTCCAGGACTTGGCGCGGAAGGCCGAGGAGGCCGCGTTCGACTCGGTGTTCCTCGCCGACGGCCTGGAGGTGCGCAGCCCCGTCCAGTACGGGCTGGTGAACCACTTCGAGCCGCTGACCCTGCTGTCCGCGATCGCGGCCGTCACCACCCGCATCGGGGTGATCGGCACCGCATCGACGGGGTACAGCGAACCCTTCAACCTGGCCCGGCAGTTCGCCTCGCTCGACCATCTCAGCCACGGCCGCGCCGGGTGGAACATCGTCACCTCCGCCGGCGACCGGGCCGCGCAGAACTTCAGCCGGGACGCCAATCAGGCGCACGCGGAACGCTACGCACGGGCCGCTGAGTTCCTTGAGGTCACCCAGGCGCTGTGGGACAGCTGGGAGGACGGCGCGCTCGTGCTCGACCGGGAGTCCGGTGCGTACGCGGACCCGTCGAAGGTGCACGAGATCAACCACAGCGGGACGTACTTCCGCGTCCGAGGCCCTCTGAACGTACCGCGCAGCCCGCAGGGCAGGCCGCTGCTGGTGCAGGCGGGGTCGTCGGAGGACGGCAAGGCGTTCGCGGCGCGGTACGCGGAGGCGGTGTTCACCGCGCAGCAGACACTGCGGGACGCACAAGCCTTCTACCAGGACCTCAAGCGGCGAGCCGCCGCGCACGGTCGCGATCCGGAGGGGTTGAAGGTGCTGCCCGGCATCGTGCCGGTGATCGGGTCCACCGAGGCCGAGGCCCGGGCACTGGACCGGGAGCTGAACGAGCTGATCACTCCGCAGCGCGCGGTGGCCGTGCTCTCCACGACCCTGGGCGTCGACCTCACCGACCATCCGCTCGATGCGCCGCTGCCGCCGCTGCCGCCGGTCAGCGCAGTCAACGGCGCGAAGAGCCGATTCGAGCTCATCAGGGACCTGGCCGAACGCGAGGGACTGACGCTGCGCCAGTTGATCGGCAGGCTCGGTGGCGGCCGCGGGCACCAGGTGTTCGCCGGTACACCGGAGCAGATCGCCGACTTCATCGAGGGGTGGTTCCGCGAGGGCGCGGCCGACGGCTTCAATGTGATGCCTCCGGTGCTGCCGGCGGGCCTCGACGCCTTCGTCGACCATGTCCTGCCCCTGCTGCGCAAGCGCGGGCTGTTCCGCGAGGGCTACACCGGCTCGACGCTGCGCGAGCACTACGGCCTGCCGCTGCCGGCCGAAGAAGCGGTGGCGGCATGAGCCTCAGCCGACGCACGCTGGCCGCCGGGATCGGCGGGGCGGTGGTCGCGGCCGGTCTGTGCGCCACCGGAATCGCCACAGCCCGCGAGGACCGGGGCCGCTCGGGGCGCCGGCCGCAGACCCGGACCATTCGCTACCAGGGCTCGGCCGGTGCGGTCACCCCGCTCGAACTGGCCGCGGGACTCGGCTACTTGGAGGACGTACGGCTGGAGTGGATCGGCAACAGCACCAGCGGCCCGCAGGACATCCAGGCCACGGTCACCGGCGACACCGACATCGGCGGGGCCTTCAACGGCGCCATCATCCGGCTGATCGCGGCGGGCGCCCCCATTACGTCGCTGTACAGCTACTACGGGGTCGACGCCGAGGTGTGGTCGGGGTACTACGTCCGCGAGGACAGCCCGGTACGCACGGTGCGGGACCTGGCCGACCGCACCGTGGGCGCCAACACGCTGGGCGGGCAGGCCGAGGACGTGCTGCGGATGCGGCTGCGGTCGGCGGGCCTTCCCGCGGGCCGTGCCCGGTCGGCGCAGATCGTGGTGGTCCCGCCGGTCAGCGCCGAACAGGCCCTGCGTTCGGGCCAGTTGGACGTAGCCGTGCTCGGCGGCATCCTGCGCGACGCGGCCCTGGAGCGTGGCGGTATCCGGCCGGTCTTCAACGACTACCAGGTGCTGGGTGCCTTCAGCTGCGGGTGCCAGGTGATGCGGGACGGCTTCGTCCACGACAACCCGGACACCGTACGCGCCGTGGTCGGCGCGGTGGCCCGCGCCCTCGCCTGGAGTCAGAGCAGGCCCGCCCCGCAGGTCATCGACCGGTTCCGGCGCATCCTCAAGGCCAGGAAGCGCGCCGAGGACGCCTCGGCGCTGCAGTTCTGGAAGGGCTACGGCGTCGCCGGGCGGGGCGGCGTGATCGACGCACGAGAACTGTCCGTGTGGCGCGACCGGCTGGTGGACGACGGCATCGTCGACCGCCGCGACGCACCTCTCGACCGGCTGTACACCAACCGGTTCAACCCCTACTCAGGAGCGGCATGAGCAGCTCGATCGTCTTCGAGAACGTCACCAAGACCTTTCCGTCCCGTGAGGGCGAGGAGCTGACCGCGCTGCGGGACGTCGGCCTGGAGATCGCCCCCGGTGAGTTCACCGTGGTGGTCGGCCCGAGCGGCTGCGGCAAGTCCACGCTGCTGGATCTGCTGGCCGGCCTGGCCACACCGAGCAGCGGCCGCGTCCTGGTGGACGGGGCGCCGGTGCTGGGGCCGGGCCTGGACCGGGGCGTGGTCTTCCAGCAGTACGCGTTGCTGCCGTGGCGCGACGCCCGCGGCAATGTCGAGTTCGGCCTGGAGGCGAAGGGCGTACCGCGCCGGGAGCGCCGCGAGCGGGCGCAGGAGTACCTCGAACTCGTCGGCCTGACCGGCTTCGGCAACCGCTACCCGCACGAGCTGTCGGGCGGGATGCGGCAGCGGGTCGCCATCGCACGGTCCCTGGCCTTCGACCCCGATGTGCTGCTGATGGACGAGCCGTTCGCCGCACTGGACGCCCAGACGCGCGATCTGCTGCAGGAGGAGTTGCTGCGGATCTGGGAGCGGACCGGCAAGACCGTCGTGTTCATCACGCACGGCATCGACGAGGCCGTGTACCTGGGACAGCGGGTGGCCGTGCTCACCTCGCGCCCCGGGCGGATCAAGGAAGTCATCGACGTCGATCTCGGCGACCGCCGTATCGGCGATGTGCGCTCCAGTCCGGAGTTCGCGCAGCTCAGGCACCGTATCTGGGAGCAACTGCAGGACGAGGTCCGGCAGGCGGCCCGCGAGGGAGAGGAGGCGGTGGCGCGTGTCTGAGACATTGCAGCTCGACCGTGAACGGACGGTTGCCGAGCCTGTTGCCGCCGGATCGCCGGTGTCGCCGCGGCCGAGTCCGGCGCGGCGCGCGGCACGCCTCGCGGGCGCCGTGGCCAAGCGCTCGGTGGCCATCGCCGCGCTGCTCGCCCTGTGGGAGGTGACACCCCGGGCGGGTCTGGTCGACAGCGTGTTCCTGCCGCCGTTCTCCGAGGTGGTCGGTGCCTGGCTGGAGGCGGCGGGCAGCGGACTGCTCTGGGACAACCTTCAGGCCAGTGTGGTGCGTTCGGTGGCGGGCCTGGCCATCGCGGTGGTGATCGCGATCCCGCTGGGAGTGCTGATCGGCTGGTACAGGACGGCTGCCGAGCTGCTGGGGCCGTTGCTTGAGCTGTTCCGCAACACCGCGGCGTTGGCCCTGCTACCGGTCTTCGTCCTGCTGCTGGGCCTCGGTGAGAGCTCCAAGATCTCGCTGGTCGTCTACGCCTCCACCTGGCCCATCCTGCTCAACACCGTCAGCGCGGTGCGCGGGGTGGACGCCCTGCTGGTCAAGTCCGCCCGCTCGCTGGGCTTCTCCTCCCTGCAGCTCTTTCGCAAGGTGGTGCTGCCGGCGGCGCTGCCCACCATCTTCACCGGTATCCGCCTGGCCGGCGCCGCATCCATCCTGGTACTGGTCGCCGCGGAGATGACCGGGGCGAAGGCGGGCCTGGGCTACATGATCAACGCCGCGCAGTTCAACTTCGCGGTGCCGCAGATGTACGCGGGCATCGTGACCATCGCCCTGCTCGGTCTGGCCTTCAACCAGGTCCTGGTGTCACTGGAGCGCCGTTTCTCACGCTGGCGCGTCGAGCCCTCCCGGTAGCCCTCCGATCGCGCGGCACCGCCGCACCGGCCATCGCCTCACCTCCCACCCCTCAGCTCCCACGCCTCACACCCGCACACCGTCGAACCCTCGAAAGGACATCCGTCATGACCGCACCCGTTTCCGCCGTCTCCCTCGACATCGTCAGGGTCTCCGGGAACATCGGCGCCGAGATCCACGGCGTCGATCTCTCGGCAGACCTGCCCGCCCCGGCCGTCGAGGCGATCCGGGCAGCCCTGCTGGAGCACAAGGTGATCTTCTTCCGCGGCCAGGAGCTGGACGCCGCGGGCCAGGAGCGCTTCGCCCGCCGGTTCGGCAGTCCGACCACGGCGCACCCGACGATCCCCTCGCTGGACGGCGCCCCTGCCGTGCTCGACCTGGACTACGGCCGTACCGCCGGCCGCGCCAACCACTGGCACACGGACGTGACCTTCGTGCAGCGGCCGCCGCTCGGCTCCATCCTGCGCGCGGTGACACTGCCCCCGTACGGCGGCGACACGGTGTGGGCCAACACGGTCACCGCCTACGAGCGGTTGCCGAAGGAACTGCGCACGCTTGCGGACGAGTTGTGGGCGGTGCATTCCAACGCGTACGACTACGCCGCCTACAAGCCGTCGGACGACAGTGAGGACGCCCGCCGGCACCGCGAGGTCTTCACCTCGACCGAGTACGTCACGGAGCACCCGGTGGTGCGGGTGCACCCCGAGACCGGTGAACGCTCACTCGTGCTGGGCGGCTTCGTACGGCGTTTCGTCGGCTGGAACGCCGACGACTCCCGTGAGCTGTTCAAGTTGTTCCAGTCCTATGTGACGAGCCTGGAGAACACCGTGCGGTGGCGCTGGGCGCCGGGCGATGTGGCCTTCTGGGACAACCGTGCCACGCAGCACTACGCCGTCGCCGACTACGGCACCCTGGCCCGCCGCGTACAGCGCATCACCCTGGCGGGCGACACGCCGGTGGCCGTGGACGGCTCGGCCAGCCGCTCGGTGACCGGCGACGACACCGCCTACAACACGGCCCTGGCCCAGCCGGGTGACGCGACGCGCTGACCCGCACCCGGTGACGACCACCGCTCGCCCTGCGGGCCCGGCAACTGCGCCGGGCCCGCAGGCATGGGCGCGGACACACGAGAGCCCCGACTGGACGGGGGAGACCAGCCGGGGCGTTTGTGGGCGGGCAACCAAGGGCGGTCGCCTCGCGGCGAAGGGCTCCACGAGACTTCAGCCGAACGATCTTTCTCGTGGGCGATAAGTCGGGCCCGGGGACACTGTTCCCTTGGCAGCCACTCATGTTCTACAACGACGTCCTGTCCCCGTTTGTTCCCCTTCGCAGCCCTGTCGCAGAGGTTGTTCAGATCTTTTTGCAGGTTGCCCTGCCATCCGGGCGACGCCGGCGGCACGGCCGGCTGCGACCCACCGACGTGCGAAGGACAGTGGGCCGCAGCCTGTTCCCGCCGGGTGGCGGGCCGTAGCCCGACGGTAACGGCGAACAGTCGTCGGCGCGACGAAGCCGCCGCCGAACGGAGCCCGGCCGGTACGTCCGCGAGGACGGCACGCCGCTCGCCGCACCCGAGAGCAGCCCTCCGACCTGCAGGTCCTGGTCGCAGACACCTTCCGCCGCTCGGCGGCTGTCACCGTCGCGCCACACACGTCCTGCCGTGCGTCGTGGAACGAATGCGGGATGGTGGATACAGGCTGTTCGTTCGCTGAGGAATCGCGCTGAGGGAGAGTGGCTGCATGAGCGGCACGGGCCTGGGGCCCGCCGACCGGATGCTGGGTGACCTCATCGCCGCCAGTCACGTGATCACGCTGGAGCAGATCCCGGACGTGGTCGGCAGGCACGCGGAGCGCGTGGGCTGGTCGCAGGTGCTGGTCTATCTGGCCGACCTGCAACAGGAGTCCTTGCACCTGCTGGCCGCCGACGGTTCGGCCGCGGGGCAGGAAAGTGCTGACGAGCCCACCGAATTGCAGGTGGAGGGCACACTCGCCGGACGGGCGTTCCAGACGGGCGGCATCGTCAAGGGCGTCACGGCCCCGGTGGGCCAATGGTGGGTGCCGCTGCTGGACGGCACGGAGCGTCTGGGTGTCCTGCGGGTGTCCGCCGGCGAGGCCGGCGCCCCGGTCGCCGACGATCTGCGCACCGTGGCGGGGCTGGTCGCCTTCATGCTGGTGAGCAAGCGCGCCACCAGCGACGGGTACGCGGGGCTGGTGCGACGCCGTGGGATGAACGTGGCGGCCGAGATGGAGTGGCGGCTGATGCCGCCACGGACGTGCGCCACCGACCGGGTGCTGATCAGCGCCGTGATGGAACCCGCCTACGAGATCAGCGGTGACGTCTTCGACTACGCGGTCGGCACCGACACCGTTTATTTCGCCCTCTTCGACGCCATGGGCCACGACACGGCCGCGGGGCTGACCGCGGCACTCGCCCTGTCCGCCTACCGCAACAACCGCCGCGACGGCGCCGGCATGCCGGAGACGGCCGCGGCCATCGAAACGGCCCTGGTCGAACAGTTCAGCGCCGCGCGCTACGCCACCGGCATCATGGCCGAATTGAACTTCGCGACGGGGCTGCTGAGCTGGACGAGCCTGGGGCACCCCGAACCGGTGCTCATCCGCCGGGGCCGTACGGCCTGGAGCCTGCCCTGCCCGCCCGCGCCGCCCGCGGGAACCGACCTCGGCCTGGAACCAACCGTGTGCCAGGAGCAGCTGGAGCCCGGCGACCGTCTGCTGCTGTACAGCGACGGCATCACCGAGGCCCGCAACAGCGACGGTGAGGAGTTCGGCCTGTCCGGCCTGACCGACTTCCTGCTGCGCCACCACGCCGACGGCCTGCCCGTGCCGGAAACCCTGCGCCGCCTCATCCGTCACCATCTGCGGTACCACAACGGCCGCCTCAACGATGACGCGACGGTCCTGCTGCTGGAGTGGAGCGGCCCCGATCCCTACCGCCCCGCCCGGGTCGAGGCGCTGACCGGCCTTCCTCCGCACACCACGCCCGAGGACGTCATGGAAGGGCGCCGCCCGCCACCCGGGGCGGACCCCGAGGGAGGGTGAGACGTCCCCGACGTGCTGGGTCTCGTTTCGAGACCCGCCGTATCCTGGGCGCATGAGACGGTCCTCCTTCGCCAACTGGCCCTGCTCGATCGCCCGCACCATGGATCTGCTGGGCGACTGGTGGACGCCGCTGGTGCTGCGGGAGGCGTTCTACGGCGTCCGGCGGTTCGACGAGTTCCAGCAGTCGCTGGGCATCGCCCGCAACACCCTCACCGACCGGTTGCGGCGGCTGGTGGACGAGGGGCTGCTGGAGAAGCAGCCCTACCAGACCCAGCCGGTGCGGCACGACTACGTCCTGACCGAGATGGGCCGTGACTTCTTCGGCGTGCTCCTGGCCATGAACGCCTGGGGCGACCGCTGGCTCGCCGACGAGCAGGGCCCGCCGATCGTCTTCCACCACGACCGCTGCGGGCACCGAAGTCGCGCCGCTGTGGTCTGCGACGACTGCGGCGAGCCGATGACCGCGGACAACACCCGCCCGCGGCTGGGTCCGGGCTACCCCGCGAGGCTGGCCGAGCGCGCGGACGTACGCGAGCGGTTCGCGGACTGACGCGGCCGTCCCGCCGATTCGAAGGTCCAATTACCTCGCGGCACCTCTTGACGAGTGAGTTCATCTACGCAACTTTAGAGGTCAGGCCCTGTTTCGCAGGGATCTTCTGACGGTCGAGGAGGCTGCACCGTCGTGGAGTGGACAGGCGCACGCTATGCGGACATACCGACGGTCGAGGTGTCGATCGGGATCGACGCACCGCCGGAGCGGGTGTGGGAGGTGGCCTCCGACATCGAGACGATGCCGCGGACGAGTCCCGAGCTGAGGTCGGTGGAGTGGCTGGACGGCCGCACCGGGCCGCGCCTCGGAGCCCGCTTCGTCGGGCACAACCGGCACGAGGCCTTCGGGGAATGGTCCACCACCTCGCACCTCGTGGAGTACGAGCCGCCACGCGTCTTCGCCTGGGCGGTCGAGGACATCGAGCACCCCTCCGCCGTCTGGCGGTTCACCCTCACCCCGCAGGAAGACGGCGGCACACTGTTGCACCAGTGGATGCAGATGGGGCCCGGCCGCTCCGGACTCTCGTACGCGATCGATCGGATGCCGGAGAAGGAGCAGTCGATCGTCTTTGTGCGCCTGCGGGAATTCGAGACCAATATCGGCAGGACACTTGCCGCGATCAAGGAGCTGGCCGAAGGCAGTCCCGACCGGCCATCCGCCCTCTCGGAAAAGACCCCGGGAAAGGTGGGCGAATAATGCGTACGTCCACCACGATCGAGGCGTCCGGCGGCAATTGGCGGGAATCCGTCGACTTCGTGCGCGAGGCGGAGAAGCTCGGGCTGGACATCTGCTGGGTGGCCGAGGCGTGGGGCTCCGAGGCGCCGTCGCCGCTCGGCTATCTCGCCGCCCGCACCGAGCGCATGCTGCTCGGCTCCGGGATCATTCAGCTCGGAACGCGCACACCGACGGCCATCGCCCGGGCGGCGATCACCCTGTCGAACATTTCCGAGGGACGTTTCCTGCTGGGCCTCGGCCCGTCCGGTCCGCAGGTCATCGAGGGTCTGCACGGCGTCCCGTTCGCCCGGCCGCTCGCGCGCATGCGGGAGACCGTCGAGATCGTGCGGCAGGCCGCGACCGGCGGGAAGATCTCCCACGCCGGGCGGGAGTTCACCATTCCGCTGCCCGACAACGACGCCGGAAGCATGCGCCTTTCGATGCGCTCCGAATACGACATTCCCATCTACCTCGCGACCCTCTCGCCCAAAACGCTCCGGTTGACCGGGCAGATCGCGGACGGCTGGCTGGGCACCAGTTTCGTGCCGGAGGGCGCGGGCGAGGCGTATTTCTCCCACCTGGACAAGGGCCTTGCCGAGGCGGGCCGCGCGCGCACCGATCTCGATATCTGCCAGGGCGCGGAGGTCGCTTTCGCCGAGGATGAGGACGCGTTGCGGGCGATGGTCGCCGGCCGGAAGAAGGAGCTGGCGTTCAGCCTGGGCGGAATGGGCTCCGCCACCACGAACTTCTACAACGACGCCTACAGCCGCCAGGGCTGGGCCGAGACCGCGGCCGAGGTACGGGAGCGCTGGCAGTCCGGTGACCGGGAGGGCGCGGCCGGACTCGTCACCGACGAGATGGTCCTCGGCACGACGCTGATCGGCACCGAGGACATGGTGCGGGAGCGCCTGCGGGTGTGGCGCGACGCCGGGGTGGACACCGTCCGCTTCTACCCCGCGGGCGAGACCCTCGAAGCACGGCTCACGACCCTCGGCCGGGCTCTGGACCTGACACGCGCCATGGAGCCGAAGGCGGGCGGCTAGCGGCCCGGGCCGGGGCGCGAGAAGGTCGGTGGCGTGCGGGGCTCCGTCCCGCTACCGGGCAGCGGGCGAGGCCGCGACACCGCCGAGGCGTACGACGACGAGCGCGATGTCGTCGCGGGCACCGGCGCTGACACCGAGACGGGCCAGCAGCGCATCGGCGAGCCGTTCGGGACTGAGCCGGCTCAAGCGGGCCAGACCGTCGGTGAGGCGGGCCAGGCCCGCGTCGATGTCCTCGCCCCGACGTTCGATGAGCCCGTCGGTGTACAGCACCAGGGTGTCGCCCGCGCCGTAGGTCAGTTGCGCCTCGGGACGGGCGACATGGTCGGGGCGGGCGCCCAGTGGCGGGTCGGTGGCCCGGTCCAGGAAGTCGCAGGTGCCGTCGGGATGCAGGAGCACGGGCGGCGGGTGGCCGGCGCTGCTGTAGGTGATGCTGTGCGCGCCGACGTTGATCATCACCTTGATCGCGGTGGTGGCCAGCGCGCCCTCGACGGAGCGGGCGTACAGGCCGAGCACCTCCAGCGCCTTCGCGGGCCCCTCCACGGCGCGGGTGGCGGCACTCAGCGCACTGCGCAGCATCCCCATGACGGTGGCGGCTTCCAGCCCATGACCGACGACATCGCCGACAGCGACGGCGAAGCCGTTTCCCGGCAGGTCGACGACGTCGTACCAGTCTCCGCACACGTTCAGCGAGCCGATGGCGGGCAGATAGCGCACCGCGATGTCGCGGTGCCCGGCCAGATCCGGCGAGTGGAGCATCGCCTCCTGCAGGGTGACGGCCACCTGACGCTCGCGGGCATGCGCCTGGCGCAGCTCCTCGTTGAGGCGTTGCAGCTCCCGGGCCCGGGCGTAGAGCTCGGTCTCCATCCCCTCCTCCCGCTCACTCAGGCTGCCGCCGGTCATCCGCAGCTGGGTACGGCGTGCCCGGACGAATGAGGTCACGTCCTCGACCCGGTGCAGGATCCAGGCCACCGCGCCGTCCACGCCGAGGACGGGAGTGTTGATCGTGGACCACCAGCGCTCCTCGAACCGGCCGGGCCGGTGCACGAGGGGGATGTCGTACTTCTGCAGCGCCATGGGGTCCTGCGTACGCGTCGTCAGCACGCGGTGCAGGGACGCGCTCAGCGTGCGCACCCCGTCGGCGTCCGGGTCCGCCGGATTGTCCGGGAAGGCATCGAATACGTACTGCCCCACGAGGTCGGCACGGCCGCGCCCGGTGGCCCGGCAGTACGCCCGGTTCGCGTCGACGATCACCAGGTCGGGTCCCAGTACCAGGCAGGGGCTCGGGGTGGCGGCGAACAGCGCCGCGTAGTCGATCTGAGATGTTGTCACATGTTCCTGCCAGGTGGCCCGCCGGGTCGAGATCATCCCAATCTACGAGCCGCACGCCCCCGGCAGCCGCCGCAACACCGCCGGCCGTCGGCTCGGCAGGGCCGCCGTGACGCTCCCAAGTGAGGGGCCATGAGGAGCGGCGGGAATCGAACCCGCATCTTCCGGTTCTGGAGACCGGTGCTCTGGCCCTTTGAGCTACGCCCCTCGGCAAGGGAGCTTGGCACCGGTCGGCGAAGGGGTAAAGCCCTTTCCCGTATCCCGCCGTTTCGGGCGCGGAAGATCGCTGGAAACAGCCATGGAACGGACGCACGACGGGCGGGGAGGCTCGTTGCCCGGGGGCGCTCGCGATCGGCGGAAGTTCCGGCCGCTGCGATCACACGGACACCCAAAGTGACGGAATCACAGCGACAGAGGACTCGTCTTGACGAATTGGCCGTGCCCGATCTTCACTGCCAGAGTCCCCCCACGTTTTCCTCCCACGACGAAGGTTTAGAACACATGCCGGTTGACGTCTCCGCCGCCACTGAAGTCGGGCAGTTCCTGCTCGGCGACTCCTTCGCCTGCCTGGCCGGTCGTTCGGCCTGGCGGCAGGGTGGCATCACCCATCGCCATTACACGTGGCTCGGGGACGATACGGCGGCGCGGGACATGGCTGCGGACCTGGAGGCCTACGTGAGGGCCGTGGACTGGGCCGCCAAGCCGTTCACCAGCTTCATCGCCACCTTCTCCGGTCCGCTGAACGTGTCGGAGACCGAGTTCGAGCATCTGCTGTGGCAGCAGCTCCAGGCCGTGCACGACCACGACAGCCTGACGCACCCCTGGGCCGACGGCTACGACCACGACCCGTCGTCCGGCGCCTTCGCCTACAGCGTCGCCGGGCACCCGTTCTTCGTGATCGGCCTGCACGAGTCGCACCGCCGCGTGGGCCGCCGCCCACCCTTCCCGATGCTCGCCTTCAACTCCCACGCGCAGTTCGACCGAATAAAGGCCGCCGGCCTGTGGGACCGCCTGCAGGAGAAGATCCGCAAGCAGGACATCGAACTGCAGGGCGACATCAACCCCAACCTCCTTGAGTACGAGCAGCTCTCCGAGGCCCGGCGCTACTCGGGTCGGCCGAAGCCGGCCGACTGGGCGTGCCCCTTCAGCGCCCGCACCGACCGCGAGCCGGTCGGCGCACAGCCGAGCGCGGTCGCCCAACCCGTCGGCTGAGAACGTCCCCTGCCCGGCCCCGCCCGCGGCCGGACACGACATCTGAGGCAGGGCCGACCGCGCCCGGGCCGCCGGACTGATCCGACGGCGCGGGCGCGGGTGGTACCGCGGTGCGACGTCAGGAGACGATGTCCTGCAGCGGCTTGCCTTCGATGTGGTTCACGACGTTCTGCACGGCGGCCAGGGCGATGCGCACCAGCGTTTCGCGGGTGACTCCGGCGACGTGCGGTGAGAGGACGACGTTGGGGGCGCGCAGCAGCCGCAGGTCCGCGGTGGGCGGTTCGGGATCGAAGACGTCGATGCCCGCACCTGCGAGCGTGCCGGCCTCCAGCGCGTCCGCGAGGGCGTCCTGGTCGATCAGGGCGCCCCGCGCCGTGTTGATGACGAAGGCGGTCGGTTTGAGCAGCGCCAGCCGCTCGGCGTCGAGGAGGTGCCGCGTCCCGGCGGTCAGCGGAGCGTGCAGGGTGACGTAGTCGGACATCCGCAGCAGCTCCTCGAGCTCCACATGGCGCGCACCGCCGAGCGCGGCTTCGGTCTCGGCGGCGGCGGGCCTCGGACCTGCGTAGACGACGTTCATGTCGAACGCGACGGCACGGCGGGCGACCTCCTGCCCGATGTGGCCGAGCCCCACGACGCCGAGGGTCTTGCCGGACAGCTCGGTGAGGGAGTGCTGGAGGCGCGGAAGCGCCCAGTCGGCTTCGGCGAGCGCGGTGTGTGCCGGGATCAGTTGCTTGGCGAGGGCGAGCATGAGCGCGAAGGTCTGCTCGGCGACGTTCTGCTTCTCCGCGCCACTGGAGCCGATGCTGCACACGAGGACACCGCGCTCGCGCGCCGCGTCCAGGTCGACGTAGTCGAAGCCGTGACTGGCGCACTGGACCAGCTCCAGGGCCGGGGCCGCCGCGATGTGCTCGGCGGTGACCGGCCCCAGGCCCGTGATGATCACGTGGGCCTCGCGCAGAGCCGTGGGATCCTCGTCGGCGCTCTCCACGACGGTGACACGCGCCTGCCCCGGGAAGACCTGGGCGAGCGCGCCTCCCGCGGCGCGGCCGCCCACATGGGGCGAGACGACGGCGAGCACGTTCTTCACGGTGTTCGTCGCTGTGGTGGTCATACGGCTCCTTGGGATTCGAGCGAGGGATGACGGGAGGGCGTGGGCGTGCCGAAGGCGCTAGACGACGCGCTGGAGCGCTTCCGGAGTGAGCTCCGACAGCGTCGGGTAGCCGTCGACGGCCATGATCAGGTCGGCTTCGGCCAGCAGGGAGCGGAGCACGTGCACGACGCCCTCGGTGCCGCCGAGGGCGAGCCCGTAGGCGTAGGGACGGCCGATCCCCACGGCGGTGGCCCCCAGCGCGATGGCCTTCACGATGTCCGCCCCGCTGCGGACGCCGGAGTCGAACAGCACCGGCAGCCCGTCGGCGGCCTCCACGACGGCGGGGAGCACATCGAGGGCGGGCAGCCCCCCGTTGGCCTGCCGGCCGCCGTGGTTGGAGCAGTAGATGCCGTCCACACCGCCGTCCTTGGCGCGGCGCACGTCCTCGGGATGGCACATGCCCTTGACGATCAGCGGCAGGTCGGTCAGCGACCGCAGCCAGGGCAGGTCCGCCCAGGTGAGCGGATTGCCGAAGATCTGCGTCCAGCGCAGCACGGCGGCCTGCGGCGCCTCCTCCGGGGTGTGCTCCAGGCCGGCGCGGAACACCGGATCCGAGGTGTAGTTGGCCAGACAGTGCCCGCGCAGCTGAGGGAAGTTGCCGGTCGCCAGGTCCCGGGGGCGCCAGCCGGTCACCCAGGTGTCCATGGTGACGACGATGCCCTTGAAGCCGGCTTCCTCGGCCCGCCGCACCAGGCTCTGCGCCAGGTCCCGGTCGGTCGGGGTGTAGAGCTGGAAGAAGCCGGGGGTGTCGCCGAGTTCGGCGGCGACCTGCTCCATCGGGTCGACGGACAGCGTGGAGGCCACCATCGGCACCCCGGTGTGGGCGGCGGCCCTGGCGGTGGCCAGGTCGCCGTGCCCGTCCTGCGCGCACAGGCCGATGACACCGATCGGTGCCGCGAAGACGGGTGAGGGCAGCGTCATCCCGAACAGCTCGACCGACAGGTCACGCTCCGCGGCGCCGACGAACATCCTCGGGACGAGTCCCCACCGGGCGAACGCCTCGACGTTGGCCCGCTGCGTACGCTCGTCCCCGGCGCCGCCGCAGACGTACGACCACACGGAGGGCGGCAGCACGGCCTCGGCTCTGGCTTCCAGTTCCTCGAAGCCCATAGGGAAGCGCGGCATCACGCCGCCGAGCCCGTTGAGGTAGATCTCGTCCTGATAGGAACCGAACGTGCGACGCATCAACCCGCCTCTTCCTTCCCGGGGCACCAGTGGCGAGCACAGTGTGCTCGCCCGGACAGATTGCGATACTGCACTGTGCCGCCCGCCTGATTGCAGGATTCCCGCAGAGGAGAGGTGCAGATGCAGGATCCGGCCACGTTGCTGAGCGAGGACGACCTGGCGCTCATCCATGCGCTGCAACTGCGACCACGCGCCTCATGGACGGAACTGGGAGGCGCCCTCGGGGTCGATCCCGTCACCGTGGCCCGGCGCTGGAGCCGGCTGTCCGAGCGCGGCGAGGCGTGGGTCGGCCTCTCCCCCGGGCCGCGGCTGTTCGAGCAGGTCTGTACCGCCTTCATCGAGATCGAGTGCGCTCTCGGCGACCCGGCCGCCGTGGCGCGCTCCCTGAGCCGGCACCCCCACATGCTCACCATCGAGCGCGCGTCCGGCGCCCACGACCTCCTCGCGACCGTGGCCACCCGCGACCTGCCCGCCCTGTCCCGCTACGCCCTCGACGTCCTGCCCGCCGTGTCCGGTGTGAGCGCCGTCCGCCCGCGGATCGTCAGCCATATGTTCACCGAGGGCGGGCACTGGCGGATCGCGGCACTCGCCCCGGGGCAGCGCGCCCAACTCGCCGCCGGCGCCGAGGCATTGCCCGCGGACCGGGGTCAGGGCGGGATCACCGCATCCGACCGGGCCGTCCTCGGCCACCTGGTGAACGACGGCAGAGCCTCCTACCAGTCCCTGGCGGCCGCGTTGGACATCAGTGCCTCCACCGTCAAGCGGCGCACCGACCAGCTCATCCGCCTCGGCCTGCTCCGCTTCCGCTGCGACTTCGCCCGCCCGCTCGGCGGCTGGCCCGTCTCCGTCACCTTCTGGGCCAAGGTGCCGCCTTCGGACCTGCCCGACCTCGGGCAGGCCCTCATCCGGCTCCCGGAGACCCGCAACTGCGCCGCGATCAGCGGCACCGAGAACCTCATCCTCCAGGCGACCCTGCACTCCGTCACCGACGTCCTCCGCTTCGAGACCCAACTCGCAGCGACCCACCCCAGTCTCGACATCGCCGAGCGGGTGATCACCCTCCGGCACGAGAAACTCCTGGGCCACCTCCTGGACGAGCACGGCCGCTCGGTGGGCGTCGTCCCGCCCGACGTGTGGACCGATGTCGGCGCGGGGCCCGGCTCGGAGGTCTGAACCGCCGCGCACGCCGCCGGACGACGGGGAGCCGTTCCCCGTGCGGGAGTTGGAGCAGGACCGCGCGGCTCAGGCGCGCGGGGCGTGTTGCGATCATGGGTACGTTCGGCCCGCCACAGCCGCGCCGGGCCGGTCGGCCGGTCCGGCGCCACGGAGAGGAAGTCGCATCGTGTCACCTGTCATTCCCCCTGACCCGACCGTGGTGCACCCGATGCCCGGCCAGCCGCGGGTGGTGCTGCTGAAGCCGCTGGTCACCTCGCCGCTGATCGAGGTCGGGGAGTTCACCTACTACGACGATCCCGACGACCCCACCGCGTTCGAGACGCGGAACGTGCTGTACCACTACGGGCCGGAGAAGCTGCGCATCGGAAAGTTCTGTGCGCTGGGCGAGGGTGTGCGGTTCCTCATGAACGGCGCCAATCACCGCATGGACGGGCCCTCCACGTTCCCCTTCCCGATCATGGGAGGTTCGTGGGCCGATCACTTCGATCTGATCACCGGCCTCCCCGGACGGGGCGACACCGTGGTCGGCAACGACGTCTGGTTCGGCTACCGCGCCATGGTCATGCCCGGTGTCCGTATCGGCCACGGGGCGATCATCGCGTCCGGCTCCGTCGTCGTCGATGACGTACCGGACTACGGCATCGTCGGAGGCAACCCGGCCAAGCTCGTCCGCCGCCGGTTCGACGACGCGGACATCGCTCGTCTGCTGGCGCTGGCCTGGTGGGACTGGCCGATGGACCACCTGAGCGAGCATCTGCCCTCTGTCATGTCCGGCGGCATCGACGCCCTGGAAGCCGCGGCTCCGGACAAGCGTTAGCGGCGGGCACCCAGGGGCGGTCGGACGCCGGGGTCCGGACGTCCTTGGGATGGCCGACGTCCGGGCGGATACTTGACGTATGAACGTCTCGTCGCGAGGGCTCCTCGGTCTGCGCGAGAGGGTGGGCAGCAGCCTCTTCCACCGCGTCGCAGGCCCGCAGGGGCCGGTCAACCGGGCCCGCATCCACGGCGCGCCCGGGCCTCGCTGGTTCGGCCCGGACCGGCCCATCCGTACCGTCCACGGTGACGCCTCGATGTTCATCGGCGGCCTGCGGGCCCTGTTGTTGCAGTCGCTGCACCCGCTGGCGATGGCCGCCGTCGCGGCGCACTCCGGCTACCGCGGCGACCCCTGGGGCCGGCTCCAGCGCACCAGCACTTTCCTCGCCATGACGACGTTCGGCCCCGCCGCGGACGCGCAGCTGACGGTCGACCGCGTACGCGAGGTGCACGAAAGTGTGGCGGGGACCACCGCCACCGGGGAGAAGTACCACGCCGCGGATCCGCATCTCCTGGCCTGGGTGCACATCGCGGAGGTCGACAGCTTCCTGTGCGCTCACCGGCTCTACGGCGCGCGCCCGCTGGACGCCGCCGGGCGCGACGCGTACATCGCCGACGCCGCACGGGTGGCGACCGCGCTCGGCGTGCTCGACCCGCCGCGCAGCCAGGCCGAGCTGGACGACCGGTTGGCCGCCTACCTGCCCGAACTCCGTGCCTCGCAGGAGGCTCGGGAGGCGGCGCGCTTCATCCTCCTTCATCCGCCCCTGCCCTGGGTCGCCCGGCTCCCCTACGCCGTCCTCGCTCTGAACGCGGTCGCCTCCCTCCCGCCATGGGCCCGCAGACGACTCGGGCTGGCACGTGTCCCCGGGATCGAGAACCGCTTCGTCCGATTGACCGGACGCGCCCTGACGGCGGCCATCCGATGGGCCATGACGCCTCCCCCGGCGTCCTCCCGCACCGATTGAGCACACCGGGACCTTCTCCGTCTCCGCACGCCTGGTGAGGGGCTCTGGGGAGTGTCCGGCATCCCGGAGTGCCCCGCATATGCCCCATGACGTTCCCGGAGGCAACCCGATTGCCCTCCCCCTGTTGCGGCATCGCCTTCCGTACCCGCCCCTTGGAAGAGCAAGGCAGCAGCAGAACACCCCCCACTCGATCACCTCGCCAGGCGGTAGATTCCCATGCCAGCTACGTCGAAGACGCTCAAGGAACTGGACAAGCAGGCCAGAGCCGCCGCCCGTCGCTACGGCGAAACGAGCGCCCAGCGGCAGGCGACCCGACGTGAGCTGGACGAAGGGGTGAAGTTCCCGGACTCGCCGGAGGCCCTCGCGGCCCGCGCGACCCGGCTGCTCGACCGGGGCGGCGTACCGGCAGCGGCCGCGGTGGCGAAGATCCACGCGGATCCGCTGGATGTGCCCGTGACGAACGAGCGCATCATCGGCACCTCCAAGGAACTCCAGGCGTGGAACTTCCTGCCGCGCGGCGTACGGGCCGCCGGCACCGTCGCCCGGATCTCGATCCGCGAGATGGGCCGGGAGCTGCCGCAGGGCACCGGCTTCCTGGTGTCCCCCCGGCTGCTGATGACCAATCACCATGTGCTGCCCGACGAGGCCACCGCGCGGAGCTGCTTCGTGGAGTTCAACGCCCAGGTCACCATCGACAACACCCCGGACGCTGCGACGCGTCTGGAACTCGACCCCGGGGCCTTCTTCCTCGCGGACGAGCGGCTGGACTTCGCGCTCGTGCAGATCGCGCACGCCGCCGATACCCCCGCCCCCGGCGAGACGTTCGGCTGGAACAGGCTCAGCGTCCAGCAGGGCAAGCTGGTCGTCGGCGAACCCGTGAACGTCATCGGCCACCCCAGCGGCCGCTTCAAGGAGATCGCCGTCCGCGACAACGCGCTGCTCGTCCGGCTGGACGACTTCCTGCACTACGAGACCGACACCGAACCCGGCAACTCCGGCTCCCCGGTCTTCAACGACCAGTGGGAAGTGGTCGCGCTGCACCACTCCGGCGTGCCCAGGACGGACGGCGAGGGGCGCATTCTGCGCAAGGACGGCCAGGTGTGGCGGCAGGGTGACGGCGACGACGCCGTCGACTACGTCTCCAACGAGGGCGTGCGCATCAGCTCCATCCTGCGGCATCTGGCCGGGCAGCAGCTGGGCCCCGCCCGCCGTGCGCTCCTGGCCGAGATGGGACCCGACTCCGGCCTCCAGCAGGGCACCGACGCCGCCTCCCCGATGGACGGGGCGCCCTCTCCCCCGCCGGTCACACGCGTCACCACGGAGCGCGCCGAGGAGCATATCGGCCTCCGGGCCCGCAGCACCGCCTTCGGCGGGCGTCGGCATCTGGTCTTCCTGCACGGCAGGAGCCAGGAGAAGAAGATTCCCGAGGACATGCGGCGCGAGTGGACCGGCGGACTGAACAAGGGACTCACCCTCGCGGGCATCGCCCCGATCGACCCGGCGGACGTCTGGCTGCCGTTCTACGGCACCCGGTTGATGGGCGCTCTCGGGCAGCAGGAATCCCTCCCCCGCCAGTTCGAGGAGCTGACCACCGGCTCCGCCGCGGAGGCCTTCGCGCCCGCCGGTTCCGCCAGGGATACGTACGAGGAGCTGATCGCGGAGGCCGCGGGCAGGGCAGGCATGCCGCAGGACGGCCAGCCCGCCACCGAGGGATTCGGGAACGCGCTGGTGGGCGCCCTGCAGGGGCAGTTGAGCTGGCTCGCGGCCAAGACGGACCTGGACGAGTGGGTCATCGCCACCGTCCTCCGGGACGTCGCCGCCTACCTCGACGACCGTGCCGTCCGGCAGGCCGTCCTGGACTGCGTGCTGGAGACGATGCCCACCTCCGGCAGGCTCGTCCTGGTCACCCACAGCCTCGGCACCGTGGTCGGCATGGACCTCATCCCGAAGCTCCCGGCGGAGCTGGAGGTCGACCTGCTGGTCACCGCCGGCAGCCCGTTGGGCATGAACGGCGTCTACGAGCGGCTGCTCGTCCCCGGCGCCAAACGCCCGCAAGGCATTCGCGAGTGGGTCAACGCCTGGTGCCCGACCGACACCGTGGCGATCGGCTGCCCGCTCGAGGACTCCTGGGGCAAGCTGACCGAGCGGGCCGTCGTCAACCCGCGCGACAAGGCACACAACATCGACGAGTACCTCGCCCACCAGGAGGTCGCCGCGGAGATCGGCCGGGCCCTCACCGCGAACTGACGAGCACCCGCCTCGCCTCCTGCCGTCGGCCGGTCACGGCCGAGATGAGTCCTTTCCGGCGGCGTCCGCGTCGGTGTGCGCCGCCGGGTCCCCGGCGGGCGGAACGGACGTGGGCGCCCGCCGCGGCAGCCGTCCCTGGGTCGCGGCCAGGACGGCGCCGGACAGCAGGACCAGCGCACCCACCGCCTGCAACGTCCCGAAGGTCTCCCCGAGGAAGAGCGTGGCGCATACGGTGTTGACGACCGGGACCGTGAACATCATCAGCGAAGCCGAAGCGGGCCCGACAGCCCGCACGCCCCGGTAGTACAGGAGGTTGGCGACGGCGGTGGCGCACAGCGCCAGGTATGCCGCGTTCAGCCAGACGCCGGGCGGGAGTTCGCCCCAGCGGACGTCCGGAAGGTCGGGCGTGGCGACGAGACCCAGGAGTACGGCCCCCGCGCACGTCGCGTAAGCGGTCGCGCGCAAGGGATCGGTGCCGGCGAGCACTTTGGGGCCCGCGAGGGTGTAAGCAGCCCAGCACACCGCGCTGAGCAGGAAGAGCGCGTCGCCGGCGAGCCGCGTTCCGCTGCCGTGCGTGCTGCCGCCCGCCCCCAGGAAGAAGAGCACGGCTCCGGTGAGTCCCAGACCGAGGCCGGCCAGCCGTGCACCCGACGCCCGCTCCCGGCCTGTGATCAGGAGGAACAGGCTGGTGAGCACCGGGCTCATGACGGGTATGAGGATGCCCGCGTCCAGGGAAGGGGCGAGCGAGAGGCCCCAGAAGAAGGCCCCGTTGTAGGCGAACACTCCCAGAATTCCGGCCATCGCCGCTCGTCCGCCGGACCGCCACGGCGCGTCGGGGCGCCGGCCGCCGAAGAGCGACACCGCCACCAGCAGCGCGACGGCGGCGCCTGCGAACCTCAGCAGCGCGGCCACGGTGTGCGGGACGTGCTCGACCACCGACTTCGAGCTGGAGAAGGCGCTGCCCCACAGCAGCATGGTGATCATCAGGAACAGATACGGGCTGCTCAGGCCCCTTTTCATTGGCATGCGTCGACTCTGCCGAACAGGAACCGCCGCGTCTTGAACGTGTGTGCGCACGCCATAATGTGCGGATGGCAACGGCCGGTAGCTGGGTGCGGTACTGGCGGGACGAAGAGCGCCCCGTGGAGGCGATGCACGCACACTTCCGGGACCACGTGTACCCTCCGCACGCTCACGACACGTACTCCTTCGGCATCACCGACGCCGGAGCCCAGCGCTTCCGCTGCCGGGGCGCTGCCCACACCAGCGGCGCCGGCATGGTGATGGCGTTCAACCCGGACGAGGTCCACGACGGCCGGGCCGCGGCGGAACTGGGCTACCGGTACCGCATCGTGCACCTGGGCCCTTCCGTGGTGCGTGAGGTGCTCACCGACGCGGGCGACGGACGCGCCGGTGCGCTGCCGCTGTTCACCCATCCGGTGCTGACCGACCCGGCTCTCGCGGACGCGCTCACCCGGCTGCACGCCGCCCTGGCCGGCGGCGCCGATCCGCTGGTCCGCGATGAGCGCCTGACGGCGGCCGTCCTGGCGATGGCGCGCCGCGGCGCCTCGTCCGCCGTCCGCGCGGACCGCACCCCGTCCGACGGTATGCGGCAGCAGGCCGCCCGCCGGGCCCGGGCGCTGCTGGACGAGGCGTATCCGGAGCCGGTGTCCGGCGAGCGCTTGGCGGAGGCAGCCGGATGCAGCCGGTTCGCCCTCTACCGGGCCTTCCGTGCCGAGTTCGGTCTTGCCCCCAGCGACTACCAGCGGCAGCTGCGGCTGCGCCACGCCCGTTCGCTGCTGATGGCCGGCACCGCACCCGCCGCCGCCGCGGCCGCCACCGGTTTCGCCGATCAGGCCCACTTCACCCGCTGGTTCCACCGCGTCTACGGCATCACACCCGGCGCCTTCAGCCGCGCCTGACTCGTGGTGTGCTCAGCCGGCGCTCCCGCCGCTCTTGTGGCCGAGTGCGGTGATGTCCGCGGAGCGGCTGCCGGCGGGCTGGAGGTCGGCCCAGGCGTGCAGAGCGGCGCCGGCCGTGCCGTTGACGAGAGTGCGCTGCGGCTGGGCGGGGGTGGGCCGCGGGCCGGTCTCGCCCAGGCGGCGCAGGGTCGCCTCGGGCCCCTGATCGCGGCGGATGGCGGCGAGTTCCTCCAGGTCCCAGACCATCGTGCCGACCACGGTCCTGCGGGGTCCGCGGCGTTGGACGACGCCGCGGACGAGCAGGAGCCCGGAGTGGAAGACGGTGTGGGCGCACGCCTCGTGGGAGTCCTCGAAGAAGGCGAGGTCGACCATGCCCGAGCCGTCCTCCAGGGTGACGAAGATGATCCGCCGGCCCGAGCGGATGGGCGGGGTCTGGGTGGAGGCCCGCACGCCGGCGACCAGGACGCTCTGCCCTGCCGCCATGCCCGCGAGGTGCCGGGCGTCGGTGGCGCCGATCTCGCGCAGCAGACGGTGGTGGTGCTCCATGAGGTGACGGGAGACGTCGATTCCGAGGACCTGCAGCTCGTTGCCGAGCTCTTCGCGGCCGGTGATCTCCGGCAGTCCGCTCGGCTCCGCGGCCACGGTGCTGCCGTCCAGGGGCAGTTGGCCGTCGCCCTGCCGGCCCCGGGCGTGCCGGTGCAGTTCCGCGATCTGCAGGAGGAGGTCGCGGCGGGTGAGGTCGCCGCGTACGGAGTCGAGGGCGCCGATCTCGACGAGGTGTTCCGCGGTGGGGCGGGCGGGGCGGGCACGCTCCCAGAAGTCCTGCAGGCTGGTGTAGGGACGGCAGGCGGCGATGCGCTGCACCTGATCGTCGCTGATGCCCTTGACCGCCGACAGGGCGAGGCGGACACCCCAGGTGCCGTCGGCGCTCTTCTCGACGGTGTGGGTCTGCCGGGAGTGGTTGATGTCCACGGTCAGGACGGGGACGTCGTGGCGGCGGGCATCGGCGACGATGACACGCTTGGGCCACATCCCCGGATCGTGCTCCAGCAGGCCGGCGTAGAGGGCCGCCGGGTGGTGGGCCTTGAGCCACGCCGACTGCAGCGCCGGGACCGCGAAGGCCACCGCGTGGGCCCGGCAGAACCCGTAGGCGCCGAAGGCTTCGATGATGTCCCAGATGCGCTCGCGGGCCTCGGAGGTGTAGCCGCGTGCGGCTGCCTTCCGGTGGAACCAGTCGCGCAGGGCGGGCAGGCGTGCGGCGTCGCCCAGGGCGCGGCGCGCGACCTCGGCGAGTGCCAGGTCGCAGCCGGTCAGCCGGGCGAGCATGAGGATGATCTGTTCGTGCCAGATGGTGACGCCGTACGTGTCCCGCAGGATCGGTTCGAGGTCGGGGTGCGGATAGGCGGGGGCCGCGCCGTGGCGTGCGGCGATGTACTGCTCCGGCATACCGCCGGCCACCGGGCCGGGCCGGAAGAGACTGATGTCGGCGATGACGTCCTGCGGGTCGCGGGGCTGCAACCTGCCGAGGAGGTCCTGCTGGCCCGGTGATTCGAGCTGGAAGAGCCCGATGGTGTCGCTGGCCTGGATGAGCTTGAAGGAGAAGAAGTCGTCCAGGGGCACCTGGCGGCCGTCGTCGAGGTCGATGTCCTGGCCGGTGGTGCGGCGGACCTCGGCGACGGCATGCGCCATGGCCGACTGCATCCGGACGCCCAGCACATCGAGCTTGATCAGGCCGAGGTCCTCGACGTCCTCCTTGTCGGCCTGGACCATGGGGTAGTCGCCGCCTGGGGTGGGCTGCACGGGGAGCCGGTCCAGCAGGGTGGCGTCGGTGAGGATCACCCCGCACGGGTGCATGGCGATGCCGCGCGGCAGGCCGTCGAGACCCTCGGCGAGCTCCCACAGCGGGCCGTACGCCTCGGCCTCGGCGGCGAGCGGCCGCAGCTCCGGCAGCTCGGCGAGGGCCGCGGTCACATCGCATGCCCTGATGTGCGGGAACGCCTTGGCGATCTTGTCGACGAGATGCGGGGCGATGCCGAGCGCCAGGCCCGTGTCCCGGAGCGCGTGCCGGGCGCGGTAGGTCTCCGGCATGGCGGTGACCGCTACCCGGTCGGTGCCGAACCGTTCGATGATGCGGTCGTAGACGTCCAGCCGGCGGGCGGACTCCACGTCGATGTCGATGTCGGGCAGCGAGGAGCGGCGTTCGGAGAGGAACCGTTCGAAGAGCAGCCGGTGTTCGAGCGGGTTCGCCGTGGCGATGTACAGGGCGTGGTTGACCATGCTGCCGGCGCCGGAGCCGCGGGCGGCGACCCGTACCCCCATCTCCCGTACGTCGGCGACGACTTGGGCGACGGTGAGGAAGTAGGTGGCGAAGCCGAGCCGGCCGATCACCGCCAGCTCCTCCTCCAGACGCCGGACGGCCTCCGCGTCGCGGTCCAGGCCGCGGCGGGCCATGCCGGCTTCGCAGCGCTGCCGCAGCAGCCGGTCGGCGTCCCCCGGCGCGGAGCCGGCGCCGACCGTCTCCGGCTCGGGGAAGCGGGGCGTGCCCAGTCCCAGATCGGCCACGGGGTCGATCCTGCATCCGTCCGCGGTCCGCTCCGTCTCGGCGAGCAGCCGGGCGGCGCGCGCGGAGCCGGCACCCGCAGCCGTGGTGATGCGTTCGGCGACGTCCAGCAGGGCTGCGGGGCCTTTCAGCCACCGCTCCCCCGGATCGAGGCGGCGGCGGTCGATGGGCCGCAGCAGGCGGGCCGCGTCCAGCACGTCGGCGAGGCGGTGCCGGTCGGGGTCGGCGTAGCGCACCGCGTTGGTCAGCACGGACGGGATGCCGAGCCGGTCGCCCAGGGCGAGGGTGCGGCCGGCGAGCCGTACGGAGCCGGGGCCGCTGCCCGCCGACCCGAAGGACAGCACCTCCAGTCGCAGCGAAGCCCCCGCGGCCGCCAGCTCACGCCACGGCGCCAGCAGCCGCTCGGCCTCGTCCGGCCGGGCGGCGGAGAGGGCACGCACCGGCTCGGAGACCGGGCCGAGGAGGACGGTCAGCCCCTCCCCCGCGTGTTCGGCCAGCGCGGGCCAGGGGATCACCGGCGAACCGCCCGCCGCCTGGTTGTGGGCGGCCGACACCAGGCGGCACAGCCGTGCCCAGCCTGCCCGGTTCCGGGCGAGGAGGGTGACCCGGAGCGGTGGCTCGGCGACGTGGGCGCCGCCGCGTACCGGGGTGCGCCGACGGTTCGCGGCGGGCGCGGGGGCGTACGGGGCCACGGCCGCGTCGACGCCGAAAATCGGCCGTACGCCGTGGACGGCACAGGCGTGGGCGAAGCGGACGTGCCCGGAGACGGTGTCCCGGTCGGTGAGCGCCATCGCCGTGATGCCGCGCTCGGCGGCGCGGCGGACCAGGTCCTCGGGGTGCGAGGCGCCGTAGCGCGCGGAGAAGCCGGAGGCGACGTGCAGGTGTACGGCACTCACCGGGCGCCACCTCCTCGCATCCCTCCATAGACGGATTTCGCCACCATGGCTTGATATCCACTCTAGACCAAGTTCGAGCAGACGTTCGAATGGGGGTTTTCCGTTGCCGCTGAAACCCTGCGCACCGCGGAGCCGCAACCGAGCCTCGACGTGGCACGACGGGGCGGCCGGCTCGGTCAGCCGCCCGGACCGGCGATCACATGCCGTATCCCCCGCCTCCTCCGCCCCTCGGACACAGCCGACGCGTCCACGCAGCCGAAAGAAAGACGTCACACGAGAGCCGGAATGCCCGGCCAACTTCCGCTGGTTGGCGCTGACATGACTGTGGGAGCAGCACTCAACACGACCGGTCCCGACAACCAGATCGACGCCACCGTGCGGCTCGCCGAGGAGGCCGCGGCCGCGGGCCTGCGGTCCGTCTGGTTCGGGCAGACCTTCGGCGCCGACTCACCTCAGCTCGCGGCGATCGTCGGACGCGCGGTACCGGGGCTTCAGGTGGGCACGTCCGCGATCCCCGTGTTCGGACGCCACCCGCTGACCGTCTCCAGCCAGGCGCAGACCGCGCAGGCGGCCACCCACGGCCGCTACCACCTCGGCCTCGCGCTCGGCACCAAACTCCTGACCGAGGCAGGCTTCGGCATCCCCTTCGAACGGCCGGTCGCCCGTCTGCGTGAATTCCTCATCGCCCTACGGCAGTTGACCGAGACCGGCAGCGCCGACTTCCACGGCGAGCTGCTCACCGCGACCACACCGATCCCCGCCCGGGTGCCGGGCGCGGAGGTCGGTGTGCCGCTGCTCGTCGCCGCGATGGGGCCGCAGGCACTGCGCGCCAGCGGCGAGCTGGCGGACGGGATCCTGCCGTATCTCGCCGGGCCCCGCGCCCTGGCCGAGCACATCGTGCCGGCCGTCACCGCGGCCGCGGAGGCCGCGGGCCGCCCGGCGCCCCGGATCGTGGCGCTGGTGCACGGAGTGGTGACCGATGATGTCGACGCCGTGCGCGAGACGGTCACGGAGCAGCTGGCGTTCTACGAGCAGATCCCGTCCTACGCGCGTGCCGTCGCGCTCTCCGGCGGCACACGGGCCGCCGACGTGGCCGTGATCGGCGACGAGAAGACGGTGGCAGCGGAGGTGCGGCGCTACCGGGACGCCGGCGCGACGGAGGTGGTCTTCTCGGGCACGGAGGTCGCCGGGGACGCCGACCGCCGCCGTACCTGGGCGCTCCTCGGCGAGCTGGCGGGCTGAGGCCGGGACGGCTTCCCCCGGGCCTTTCGTCAGTCGCGCAGGGACTCGATGCCCTGGGCGAGGATGAGTTCCTGCATCAGGGAGCGGCCCTTGTCCGGGTCGTCCGGCCACGGCGTCCAGCCGTGGCCGACCGGACAGATCAGCCGCGCCTGGTCCGTCCAGTGCCCCATGGCCGTCCACCCGCGGTCGGCATCGCACTCCGGACACCGCAGGGCCGTCACACGGAGGAACGGGGCGTACTGCCCGTCCGCGGCCCGCCTCTCCTCACCGGCGCCATCACTCTCCACGGCCACCGGATCTGCCTCATGCACCCGGATCTGATCACGCACCTCGATCGACCAGAAAGCGCCCTCCGGCACCTCGTCCCGATCCCGCTCGTCACTCCCCATACCGGCATCCTCCTCCGACCGCGCCCGTCCCGGATGACGCTAGCCCAGCGCCCTCGACCGGCGTCACCTGCGGTCGGCCCCGCCGCCGGTTCATTCCGTCGGGGGCGTGCACGGTGGCGGTCACGCCTCCGGCTGCTCCCCGGGGCCCGGGGTACGCGCGGGCCATGAGCGACACAGTGCAAGCAGGAATGTGGGGACTGGTGGCCGGGTCGGCCCTGCTGCTCGGGGCCGTGCTGGGATACGGGATGCGGATCCCGCAGCGGGTGGTGGCGTCGGTGATGGCTTTCGGTGCGGGGGTGCTCCTGTCCGCGGTCTCCTTCGAACTGGTCGAGGAGGCGTACCACCAGGCCGGACAGGCTCCGGTGGCTGTCGGGACCGTGTGCGGGGCGGTGGCCTACACCGCGGGCAACGTCTGGCTGGCGAGGCGGGGTGCGCAGCACCGCAAGCGGTCCGGTCGCCGTCATTCCCAGCCCACAGAGGCCCAGCACGCCGGCTCCGGTCTCGCCCTGGCGCTGGGCGCCCTGCTGGACGGGGTTCCGGAGTCGGCGGTCATCGGCGTCAGCCTCTCCGACGGCGGGAAGGTCAGCGCGGTCACGGTGGCGGCCGTCTTCCTCAGCAACGTGCCCGAGGGCCTGTCGAGCTCCGTCGGCATGCGGCGGGCGGGCCGCGGCAAGAAGTACGTCTTCGGCGTCTGGGGGGCGATCGCGGCGGCCGGCACGGTCTCCGCGGTTCTCGGCTACGCCGTCGTGGGCGGGATGCCCGCTCCGGTGGTGGCCTCGGTGACCGCGGTGGCCGCCGGTGCAATCCTGGCGATGGTCGCCGACACCATGATCCCGGAGGCCTTCGAGGACGCCCACCTCGCGATCGGCCTGATCACCGTCAGCGGCTTCCTTGTGTCGTTCGCGCTGTCCCACGTATGAGTTGCCGCCGACAACCGCGGCCCGGAGGTCCGGCGGATGCCGGGCGATCCCGCTCCCCGCCCCGGATTGTTGCCTCATCCGCGTGGGTTGCCCGGCGAGTCGGTTGTGCGGCCCTTGACGGTTCGGCACGGTGACAGCGTGCGCCCTCCCCTCCTTCTCGCCGCCGCCGCGATCGTGCTGCTCGCCACCACCGGTTGCGTCTCCGTCCCCGACCACGGCTCGCCCCGGGCCCCCGACCGGTCGCCGGAGGTGCACACGGTCGCGCCGGCCCGGCCCTCGGCACAGCTGACGCCGACACAGGAACCGGCCCACGAAAGGCTGGTGACGGTGGCGGACGCCCGCACGCCCATGAAGCGTGTGCGCCAGGCGAAAGCCCCCGCACGCGAGGCCGCCCCCCGACAGCTAGCGCGGCAGCCGCAGCGGTGGCAGGCGCCGCACGCTCGCCAAGCGCCACGGCAGCGCGTCCGACAACGGCCGGCCTCCACGCCGGCGCCCGTCCGGCAGCAACGGCCGAAGCGCCGTACGGCGGCCGCCCCGACTCCCCGCGAGACGGTGGACTCACGAGTCGTGTGCCGCCTGGCGTCCGGGAATGTCCGCGCGGACCTGCTGCGTCTGTGCCGGGGAATGTACGGCCGTTGAGGCCGCCGGTTGTCGGTCGCCGGTGGCGGTTCTGCTGACAATGAGCGCGATCAGAAGCCGGTCAAACCCTCGATCGCCGTCCGCGCCCACTCCTGCGCCCCCACCGCCGTACCGGCCGCCACGCCGGTCGCGACCGGAGCCAGCGCCCCCTTGAGCATGGCAAGCGCGCGGCGGAGCCTGCCCTCCTCCGGGGCGTCCGGCTGTGTGATCGCCGCGAGGACCTCCCGGGCCGCGGACTCGGCGTCCTCGCGGTCCCGATCGGCCAGGCCGGACTGCGGCAGTTGACCGAGCAGTTCGGAGACCCGGTCGGCGAGCGCCTCGAAGCCCGGGGCCACGGCGCTGTTGTTCTGCTGGTTCTGGGTGACCGTGTCGTTGGAAAAGGGCCCTGCCGTGCAGGATCGCGCTGTCCCGCAGCGTCACGGAGGTGTTCGGCCGCGCGTGCACGCTGACGCCGTTGTGCGCCCGGATCTCCGCGTGTTCGAGTGTGAGCGTTCCCGCACGGCAGCCGACGACATCGGCGTCGCGGCCGATCAGTACGAGGCCGTGCACGGCGACCGCCCCGAAGGCGTCGAGGACGGCACCGCGAGGCCGGCTCACCACCACGGAGCCCGGACCGTCGATCGCCGCCAACCGGACCTGGCCCCCGACCGTGAGCGCCTCTTCGTAACGTCCGGCCGCGATCTCGATCAGCGCGGGCCGGCCCCGTCCGGCTGCCGCGGACAGAGCGGACGAGATGTCGGGGTAGGCGCGACGGCCGCCGTGCGGCGCCACCAGATACCTCGCGACCATTCCCGCTTCCCCCCACGCCGCCCGCTCGCAGGCGCCGATATTACCCGAGCAGGTGAACGACGGCGGCTGCCCAGGCGTCCGCCCCGGGGGTATTCACCGACACAACGGTCCTTGACGGCAACGCAGTTGTCTCACAGGTCGAGGTCGGCGTACACCGCAGCGTGGTCGGAAGCCTGGTCGCCCTTCGAGGTCACGGTCGGGAACGACTTGAAGGTGCCGGGCGCGTGGATTCCACGCCGCTCCACCTTCACGTCCTCCACCAGATCCCACAACGCAGGGGCGAGCATCACGTAGTCGAATTTCTGGGCGAGGGAGGTGCCCGTCCCATGGGTACCGGGCGCGCCGGTGTACGTCCGGTGGCTCATCACGTCCTGCAGGCCGGTGTCAAGGAGCAACGCCAGCGGCTCGCTCTCCGGGTCGTCGTTGAGGTCACCGGCGACCACCACATTCGCGGACCGCTCCAGGGCGCTCTTGTAGATCTCCCGTACCCGCTCTGCCTGAGCCTTTCGCTTCTTGGTGGTGGCGGCCGGGCTGCCGATCTTGCTCTTGAAGTGGTTGCCGAGGATCCACAGCGGCGCTCCGCCGGTGAGTTCGACCTCGAACTCCGGGCAGTCCCGGCTGAAGATCGGCCGGCCTGCCGCGCTGTCGAAGATGTGCGACCGCACCGAAGTGATCGGCCGACGGCTGTAGAGGCCGATGTCGATGCCTCTGCTGTCATTGCCGTCGATCAGCATGTTGAAGGGGTACGTCTTCGCGCCCATCAGGTCGCTCAGCACCTGCTTCTGGAAGCGGTGCAGGGTGAGCCGGTCCTCGACCTCGACCATGAGCAGCACGTCGGCATCGACCTCGGCGACCACCTGACCGGTGTTGTGGACGGCCTCCTCGTCGAGGTCGTCGCGCACGAGTTCGGCCCAACCGACCCAGTGGGCACGCCCCTCGGCGACGATTTCGATACCGCCACCGCGCTTGGTCCGGAAGAGCTTGGCGCCGCCACGGGTCTCGTTCACCAGGATGGGGCGGCTCTTGGACTGGGAGGCGGGGACGTCGTACTTGTCGAGGAGTGCCGCGATCTTCTCCTTGTCATCGGCCGTGTAGAGGTCGTGGTCGAGGAGGGAGACAAGGGCGGCGAAGTCCTCCAGCGTCCGCTTGCGCTCCTCCGCGTCGGGAAGCGCGAAGACTCGTGGGCGGTGAAAGAGGTTCTCGGCGTTGAAGGTGGCGATGCGGAAAGTCATGGCGCCTCCCGTCGCGGCGCGGGTACACGCGGCCGACCGGGCAGGCGCGCCGCCGAGGACACTGCTCGCCGACACTTCCAATTCTCCGAGCGTGTGCGTTGCCTGTCCAACGGAGCGGACGCTCACGGCGAGGCGGGAGCGGGCACCTCGGCAATCCGGTGGCGGTGGTCCCGGCCTGCGGAGCCCCGGCCCTCATGACCACGGAGCGCACGATCGGCGTGACCTCTCGCCGCCCCGCTTCGTTAGCACCATCGACGCGTGCATCCTTCCCCCCACGGGAGACGCGCCGCGAAGGCCCTGAATCTGCCCGGCTCAGGGCCTTCACCCTGTCAGCTCGGTGCCCCCGCCCTCCGCCTCGTGCCGGCACCGCCTTCGGCGAAACTCCTTTGCGGCGGCGTTCGCAGGGCGGCCACGATCTGCGTATGGCTTCCAGAATCCGACGTATCAACCCGGACCGTCTCCATCCGACGCCGGGCTACCACCACATCACCGTCGTCGAGTCAGGACGTACCGCCTATCTCTCCGGTCAGTGCCCGCTGGACGTCTCCGGCGCGCTCGTCGGCGAGGGTGACCTGGACCGGCAGATCGACCAGGTGACGGCGAATGCGACGGCCGCCCTGGCCGCCGTCGAAGCCGGTCCCCACCATGTGGTGCGGTCCGTGGTCTACGTGGTCAGCGACGAGCGAGAAGTGCTCGCCGCCGCCTGGCACCGCTTCCACACCTCGGCGCTCGGGCCTGCGCTCAGCACGGCGAGCACCCTTCTCGGCGTCACGCGGCTCGGTTTCCCGGGGCAATTGGTGGAGTTGGACCTGACGGCGGCGCTTCCTGGGTGACGGGGCGGCGGCGTCCGCGAGTGCGGCCGCGGCGGGCCCCGAGCCGGCAGCTCAGCAGTACCGCTCGGCTCAGCGGCTCAGCCGAGCGGTGCACCGCGCCGGTCGCTATCCGTTCCGCCGTACCCGGTGGTTGTGCCAGGCGAAGGCCCGATCGAGCTGGCTGCGCGTCAGGCCGGTGGCCGCCGCCATCTGCTCGAAGGTGAGCCCGTCGGGGTGCCGGTCGAGCGCGCGGGACATCTTTCCCGCCCATTGCTCTTCGTCGATGAAGGGGCGCCGCTCGTACTCGTCCCGGAGTTCGGCGAGGTGCGCCGCGGAGCAGGCCGTGAGGCGGCGCCATCCGTCCAGCTCCGGATCGTCCGGGTGGACGACGGAGGAGTCGGGCACCCGGGCGCGCACCTCCGAGTGGTCGGTGATCACGGCGCCGCAGACATCACACAGCTCGGGCAGCGTCTCGCCCGCGTCATCCCGGTCGGCGTCCATTCTTCCGGTGTACTCCGGAATCACCCGGCATGCCAGTGCACGCGGCGGCGCCGAGGCCGGGCGCTCCCCCGGCGGCCCGGCCCTGTCGCGACGGCTCGCGCAAGCAGACGGCTGCCCGGGCGGAGAGCCGGTTGACCCTCCCCTTACGTCAGGCTTGAGGCTGTCCATCGACGAGAGGGCGGGTGCATGAGTTACTCGGTAGGGCAGGTCTCGGCTTTCGCCGGAGTGACGGTGCGTACGCTGCACCACTACGACAGGGCGGGGCTGCTCTCGCCCAGCGACCGCAGTCGCGCCGGGTACCGCCTCTACAGCGATGCCGACCTGGCGCGGCTCCAGCAGATCCTTTTCTACCGCGAACTCCGTTTCCCCCTGGAGGAGATCGCCGAGATCCTCCAGGATCCGCAGGCGAACGCGCTGGAGCGACTACGAGCCAGGCAACGGCAATTGGCCGAGGAGATCAGCAGACTTCAGCAGCTGGCGGAGGTGGCGGAACGCGCCATCGAGGTCCAGCAGACCGGGGTGCCCCTGACACCCCGGGAACGCTTCGACGTCTTCGGCGAGATCGGCTTCGACCTCAGTTACGCCACGGAGGCGCAGCTGAAGTGGAGGGACTCGGACGGACACCGCGAGGCGATGGCTCGCGCTGCCGCCCACACCAAGGAGGACTGGCAACAACTCATGGGCGAGGCCGCCGTCTGGCGCGCGGAGCTGCTCACGGTCTTCGACGACGGGGAGCCCGGCGACGGCGATCGGGCAATGGACCTCGCCGAGGAGCACCGCCGGTACCTCGCGCGCTGGTTCACCCCCTGCCCGCCCGACATGCATCGGCGCATCGCGGACGACTTCGCCGCCGATCCGCGCGCCTTCGCCCTTGTCGTACCACCCTCACAGCAACGCCCGGGCCTGGCGGCCTACTTGTGCAAGGCGATCCACGCCAACGCGTCCCGCAGCGCCGGTTCGCGTCCCGAACCGGAGGAAGACCGATGAGAATCATGATCGCCACTGCCGGCTCGCGCGGCGACGTCGCGCCGTACACCGGCCTGGGCGCCGCACTGCGCCGCGCCGGGTACGACGTCGCCCTGGCCACCACCGACTCCTTCGCACCCCTCGTACGTGATGCCGGGCTGGAATTCCGCCGTCTGCCCGCCGACACCCGTCCACACGCAGGTGTGCGGGGCAAACGTGAACTGATGCGCGCCGCAGCCGCCTTCCTCACCGAACTGGGCCAAGGATTCGCCGGTGCGGTGGCCGAGGGCACGGACCTGCTCCTGCTGTCGGCCACCACTGCCCCGCTCGGCTGGCACCTCTCCGAGGCCACGGGCATACCGAGCCTGGGCGTCCACCTCCAGCCCACCGCACCGACCGGTGACTTCCCACCCGTCATCACGGGCTCCCGTTCGCTGGGCCGCCCGGGCAACCGCGCGGCGGGGCGCTTCGCTCTGCGCATGACCGACCGCGTCTACGAGCCGGCGGTTTCGGAGCTGCGCCATCGTCTTCACCTGCCTCCGCTGCCCGCCTCCGCGATGCGCCGACGCCAGGAGGAGGCCAACTGGCCCGTTCTGCACGGCTTCAGTACGGCGCTGGTGCCGCGCCCCTCCGACTGGCGCCCCGGTATGGAGGTCGGCGGCACCTGGTGGCCCTACCTCGACGCTGCCGAACGGCTGCCCGCGGACCTGGAGGACTTCCTCGCGGCAGGGCCCCGCCCCGTCCTGATCGGCTTCGGCAGCATGGCGGCCGGGGAGGGCGAGCGCTTGAGCGAGATCGCCGTACGGGCGCTGCGGCGTGCCGGGCTGCGCGGGATCCTGCAGTCGGGGAGCGCCGGGCTCGCCGCCGACGGGAACGACATCCTCACCGTCGAGGACGTACCGCACGCCCTGCTGTTCCCGCGGCTGGCAGCGGTGGTTCACCACGCCGGCGCGGGCACCTCGGCGGCCGCACTGCGTGCCGGGGTGCCCGCGGTCACCGTACCGGTCACGGCAGATCAGCCGTTCTGGGCGGCGCGGCTCGCCTCGATCGGCGCCGCACCGGCCCCGATCCCCTTCCGGTCCCTCACCTCCGAACGACTTGCCGACGCGCTCAGCCGTGTCACCGGGGAGCCGACCTTCACACGCGCCGCCGCGGCCGCCGCGCGCCACATGGCCACGGAGGACGGAGCGGGGCAGGCCGTCAAGGCCGTCCAGCGGATGACCCGGGATTGATGCGCCTGCGTGCTCGGTGCGTCCGGGTCCTCGCCGCTGTCAGCCGCCGCTTGCCGCAGCCAGGCCCTTGCGCATGTCTTCAGTGTTCATCACAGGGGTGTAGGTGACCTTGGCACCGAACTCCAGGAAGAAGGGTTCGGACAGCTTCGGCATCTGCGACGGGTCCTGCAGGTCGAAGACGATGAACGCGGTGCGATGACCTTCGAACGTCGTGAAGTAGGCCGCCTCCGGGCGCAGGGCTTGCAGCGCCGACTCCATGGTCTTTGCCATCGTCCCGTTCCTGTACGCCTGGTTCCCGGCCTGGGTGTCCATCTCCACCTTCAACAACACGCGCATCCGGCTCACTCCCTCCGGCGGACCGAGCCGGGCGCCCGTTTGCGTCACGTGGGACCCAGTCCCGTTTCGCCCCCCGCTTTCAGCGTCTCTCGGGGTGACGAGAGCCGCCACCGGGCGCTCGCCGGCTCCGAGGCCGCCCTCCCGGGGGCCGGCTGTGGAGGCGAGCGCCACAACGCCAAGTGCAGCGCTCGCCTTCGCGACCCGGCAGGTCAGTTCTGGAGCCAGACGGTCGTGTCCTGCGGAAGGCGGTCTCCGGTCAGCGGGCCGCTGGCCAGCAGCACCTCGCCCGGCGGGACGGGCACCGGGCTGTCGGAGAAGTTCGTGACGCTGTGCCATCCGCTGCTGCGGCGGAAGTGGAGAACACCGCCGACGGCGGCGTCGTCCGCGCCGACCCACTCCAGGCTCTCGTCGCCCATCATCTTGCGCCGCAGCCGCAGGGCGGCCCGGTACAGCTCCAGGGTCGAGCCCTCGGCCCCGTCCTGCGCCTGCGGGGAGTAACCGCCGAAGGTCTCCGGCTGGGGCAGCCAGGGCGTACCCGTGCTGAAGCCGAACGACGGCCCGTCCACGGTCCAGGGCAACGGCACACGGCAGCCGTCCCTGCCCTTGCGTCGGTGCCCGGTGCGCTCCCACACCGGGTCCTGGAGCGTGTCCGGTGCCAGGTCGGCGACCTCGGGCAGGCCGAGTTCCTCGCCCTGGTAGAGGTAGGACGAACCGGGCAGGGCCAGCATCAGCAGCGTCGCCGCGCGGGCCCTCCGCAGCCCGGCCGCCCCGTCGGGGGCCGGCTCGCGGCCGTCGCCGAGCAGCCAGGAGTCCAGGTCGGTGCGGCTCATACCGATGGGCAGGGCGTAACGCGAGGCGTGCCGCACCACATCGTGGTTGGACAGCACCCAGGTCGCCGAGGCCCCGGCCGCACGTGCCGTGACCAGCGAGGTGTCGATGACGGTGCGGAACTCCAGAGCGCTCCAGGGGCATTCGAGGAACTCGAAGTTGAATGCCTGCCCGAGTTCGTCGGGACGGGCGTAGAGCGTCCGGCGGGCGTTCGCCACCCACGCCTCGGCCACCGCGGTGCGCGGCGGGTCGTACTCGTCGAACACCCGGCGCCACTCGCGGAAGATCTCGTGCACCTCCTCCCGGTCGTACAGCGGGTGGCTGCCGTCGAGCGGGAGTTTGCCCAGGGGGCGGCCCTGGCCGGCGCCGAGGTCGCGCAGGGGCTCGGCGAGATCCTTGGCCAGGCCGTGGGCAACGTCGACACGAAAGCCGTCGACACCCCGGTCGGACCAGAAGCGCAGGGTCGTGAGGAAGTCGGCCCTGACCTCGGGGTTGTCCCAGTTCACGTCCGGCTGCTCGGGGGTGAACAGGTGCAGGTACCACTGGCCGTCGGGCAGCCGGGTCCAGGCGCGGCCGCCGAAATTGGACTCCCAGTCCGAGGGCGGCTCGTCGCCGTTCTCGCCGCGGCCGTCGCGGAAGATGTAGCGGTCGCGCTCGCGTGAGCCTCGCGGGGCACGCAGGGCCTCCTGGAACCACACGTGCCGGTCGGAGGTGTGGTTGGGGACGATGTCCACCACCACCTTCATGCCGAGCCCGTGCGCCTCTTGGACCAGGGTGTCGAAGTCGGCGAGCGTGCCCAGGCGCGGGTCGACGTCGCGGTAGTCGTCGACGTCGTAGCCGCCGTCCGCCAGCGCGGAAGGGTAGAAGGGGCTCAGCCAGACGGCGTCCACGCCGAGGTCGGCGAGGTAGGGCAGCCGGGCGGTGATACCGGGGAGATCCCCGATGCCGTCGCCGTCCTGGTCCGCGAAACTGCGCGGGTAGATCTGGTAGACGGTGGCCTGGCGCCACCAGTTCGGGTCACAGGTCGCCTGGTCCGCGGGGTGCGAGGTGCTCACAGGGGCTCTCCATGTCTGCGGTGTGCGGTCTGCGGGTGAGGTCCGGATCGGCCGGGCGGGACGGCGTCGGCCGGTCCGCACGGGCCGGGTACGGGTGGTGGTGGCCCGCGGGGGCCGGGGTGCGCAGCGGGCTTCATCCGGTCACCCCTTGACCGCCCCGGCGGTCAGGCCGGAGGTGATCGAGCGCCGGAAGACCAGGACGAGGATGGCGATGGGCACGGTGGCGGACATCGCCCCGGCGAAGATCGTGCCGTAGGGAACGGTGTACTGGCTGCCGAAGAGTGCGATGCCGACGGGCACCGTGCGTGCGGAGTCCTCGCTGTTGAAGGTGAGTGCCATCAGGAACTCCGTCCAGGTGCCGGTGAAGGTGAACACCCCCGCGGTGAACAGGCCGGGCCGGGCCGGCGGCAGGATCACCGACAGCAGGGTGCGGGTGACCGAGGCGCCGTCGATCTCGGCGGCCTCCTCCAGGCCGCGGGGAAGCCCCAGCAGGGAGTTGCGCATGATCCAGACGGCGAACGGCAGATGGAACGCCACGTACGGGATGATCAGGCCGAGGTGGCTGTTGAGCAGCCCCAGGGAGCGTTCGACGAGGTAGAGCGGGGTGACGACGGCGATGGCCGGGAAGACCGAGATCATCAGCAGCGCGACCATGATCGTGCCGTGTCCGCGCATCGGCAGCCGGGCCAGCGCGTACCCCGCGAAGAGCGCGAGTCCCAGGACGACGATGGTGGAAACGACCGCCACCAAGGTGCTGTTGAGGAGGTAGTGGCCGAGGCTGTTGCCGCCGAAGGCGTCGGAGTAGTTCGCGAAGGTGGGGTCGGACGGGAAGACGCTCGGGGGGTTCGCGCCGATGTCGCGTGAGTCCTTGAAGGACGCCGAGGCCATCCAGTACAGCGGCATCGCGGTGAGGACGACGAGGACGAGCGCCCCCAGGTTCACCGGGTTGAGCCAGCGCCGCCGGCCCCGGCCGCGCGCCTGTGTCAGCTGTCTCATCGCAGCTCTCCTTCCGACGCCTGGGACGTGAACGCCCGCAGGAAGACCAGGCAGCAGACCAGCACCAGCAGAGCGGTGGTGGTGGCGATCGCGGCGCCCGGCCCCATGTTCAGGTCCTGGAAAAGGGTCTTGTAGCCGAGGATCGCCAGCGACTGGGTGGCGGTGCCGGGGCCGCCCTGCGTGAGGACGAACGGCAGGTCGAAGATGCCGAACGCCTGGAGGATGCGGAACAGCACGGCGATCCCGATGACCGGCCGCAGTTGGGGCAGGGTCACGCGCCAGAAGGTGGACCAGGCGTTCAGGCCGTCGATCTCGGCCGCTTCGAAGACGTCCCGCGACAGCATCACCAGACCGCCGAGGACGATGATCGCCACGAAGGGCGTGGTCTTCCAGATGTCGGCGACCATCATGCCGCCGACGGCCGTTGCGGGTGTGCCCAGGATGACCGGGGAGTGGCCGAGGAAGATCTCGCAGAACCAGGTGGCCAGCCCGTACGAGGCGTCGTAGAGATAGCCCCACAGCTGGGCGGAGACGACCGTGATCAGCGACCAGGGAACGAGCAGCAGCGCCATGATCCAGCCCCGCCCGGCGCCCAGTCTCTCCAGCACCAGCGCGGCCAGCGTCCCCAGCACCAGCTCCACCAGCACCGTGACCACGGTGTAGAAGAGAGTGAAGAGCAGCGCCTCGCGCCATTCCGAACTGTTCAGCAGAGCCGCGTAGTTGGCCGTGGTGAAGGAGTCGACGCGGAAGCCGTCGTAGGTGATCCGCACGGTGGTGAAGCTGAGCACCACGGAGAACAGGATGGGAAAGATGGTGACCGCGCCGACGACGAGAAGGGTCGGAGCGGTGTAGCCCCAGCCGACCCGGGCGCGGCGACGGCGTGCGCTTCCGGGCCCGGCGTCGGCCCGGCCCTTGGTTTTGTGGCTCACAGCACCGCTCCCTTCAGTGCCGCCCGCACCCCGGCTTCCATGGCGGACAGGGACTCCTCCACGGCCGCCGAGCCGCCGACGGCGGAATTGGCGCCGGTGTAGAGGGCCTTGCTGACTTTGGGGTAGTACGGCGTGCCCGACGGCCGGGCGACCAGCTCCAACGTCCGTGCGTTGTCGAGGACCGGGCTGCCCAGCTGCCGGGCGGCACGGCTGTTCAGCGCCGAAGTGAGCGCGGGGATATAGCTGCTCTCCCGTAGCAGCACCTGCTGCCCCTCCTCGGAGAGGAAGCGGGCGAAGGCGAGGGCGCCACCCAGCTCGCGGGTGTGCGGGTTGACGAAAACGCTCCAGCCGCCGAGTCCGCTGTGCTCGGAGCCCTCCCGGCCTTCGAATCCCGGGCGGGGGACGACACCGACCCTGCCCGCGGTCCTCGTCCCTTCCGCGTTCGACGCGCCCCAGGCGTAGGCCCAGTTCCGCAGGAACAAGGAGCGCCCGCTGATGAAGGCGTCCAGCGTGTCCTGCTCGATGTAGGTGGTCACCGCGGAGGGGCTGACCTTCGAGGCCACCAACTCCCGCATGAAGGAGAGGGCTCGCGTCCCTGCGGACCCGGCCACGGTGACGGAGGTTCCGTCGGGACCGATGACCGATCCTCCGGCGTCGGCCAGGAACTCGGTGAAGTTCACCGTCATTCCCTCGTAGACCGACCCCTGCCAGACGAAGCCATGGCCGACGTCACCGCTCCGGCGGACCTTCGTCGCGGTGTGCGCCAGTTCCTCCCAGCTGCGCGGTACCCGCAGCCCGTGCTTGGCCAGCAGATCCTTTCGGTAGTAGAGGAACGACTCGTCGATGAAGAAGGGCAATGCGTACACGCCGCCCGCTGCCGAGCAGGCGTCGATCAACGGCTTCGGATACTTCTTCCAATGGCCCTGCGGCACGTAGGGATCCAGTGGGAGGGCCAGGCTGTTGTACGCGAACTGGCCCGGCCAGACGACGTCTCCCAGGAAGACGTCGGGCGAGTGCGAGCCACTGGCGATCTGCGTGGTGAGCGTGGCGCGGTTGGTGTCCGTGTCGGACGGCGCCTTGAGCAGTCTGACCCTGATCTGCGGGTGCCGTCGTTCGAACGCCGCGATCAGCAACGGCGCCAGCTCGCCGTTGCGACGGTCGGTGAGGCGGTGGCACCACCAGGTGATGGTGGTGGGCTCGGTGGGCACCGCGGCGCTCTGTCCGGCCACGGGGTTGGTCACTTCGCTTCCACACGCGGTGAGCGCGGCGGCCGTGACCCCTCCGAGGCTTCCGGCGAGCAGGGAACGGCGGCTCAACGTCATAGGCCCTCCTTGGTCCTCCGTGACTGTTGCCGCCTGATGACAGCGTTTGCAAACTAGGGATGGCCATCGGTCACGTCAACCATGTCGACAGGTGATCTGCTCTCAAATCTCGTTGGTGGCCGGCATATCGGGCAACAACCGCTGGATTCACCTCTGATGGCAGCGCTGCCATTCTTTTGCCCCGTCCGGCAGTTGGAGAACAACGCCGGCCCCTGCCCACGGCAGTGACGGTGGGGTACGTTGAGCGCATGCGCCCCAGTCGGAGTCCCGCCACCATGCCCGATGTGGCCCGGCGAGCGGGTGTGTCGGTGTCGACGGTCTCGCGCACGCTGCGAGGTCTGCCCACGGTCTCGCCCGCGACCCGCCACAGGGTCGAACAGGCCGCCAAGGAACTGTCGTTCAGCATTTCCCGCAGCGCCTCAAGTCTGGTCACCGGCCGCACCGGGCGGGTCGCGGTGATGGTCCCCACGCTGCAGAGCTGGTTCATGGGCGCGATGCTCGCCGGACTCAGCTCGGTCCTGCGGGCCGCCGACCTCGACCTGCTGATCTACGACGTACCGAGCATGACCGAACGCGCCGCCTTCTTCGAGCGGCTGCCCGCCCGGCGCAACGCCGACGCCCTGCTGGTCGCCTCGTTCGACCTCTCCGCGACCGAGCGCGAACGGCTCGACGAGCTGGGCATGCCGGTGGTCTTCGTCAGCCAGCAGATGGCGGGGCGGGCCGGGGTGCGCGTGGACGACGTCGAAGGAGGGCGGCACGGCACGCAGTATCTGGTCAACGTCGGCCACCGCCGGATCGCCTTCGTGCAGACGGACAGCGGCAAGGGCTTCTCCTTCAGCGCCCAGGAACGCGTCGAGGGCTACCGAAAGGTGCTCGCGGAGTCGGGGATCCCCGTGGACGAGAGTCTGGTGTTCCGCGGCGGTACGGGCCGGCGCGCGGGCGCTGACGCGGTGGCACACCTGCTGAGCGCGCCGCAGCCGCCCACGGCCGTCTTCGCGGAGAGCGACGAGGTGGCCATCGGAGTACTCCAGGCCCTGCGCACCTCGCGCATCCAGGTGCCGGAGGCCATATCGGTGCTCGGCTTCGACAACCACGAGATGGCCGAGCTGTTCGACCTGAGCACCGTCGCGCAATCACCCGACGAGGTCGGCCGGGCCGCGGGCGAGCTGGTGCGCTCGATATTGGAGAACGACGAGGCGGACGACGCCCGGCAGGTGGTGTTGCCCACCCGCCTCATCCTGCGCGGGAGTACGGCACCCCTGGCAGCTCCGGACACCACACCGGCGGGCCGTCCCAGGAAGCCGAAGACGACGGGGCGGCCCCTCCAGGCCAAGAATCAGGGCGCCGCGTCCGGTCGCTCCACCGGAGCCGGGCGGGAAGGCACCCGGGGGTGACCGGCCTGCGGTTCGTCTCGACGCCGCCCGCTCCTCCGCATCCCCGGAGCGCCTTGTCACGCCTGCTCGCCGTGGATCGTGTCACCTTGCTTCCGTACACTCCGCCGCGTGATCCACAAACCCTCTCCCGCCCCTGACGCAGCCCTGTTCGACTTCGGCAAGCGGCGGATGCGCCAGACCATGCGCGGCGCGATCGGGGCCTTCGCCCTGGCCCCCGCGATGCCGGTCGCCGCCGTCGTCCATGAATACGGGCTCGGCACCTGGGTGTTCGCGGTGATCTGGTTCCTCGTCCTCGGCGGTGCGGGGGCGGGCATGGCGTGGGTCGGCTGAGCGGACCGCCATGCGTACCTGGCCTTCGACACGACCGGCGTCCGGCTGCACAAGCATCGGCGCACGCCGTCATACCGTGGGCCTCGCTCGAATCGGCCGGTCTCTTCTGGTGCCCCCAGGGACCGGACAACTCCGGCAAGCGTCTGGTGAGCCTCGAACTGTGCCCCGCCGGCGGGGTCGATGAGCACGAACCGGCACTGTCCCCGCTCATCGTCCATGACGCGCCGAACCTTCCGGGCGTGGCCGACCGTCGCTACCGCGTCGGTGTCCCGGTGTTCGCCCTCCGCGTGTACGGCCCGAAGCTCATCGAGGCGGCCCGCTCCCGCGCCGGTCACCTCTGGTTCGGCGAGCACGAGCGGCCTTCGGGCTACCTCCGCGTACAGGACCTCTTCAGCTGAGTCCGCCGCCGTCAGCGGCTGAGGAGAAAGACCCGCAGGCTTCCTCGTCAGCCGCGAGCGGCCCGGCGCGCCGACGCCGCTCGCCCGACCGGAGCCGCCGACCGGTCTACCGCTCCCGCTTCATGAGACGTTTTCACGCCGGGACGCCCCAACGCCCCCCGGTCCGACGGCGTCCGACTCGACAGGATCCTTCCCGGTCGTCTCCTGGCCCTTCGACCCGTGTGCCGCCGCCCCGCGACGTGGCCGTCCACCGCGGTGGACGATGACGACGGCCGTGAGGCCCACGGCGAGGCCGATGACGGTCTGCGGGCCGCACGGTTCACCGAACATCACCGCGCCCCACAGGGCCGTGACCGGAGCCATGAGGAACATGAGCGTGTTGACCTTGGTGACCCCCGAACGCCTCAGGATGAGCCAGTAGAGCCCGTAGCCGCCGAAGGTGGAGAGGGCCACGAGCCAGCCGATCGCCGCCCAGAACGACGACTCGGCGGGCGGTACCGCCGCCCCGGCAGCCATCGCAAGTACGGTGAAGACGACGGCACTTGCCGCACAGTGCACCGTCATCGCCACGCTGGGCGCGACCCGGGTGCGGGAGCGGCTCTCGACGAATGTGGCCGCCACCAGAGAGGCCATGCCGAGGAACGGCACGAGGTAGGCCCACCACGCCACGCCGGCGGCCGCCGCGGCGTCGGCCGTGGTGACGATGACCACGCCGGCCACTCCGAGGCACAGGCCGAGCCACTGCCGGCGCGAGACGTACTGCCGCAGCAGCGGCCCGGCGAGCGCTCCGGCGACGAGCGGCTGGGTGCCGTCGATCAGAGCGGTGGTGCCGCTGGAGACCCCGAGCTGGATCGCGTAGTAGACGGTGAGCAGGTAGCCGCTCTGCGAGAGCAGGCCGACGACTATCTGACGGGCCACCGCCCGACCGGTGAGACCTCGCCACGACGCCCGGGCGCAGCAGACCGAGACGACGAGCAGCACGACGGCGAGCGGCAGGAACCGCCACATCAGGATCGTGACGGCGGAGGCGGTGCCGGCGCCGAGCTTGGCCCCGATGAATCCCGAGCTCCAGCAGACGACAAAGGCGATCGAGAGCAGGAAGTTCATGCCGCGCCTCCAGTAAACAGATCGGTATACCCCTCACTATACAGATCGGTATACACTGGGGCCATGGGCACTGCACACACGACACGGCGGATCACGATGACGCCCGCCGCAGCCCGCGTCGTGGAAGCCGCCGCGCGGCTCTTCTACGAGCGGGGGATCCACGCCGTCGGGGTGGACCTGATCGCCTCGGAGGCGGGGGTGACGAAGAAGACGATCTACGACCGCTTCGGCTCCAAGGAGCAGGTCGTCGTGGAGTACCTCGCCGACCGCGACGAGCGCTGGCGGGCTTTCCTCGCCGAGCGCCTGGACACGGCCGGCCGGGAACCGGCCGCGCGGGTCCTGGCCGTCTTCGACGCCTCACGGGCGTGGTCGGAGGAGTACAGCACCAAAGGGTGCAGCATGGTCAACGCGCACGCCGAGATCAGCGATCCCGCGCACCCCGCCCACCCGATCATCGTCGGGCAGAAGGCGTGGATGCTCGCCCTGTTCACCGGACTCGCCGAGGAGATCAGCCCGGAGCAGGCCGGCGACCTGGCCAGGACGCTGATGCTGCTCCACGAGGGCGCTCTCGTCGCCCACGGTCTGGCCGTCTTCCCCGACCCCATCCCCCACGCGCGCGACCGGGCACGAGCTCTCCTCGCCGCCGTCGCCGAGGCTGCGCGGCAGGGCTGAGAACCGCAGGGCGGGCGGAGCGCCTCGACGTGCGGAGCCCGGTCGGCTCCACCGCCGACCGGGCTCCGCATCTTCCCTCGGGCCGCGTGGACCTCAGTCCGTGATCGGGATCTGCCCGTTGAGGGGCGCCCCTTCGGCTGCGGGTGCGGCGGCGGGCTTGACGGCGGAACCACGCTGGGTGACGCCCTTGAGCAGCTCGGCCAGATCGACGCCCGTGGTGGAGTTGAGCAGCTCCATCCCCTGGGCGACGTTGTCGGCAACCGTGCGGGACAGCTGGCTCGCGCCGTCCGTGGAGATCACGGTCATCTTGTCCACGGCGCTCAGCGGTTCGGACGCCTTGGCGACGACCTGCGGGAGCACCTCGACCAGCATCTGGAGGATCGCCGCGTCACCGTACTGCGAGAAGGCGTCGGCCTTCTTCTGCATCGCCGCCGCCTCGGCCGCGCCCTTCGCGGCGATCGCGGCGGCCTCGGCCTCACCCTCGATCCGTACGGCCTCGGCGAGCGCCGCGCGGTGCAGCTTCTCACCCTCACCGGTCAGCCGGGACCGCTGCGCCTCCGCCTCGGCCTCCTTGACCTGGGCGATACGACGGGCCTCGGCCTCCTGCTCTGCCTGGTAGCGCGCGGCGTCGGCCGGCTTGCGGACCTTGGTGTCGAGCTCGCGGTCGGTCAGCGCCGCCTGACGCTCGGCCACCTTCTCCTGCTCCGAGAGGATCTCCTGCCGGCGCGCGGCCTCGGCGAGCGGGCCCGCCGCGTCGGCCTGGGCCGCGGCCGCCTCGGTCTCCACCCTGATCTCGGCCTGCTTCAGGTAGAAGGTCCGCTCGGCGATGGCGATCTCCTCGGCCGCCTTGAGCCGGGCCTGCTCCGAGGCCCGCTTGGCGTTGGCCTCGGCGATGTCGGCCTCCTGCCGGGCCCGGGCGGCTTCGGGGCGTCCCAGGTCCTCCAGGTAGGAGCCTTCGGTGGTGATGTCCTGGATCTGGAAGGCGTCCAGGATCAGGCCCTGACCGGAAAGGCTGGCCTCCGCTTCCTCGGCCACCTGGCCGGCGAACGCCGCACGGTCGCGAATGATGTCCTCGACCGACATCCGGCCGACGATGGCGCGCAGCGCACCCGAGAGCACTTCCTGGGTGAAGCCGACGATGCCCTTCTGCTGCTGCAGGAAGCGCTGAGCCGCGGCGCGGATGGCGTCCTCGCTGCCGCCGACCTTGACGATCGCGACGCCGTCGAGGTTGGCCTTCACACCGCGCAGCGTGACGGCGCCCCTGACCGCGACCGGGATGTGCCGGCTGGACAGGTCCAGGGAGAACCGCTGCTGGACGAACGGGACGACGAACACGCCACCACCGACGACGACCTTCTGGCCGCTGTTGTCGATGCTGACGCGCCCGGTCGCCGGGTCGGTGGACTTCTTGCCGCGGCGGCCGGTGATGATGAACGCCTCGTTGGGGCCCGCGACCTTGTAACGGGTGATCACCACAAGGGCGAGCAGGACGAGGAGTACGACGACCCCTACGACGGCGACAACTACTGAGTTCATGCTGTTCCCCCGTGCCTCCCCACGGAGGCAATTGGAAGGTGGGCGGTGATGGTGTGCGCCGAGTGACGCTGAGGACAAGTGGTCGAGGACGAGTGCTGAGGACGTGTGGGTAGGAGTGACGGGCTGAGCCTGAATCGGCGGCTGCGGGTACGGAAATGGGTGTGGCCACGGGCGTGGCGGTGACCGCGGTTCCCTGGCCTTCCGGGCCCCGGGTCGGCCGACCGGCCGGACTCGACGCGGACGGTGGCGGGCGGACGGTCATGGGGACGTCCGGGAAGCTGGTCAGCGCTCCACGGGGCGGACCGCGACAGAGGTGGACGACAGCGACGCCTCCACCCAGATCTCGGCGCCCCGGGCGACGGGTTGCTCGCTCCTGGCCGCCAGTTTCACGGGATGACCCGCGAGTCGCAGCAGCACTTCCCCGTAGCCGTCGGCGGGAATGGCCGTCACCACCGATCCGGCCGTGCCGACCAGATCCTCGTGCCGGGGCACCGGGTCGGTCTGATCCCGCATCAGGACGCGGCTGAACTTCCACGCCAGCCATCCCGCGGCGACCCCGGCCGCCGCGCCGACCCCCACGGCCGCGCCCACTCCGAGCCCTGCGCCGCCCCATACGATCGCGCCGCTGAAACCGAACATCGACAGGAAGCCGGCGACGACCGGGAGCGACAGCAGTCCGTCGAAGAATCCGCCCAGAAATCCGCCGAAGAGCCCTTCGAGGATTCCGTCGAAGACCAGCGCGAGAAGCAGGAGCGCCACCCCCGCGATGCCGAGCCCGAGAAACCAGTTCACCCGGCTGCCCTCCCCCGTTTTCAACAATCGCGTGAACAGAAGGAGCGTCTCATACCCAGCCGGACATGCACATTGCCTGATCCCGGCAATCTTTACGCGCCTTTGATGCCGCGTTGCGTTACCGGGACCGCTGTGACGTACGGGAGAGCGGTCGGCCTGCGTCGAATCGGCGCGTCGTGCCCCGCCCGTGACGCGCCCTCACATCTCCCCGGGGCCAGGGTGCGTCCCGGCCGCACGTTCCGCGGTAGGGGTGCCGCCTTCACCACCCACCAGGTCCCGGGCCAGCGCGACACGGGAGAGCAGGACGGCGCCCCACAGGATCAGCGCCACTCCCGCACCCTCGGCGAGGAGCCACCAGCCGGTCCGTACACGTTCGTCGAACAGGGTGACGCCCAAGGACAGGCTCACCAGCGCGTCCCCGAGAGTGAGGACCGGCTGCGAGGCGGTCAGTGGGCCCGACTGCATGGCGTTCTCCAGGAGGAAGAGCGCCAGGACACCGACGAGCGCGAAACCGTATGTCTGCCAGGAGAGGAAGAATCCGGCGGGGCCCCCGACCTCCCAGGCGTACGTGGCGTCCTTCATCAAAGCCGCGGTGAGCGCGTAGGCGATGGCCGTGGCCGCACCGAAGCAGGCCGCCCGTACTCCCCCGGCGCCACGGCGCAGCGCCGCACCGACCGCAGCCATGATCGCCACCGCGCACACCACGAGCGCGGGCACCCAACGGCTCACCGGCGCGTGGTCGTTGCCGACGGTGGGCGCGGCAGCCGTAAGCGCCGAGCCGAGCCCGACGACGATCAGCCCTACGCCCACCCAGCCGCCGCGGGAGACCGTTCCCCCCAGAAGCACCCGCCCGATGAGCAGGGCGAGCGGCAGTTCGAGGATGAAGAGGGGCTGCACCACCGACAGCGCGCCCTGTGACAATGCCAGTGCCTGAAAGCAGGCGGCAGCGATAACCGCGAGCATGCCGCCCAACCACACGACCCGGTGCAGCAGATCGACGAGCAGGCCGAGACGCAACTTGGCCGAGACCGGGAGCGTGCGCGCGGCGCGCCGCTGCAGGACCGTGGCCAGGGCGTTGCTGAGCGCCGCGAGCACTGCGAAGACGGCAGAGAGCCAAACGCCCATGGAACTGCCTCCCCTACCTCCTCGTCAGCGCAGAATCGGCAGCCTTCGCCCTCGTCCGGTCCCTCACCCACCGCCCGCCGGTCGGTGCACCACACCCACATCCGCCGAGTCGCGGTCGCATCGCCGCCCGACCCTCTGACGTCGTGGCGCTGGGCTCCGGAACCGTCTCCGCTGCGCTCGCTCTGCTCATGCCGTGATCCCTACCAACCCGGACGGGCGGGGGCTCCCGAACACGGCACCAACCACGCGTTCGGCGCCGCCGCGCAGCTTGGACGGGGGTACTGGTGGCCGTGCGCAAATGCCGGCCCCCTGAACACCCTTGATCCGGTACTCACGGAGTGGGGGCAAGAGACCTGGGCGGGTACGGGTCGTGGGTGAGCAGCCGATGACTCAGCGGGCCAGGAGGGAATCATCCTTCACCCGAGCACCGGGCAGCCCGTGACGCGCGGCGATCAGCGCGGCGTCCACATCCCGCGTGCCGGTGGCGATGCACAGGCTGTACTCCACATCGTCCAGCCGCTGCCGTACCTCGACGCTGCCCTCCTCAGCGTGGAGAACCTTCAGCACCTCGTACTGCTCGATGAGCTTGCGCAGCACTGCGGGGTGAGCCATCAGCACGGTGGAACTCCTTGTGCCCTTGATCGCGTTCGCCGGTCGGTCACAGACCCGGCTACCCGGCACTCGCCCGGACATTCGGACCGGCTTCCCCAGCGCATCGGCGGTTTCGGTCTCCGCCCGGCATTCGGCGCCACGCACCTCCACCGCCGTTGATTCGGCACCTTCACGGTCGCGGTGCCGGGCGATGCCGACATCCCTGCCCTGTGCGGCGGGGCTCGCTGCAGGGAGTCGCGCCGATGCCGGGTCCGCACCGGTGACCACGGCCACAGGTCGTACGTCCGAACTGTTCGTCGTCAACGGCCACGTCCCGTCCGGCCGCCGATCACGGGACGCGGCGCGCGGGGCGGGCGCCGCGCGAGGGGCTCACACGACGTAGCTGGCCGGGGGCAGCGCAGGGTTGGCGGAGTCGGACAGCGTGGCACTGCCCGGCCCGACGGTGTCACCGACAGGGCCCGTGTGAGTGCGAGGGGCGGCGTTCGGGGGCCTCGTGACGGTCGTCGGGCGGGCGGATTCGGCCTGCTTGCGGGGCTTGACGTTGACCTTGACGGACCATGTCCTCTCGTCCGGGCAGGTGCCGTCGATGTGGTACTGCCCGCCCGCCGCCCGGGAGGCGATCTTGGCCTGGCCACGGTAGGTGGCGTCGCCCGTGCCGCCGGTCCTGTGCAGGACGAAACGGCCCTGGGCCAGCGCCTGGCTGTTACCCGAGATCGTGCTGGTGACCACACCGGAGGGCGCGCATCTGACGGTGACGGTCACGGTGTCGCCCGGACCGACCGCTCCGGGTGCCACGGAGTCGGCGAGCGCCACGGGAGCTGCCGCGGCCAGCACACCCGTGAGAACGCCGACAACGGATGTGGCGAGTGCGAGGCGCATGAAGTCTCCTTCTTCGCTGAGCCGCCTATGGGGCTCTCGATGTACCCGATGCGGTCATACGTGATGTGAGGTGTCACCCGGACAACACGCCCCACCCCTCGTACGGGTGACCCCTGGTGGCGGGCAGCGGCAGGGGTCAGCTGGACAGGTCGGCGGTGCTCATCGACCCCCTACGGCTCGCATGCCGCCCCCTCCTCGGACGGTGGCCTGGCCACGAACGGGGAATGAGTGCCTTAATGCCACAAGTCCGTACGACGGGCCGGCCGGGCGATGTGCCGACCGATTGCCGCCCGACGAAGGATCCTTGCGACAACGCCACACCGAGCAGACGAAGCCGGAGAACGATGACCAGGTCCCCCTCATGAACCTCCCCTCGCGCCGCCGCCGCGCTCCCGAGGCCCCCTGCCCCTCCTGCGGTGGTAGCGACCTCCTGTGGGAGGACGAGGGCGTCTACGGAGGCGGTGAACTGCTGTGGTGGTGCGCCGACTGCCTTCACCAGTGGCACGCAAGCGACTATGCCCCGCCGGTGCCGGCCCCGCGTCCTTCCGCGCCTCCGCCCTCCCCGGAACAACAGGTCCTCGCACAACACCAGCCCCCGGCACAGGCACAGCCCCAGGCGACGCTTCCGGCACGGGCACAGCTCCCGGCACAGCCGCAGGCACAAAGAGGAACGCAGGCAGTGCCCACGCCCGCACCCGCGCCGCCGCTCCCCCGGCAGCCGGCCGACCCACCCTCAGGAGCCGGTCCTGGCACCGTCGCGGAGCGCCTGATGCAGACCGCCGGTCTGATCCCCCTCGTGCCGTGTCCCGGTGCCTACGATCCGTGGCCCTGCCGTTGCGCGCACTGCGGCCGCGACGTCAATCCCACCTACCGCCAGATCCGCGACGGTGCCGCCGGCTGCGCCTGCCGCCGTACACGTCGGCGCCGTACGTCCCGTTCCGGGTGAGCAGCCGGAGCTCGTGGGCTCGGCGGCTTTGCGATGGCGGAGCCGCCCCGGCGGCCGGTCGCCGACGGGTACCCCGCGCAGCCCTGCGCGGCGCCCCTGCGTAGTAAAGTCTGCGGTCATGTCGAAGCCCGATGTGCTGCTCGTCGACATCGCCTCCAGGGTGGAGTCGGAGCAGAGCACTCAGATGTCCCTCACTGTGGTGGTCCACGGCACCGTCCTCACCGGACGCCTGGCGCCGGAGGCCGTGTGGAGGCAACGCGTGGCCGAGGTGCTGCAGGAATCGGAGCGGCTCGGTTCGTTCTCCGCCCTCTTCACCTCGGGTAGCGAGGACACCCCCTCCGCAGAGCCCGTGACGCCGCCCACACACCTGCATTTCCATGTCGCGCGCATTCTTCAGGGGACGGTCGGGATTCCCGAGACCGGCGGCATGTACCGCGTCGCCCTCGCCGACGTCAGCGCCTGGACGGTGGGCGACTTCAGCTACTCCGACCGCTGAGCCCTGCGACGCCGCTCCGGCACACGCCGAACCGCTGCGTCCTGTCAGCCGCTGACGCCACAACTCTCATCGACCGCTTGTTCACCGCTTGCGCGCCGCGAACGCCACCGGGTGAACGGGCCCCGGCCGCTTGCCGGGCCGGGGCCCTCATCATCCCCCTCTACTCCACCCGTTCGATCACGGCACGGCGGATGAGGAATTTGCCTGGTTCCCGCACCTGCTCGAATGCGGCGTTGTTGAGGAGCACGCAGCTGCCCGACGCCGAAGTGACGGACACCGTCGTCGACTTGTTGTTGTCCAGGTTCGTCACCTTCAGTTCGGTACCCGTCGGGAAGTCACCGCTGGAGGCCGCCGGTGCGCCGCCCTCGCCGGAGAGCGTCACCGTCGAGCCCTTGCAGACGACGTCGGCGGCGGGCTGCGCCGGGTCCTGCGCTTGGTCGTCCGGCCCGGCGGACGGGTCCGCACCGCCTTGACCGGGCGGCTCGGCCGACGCCGAAGGATCGGCCGATGCGGGCGGTTCCGCCGATGCGGAGGGTGCCGCCGATGCGGGTGGTGCGTCATCGGTCGGCGGTGCGGCGGCCTCGTCACCTCCGCCTTCCGAACAGCCCGCTGCCTTCTGCTGCTCACCGATCTGTGCGATCACCGCCTTGCGATTGGCGATACGGGCTTCCGACTGGGCGTCCGGATCGGCCTGCTGCGCGGCGATGAACTGCTCATTGCGGCTCAGGGCCGCAGCCAGCCCTTCGCAGGCCGCCGACGCGTGGCTGGTGCCCGTCATCGTGATGGCGACACCACCGACCAGTGCGGCGGCGCTGACACCCACGATGATCTTCTGGGTCCGACCAACTCTTCTCTTCCGGGACATCCACCACTCCTGTCCTCGATCGTGAACCCCCAGGGGCCCGGGGTCGGTCGAGGGTCAGTACGGGGACGAGGAGGCGTCACGTTCAGGGACGATGCGCAGTTGTCCGCAGATGCCAAATCTTCGCACTGGAGGGGTTGTTGTGGCAGGCGGCGCCGGAGGGAGCCTCGGAAGCGGTTCCGATGCCGTTGCCCATGACGGGTCGCGCCGCCGTCATTTCGCGGCGTAATCGGCGAGCGGGCCGCCGGCCAGCAGCGCGAAGACGCGATGGGCTGCTTCGGTCACCGTCTCGGCGATCCGCTCGTCGCTTCGCCCTTCCAGGGTCAGCTCCAGGATCTGCTGGAACAGGATCCGGTGGGCGCTGCCCAGTTGGGCGGCGGCCGCCCGGGGCGTGATGTCGTCGGGATCGGCGCCGGTCTCGGCGGCGAGGAGGGCGGCGAGCGCGGCCTCCCGCTGGTCGTGCATGTCGCGCAGGCGGGCCAGCAGCGTGGGGCTGTCCGCGATCATCCGGGCGAACTCCTCCCCGGAGAACCCGATCACCGGATCACGCCGCTCCACACCGGCGAGGAACTCGCGGAGCAATGCCTCCAGCGCGGACTCCCCTTCGGCACGGCGCGAGACGGCGGTGGCGAGACCCCCGATGAACTCCTCCTGGTGATCGAAGGCCAAGTCCTCCTTGCGGGCGTAGTAGTTGGTGACCGTTTTCTTGGCGACCCGGGAGGCCGCCGCGATCTCGGCGATCGTCGTCGACTCGAAGCCGTTCTCGATGAACAGCCTGGTCGCGCAATCGGAGATGAGCTGCCTGGTTTCTTGCTTCTTGGATGCGCGAAGCCCCGCCGGTTCGATGCCCATGGAGCAAGCTTACACCCGACGTAAATTTACCCTTGACGCATACGCCGCTCTCGGCGTAACTTTACGTCCGTAGTAAGTTTGACCTCGCCGCCACAGAAGGGTCCCCATGACTGCATTCGACGCCCGTGCGGAGTTCGATCGCCAGGTCAACACCCTGGTTTCCAAGGGGTATCCGGGTCTTGCCGGGATGACGGAGACCGAATTCCACGCGCTCGTCGAGCCACTGCGCGAGCCCGTGCTCGCCCGGGCGGCGACGCAGGCGTCGCCGAGCGACAGCCGGGTGCCGTTCCTGCTGGTGGTCACCAGGGCACTGGTCCCCCTGGAGGAAGCCGTCCCGCTGACCACACTCGCGGGCAAGCGCAGCCCCGGCGTCATCGAGCGCTTCTACGCCCCGGGCGAGCTGGAGCGCTTCGTGTCGCTCAAGGAACTGGCGCTTCCCGAAGGCGAGATGTACGTCGCCTTCGATGTCGAGCGGGGCGAGGAATTCTGTGGCGCCGTCCCGGTGGACGCCCTCGCCACCGTCGCTGAGCGGGGACGCACCCCGCTCACCATCGAGGAGGGCATCGCCCTCCTCACCCAATTCCCTCAGGCACTGGCCAAGAACAAGTGTTTCTCGCTCGGCGGCAGCCGCTTCGGGGACCGCCGGGTCCCGGCCCTGTGGATCAGCAAGGGTGCCCCGAAGCTCGGATGGTGCTGGGAGGGCAATCCGCACACCTGGCTCGGCATGGCCTCGGCCGGCGGCCGAAGCCGGTGAGGTGGGCCCCGAGTCCGGTCACTGGGCCGACCCTTGCCGGCGCGTGCTCCTGCCCTCCGGTACGCGGCGGGGTGGTCTCACGCGTCGGGGTCGTTGAGCGGGGCCGGTTCGCCGAAGCGTTCCATCAGGTCGTCCAGGTCTTCCGTACCGCACACGTCCGCCACGGTCTCAAGCGACAGCTCAGCAGAAATGATCTTGCCGTCGGCGGTGTAACGCGTGCCCCACCGCTGGGCGAACTGCGCGATGAGGAACAGTCCGCGGCCACCCTCGTCGGTGGCCAGTGCATGACGCAGGTGCGGCGAGGTGCTGCTGTGGTCCGACACCTCGCAGATCAGATCGCGTGCCCGGATGATCCGCAGACCGATCGGGGTGGACGCGTGCCGGATGGCGTTGGTGACCAGCTCACTGACGATCAGCTCCACCGAGTAACCGAACTCTTCGAGGCCCCACTCGGCGAGCTTGCCCGCGGCCTTCCGCCGGGCCTCGGACACCGCGGAGGGATCCGCGGGGATGTCCCACGTCGCCACCTGCGCCTGCGGCAGGGCACGGGTACGGGCCACCAGCAGGGCCACGTCGTCGATCGGGCGGGCACCGGGCAGACCGCTGACGACCGCTTGGCACACGTCGTCCAACGCGGCCTGCGGAGCTGCCAGGGCGCTGCGCAACCGGGTGATGCCCCCGTCGACGTCGAGGGCCTTCCCCAGCAGAAGCCCGTTCGTGTAGAGCGCGAGCAGGCTCCCCTCGGGCAGCGCGAGTTCCGTGGATTCGAAGGGGATGCCGCCCAACCCGAGCGGTGGGCCCGCGGGGAGGTCCAGGACCCTGGAGGCGCCCGCCGGACTGACCACCACCGGCGGCGGGTGGCCGGCACGCGCCAGGGTGCAGCAGCACCGAACCGGGTCGTACACCGCGTACAGGCAGGTCGCGCCGATCACGCTGTCGTCGGCGTGCGTGTCGCTGGCGACCCGGTTGACCATGTCGTCCAGATGCGCGAGCACTTCCTCCGGCGACAGATCCATGCCCGCCAGCGCCTGCACCGCGGCCCGCAGCCGGCCCATCGTGGCCGCGGCGTGCAGCCCGTGACCGACCACGTCGCCGACGACCAGGGCGACCCGGGCACCGGAGAGCGGGATCACGTCGAACCAGTCGCCCCCGACGCCGCTGCGCGAGTCGGCGGGAAGATAGCGGTAGGCGGCGTCCACCGCGACCTGCTCCGGCAGTTCGCGCGGCAGGAGGCTGCGTTGGAGGGTCAGGGCGGCGGCGTGTTCCCGCGTATACCTGCGGGCGTTGTCGATGGAGATGGCGGCGCGGGTGACGAACTCCTCGGCGAGGACGAGGTCGTCGGCCTGGAAGGGACCTACAGCCTGCCACCGGGCGAACGCGGCCGCGCCCAGGAAGATCCCTCGCGCCTGCAGCGGCACCACCATCAGGGAGTGGAAGCCGAGTCCGCGCAGATGCGCGTACCGTTCGGGGTCTTCCGCCGCCCAGTCGCCCGCGGCAAGGTCGAGCTGCGAAACCAGCGAGGAATTGCCGTTGGTAAGGCCCATCACGACGGGGGACGACGGGGAGTAGCCGGCCGGCTCCCCGACGGCGACCACCGCTTCCGGGCAGCCTTCCCTGACGGACTTCTGCCCCGCACGGCGCAGGGTGACCAGGTCGGCGCCGTCGACCGGGCCGGGAGCCTGCTCGGCGCCGCCGAGCACCGAGCCGAAGAGGTCGACGGTCACGAAGTCGGCGAGGTCCGGCACCGCAACATCCGCGAGTTCCTGTGCCGTCTGCAGGACGTCAAGGGATCTGCCGATGCGCTCACCGGCGCGGTTCAGCAGGGCCAGCCGCCGCCGCGCCCGATAGCTCTCCGTGACGTCGAGGGTCATGTAGCAGATGCCGAGAGGGTGACCGGAGGCGACCTCCAGGCGGAAGAAGTAGGTGGAGTACGCGTGCTCGCGATGGGGATCGGACTGCGGGCGGCCGAGATACTCGAAGCCGGCGGACGGCGCTCCGGTGTCGAGCACACGGCGCATCTCCGCCTCGATGGACTCCACGGCGAGCCCGGGCTGCACCTCTCCCAGCCGCCTCCCCAGACGCTTCTCCCGGGGAGTGCCCCCCATCCGCTCCAAGGTGTCGTTCATCCACACGTAGCGCAGCTCGGTGTCCAGCATTCCCACGCCGACGGGCGACAGGCCGAACATCCCCTCCAGCAGCGACTGATTGACCCCTGACCACGGTGTTCGCGTGATCTCTGCTGCCATGACCAGGCGACGCGAACGCGCATCGGCGTCCAGGACGGGCAGGATCCGCAGCTCCAGGTCGAGGCGGTGCCCGTCCTGGCGGCGCACGGCCTCCAGGCCACTCCAGCCACCCGCCTCCGCGAGCCGTTCGCTCCAGCGCCCGTCCTGCCCCGGCGGCCGGGGCTCGGTCGCGGCGAACAGTTCCTCCATCGGCCTGCCGAGGGCTTGGGACGCCGGGTGGCCGAGGAGGTGCTCGGCGCCCTCGGTCCAGCCCCGTACCACCCCGTCCGGGTCGACCATCACCACGGCGGTCCGGGTGAGGTCGAAGAACCCGTCTCCGAAGAGGCGGCTGCCTTGCGAGGTGCCCATACGATCCGTCCCACTGCCGGCACCACAGACGCGGGCAAGCCCTCTGCCGTGCCCGCCTACCACGCGTCACCAGCCAGTACCACGGTACTCTCCGGCCGCGGAGCCGGCCCCGCGCGAAGCTCGCGACAAGGCGGCCGGGAAGCCGCCGGGACGCCGCGGCGCCGCCGCAGGCCGGTGAAGCCGCTGCGGCGGAGCCTGGCCCGGCCCTGCGTGGACCGTTGGCCGGGCATGCGGTCGTCACATGGTCAGGAACCCGGCGTGAACACCAGTGAGGCGTTGTGGCCGCCGAAGCCGAACGAGTTGGCCAGAGCTGCCGTCAGGGCACCCTGCCGCGGCCCGCCGGAGACGATGTCCAGCTTCACCTCCGGATCCAGGGAATCGAGGTTCTGCGTCGCGGGGATGACGCCGTCGCGCACCGCGAGGATCGCGGCGATCGCGCCGATCGCTCCGGCCGCGCCGAAGAGATGCCCGGTCATCGACTTGGTGGCGGTGACGGCCGGGTGGGTACCGATGGCCTCGGTCACCGACCGGGTTTCGACGAGGTCTCCCTTGGGGGTGGACGTCGCATGCGCGTGGACGTGTTCGATCGCGAGCGGGGAGAGCCCCGCGGACGTCAGGGCCCTGCGCATCGCCCGTACTTGGCCGTCGGGGTGAGCGGCGGTGATGTGGTGCGCGTCCGAGGTGACACCGGCGCCGGCGAGCCTGGCGTGTGCACGGGCCCCTCGGGCCGAGGCGAACCCGGCGCGCTCCAAAACGACCACGGCTGCCCCCTCACCGATGACGAAGCCATCGCGGTCGACGTCGAAGGGCCGTGATGCCCTTTCCGGCGCGTCATTGCGCGTCGAGTGCGCCTTGGCCTGGGCGAATCCGGCCATCGGTAGCGGATGGATGCAGGCTTCCGCGCCACCGGCTACGACCACGTCGGCCCGGCCGAGGCGGATCAGATCCATGCCCGTCGCGATGGCCTCGGCCCCGGAGGCGCAGGCACTGACCGGGGTGTGGGCGCCCCCGCGGGCACCGAGGTCGATGCTGACCCAGGCAGCGGGGCCGTTCGCCATCAACATCGGGACGGTGTGCGGTGACACCCGCCGCACACCGGAGGCTTCGAGTACGTCGTCCTGTCCGAGCATCGTAAGAGCACCCCCGGTGCCGGTCCCGATCACCACGGCCAGCCGGTCCGGGTCGACGTCCGGTGTGTCCGCGTCGGCCCACGCCTCGCGGGCGGCCACCAGCGCGACCTGCTCACAGCGGTCCATGCGGCGCGCCTGCACCCGGTCCAGGACCTCGGTCGGTTCGACCTTGAGCCGGCCGGCGATACGCACCGGCAGATCGGCCGCCCACTCTTCCTCGATCGCGCTGATCCCCGACTGCCCGGCCAGCATCGCTGACCAGGTCGAGGCGACGTCGCCGCCGAGCGGTGTGGTGGCCCCGAGACCGGTGATCACCACGTCCTCGTTCTCTGCACTCACGGAAGCAACCCCCTTGTAGTAGTGAGACAACTCCCCGCACGGTCTGGATGCGGGGGAAATTGACTTGGCACCCACTCTGTCAGGGGAATTGGCGTTACCGGAGTGTCATGATCGACGGAGTCGACGATGCAGGGTTTGTGGGGTTCCACCATCCCGCTCCCCTCGGGAGCCTGTGATCATCCGTGGGCGGAGGCGCCCCCGGAGACTCCGTTCCGAGGAGCCGCCCCCTGTCGCCCCACTTCAGCGGAAGTCGTCCGCGTGGTCCTGCGCCCACGAGCGGAAGGTGCGGGCGGGCCGCCCCAGCAGCCGCTGCACGGTGTCGGTCACCCGCTCCGGCGAGTCCACGAACCCCCGCCATGCCTCAAGCCGGGCCTCCACGAACGCCGGGTTGCCCCAGGACGCCACCAGCTGCCGCCGCGCTGTCTCCACGGGCAGGTCCTCCCAGCGCACCTCTCGCCCGATCGCCTGACCGATGATCCTGACCTGCTCGGCATGGGTGATCGATTCGGGTCCCGTGATCACGTATCTGGCTCCGTGGTGCCCCTCGGTGGTGAGCGCGCGCAGGGCCACATCCGCGATGTCGCGCTCGTGGATCAGCGACCTGGCGGCCTGCCCGTACGGCCATCGCACGACGCCCCGCCTGATCTGGTCGGCCCACCCGAGTGTGTTCGTGGCGAAGTCGATGGCCCGCACGAACGTCCAGCTCACACCCGACTTCCTGATCAGCCGCTCGATGTCCTGGTGGAAGATGGTGGCCGGCTCGTCATCCGCCAGGTCCGGGACGTCGGCGGACAGGTAGACCACGCGCTCGGCACGCTTGGCGATCACCTCGACCACACGGGGATCCACGGGGATACCGGGCCACATCAGGTACACACCGCCCACCCCGTCCAGCGCCGCCTCCAGCGTCTGCGGAGACGAGAGGTCTCCTTGCACCACTTCCGCCCCGTCGGGCAGATCGGACCTGCCCGGTTCGCGTACCAGCGCGCGTACGTCCCGTCCCGACTCCACCAGCGAGGAGACAAGGAGACTGCCCACGGTGCCGGTCGCGCCGGTCACCAAGATCTTGGTCATGGCGACGACCGTAGAACCTCAATTCAAGTTGAGGTCAAGGGATCTTCCGCCCGGCGCGAGATACGCGAGTCCACTCCGTCAACACCCCCGGCTACAGGGCGACTTATAAGGAGCGGGGCGCTCTTGGTCGTTGCGCCAAAGGCGGCCTTCCCTTACGCCCAGCGGACGCACGTCGCCTCTCCTGCCTCGTGGAGGGCATCCGGAGCACCCGGCGCAACGCACGGGTGCCCGCGCCCCACATGTGGCGCGCGGATCGTGACGTGCTTCACGAGCATGCCGTGCCGAGCTCCGGGTAGCCGGTCTCGAGATCGCCTGGTGGCAGACCTCTATGAAATGGTAGAAAACCGGGGAAACCCATCGCGAGGAGAGGAGACGACATGTCGTCGAAGCGGCGTCGTAAGAAGAAGGCACGTCGTAAGAACGGAGCCAACCACGGTCGGCGGCCTCAGTCCTGACCGAGGAGGGCTCTGCCCTGCTTCTGCCCAAGGCTCCCCGTGGCACTGCGCGCGTCGCGCGCACTGTCGCGGGGAGCCTTCGGGCTGGTTGGGGACGTTAGAGCGGACGCGGGGCAGGGAAGCCAGGTCGAGCGGGAACGGCAACACCCTTGGCTGCACGGCCCCTTGTCCTCACCGACAGCCACTTGATCAGCTCCGCGTACGGAGTCCGGTCGCCGCGCCCCGCCACTCCCCCGGCCCGGGCAGGCGCGCCCTACAGGCGCACCGGCAGCGCGGCCAACCGCCAGCTGCCGGGCAACGGCACCCGCTCCAAACGATCCGCCGGAACACCAAGCGCGAGGTCGGGGAAGTGCGTGAGCAGAGCGCCGAAAGCGACTTCGCCTTCCTGCCGGGCGAGGGTGGCGCCCAGGCAGTAGTGCATTCCGTGACCGAAGCCGACGTGGTTCTCGGCGTGGCCCGCGGGATGCCGGGTCAGATCGAGGCGTTCGGGTTCGTCGTAGTGGCGTGGGTCGAAGTTCGCGGCAACCAGGACGAGTTGGACGGCGTCGCCCTTTCGGATGAGTGTGCCGCCCAGCTCCACGTCCTCGGCGGCGAAACGCAGCTGGGTCAGGTGCACGGGTCCGCACCAGCGCATCAGCTCATGGACGGCGCGTGGGAGCAGTGCCGGGTCGCCCTGCAGGAGGCGCCGCTGGTCGGGGTGGGTGAGGAGCGCGGCGGTGCCGTTGGCGATGAGGTTGGCGGTGGTCTCGTGGCCGGCCAGGACCAGGGTGAGGACCATGGTGACCATCTCGACGTCGCTGAGCTTGCCGCCGTCGTCGTCGTGCGTGCGGATGAGTTCGCTGAGCAGATCGTCGGTGAGCGCCCCGCGCCGGACGCGGATCAGTTCGTGGATGTGCTCGACCAGCGCCGGGAACGTCTTGCCGAGCCGGTCCGGTTGCGTCGAGACGAGGTCGGCGCTCCATGCCCGCCATTGCGGGCGGTCCGCCTCCGGGATGCCCACGAGCTCGCAGATGACCGTGATCGGGAGCGGATAGGCGAAGTGCTCGATGAGGTCGACGACGCCGTTCTCTGCATGGTCGGGGAGCCGGGCAAGCAGCTCGTCGGCGATCTGCTGCACACGTGGCCGCAGATCGGTGATCTTGCGGGCCGTGAAGGCACGCGACACCAGGCGGCGCAGGCGGGTGTGGTCGGGGGCGTCGTTGTTGAGGATGGATCCGCGCAGGTAGTCGGCGAGGTGTACGGGAAGGCCCAGCGTCTCCATCAGCCGGCTCAGCGGGTCCTCGGCGGAGTCGCCCCGTGCGGCCGCGCCGTTGTTCACGAAACGCTGGTCGCGTAAGACCTCGCGGACGTCGTCGAAGCGGGTGACGAACCACACCGGTGAGTCGTCGAGGAAGCGTCCTCGGACGACCGGACCCTCCTCGCGCAGCGCGCCGTAACCGCTGAAGGGGTCGGCGAGGAGAGCGGGCTCCATCACGTTCGGCTCGCCGGGGTGCTTGCCGACATGCTCGGCGAAGGGGTTGGTGGGTGCTGCGGTCATCGTTCGGTCCCTCCTGGTTGAGAGTCAGTGACGCAGCGCCGCCGTATTTCCCGAGCGCTGAGCCGTTCCAGATGCTCGTAAAGCGCGATGATCCCGGGCGCGGCCGCGGTGGCGAGCGCGGTGGCGGAGGCGGCGGAGCTCGCTGGGGTCTCCAGCGTGGTGCGGATGGTGTGGGCGAGGATGTCGCTCCGTACGTCCGGGGTGCCCGGGGCACGGTCGGCGAGCAATACCTCGCTCATGAAGAAGCCGGTGATCACCGCGATCAGCGCGTACTGCTGGTGAGCCGGATCGGTGTCGTCACGCACGAGGCCGCGCTCCCGCAGGATCTCCAGGTGGCGATGCAGCGTCCGGTGAGACTCCGCCACCAGCTCCGACAGCTCGGTGGCAGCTCGTTCGTTGAGGCGGCCGAGGATGTCGGAATCGTCGGTGTGCATGGCGCGCAGGACCGGATCGCTCAGAAAGTCGCGGTAGTACCCGCGCGCCGTCCGGCTCGGCAAAATCTCCAGGGGGTCGGCGCGCATGCGTTCCAGCTGCCACCGCAGACTGCGCGTCTTGCTGTTCAGCACGACGGCCAGGAGCAGCGACTCCTTGGTCTTCCAGTGCAGGTAGACCGTGCCCTTGCCGACCTTGGCACGACGTGCGATCTCATCGATGGTCACGCGCCGGTAGCCCCAGGCGAGCAGCAATTCGCCCGCCGCTGCCAGGATGCGCTCACCGCGCTCGAACTGCCGCGACACCCGCTCCCCCGTATCCGTGACCAGTTATGAAATCTGGTCACGGAGTCAACGCTAGGTCGGGCAGGCTCTGTGGAGAAGAGGCGATTTCAGCCAATGGCCTTGTGCCGTAAGGCTTTCCGGCACGTGGAGCGGTGCCGTGCCCCGCCGAGGACGCCGTCGCGTCCACCGGGCCGGTCAGGCGCAGAGTTCGCGGACCACGGCCATGTCGGTGAAGGGAATCAGCTGGTCACCGACGATCTGGTGGGGCTCACTGCCTTTCCCGGCGACCAGCACGATGTCGTCGGGCCGGGCCGCGGACAGGGCGTACGCGATCGCCGAGCGGCGGTCGGCCTCCCGGTGGAAGGGCGTGCCGGTGGCCACGAGACCGGGCGCGATCTGGTCGAGGATGACTTCCGGGTCCTCGCCGCGAGGGTTGTCCGAGGTGAGGACACACAGGTCTGAGCGCGCCCCCGCGATCTTGCCCATGATGGCGCGTTTGGTGATGTCCCGGTCGCCGCCGCAGCCGAAGACGGTGATCACACGGCCGGTGGCGAAGCCGGCGATCGTGGCGAGGACCTTTTCCAGGGAGTCGGGGGAGTGCGCGTAGTCGACGATCACACAGGCACCCTGCGGGGTGCGGTAGCGCTCGAACCGGCCGGGGGTGGGCGGCATCCGGTCCAGGGCCGCCACGAGCCCCTGGAGGTCGTGCCCGAGCAGATGACAGGCCGCCAGGGTGGCCAGGGCGTTCGCGACGGAGAACGGGCCCGGGACCGGGATCGCCGCGGGGTATTTGCGCCCGTCGTGGTGGAGCGTGAACCGGCTGCCCGCCGCGTCCACGACGAGGTCGGTCGCCCGGTAGTCGGCGGGTGCGTCCAGGCCGTAGGTGGTCACCGCTCCGGGCATCCGGGCCAGGATCTCGGCACTGACCGGGTCGTCGGCGTTGACCACCGCGCGGTCGCAGCGCCCTTCGAAGAGGCTGAGTTTGGCGTTCTTGTAGTTCTCCATGGTGCCGTGGTCGTCGAGGTGGTCCTGGGTCAGGTTGGTGAAGACACCGACGTCGACGGCGACATGATCCAACCGCCGCTGCAGCAGGCCCATGGACGTGGCCTCCAGCACCACGCTTCCGGTCCGCCGGTCACGCATGTGGCCGAGCAGGTACTGCAGATCCGGCGCTTCCGGAGTGCTCAGAACCGAGCGGGGCATCGGGATCCGGTCGCCGCCGATCCGGCTTCCGGAGGTGCCGATGACTCCCACCTTCGCGCCTTCGGCGATGCGCAGGGCCGACTCGACCATGTAGGAGATGGAGGTCTTGCCGTTCGTTCCGGTGATCGCCACCACGTCCATATCGCGGCTGGGATCGCCGAAGTAGCGGGAGGCGACGACGGCGGCTGCGGCCCGGACGTCGGCCACCAGCACCAGGCAGACGGCGCCCGGCCACTGCGCGGGCAGCGGACCGTCGTTCTGCGCCAGCACGGCCACCGCGCCGCGCGCCACAGCTTCCGCGATGCCTCCGGGACCGCCCTCCTCGTGGCGCGGCACCGCGATGTAGAGCGCCCCGGGCCGCACCTGGGTGACGTCGAGGGTCATTCCGGCGGTGATCCGCGTTTCCGGGTCCCCCTGGGCAACGTGGTGGGCGTGCGCGTCGAGCAGGGCACTGAGTTTCACAACTGTCTCCTCGGATGCGGTCGGCTACGCGTGTGGGCCCGGCCGGAGACAGGGAGGACAGCGAAACGGAGACCGCGTTGATGACCATGAACCGGCGGTGCCGGGGGTCGTGCTGACCGGCCGGTGCTCACCGTTCGGCGCTGTGCGGTGCACATGCGGCGCGGGAGCCGGGGCACCGGCTGCGTGACGTATGACGACGAGCGGGCCCCGCAGGGGGGAGATCTGCGTGCGGCCGGACGGCCGGATCGGCCGAGGATCGCTACCTGTCACCGCGCAGTCGGCTGCGGCATGCGGCCGGATCCGGGTCGGACCCGATTCGCCGGCCCGGCGTGTCCGGGCGGCAGAACTTCCGCTCCGGCCGCGGAGGGTGGTGAGCAGGTGGCCGGGCGGAGCAGGGGCCTGCCCGACACCGTCTCAGTCTACGGCCGGTGCGCAAGGGGGCAGGTCCGGGGCCACGCGGGCGGGGTGTGGGCGGGGTGTGCGCCGCCTCGGCCGGCGCGCGGGAGCACGGCAGCCTCCCGAACCGCGCAGAGCCCATCGGACGCGGTGCGACAGGGACGACCATCAGCCGCGCCGTGGAGAGCCTCGACGGCGGGTAGCCGAAGGCATTGGTCCGCGACCGGCTCCCCCAGCCGGTGCGCACCCCCTGCCGCATGTCGAGAGCGCCGCGGCCCTGCCGCCTGGCTCAACTGCTGCGTCCGCGCCACGACATCGGCCTCAACGATGCGCCGTCGCCAGTAGGGCTGGACCGCCTCGGCGCGGGGACCGGTTCGGCGGACGCCGGCAGCGGGCTCGCCTCTGCTGTCCGCCCTCGCGATCTGCCCGGCCCGCCCGACACTCACGACAGCCTCCGCGACCAAGGCGCTCGCCTCTCCCCCACACCGCACCTGCGCCGCGCGCCCCCGCCGCGACGCACCCGAGGAACGCCGGCCCGCGGCCTTCACGAAACGGGTTGCGGGGCCGGTTCCCACCACGCGACACTCACCGGAACGCCGCTGTGACGGCCCCGTCGCCTCAGCCCGAGACGAAGCCGGCCCCGGCCCGTCGAGCAAGATCCGGTCTTGTTGCGTGGCGGGACGTGATCTCCGGCGTACTCTTTCACCAGCAGTTGTGTTCCGCACCGTTGCCTGAAACCCGGCAACCGGCATCGCGGGGCCCACTCGCCATCCGCCGGCACCGCAGACGTCATACCTCCTCCGAGGATGCCGGCCGCGATACGGCACACCCTCACATCCCGAGCCGCTCTGCGGCCGCAACCCCTGGAGAGCCGATGACCCTGTCCGTGCCCCGCCCGGCCAAGCCCGACTACACGGCGGTGTTCATCGAGCCCGCCTACCCCGAGGGCGATCCGTACGCGGACATCGACCAGGAGGACGAGGAGATCCCGCTCGCCGTCGTCAACAACCGGAGCCAGCGGGGCGTCACCGCGCCCGGCCGCCCCCGTCGTGCATGACGTGACGCAGGTCGACCGGCCGGCCCGCCGGTGAAGACCGACGGACCCGGTACCCGTACTCCGAGGGCGTGTTGACCCGGGCCACCACGCCCTCCGGAGCCGGTCCGTGAGCTACCGGACCGCAGCGCGGTCGGGGCATGTTCCCCCGCCGATCGAACAGGTGGCCTTCAGCAGACCTGCTGGTGCCTTCGACCTCCCGCGCGGTGTCTTCCGTTGCGGGAAGCAGCTTCGGCCTGGCGTTTCGGCCGGGCCGGTGACGGTGGGCATGCCGACGCCAAGCGACTCGTGCGCGGCCCGGGTCACTGCCGTGGGTCACTGCCACGGGGCTCCGTCTTCCGGGTCACCGCCGCGACCACGGGTGCCGTAGCCGGATCCAGACGTCCCTGGCGTGCCGGCCGGCCTGGGCCCGGCTGTCCGCGACCAGGGCCTGGGCTTCCTCCTCGTTCTCGACCATGGGTCCGGAGCCGCGGAGCGGCTTGCCCGCGGTCTCGTGGAGGAAGAAGGTGGCGATGAGGCCGATGACGCCTGCCACCATCAAGTAGTAGGCAGGGACCATATCGCTCCCGGTGGCCTCGACGAGGGCCGAGGCGATGAGGGGCGTGGTGCCGCCGAAGAGGGACACCGAGATGTTGAAGGAGATCGACAGGGCTCCGTAGCGCAGCCGCGTCGGGAAGAGCGCGGGCAGCGTGGAGGCCGAGGTTCCCGCGAAGCAGACCAGCAGAAGCCCCAGGAGCAGGCATCCGAAGGCGGGCAGCAGAATGCCGCCGGCGCGGATGAGGAGGATCGCCGGCGCGGCGAGGACGATCATGGCGATGCTGCCCGCCATGAAGACGGGTCGGCGGCCCCACCGGTCGGAGGTGCGGCCCACCGTGGTGATGGTGAGCACCACGACGATCATGGTGCCGAGCACCAGCAGCTGGGCGGTGAGATCGTCCTCGCCCAGGGTCTCGGTCATGAACGTCGGCAGGTAGGAAGTCACCATGTAGTTGGTGACGTTGTAGAGCAGCACCAGGCCCATGCAGATCAGCACGGCCTCCCAGTGGCGGGTGAAGATCTCCTTGAGCCGCCCCTTGCCGGACTGGCGTGCCACGTCCACCGGGTCCTCGCCGCCTTCGGTCCGGGCTTGCTCCGCGGCCTGGTGGGCCTGTTCCGCCTCGCGCTGGAAGGCGGGGGTCTCCTCCAGGCGCAGCCGCATGTAGAGGCCGATCAGTCCGAGGGGGCCGGCCACCAGGAAGGGGATGCGCCAGCCCCAGCTCACCATGTCTCCCTCGCCGAGCACGGCCGTGAGCACGGTGACCAGGCCGGAGCCGAGGGAGTAGCCGACGAATGTGCCGAAGTCGAGCCAGCTGCCGAGGAATCCGCGTCGTCTGTCCGGTGCGTATTCGGCGATATAGGTGGTGGCCCCGGCGTATTCGCCGCCGGTGGAAAATCCCTGTACCAGGCGGCAGACGAGCAGCAGGATCGGCGCGGCGAAGCCGATGGTGTCGTAACTCGGCAGGAATCCGACGGCGAATGTACTGACCGCCATCATGATCATGGTTGCGGCGAGTACGCGCTTTCGGCCGATGCGGTCGCCGAGCGGTCCGAATACGAGACCGCCGAGCGGCCGGACGAGGAATGCGGCGGCGAAGGTGGCGAAGGTGGAGACGACCTGGGCGCCGGGTGAGCTGGACGGGAAGAACACCTGGCCCAGGGTTCCGGCGAGATAGGCGTACACGCCGAAGTCGAACCATTCCATCGTGTTGCCCAGAGCTGCCGCCGATACCGCCCGACGCACTTCCGGTTTATCGGTGACCGTCACATCCTCGGCGCTCAGCGGCTGTTTGCGGCGGCGCAGCAGAATGCGGAGCAGGCGGTCATTGGTGGTGGTGCGGCCACCTACCGTTTTCCGGCTCCGCCGGGGGTTCGACGGATTTCGGCGTCCAGCGCTCATTCCATCCCGTCCACAGGGCGAAATCGGGTGCCCCATTATTTACCCGCAGGCGGACGTTATCGGTCGCCAACCGATCCGAACCGCGTGTCGTTGCCGACCGTGCCCGCTGGTGGGATGGCGGAGCCTGGGTGCAGCTCCGTCCGGCGAGCCCGTTTCACGGGGCGCTGTCGCGCAGCGCCTCCTCGACGATCGCCTCCAGGTGGGCGTGGTGCGCTCCTCGCCAGTAGACCCGCCCGCACGACGTGCATTGCGCGAAGACGTCGTAGCTGCGCTGCGTGCCGTGCCGGAGCTGTTCTTGGACCGAGTCCTTGTCGGCGTCCGCCAGTCGGCCGTTGCAGGCGGTGCAGCGGGTCCACGGGGCGAGCTCGGGCGCGAAGCGGCCCAGTACGTCGCGCAGTTGATCGTCGGGCCGGTCGCTGTAGACGTACGCGCCGGCCCAGAGCTCCCGCCGTCGCAGCAGTCCCCGGTCCCGGGAGAGCATGACCCGCCGCTCCTTCGCGGATCGGGGGGCCAGGGCCGCGTCACCGGGGTCCTCGTTGGTGTACGCCGCGTCGACGCCGAGCAGCCGCAGCCTGCGCGCCAGGGTGCCGAGATGGACATCGAGCAGGAAACGCAGTGGGGCGTCGTGGATGCGCTGCGGGCGCTCGACGGCCCGCACCTCGACGCTCTCACCCGCACGGGGGACGTGGGAGACGGGGACCTCACGGCCGTCCACGACCAGCCGGCCGACCTCGGTGAGCGGGACTCCGAGCGACTCGACGACATGGCCGAGTGTGGACACGCCGTCCGTCACCACCGGCGCACGGTCGGCGCTGCGCCCCGTGGGAAGGAAGAGGCTCAGTTCGGCGGCGAAGCTGATGGGGATCTCCGGTCCGTTCACGCCCGCCAGCATGCCATCGCGTCGCTCGGCCGACCACGGGATTCCTCGGCCGGGCAAGCGCCGTCGACGACCGTGGGCGCCAACACCGAGCAGCCGTGGGCGGCTTGGGCGTACCGGCAGGTCGTGGAAGCGGCGGGGCGGGAGTTGGGTCCCCGCCCCGCCGCGCGGGATCACCGGGTGGGCTCCGGTACCACGGGCTCTGACGGACCGTGAGCGACGGCGCCGCCCGCCGGGGCTTCCTCCGGAACTTGAGCAACGCCCTCGTCCGCCCCCTGCGGAGCCTCTGGCGCGCCCTGAAGAGCGCCGGCGCGCCCCTGGGAGGCATCGGGCCTGCTCACCAAGACGCTGGAGAGGTCCGTGGCAGCGCCGTCGAGGTCGCTGCCGGCGATGCCGCTGCCGAGCTGGAGGTTGTTGGTGCGGTCCACCTCGAGCCAGGAGTCCGCGTTCGAGTTGTCGATGAGCACGACGGACCGGTCCGCCGCCTCGGCCGCGGTCGAACCGGCACCCAGGAGGTCCGAGACGATCGCCGCCGCTGCCACTGTCGCACCGCCCACGAGGTATCCCAGACGCCGCGGCCGGCGCCCGTGGCGAGGGGAGCCCACCCGGGCCCTCATGCCGGGACGGCCGCTCGCTCGGGGTGCGGTCGGTCGATGTTCCTGGCCAGCAGTTCGGTGGCCTCGCCGACCCCGACCTCGCCGCTGTCGCCGGTGGCCGGCAGACGCCCGTCGGTGAACTTCAGCTCGGCCATCGCCGTCTCCATCGCGCGGTGCGCGGCGAACAGGCAGGGGGTGCTGTAGATCGCCACATCGATTCCCAGCTCGGCCAGTTCGGTGAGCGAGAGCCGCGGGGACTTGCCCCCGGCGATCTGGTTGAACAGCAGCGGCTTGTCCCCGACGACCTTGCGGATGCGCCGGATCCAGTCGACGCTGCGCACCCCGTCGACCAGCACCACATCGGCGTCGGTCTCGGCCAGCGCCGCGGCCCGGCGCAGGATGTCCGCCTCCTCCGTGGCGTCCGTACGGGCCACGACCAGCAGGTCGGTACGGGTGGCGAGCACGAGATTCAGCTTCTCCAGGTAGTCCTCCAGCGGCAGCACCACCTTGCCGTCCGCATGGCCGCATCTTCGTGGTCGCTTCTGGTCCTCCAGGATCACCCCCGAGGCCCCGATCCGCTCCAGCCGCCGCACGACGTGGCAGGCCACCTCGGGGTCGACGTAGCCGTCGTCGATGTCGACCAGGAGATGATGACGCGGGAACGCGCCGCGCAGGCGCTCCGCGAAGGCCACCATGTCGGGCCAGGCGATGAAACCGATGTCCGGGAGTCCGTAGTACGACGCGGCGAAACCGAAGCCGGACACGAAGAAGCCGTTGTAGTGCTCGGCGGCGATCGATGCCGAGTACATGTCGTATACGCCGATCAGGGGTGTCGTGCCGCGGGCTGTTACCTCGTCACGCAGTGCTTGTCCGTAACGCAAGGTGCTGCCTCCTCGGAGAACGGAGGGGACACCGTCCGTCCGGGGTCAGCGGGCATACCGAGGGAGGCCCACGTCCGGCGGCGCGACGCCCCTTCGCATGAAGAACGGGTCAGGGGCATATCTATCCGGCACACACCACCAGCTCTCTTTAACACGCCATGACTTTTCTTTTACTTCATCCATGCGCCGGTATGACGCGTTGTTGGCGTTCCGTCAGAATCGCCGGGAACGGCTCGCGACCGGCGTCGACGGGGTCCCCTCGGCACGCGCGCGGACTGTTCCAGCGGTCGCCCGGCCGTTCAGCCGAGCTGCTCGCCCCTGTCAGCTCCGAACGGCGCGGCCCGCGGCCTTGTCACGCATCCGCAGGGCCCGCCGGCGGCGGCTGCTCCGTCCAGATGACCTTGCCGCCCGCGGTGTAGCGGGTCCCCCACCGCTCGGCGAGCTGGGCGATGAGGAAGAGCCCGCGACCTCCCTCGTCCGTGGTTGCCGCCTGCCGCAGGTGCGGCGAGGTGCTGCTGCGGTCGGAGACCTCGCAGATCAGGGCGCGGTCGCGGATCAACCGCACGCTGATGGGGCCGGACGCGTAGCGGATGGCGTTGGTGACCAGCTCGCTGAGGATCAGCTCGGCGGTGAAGGCTTCCTCCGACATGTCCCACTCGGCCAGCTTGCGCACCGCGGCGGCCCGCACGTCGGCGACGGCCGAGGGGTCGGGCGGTACGTCCCAGTCGGCCACGTGCGCGCTGTCCAGAACGTGGGTGCGGGCGACGAGCAGCGCGATGTCGTCGCTCGGGCGCTCGGGCAGCAGCGCCTGCAGCGCCGTCTCACAGGTCTCCTCCGGCGTCAGCTCGGGATGACCGGCCAGCGTGTCCTGGAGCAGCGTGAGTCCCTCGTCGATGTCCCGGTCCCGGTCCTCGACGAGCCCGTCCGTGTAGAGGACCAGGCGACTGCCCTCCGGCAGCCACAGGTCGGCCGTCTCGAAGGGCAGTCCACCGAGCCCGAGCGGCGGGCCGCCGGGCACCTCGACGTACTCGGCGGTGCCGTCCGGCCGCAGGACCAGGGGCTGCACATGGCCGGCGCGTGCCATGGTGCAGTGCCCGGACGCCGGGTCGTAGATCGCGTACAGACAGGTGGCGCCGGTGACCGCGCCGTCCCCGTCGTCGACGGCCTCGTCCTGGTCGATCCTGGTGACCAGTTCGTCGAGATGCCAGAGCAGCTCGTCGGGCGGCAGGTCGAGGTTGGCGAAGTTGTGCACCGCCGTGCGCAGCCGGCCCATGGTGGCGGCGGCGTGCAGTCCGTGGCCGACGACATCGCCCACCACGAGCGCCACCCGGGCGCCGGGCAGCGGGATGATGTCGAACCAGTCCCCGCCGACGCCGCCGAGCCCTCCGAGGCCCGCGTGGGCGGGCAGATAGCGGTACGCCGCCTCGACGGCGTTCTGTTCCGGCAGTCCCCGCGGCAGCAGGCTGCGCTGCAGCGTCACCGCCATGTTGTGCTCCCGGGTGTACCGGCGGGCGTTGTCGATGCTCACCGCGGCGCGGGCGCCCAGCTCCTCGGCGAGGGAGAGGTCCTCCTCCTCGAAGGGCTCGGGCTTCTCCGCGCGCCAGAAGAGGACCACGCCCAGGATGACGCCGCGGGCCCGCAGCGGAACGGCGATCATCGAGTGGATGCCGCGTTCGACGACCTTCCGGGCCCGCTCGGGGTCCTGCTGCTGCCAGCCGGAGAAGGCCGCCAGATCCGCCTGCAGCACCGGCTCGCCGCTGACGAGGCCGAGGCCGAGCGGCGTGGTCAGGTCGAAGTTGATGAGCTTGCCCAGCGGGTAGAGCGGGTTGCCCTCCCGGTCGCCGCTGACCGCGATCCGCCGCATCTCGGCGACCGAGGTGGCGGACGTCGGCTCCTCACCACGCAGTACGGCCTCGGACAGGTCGACGGTGACGATATCGGCGAACCGGGCGGCGCCGAACCCTGCCAGTTCCTCACAGGTGCGCACCACGTCGAGGGTGGTGCCGATCTCGGTGCCGGCGTCGTAGAGCAGCTTCAGCCGGCCACGCGCCACGTCCGCACGGCCGGTGACCGCCTGCAGTTCGGTGGTGTCCCGCAGCGTGGTGACACTGCCCGGCGGGCCGCCGTGCTGGTCCGTCGTCCGCTGGTTGACGGCGAGCAGGCGCTCCCCGACCGGGTGCACCTCGTCGGTCACGATCCGCCCGGAGGCCAGCAGCGAGCCGGTGGCCGGGTCCAGCCCCAGTTCGGAGACCTGGCGTCCTTCGACGTCCGTCGGCAGGTCGAGCAGCCGGCGCGCCTCGTCGTTGGCCAGGAGCACACGACCGTCACCCCCGACGATGATCACGCCCTCGCGCACCGCGTGCAGCACCGCGTCGTGATGCTCGTACATCCGCGTCATCTCGGCGGGGCCCAGACCGTGGGTCTGGCGGCGCAGTCGTCTGCTGACCAGTGCCGTACTGCCGGTGGTGAGCAGCAGCACGCCCGCGGCGGAGCCGAAGAGCAGCGGGAACTGATCGTCGACGACTCCGCTGACCCGGTCGATGGTGATGCCGGCGGACACCAGGCCGATGACGCGCCCGTCACCGCCCTTGACGGGGACCACGGCCTGGACGAGTGGTCCGATGGTGCCGGTGATCTTCTCGGTGACGATGTCGCCGGCCAGCGCGGGTCCCAGATTGCCGACGAACTTCTTGCCGATCCGGTCGGAGAACGGGTGGGTGTAGCGGATGCCGTCGGTGTTCAGCACGACGATGAAGTCGACCTCGGAGAGCTTCCTGGCGGCTTCGGTCCGCGGTTGCAGGACCGCGGTCGGGTCCGGGCTCTTGAGCGCCGCTTCGATGCCGGGCGCGTTGGCGAAGGTCTCGGCGACGGCGACCGACCTGTTGGTGGCCTCTCGCTCCCCGTCCGTCCTCGACTGCAGCACGAGCGCCGTGATGGCGGCGGCGACGAGCAACACCACGATCGCCACCTGCAGGAGAAAGACCTGACCTGCGACAGTTCGCATTCTCAGAACCGAACGCGGGCGGCCGTAGCGTCCGGCCATGTCCTCTTTCTACACCTCCCGCATACGGTGGGCGAACCGCGTGATGCGGAGCGCAGCAGCCGGTCGTCGGAGCCTGCCGGACCCGGTCCGCGCGCCCGTGAGGCCGACCGCGGGGACCGGTCCTCGCGGGCCCCGTGACCTCGGCCGGCGGGCGAGGGCGTCGCCCGCGCTCCGTCGAGATCGTGACGGCCGCGCTCACGGTGGGTCCGCAAGGATGGTCCGATGTTCCCCCAGTCCGGCCCCGTGCACCAGAGGACCGACAAACCCGTGGGTAGGTTTCTGCCCCGGGGGGAACCCACCGGAGCATCCACGAGAACGCCGGAACGGCCCGTATCCCCGGTCCTCCCATGTAACTCTTGCCACAGGTTTGATCTGCGAACGATGCCCGTAAGGAGACCGGAAGGCCGGGGCTTCGGCAGGAACGTGCCTGGTCAGCCGGGCCGCATCGGGAGTCGGGTACCGCCCGGGAGCGCGCGATGCACCTCGTTGCCGCTCTGACATGCCGCCGAACGGGTGTGAGACGTTCGTGCACATGCATGTTCCAGAGGAGATCCGTGCCGAGGCGGCCGCGCTCATCGACCACCACGCGCTCGGGCTGTGGAAGCCGCAGGCCGCTGACCGGCGTGCGGCCATGGCGCTCTTCCGTTTCCTCGAAACGGGCATGCCCCTCTCGGCCGAGCAGATCCGGTCCACACTCGCCACCGCGGAGCAGACGACCGACCCCGCTCCCGTGGAGCCCGCGGCCGCGCCCGGCTCCGGCGGCGGACTGACCGGCCTGCTGCGCTCCACGGCCGGTCTGCTCGACACCCCGGACGCGGCCGACGGCCCCGCCGGGCGGGACGCCATCGACCACGTGTGCCTTCTGCTGGACGCCGTCGCCCTCTCCGGGCCCGCAAACCGCTAAGACCGCGCAAGGCACCGGACGAGAGGCCCGGGGGCCTGCCGGTCGTTCCAGAGAGCGTCTCGCGCCTTGGGGCCTCCGCCACCGCTCGGACATGCATAGAGGGCCGAAGGGCTCCCGCCGGACCGGCGGGAGCCCTTCGGCCCTGTGATGTGTGCGCCCCCGGACTCCGGCCGGGAGCTGCGAAGGTTCGTTACACGCCCACCGACTCGGCACACTCGTCACCGCGAGCGGCCTGCACACCGGGAGCCTGCTCGTCCTCGGGAACCGTGATGACCCAGTGCGTGTCCTGGCGCGGACGCAGATAGCACGCCCAGTAGACGACGGCACCGGCGACGATGGCCCCGGTGATCACCAGGCTCTCGACGCTCTGCTGGTAGAGGACCCAGGCCAGCACCATGACGATCAGCGCCGGAACCACCGGCCAGAGCGGCATCCGCCAGGCCAGGCGGTGCTTGTGGGCCCCGCGGCGCGAGACCAGGGCGCCGAGCGCGACGAAGACGTACATCGCGGCGACGGCCACGCCGGTCACCTCGCTCAGGGTGTCGAGGTTGACGAAGCACAGGGCCGCTCCGGGTACGCCGACGCCGAGCGTGGCCGCCCACGGCGAGCCGAAGCGCCGGCCGACGTGGGAGAAGACCCGGTTGACCGGGGTCGGCCAGGCCGCGTCACGTGCCGAGCAGAAGACGACGCGGGAGTTCTGGATGACCATCACGATGGCGGCATTGATGATCGCCAGGGCGATGCACAGGCTGACGAACGCGCCGACGCCGGAGTTGCTCCAGGACCGCACCATGCCCGCGACGTCGCCGGCGCCGAGGGTCGCCAGGTCGGGGGCGCCGAGCGTGATCGCGACGACGGGGACGAGGACGACGGCCACGCCGATACCGAGCGTCCACAGCACGGTGCGCGAGACGTTGCGGCGGGGGTTGTCCATCTCCTCGGCCAGGTAAACGGCGGTGGAGAACCCCTGCAGGATGAAGAGCGCGGTCGCCAGACCGGTCACGATCAGGCCCGCGGTGATGGCCGTGGTGTGCCCGTGACCCGAGTCGATCACCGGGTGGACGAGTACGGAGGCCGAGCGGTTGGTGTGGCTGAAGCCGAGGAAGGCGACCACCGCGCAGGCCACAACCTCCAGTACGAGGAAGATGCCGGTGATCCAGGCGTTCGCGCGCAGGTCGAGCAGGCCCATGGCGGTGGCCAGCAGCATCACGCCGGCCGCGGTGTACTGCGGATCGAGCGGGATGATCGGCGCCAGATAGTCGGCGGTGCCCAGCGCGATGATCGGCGGGACGATCATCACCACGATCAGTGACAGCACGAAAACCAGCCACCCGGCGAGTCGGCCCATGAGGGTGCCGACCATCGCGTACTCGCCGCCGGAGCTCGGTATCAACGTGCCGAGTTCGGAGTAGGTGAAGGCGACACCGACGCACAGCAGGGCCGCCACGGCGATGGTCAGGGCGGTGCCCGTGCCCAGGGTGGCGAAGGAGTCCGGCACGATCACGAAGAGCGAGGACGCCGGGGTCAGACATGACAGCGTGAGCAGCGTGCCCCCGACCACACCGATCGACCGGGTGAGCTGCGGAGACTTCCCCTCCGTCGAGCCGGTGCCTGCACGCTCCGGAGCGACGGCTGCGGGGGTGTGGTGCGTATCGGTCATGCGGATCCCATCGGTGCTGGCGGCAGGAAGGGGGCACCTTCGGAGGAGAGTGCCTCGAAGCGGGAGAAACCCGGCACATGGCGGGCGTCACTTCGGTGACCGAATACAACCCTCGCGTCGGGGCCTCGTCAAGACCTCCTGGACAACGGAATCAGTTGCCAAATGCAGCCAAGAGAGCGCTTCTGCACGACCGCAGGCCGGAATGTGCGCGGATTTCGCGGGCACCAGCGGGTTCGAATTCCACCGTCGGCCGGTCACAAGTCGGCGAGGTTCGGTGGACGATCCGCCGCGGGTCGGTCACACGTCGTGAGCGTGCGCACGGGCGATGAGCAGGGCGACGTCGTCGTGGTCGTTCGCGTGGCGCAGTGCGCCCAGCAGCCGGTCGCAGAGTTCTTCCAGCGGCTCCTCGGGCTCCGCCAGGAGGTCCAGGAGTATGCGCAGACGGTCGTCGATGGGCTGGTCACGCGTTTCGACCAGGCCGTCGGTGTAGAGCACGAGCTGATCGCCGTCGGGAAGCGGCACGGTGGTCTGTTCGAAGCGGACGCCACCGACGCCGAGCGGGGCCCCGGTGGGCAGATCGAGCAGCTCGGGCGGCCGGCCGGACCGTACGAGGACGGGCGGCAGATGGCCCGCGACGGCGATGCTGCACTGCCCGAGGTAGGGGTCGTAGACGGCGTACAGACAGGTCGCGAAGGCGGGGTCGAGGCCGGAGACGATGTGGTCGAGATGCTGGAGCACGTCGGCGGGCTCCAGGTCGAGGTCGGCCAGCGCGCGGGTGGTGGTGCGCAACTGCCCCATGGTGGCGGCGGCGTTGATGCCGCTGCCCATGACGTCGCCGACCACGAGGGCGGTCTTGTCGCCGGCCACGGGAATCGCGTCGAACCAGTCGCCGCCGACCTCACGCGCCGCCTGGGCGGGCTGGTAGCGGTAGGCGATCTGCATCCCCATGGGCTGCGGCGGCCGGTGGTTCATCAGGTGACGCTGGAGGGTGAGGGCGGTGCGGCGCTCGCTCTGGTAGGAGCGGGCGTTGTCGATGCACACCGCGGCGCGGGCGGCCAGCTCGACCGCCAGGACGGCGTCGTCCTCGTCGAACGGCTGCGGATTGCGCACGCGGTACAACGACAGCGCGCCGAGGACCTCACCGCGGGCGATCAGCGGCACGGCGAGATAGGAGTGCAGCCCGGCCCGCCCCAGCAGCTCGGCGCCCTGGGGATCGGCGGCGATGCGCGGCAGGTCCGCCGCCCCGACCTGCGATACGAGTACCGGGCGGGCGCTCGTCACGCAGCGGGTGATGAGCCGGTCGGCGTCGTAGGAGGCGATCTGGCCGGTCGGGTCGGCGGCCCGGACGGCGTCGGTGGGGTAGGCCGTGGAAACGGCGAGCGCCCGGAAGCGGGCAGCGGCGCCGGGCGTGGGGGATGTCGTGCGCCGCCCTTCCAGCACGGCGTCGAGGACGTCCACCGCGGCCAGGTCGGCCAGCTCGGGCACGATGACGTCGGCCAGCTCGTGCGCGGTCTGGTCGACATCGAGGGTCGTGCCGACGGTCGCGGAGGCATCCGCGATGACGGCGAGGCGCCTGCGTGCCCGGGCGGCTTCGGTGGCGGCCCGGTGCTGCTCGGTGATGTCGACGACGGAGGTCGCCAGGCCGAGGACTCGGCCATTGGGGTCCTCCAGCCGGTAGTACGACACCGACCAGGCGTGCTCACCGGCGGGGTCGGCGACCGTGCGGCCGACCGTGAACTGATCGAGCAGTGGCCTCCCGCTGTCGAGGACATCCCGCATGCGGGCGGCGATCACCTCGGTGTCGAGAAAGGTCAGGACATCCTGGACCTCGCGGCCGATGTGCTCTTCCGCGGGCAGGTTGTTGATGCGCTCCAGTGCCGGGTTGACCATGACGAACCGCAACCCGGTGTCCAGGACGGCCAGGCCGATCGGCGACTGCGCCACCAGCCGGACGGACAGCGCGAGGTCGCGCTCCACCCGCCGGAGCACCGCCTGGTCGGTGGCGATGCCCAGGGCGTAGGTCTCGCCGCCTTCGTCCTGAAGGCGCATGTTGCGGAATTCGACCAGGCGCGTGCTGCCGTCCTTGTGCCGGACGGGAAAGACACCGGCCCAGCTCTTGCCCTCGCTCATGACCCGGGAGAACAGGGTGAGGACCTGGTCGAGGTGCTCAGGACCGACAAGCAGTTGGGCGGCGGGCCGGCCGAGCGCCTCCTGGGCGGTCCATCCGAAGAGCTTCTCGGCCTGCGGGCTCCACAGCGTGATCCGCCCCTCGGCGTCCAGCATGACCGCGGCCACGCCCAGCACATCGAGCAGCCCGCCCGGCCGGGACGGCCCCTCCCCGACCGGGAAGCCTTCGACGGGGAAGCCCTCGGGGAACGCGTCGGTCGCCATCCCAGGCACTCCTTCCGCCGGTCTCCGCGACCGACAGCCACTGCGCTCTTCGCACACCGGCCGTCTCCCGCCGTGCTTCCGCTGCCCTCCATCATCTCTCCACGCGGGACGGACCCGCAGGGAGAGTGAGCGCCCCTTCGCTTCTTTCACCTGATGCGAGCACGTCCCACACCGTCGGTCCACCGGACCGGCACCGCCGTGGTGGCCCACCGCGGGTGCCCGGCGCCCGCCGGACGGCGAGCAGCACCGGACATCGCCCGACTTGGAGAAGTCGATCAACAACCGCTAACCTGAGTTTAGTTGCCTCTAGCAACTAAACCCTGCACACCGCACCGCCGGCGTACGGCACGAGCACGTCGGCGTCAGGAGGAACCCCCTACATGTCAGCAGATGCCCGGACCTTCCGCACCTACGTGGAGGAGAACCTCGACGCACTGAGCGCCGACCCCGCCCGTGAGCTCCTTGTCCACCAGGGCCGTAGGGTCAGCGCGGGCGAGTTCCGTGCGCTGGTCTTCCGAATGGCCCGAGCGCTGGGCGCCCAAGGGGTCGACCGGGGACAGACCATCACCCTGCTGAGCGGCAACCTGCCGGAGACGATCGCCGCCCGCTACGCGGCCAATCTGCTCGGCGCCCGCGTCAACCACCTGTACAACAAGCTCTCCGCGGACTCCCAGGCCGCCATCGTCAGGGACGTCGAGACGCACGCCCTGATCGTGGACCCGCGCATGGTGGAACGGGCCGAGGAGATAGCGGGCTCGGCCTCGGTTCCGGCCCTTCTCATACTCGGCCCCTCGAAGACCGGCACGGACCTGCTGGAGCTGGCCGCCGCGCAGAGCGGCGAACCGCTCCCCGGCCGGGCGCAGCCGCAGGACGTGTGCACCATCCGCCACACCGGAGGCACCACCGGGCACCCCAAGGGCATCTGCACCACCTTCGCGCAGGCCCGCTGGTTCCGCGGCGCGCCGTCCGACCTGCCGGTCGGTGAGCGCCGCCAGCTGGTGTGCACGACCCTCGCGCACGCCGCGGGCATGATCGCGGACAGCACGATCAACTCGGGCGGCACGGTCGTGCTCCTCGACGACTTCGACCCGGCGACGGCACTCGCCGCCATCGAGCGCGAACGCATCACCGACCTCTTCGTCCTGCCGCCGCTGCTCTACCAGCTGATGGACCACCCGGACGCGCCGCACACCGACACCTCCAGCCTGCGCACCCTCACCTACGGCGGCTGCCAGGCCTCCCCCGCGCGCATCGCCGACGCGGTGCGCGCCTTCGGCCCGGTGCTCGTCCAGGGCTACGGGCAGAACGAGGCGGGCGGTATCAGCGTGCTGGCCCCCGAGGACCACGACCCGCTCCGGCCGGACCGGCTGCGGTCCGCCGGCAAGGTCCTGCCCGGTGTCGAGGTGGCGATCCGCGACGCGTCGGGCCGCGATCTCCCGACGGGTGAGCACGGCGAGATCTGCGTGCGCTCCCCCATGGTCATGCAGGGCTACTGGAAGCAGCCCGAACTGACCGCCGAGGTCCTGCGGGACGGCTGGCTGCACACCGGAGACGTCGGACACCTCGACGGTGAGGGGTACTTGACCATCGTTGACCGGCTCAAGGACATGATCGTCGTGGTCGGCGGCCATGTGTACACCACCGAACTCGAAGACCTGCTGAACACCCACCCGGACGTCCTGCAGAGTGCCGTCTTCGGTGTGCGCGACGCCGACCGCACCGAACGGGTGCACGCGGTGGTGGTACGCGCGCCCGGCAGCGGAGTCGACGACCGGGAACTCTGCGCCATGGTCCGCTCGGCGCGCGGCGCGATGTACGAGCCGGCGCGCGTGACGTTCACCGACGCGCTGCCGCTCACCGATGCCGGAAAGCCGGACAAGAAGGAACTGCGCACGCAGGCCGAGCGGGAGTTCGCCGACGCGCGCTGAGGACGCCTACGCGCCCCATTCCTCGGGGCCGCCGCCTTGCCAGTCGATGAGGTCGGTCTCCTCGACCTCCACCTCGTCCAGCCCGACGTGCCGGAGGAGCGCCACCACGTCCTCGATCCGGTGGGCGACCCCGAGGCGGCGGTCACCGGCCGTCACCCGCCGCGCCCCGCCCGGCTCCGGCGGGTACACGGTCACTTGTGGTGGCTGCTCGTCCATGTCACCAGGCTGCGGCCAGGCCCCCCGGGGCGCATGTCGCGAACACCCCGGCCGGCGAGCTCCCCGCCTCCGCCGGGGCGCCGGACGACCAGCGGCGGCCGAGCCGCGCACACGTGGTCAGCGCCACCGGCGGTGCACGCGGCGCACCAGGGGGTCGTCCGCCGCCTCGACGAGCCAGTTCAGCTCGGACGGGTCGGCGGTGACGGAGTTGGTGAGCGAGCCGACGCCGTCGATGGTGATCTCCACGACGTCCCCCGCGTTCAGGGTGAAGTCGAGGTCGGGCACGATTCCCGTCCCGGTGGAGAGCGTCACTCCGTCGGGGAACGGCTGACAGCGCCGCAGGTACCCGACCAGTTCATCCGGCGTCCGGTGGAAGGCCGCCGTGGAAGTGGCCGCCTTGTACGCCACGGTGCCGCCCCTGCGCACGGTGAGCGCGATCCCCAGCGCTTCGACGTCGGGTATCTCCCAGGCCGGAACGATGCCGGAGGACACCGCGCAGCTGCCGGCGTAGATCTTGGCCTGCGGGAGGTAGAGCGGATTCTCCCCTTCGATGGAGCGCGAACTGACGTCGTCGACGACCAGATAGCCGACGGTCTCGCCGTGCCGGTTGACCATCAGGCCCAGCTCGGGCTCCGGCACATCGAGCGCGGAGTCGTCCCGCACGGCGATCGGTTCGCCGTCCGTGACGACCCGCCAGGGCACGGCCTTGAGGAAGAGTTCGGGGCGCTCGGCGTCGTAGATCCGCTCGTAGACCGTCTGCTCCGTGCTCTCGGCGACGCGGGCCTCACGGGAGCGCTCGTAGGTGACACCCGCGGCCCACAGCTCCATCCGCCCGTCCAGCGGCGGCAGGAGAAGGACCTCCCGCTCGGTGTGGGAGACATGACCGGCCGCGGTGTGCTCTGCCCGTTCGCGGAGTTCGGCGGCGCGCAGCCGGAGCAGATCGGCGATGCGGGTCCCCGCGGGGAAGGCCCGGATGCCGCCGCGATCGTCGGCGATTCCGGTGTGCACGGTGGCGGTGTCGTCGGTGAAGCGCACGATGCGCGTCATGGTTCTCCTTATCGAAGGTCTTCGTTGTCAGGCACCGGCCGCGGACACGCCCTAGTTGTATTGATCACGAGCGTTGTTAACAGTCGTGGGTCTTGATCATGGCGAAGACCTCCGGTGTGGTGGAGGTGTCTACGCTTCACCGCACGGAGGT
>NZ_JBICZL010000019.1:0-101288 GCF_043201875.1 Streptomyces sp. NPDC048248
GCCCCCCCGCACCCCCCCGGCCCGGCCCCCGGGCGCGCTCCCCGGGCGCGGACCGGGGGGGGGCCCCGCCCGCCGGCCGCTCCCGGCCACGGCCGGGCCCCCCGGGGGGGGGGGGCCCCCGGCCCTTGTACGTGCTGTCGTGCCTAAGGAAGTCCGGTTGTCAGGCGGACTTGCGGTTGCTGTCGCGCGGATGCACGGCAATGTTCATGGTGCCGGAGCGCAGGACGGCCAGCCTTTCGGCCAGCACCTCCTCCAGCTCCTCGCGGGTGCGCCGCTCCATGAGCATGTCCCAGTGCGTACGCGCGGGCTTACCCTTCTTTTCCTCAGGGCCATCGCCATCCACCAGGAGGGAGGGTGCACCGCAAACCTTGCACTCCCACTCCGGCGGAATCTCGGCCTCAACCGAGAACGGCATCTCAAATCGATGGCCGTTCTGGCATGCGTACTCCACCGCCTGGCGCGGAGCCAGGTCGATGCCGCGGTCGGTCTCGTAGCTGGTCACCACGAGTCGCGTGCCGCGAAGAGCTCGCTCACTCATGAATCGTGCCTCCCGGGCTTGTCGCCCACAGGACAGGTGTCGCTGTCGTCGTCATCCGGTCAACGTCCGGTCGGCGGTGAAGATTCCCGTAAAGGGGATGCGCCCACCCGTCGCCCACCACCGCCCGTGACGGAGGCGCTGTGCGCCGCTGCCTTCCTTCGTGCCGCCCCTTGTTGTACCCACCAGCGCCCGGTTTGTCACATCTGGCAGCAGATGTCACCCAGCGCCTCGTTTCGTTGAGCGCGCAGTAACGGTCCGCCTGGTGAGCCAAAGGCGTACACTACCGCCCCGCGCGCCCCGAACCTAAATCCGGTCCGGGACGGGATTACCCGCCTCGGCGATCGCGCGCCGCATCGGCACCCTCGCCAGCAGCACGAAGCCGATCGCGAAGAACGCCACCAGGGACAGGATCGCCGCCCGGTAGCTGCCGGTCAGCTGATAGGCCACCCCGAACACCAGGGGGCCCAGCCAGCTCACACCGCGGTCGCTGATCTCGTACGCGGAAAAGTACTCCGCTTCCTTGCCGCGCGGGATCAGATGGGAGAACAGCGACCGCGACAGCGCCTGGCTGCCGCCCAGCACCAGGCCGATCCCGACGGCCAGGGCGAAGAACCAGCCGGGCGCCTTGGCGGGCAGGAAGTAGCCGGCCGCGATCGTGAGGGTCCAGGCCACCAAGGAGCCCAGGATCGTCCGCCGGGCGCCGTACCGCCGGGCGAGCCGGCCCATCGCCAGCGCGCCCGCCGCGGCCAGCACCTGCACCAGCAGGATCGCCACGATCAGCGTCGTCTGGTCCAGGCGCAGCTCCTCGGAGCCGTACACCGACGCCTGGGTGATCACCGTCTGCACCCCGTCGTTGTAGACGAGGTAGGCCAGGAGGAAGGAGAGCGTGAGGGGATGGCGGCGCATATCGCGCAGCGTCTCCCGCAGCTGCTGCCGGCTCCGGCCACGCTGCGAGGCCGCGCCCGCCGGGATCGCGGTGGGCGCGCTCGGCAGGCCCCCCGCCGCGTACCGGTCACGCAGGCGGCGCAGCGGTATCACGGTGAAGATGCCCCACCACAGGCCGGCGGTGGCCAGGCAGATGCGCACCGCCGTGCCCTCGGTGACGCCGAAGGAGTCGTGCCCGGCGAACAGCGCCAGATCGGCGACGAGCACCAGAGCCCCGGACGCGTAGCCGAACGCCCAGCCCCGGGAGGACACCGCGTCGCGTTCCTCCGGCTCGGCTATCTGCGGCAGGAAGGAGTTGTAGAGCATCATCGCCACCACGAACGACACGTTCGCGATGATCAGCAGCGCTCCGCCGAGCAGATAGCGCTCGCCGCCCAGGAAGAACATCCCGGTCGTCGCCGCGGCGCCCGCGTACGCGCAGAAGCCCAGCAGGGGCTTCTTCCGGCCGGTGCGGTCGACCAGCGCCGCGGCGAGCGGCATCGCCAGCACGGCCAGCAGCAGCGATGCCGAGACCGCGTACGCGAAGAAGGAGCCCGCGCGCACCGGCACACCCAGGGGGTGCACAAAGCCGTGGGTGTCCGCAGCGGCCTTCGCCACCGACGTCAGATAGGGCCCGAGGAAGACCGTCAGGACGCTCGTCGAGTAGACGCTGTTGGCCCAGTCGTACCAATACCAGCCGCGTTGTTCGCGGCGCCGGGCATCCGCCTCCGCCATGCTCCCGGCCACAGTCTGCGCGCTCACCGGCACACCCCCGTATCCCTCTCCCCGTGGCGCGGCGGGCAGCCGCCGGCCCTCAGACCCAGCAGCCCCGCCCGGCGAGCACCGTGCGCAGGGTGTCGATCTGATCGGTCATGATGCCATCCACCCCGAGGTCCAAAAGGGCTGCCATCCGATCGGCGTCATTGACCGTCCAGACATGGACCTGCATGCCGAGCGCGTGCGCGGCGCGCAGGAACAGCCGGTCGACGACAGGGATGCCGGAATGCCGCTCGGGGACCTGTACGCACACGGCGCTGCGCCGCACCGCCGCGCCCAGCAGCCGGTCCAGCGGCAGCACCCCGCGGCCGTAGGACCGCATGCGCAGGCCCGCCACGCCGCCCGTGCCGAGCGAGGTCGCCATCCGCCGGCCCGCCAGCCGCTGCGCCCGCCCGACCCGGGCCTCGGAGAACGAGCCGACGCACACGCGGTCCCAGGCGTCGGTGCGGCGTAGCAGGTCGAGCAGGGGCACGAGAGCGGCCTCGGCCTTGAGGTCGACGTTCCAGCGGGCTCGGGGGAACTCCTCCAGAAGGTCCTCGAACAGCGGCAGCGGCTCCCGGCCGGCCACCCGGGCCCGGCGCACCGCACGCCAGGGGAGCGCGCGGATCTCGCCGCGGCTGTCGGTGACCCGGTCCAGGGTCGCGTCGTGGAAGGCGACCAGCTTCCCGTCCGAGGTGGCGTGCACATCGGTCTCCAGGTAGCGGTAACCGCGGTCCACCGCCCGCCGGAAGGCGGCGGCGGTGTTCTCCAGGCCGTCCGCCGCCCCGCCTCGGTGGGCGAAGGGGAGCGGAGCGGGGTGGTCGAGGTAGGGGTGGCGTATGCCTGGCTTCCGGATCACTCGGGAAGTATCGCGTGCTCCTTGCGCGCCTTCGGGCCACGGGCCACCACGGGCGACGGTGGACCGGACAGCCCCTCGATCGCGAAGTGGCGGAGGAAGAACTGGGCGAGCGGCCCGATGGCCAGCGCGTAGACCACGGTGCCCACCCCCGCGGAACCGCCGAGCAGGAGCCCGGCCGCGAGCACCGCCACCTCGATCAGGGTCCGCACCAGGCGTACCGGGCGGCCGGTGCGCAGATGCAGTCCGGTCATCAGGCCGTCGCGCGGGCCGGGGCCGAAGCGGGTCGAGATGTACAGGCCGGTCGCGGCGCCGTTGAGGAGGACGGCGAAGGCCAGCAGCGGGATCCGGGCGCCGAGCCCGTGCAGCTCGGGCACCACGGCCAGCGTCGCGTCCATCACCACGCCGAGGATCACGACATTCGAGACCGTGCCGAGCCCGGGCCGCTGGCGCAGGGGGATCCAGAGCAGCAGGATCAGCGCGCCGGACACCACCGTCACCGTGCCGATCGACAACCCCGTATGGCGGGATATGCCCTGGTTCAGCACGCTCCAGGGCTCCAGCCCCAGCTCGGCCCTGAGCATCAGCCCCATGCTGACGCCGTAGAGCACCAACCCCAGATAGAGCTGGACCAGCCGGCGTGGCAGCAGCCCCCGTCGGGCGACGGATTTCTCGGTGATGGACATGACGCGTCCCCCTCCTGGCACGATTGGACTGACGCATGACACCATGTGGCATGTTCAGGCTTACGAAGTAGAGCCAATTCGGGGAAGGTGGACTGATCTTCATGGCTCAGTGGACTTCAGCGGTAGGCGCACCTCAACTCGCCCGGCTGCTCCGGTCGCAGGACGCGGGGGATGTCGAACCCCTCGGCGGGGGGCGGCGGTTGCCCGCCTACCGCAGCCTCGCCGACGGCGTACGCCTGCTCGTCCTGGAGGGCCGGGTGCCGGTCGCGGCCCGGCTGCCCGCGGAGCGGGAGCTGGCCGCCGCGTTCGGGGTCAGCCGCACCACCGTCGCCGCCGCCTACGAGGCCCTGCGCGCCGAAGGGTTCCTGGAGTCCCGGCGCGGCTCCGGAAGTTGGACCGCCGTCCCCGCCGGGAACCCCCTGCCCACCCGGGGCCTGGAGCCGCTGCCGCCGGAAGCCGCCGGCTCGATGATCGACCTCGGCTGTGCCGCCCTTCCGGCCCCTGAGCCCTGGCTGACCCGCGCCGTCCAGGGCGCCATGGCAGACCTGCCGCTCTACGCCCACACCCACGGCGACTACCCCGCGGGCCTCCCCGTCCTGCGCCAGGCCCTCGCCGACCGCTACTCCGCCCGTGGCATCCCCACCATGCCCGAACAGATCATGGTCACCACGGGGGCGATGGGTGCCGTCGCCGCGATTTGCCGACTGTGTACGAGCCCCGGCGAGCGGGTGGCCGTCGACTCCCCGTCCTACGCCAACATCCTCCAGCTGATGCGGGACGCCGGCGCCCGGCTCGTCCCGGTGGCGCTCGGAGAGCGGCTGGCCGGCTGGGACATTCCCGTCTGGCGCCAGGTGATGCGCGACGCCGCCCCCCGCATGGCGTACGTCGTCGCCGACTTCCACAACCCCACCGGTACCCTCGCCACCGAGGACCAGCGCCGCCGGCTCGTCGACGCCGCGCGCTCGGCCGGCACGCTGCTCGTCGTCGACGAGACGATGACCGAACTCCAGCTGGACGCGGACGCCGAACCGCCCCGCCCCGTCTGCGCGTTCGACCCGGCGGGCAGCGCCGTCATCACCGTCGGCTCGGCCAGCAAGGCGTTCTGGGCCGGGATGCGGATCGGCTGGGTGCGCGCCGCGCCGGACATTATCCGCAGCCTGGTCGCCGCCCGCGCCTACTCCGACCTCGGCTCACCGGTGCTCGAACAGCTCGCCATCGCCTCGCTCCTGGAGACCGGCGGCTGGGAGCAGGCCGTCGAGATCCGCCGGGACCAGGCCAGGGAGAACCGCGACGCGATCGTCTCGGCCCTGCGCCGGCACCTTCCCGACTGGGAGTTCAGCGTTCCCCGCGGCGGCCTGACCCTCTGGGCGCGTACGGGCGGGCTCTCCGGTTCCCGTATCGCCGAGGCGGGCGAACGGCTCGGCGTACGGGTCCCGTCCGGTCCGCGGTTCGGGGTCGACGGTGCCTTCGAGGGCTTCGTGCGGCTGCCGTTCACCGTCAGCGGCGCGGTCGCCGACGAGGCCGCGGTCCGGCTGGCCGGCGCCGCCCGCCTGGTCGCGACCGGCGCTCCGGTCGCGACCGAGGCGCGGCACACGTTCGTCGCCTGACGGGCGTCTGTTCGCCCGGGGGCGGCTCCGCAGGGGCGTGGCGCCCGCCGGAGTGCCGGTCGTCCGCGCCCGATCAGCGGTGGCCGGCTCCGGGGGAGGGGGCGGGCTCGCCGACCGTGGTCTGTTCCGCGGGGGCAGCGGGTTTGGCGACAGCCACGGTGCCGAGTGCGAGCCCGCCGGCCGGAACGGTGTGCTCGGGCAGCAGCGCCAGCACCGCCTGCCGGTGTGCCTCGCTCACGGCCTCGTCGAACGGGTCGGGAGTGGCCGGCACTTGCAGCCGCAGGACGGGACTCGTGCCCAGCCGCGCGTAACCTCGGCCCGGCGGCACCTCGAAGGTGGGTGTGGTGTGCGGCGGCGCCCCGAGCACCGCCCGCACCTCTTCCGCCGTGGCGGGGCCGAGCACCACACGGGCCTTGGTGTGCGCCCGCACCGGTTCGCTCAACAGCTCCGCGCCCTCGAAGTGGTCGGCCACGATCACCGTGACGCAGGCGGCCCGGCCGTGCCGCAGCGGTACCTGGAGCAGGCGCTGAGGATCGTCACGCCCCTCCGCGGTCGCGAGGTGGGTGAGCGCTGTGGGGCGGTCCGCGATGATCCACAGCGGACGCCGGGTGTCCTCCGGCGCGGACCGGCCGGCCTGCCGCGCACGGTTCGCCGAGATCAGTCGGCGCTCCGTCTCGTGCGAGGCCCACTGCAGCGTCGCCGTCGCGCCCGAGAGGCCGCTCTCGACGCCCAGCACACCCCGGCGCCCGGCCAGGCAGGCGTACTCGCCGGTCCCGCTGCCGTCGATGATCAGCACATCGCCGTCGTCCAGCGCCTGGAGCGCAAGCGAGCGCAGCAAGGTGGTGATCCCCGACCCGGGCTGCCCCAGGGCGAGCAGATGAGGTTCGGTGGACCGTCGGCCGGCGCGCCAGAGCACCGGAGGCGCATCCCGCGACTCCTCGTCGGCGACGACGGGCACGGTCCGTCGTACGGAGTCGGGATCGGTGAAGCCGAGGACGGTCTCGCCGGGCGCGGCGACGAAGCGCTGCGCCGCGATATCGGTGGGCAGCGGGCCCAGGACGGTCAGGACGAGCTGGTTGGCCTCCTCGTCCCAGTCGAAGTGGTACTCCCGGCCGCGGCCGGACTTCGCGTGCAGCACCTGTTCGATGCGGGCCCGGGACCGCTCCTCGCCGTCGGTGAAATACGCCGGGTACTTCAGGTGGAGGCGGGCGAGGCGCCCGTCGTCGTCGAAGCTGTACTCGGTGAAGACCTGCTCCCACTCGCCGTTGTGGGTGTAGAGGGGGACCGGGTCGCCTTCGATGGTGAAGTAGGGCACGAGTGCTTCGTAGAGGGCCCGCAGCCGGTTCGTCTCGGCTTCGGTGGGGCCCGCGGGGGCAGTTTCGCGATCCCGCCCCGCCCAGGCCGCCGCTCCCATCACCGCGATGAGTGCGAGCAGCGGCCCGAAGGGCGCGAGGGCCACGACCAGGACGCACGCGGCGACGAAGAACAACAGCGGTCCGCGACGTTCCTTGGGCGTCTCGGACCAGCGCCGCCCGGCCGCGACAGCCAGCCGGCGCACTCCACGGCTGATCGTGATCAGCGGGTGGAAGACGTCGGAGGCGCTGTCGGCGGCGGTACGCGCGAATTCGCGGCTGCGCGCGAGCGGTGCGCTGTTGGTCAGGATGCGGGGCAGGGGGCGCCGGGCCACATCTGTCTCCTGTTGTTCGTGCGGTGGTCGTGGTGGCTCGCGTGGGATACGAGCCGGGAAGGATGCGGCTGAGGGAACGGGCCGGCCGGGACATGGCGTGGCCCGGTCGGCCGTTGCCCTTCACACCGCGCTAGATCTTGAGACCTCCGAGGAGACTCGCCAGGCTCGCGCCGCCGGCCTTGATGCTGGGCGCGATGGCCGAGCCGGCGAGGTAGAACCCGAACAGCGCGCAGACCAGCGCGTGGGACATCTTGAGGCCGTCTTTGCGGAAGAACAGAAAGACGATGACACCGAGCAGGATCACGCCGGAAATGGACAGAATCATGGGGGGTTCTCTCCTGGGTGGTGGGGACGGTCACCATGAGTTCTTCCAGCCTCACAGCAAGTATCAAGCCCTCAAAAGCTGCATTTGGGTGATTTATCGTTGAAACCCCCCAAACGGGCGCTGTGGTGAGGCACCCTGTCCTCCCCTTGTGCTCCGCGTGTCGCGGCCCGACCCCGCCGACCCGGCACAATCGTGGGGTGTCGAAGAAGAAAACGCGCCGCTCGGCCGCTGTCGCCCCCGCCTCGCCCTGCCCCTGCGGACGCGCGGAGACCTACCGCGAGTGCTGCGCCCCCTTCCACCGGGGAAGTGCCGCAGCGCCCACCGCTGAGCGTCTGATGCGTTCGCGCTACAGCGCCTTCGCCGTCGGCGACGCCGGATACCTCCTGCGCACCTGGCATCCCTCGACCCGTCCCGACGGCCTCGACTTCGAGCCCGCGCAGCGTTGGACCGGACTGGACATCCTCAGTACGACGGGCGGCAGCGCCTTCCACGCCGAGGGAACCGTGGAATTCCGCGCGCACTACACGCTGCACGGCGAATCCGGCAGCCAGCACGAGAACAGCCGCTTCGTCCGCGAGGGCGGGCGGTGGGTGTACGTGGACGCGCTGCCGGGGGCGTAACGCGGTCGCGGGGGCGTCGGCGACACCTGCCGTGCGCGGCCCGCTACCGGCCGCGCAGCTGCTCGATCTCGCGCCGGTCCCGCTTGGTGGGGCGGCCCGCGCCGCGGTCGCGGTGCGCGATGACCGCCACCTCCTCGCGCGGTGGGGGCGGCGGGCTGTTGTCGACGAAGCACTCGGCGGCGACCGGCGCGCCCACCCGCTTGCGCACCAGGCGCGTGACGACCACGATCCGCTCCCGTCCGGCGTGCCGCAGCCGGACCTCGTCGCCGACACGCACACCGTGGGCCGGCTTCACCCGCTCGCCGTTGACGCGTACGTGCCCCCCGCGGCAGGCTGTGGCGGCGGCCGAGCGCGTCTTGGTCAGCCGCACCGACCAGATCCAGCTGTCGATGCGGGGGATCCCCTCGTCTGAAGCCATGACACGACTCTAGGCCGTTCGGCTCCCGGTCGTTCGGCATCGAACCCGCGGCGGCGCCGGTGGTTCAGGCGGATGTCTTCTTCCCGGTCTTCTTGGCCGCGCTCTTCTTCGCCGCCGATTTCGTGCCGGTGCTCTTGGCCGTGCTCTTCTTTCCGCCGGAGGACCCGGACGCGCCGCCGCCGGCGGAGGACGTGGCCTTCGCCCGGCCGCCGGACGCCTTGGGGGAGGACGCCGCCTTCTTCGCGGTGGAGCCGGTGGTCTTGCGGGCCGGTCCCGCATCCGCCGTCGTCCGCTTCGCTGCGGTCTTCTTCGCCCCGCTCTTCCCGGCCGCGCCCGCCGTGCTCCTCTTCGCCGTCTTGCGGCCCCGAAGAGACGTCACCGAAGCCGACGCCGCCTCCCCGCCCCCGGCCGGGCCTGCCGCATCGCCGTCCGCCCCGCCCTGGGCCGCCCGCACGCTCTTCTCCAGCGCCGACATCAGATCGATGACCTGCCCGCCGGCCGGACTCTCGGGCGCGACCGGCTCCCCACCCTCCAGCTTCGCGCTGACCAGTTGCTCGACGGCCTCGCGGTAGTCGTCGTGGAGTTCGGCGGGGTCCAGTTCACCCAGGGAGTCCATCAGGGTCTCGGCGAGCTTCAGCTCGTTCTCCCGGATCGCCACGTCCTCGGGCGCGATCCCGGTCGCCGGGCGGATCTGGTCCGGCCACAGCAGCGCGTGCATCACGATCGCCCCGTCGTGCGGCCGCAGCATCGCCAGCGTCTCCCGCCCCCGCATCGCCACCTTGCCGATCGCGACCTTCCCGTGCTGCTCCAGCGCCTCCCGCAGCAAGGTGTACGGCTTGGCCGCAGCCGCGCCGTTGGGGCCCAGATAGTAGGACTTGTCCATCTGTAGGGGATCGATCTCGTCGGGATCGGCGAACGACAGGATCGTCAGCGTCTTCGAGGTCGGCATCGGCAGCCGGGACAGGTCCTCGTCGGTGATCGGCACGATGGTCTCGTCCCCGGGAACCTGATAGCCCTTGCCGACCTCCTCGTTGAAGACCTCTTTCCCGTCCAGCTCACAGATCTTCCGGTACCTGACCTGCGCGCCGTCCTTCTCGTGGATACGCACGAAGGACACCGACGACGTGCGGTCGGTGGCGCTGTAGGTCTTCACGGGGATGGTGACCAGGCCGAACGAGATGGACCCATTCCAGATAGATCGCATACTTCATCCCTTGTGTGGGATTCTCATCGTATGTCGCCGATCACCGTCGTGGAGGGGCGGCGCCTCTCGCTGACCAACCTGGACAAGGTCCTCTATCCCGAGACGGGCACCACCAAGGGCGAGGTGCTGCACTACTGGACCACCACCGCGGACGTGATCCTCCCGCACCTCCGCGACCGGCCGCTCTCCTTCCTGCGCTTCCCCGACGGCCCCGACGGCCTGCGCTTCTTCACCAAGAACCTGCCGCCCGGGACGCCCTCCTGGGTGAAGACCTGCGAGGTGCCCCATACGAGTGGGGAGACCACCCGGCAGGTCCTGCTGCCGGACCTCTCCTCGCTGGTCTGGGCGGCGAACCTGATGGTCGAGTTGCACGCCCCCCAGTGGACCTGCGACGACCCGGGCTCCGCGGACCGGCTCGTCTTCGACCTGGACCCCGGCGAACCGGCCACCATCGTCGAGTGCTGCGCCGCCGCCCGGTGGCTGCGCGACCGGCTGGCGGCCGACGGACTGCACGCCTACGCCAAGACCAGCGGGTCCAAGGGCCTGCACCTTGTCGTCCCCATCGAGCACACGTCCTCACTGCACGCCACCGCCTACGCCAAGACCCTCGCCGTCGAGGCGCGGGCGGCGTTGCCGGATCTCGTCGTGCACAAGATGACCAAGGCGCTGCGCCCCGGCAAGGTCTTCATCGACTTCTCCCAGAACGCCGCCGCGAAGACGACCGCGGTCGCCTACACCCTGCGCGCCCGCGCCACGCCCACCGTCTCCACCCCCGTCACCTGGGACGAGATCGCCGACTGCACCGCACCCGATCAACTGTCCTTCCTGTTCAGCGACATCGCTCCCCGCCACGAACGCCACGGCGACCTGATGGCGCCGCTCCTCGACCCCCGACGCGCGCGCCCGCTCCCGACGGCCTGAGCGTTCCGTCCCGGAGGCGTGATCTTTCCCGCACCGGAGCGTCGTCCGAGGGGCCCGAACCTCGCCGGGACACGTCGTAGGTTGACCACCATGGTGGAGAGAGCGAGGGACGACACGATGCCGCTGCGATCGCCGGACCGGCACTTATCCGGGGCGGCTCCCGGCCGTGTCGAGTCGCAGGACGGCGGGCCGGTCCCTCGGCGGCGCCGGCATGCCGCGCCGAAGGGGCGCGGCCGGGGCGGCATGCTGCGCGCGTCGCTGCTGATGGCGCTGGGCACCGTCGCCTCCCGGGGAACCGGGCTCATCCGGCAGGTGCTCCAGGCCGGCGCGCTGGGCACCGGGCTGCTGGCGAGTACGTACAACACCGCCAACGTCGTCCCGATGAGCCTCTACACCCTGCTGATCGGCGGCGCGCTCAACTCGGTGCTGGTGCCGCAGCTCGTCCGGGCGAGGGCGGAGCACGAGGACGGCGGACGCGCCTACGAACAGCGGCTGGTCACCCTCGTCCTGAGTGTGCTCGCGGTCGGCACGCTGCTCGCGGTGTGGGCCGCGCCGCAGATCGTCGCCGTCTACACGCCGGACACCCCCCGCACGCACGCCGCCTTCGAACTCACCGTCGTCTTCGCCCGCTTCCTCCTTCCGCAGATCTTCTTCTACGGCCTGTTCTTCGTCCTCGGCCAAGTCCTCAACGCACGCGACAAATTCGGCGCGATGATGTGGACCCCCGTCCTCAACAACCTCGTTCTGATCGCGATGTTCGGCGTCTACATCGGTCTGCTGGCGGGCTCCGACCGGATCGAGGACATCACTCGCGGACAGATCCACCTGCTCGGCATCACCACCACCCTGGGCATCGCCCTCCAGGGGGTGGCGCTCATCCCGTTCGTCCGCGCCGCCGGCTTCCGCTTCCGGCCCCGTTTCGACTGGCGTGGCACGGGCCTGCGCAGGAGCATCGCGGCAGCCCGCTGGACCCTGCTCCTCGTCCTCGCCAACCTGGCGGCGATGACCGTCGTCACGCACTACGCCAACGCCGCGGACCAGCGACTTCCCACGGCAGGCGTCGGCTACACCGCCTACTCCTACGCCCAGACGATCTGGATGCTCCCGCAGTCGATCGTCACCGTCTCCCTGGTGACTGCCCTGCTGCCGAGGATGAGCCGGGCGGCCGCCGCACACCGTCTGGACGACCTGCGCGCCGAGCTCTCCCGCGCGCTGCGCGTCAGCGGTGTCGTCATCGTCCCGGCCGCCTTCTTCTTCCTCGCCTTCGGCCCGCAGATCGCACAACTGCTCTTCGCCCACGGCACGGTCGACGCCGCGTCGGCAGAACCCGCCGGCCACATGCTCCAGGCGTTCGGCCTCGGCCTCATTCCGTTCTCCGCGCAGTACCTCCTGCTGCGGGGCTTCTACGCCTTCGAGGACACCCGCACGCCGTTCTGGATGGCCACCGCGATCGCCGCCGTGAATGTCGCCCTCGCCACGGCCTGCCATCTCCTGCTGCCCGCGCGCTGGTCGGTCACCGGCATGGCCGCCGCGTACACCGTCGCGTACGGCATCGGCCTGCTCGCCACCGCGCTGCTGCTGCGCCGCCGGCTAGCCGGCAGGCTCGACGGCCGTCGGCTGTGCCGCACCTACGGCAAGCTGACCGCGTCCGCCGCAACGGCCGGCATCCTCGGCTGGGCCGTCGCCCATGCCTGCGCCGGCGTGTCCGCCGCGGCACTGCGGACACCGGCCCTGACCCTGTCCGCGGGCGGGCTCACCATGGCGCTGGTCTTCGTGTTGTCGGCCCGCCTTCTGAAGACAGGGGAGCTGCGGAGCCTGCCCGGTCTGCGGTGACGGCGGGCGCGTGGCTCACACCGTCCGGGCGGGGCCACTACGGCCGCTGAGCGGCGGCGCCGATCCAGCGGATGACCGCGCCGACCGTCGCGTCGTCGAGCTGGGCGAGCCGGTGGACGGCGGCGCCGTCCCCTGCCATCGGGGCGACACCGGCCGCCGTGAGGGCGGCCTGCAGCTCCAGCCGGCGGCGGTCGGGCGTGCTCACGGGGGACTGAAACCGGACGCCGGGGCGCGGGGGAACGAAGTCGTCGCGACGCGGAGGCTGCTGCCGGTGCTCCGGATACGCGTACCGGTGCTCGGCAGGAGGCGGGGCGCTCTGTCCGCGCGTCTGCGGGCGGAAGGCCTGTCCGATGGCCTCCGTGTGCGGCGCGGCCGCCACGCGGTCCTCGGGGCGCGGCGGCGGCAGGAGGCGATCCGGGTACGCGGGCGGCACGAGGAACCCGGCCGGGAACGAGGCCGTGGCGAGGCGATCCTCGGCACGTGGGGGAGCGGGGGTGTAGTCCGTCGCGGCGTGGTACGCCGTGGATGCGGGGCGAGCGGGACCGTCGTCGGTCCAGGGGCCCGTGCGCCAGGGGGTCTGCTCGCAGTACGTCGACATCAGGGCCTCCACCAGTCGTGATCCGGGGATCCGAAAGATCCGAAGAACCGAAGCGGTCGCCACACCCGCATGCGGTCTCGCTTGTTCGGAGGCGTGGTCCGCCCCGCGCGGTTGCGTGAGCTGCCTGGTTTCACCCGAAGGGAGCATCGGCAGGCCCGCTGCGGTCGCATAGGGGGCCTGCCCTGGCATACGCCCCTTCGTTACGGTGGCCCGATGCCGCACTCCCGCCGACCTGCGGACCCGTACTGGAATCACAATGTGCACCACCACCGACTGGTGCTCGACGCGGTGCCGGACGGCTGCGGGCGGGCGCTGGACGTGGGCTGTGGTGACGGGATGCTGGTCCGCGAACTGGCCGGACGCGTGCGCACGGTGACCGGAGTGGACCGGTCGCCCGAGATGGTCGCCCTGGCGCGCGAGCAGAGCGCCGGGATCGGCAACGTCGCCTTCGTCGAGGCGGACTTCATGGCGGTGGACGACGACATGGCCGGACGTGGCGGCAAACCCGACGGGCCCCGAGCGGTCACCTCTGCGGGTGGATACGACTTCCTCAGCGCCGTGGCCGTCGTCCACCACCTGGATTTCGCCGCCGCGGTGGACCGGATGACCGCACTGCTGGCGCCCGGCGGCCGCCTCGTCCTCGTCGGGCTGGCGAACAACCGGACGCCCTGGGACTGGCTCGTCAGCGGCGCGGGCGTCCCAGCGGCCCGCTTCCTCGCCCTGCGGCACGGGGGCAAGCACGACCCGCCGGGGATGCCCGTGCGGGACCCCGACATGGACTGGGGCGAGGTACGGCGGGCCGCCCGGGAACAGCTGCCCGGATGCCGCTTCCGCCGGCATCTTCTGTGGCGCTACTCGGTGGTGTGGGACAAACCGCGCTGCGGAGCCGATGAACGGGTGCGCTGACGGCCGGCGCCTGCGCGGTGCGCCCGGCAAAAGGAATCTGGCATTCCATGCCCATTCCTGCCGATTGGCTGCTCTAGCGGAACTCTCGCGGTTTCTGACGGGTCTTCAATGTCTTTACGTGTACCTGGCACCGCATAGTGGTGATTGCGCTGGAAATACTGGAAAGAAGCGGGCAAGAGGTGGGCCGGGAGACGCTTTCCGGGCGCCGATTCGGATGTCGCCACGGAGTGAACACACAATCGTTTCCTGACGTACACGCTGTGGTGATTACCGCGGTGGAAAGCTGCCTGCGGCCGTACACCCAACGGCCGGTACCGGCCGTGCCCCACATCTCGCGGCCGAGTGCCACATTTCGGGGAGAGGACACCATCCGTGGACAACACCCGCGTGACCCGTCGAGGCAGGACCGCGCTGGCCGTGGCCGCAGGAACGATTCTGGTCGCCGTCGGCGCACAGATCCCGGCGACCGCCACGACCGCCCCTGCCGCCCACTCCGGATCAGGTGCCGCGTCGGCCGCCCAGCACCCGTCGCCGTCCGTCGGCGCGTACGACGACACGTATTACAAGGACGCCATCGGCAAGACCGGGCAGGAGCTGAAGGATTCGCTGCACCGGATCATCAGCACCACCCAGACCGGGAAACTGTCGTACGACCAGGTCTGGGACGCCCTGAAGGAGACCGACGAGGACCCGGACAACAGCGCGAACGTCCTCCTGCTCTACACCGGCCGTTCGCAGAGCAAGAACACCAACGGCGGCAATCCGGACGACTGGAACCGCGAGCACGTCTGGGCGAAATCCCACGGCGATTTCGGCACCGCCACCGGACCGGGCACCGATATCCATCACCTGCGCCCGACGGACGTGTCCGTCAACAGCACCCGCGGCAACAAGGACTTCGACAACGGCGGCACGGAGGTCGGGGAGGCGCCGGGCAACTACACCGACGACGACTCCTTCGAGCCCCGCGACGCGGTCAAGGGCGACGTCGCCCGCATGATCCTTTACATGGCCGTCCGCTACGACGGAGACGACGGGTTCGCCGACCTGGAGCCCAACGACAACGTCGACAACGGATCCAAGCCGAACATCGGCAAACTGTCCGTCCTGAAGCAGTGGAGCCAGGAGGATGCGCCGGACGCCTTCGAGCAGCACCGCAACCAGGTGATATTCGACAAGTACCAGCACAACAGGAACCCGTTCGTCGACCACCCCGAATGGGTCAACGAGATCTGGTAACTGATGTCTGTTCAGGTCTCCCGGGTGCGCGTGTCGCGCCCGGCCTGAAACGGCCCCGGCCGCCCGCGTGCGGGTGGGCGGCCGGGTGCCGGGCGGCGGCCTCGGGACCGCGGACACACCGGATGGAGTAGGTCAACCGGCGCGCGGGCGCGGACGTTTTTAGCGTGGACGCATGTCGTCAGCAAGTTGGCCCCCCGTCAGAGTCGGTACCGCCATGGTGGTTTGTGCCGCGAGCCTGCTGGTCACGTGCGGACCGGCCGTCGCCGATGGTCCGCACGGCATCGACGACGCGCGAAGCGTCGGCTCGGGCCCCGCCATCGGAAGCCGGCTGCACCAGCCAGGAGTGCAGTTCCTCCCCAGACCGGGTGTACCCGGTCCACCCGATGTCACGGCGCTTTCCTGGGCCGTGACGGACGCGCGGAGCGGAAGAATCCTCGCGGCCAAGGACGCCCACCGCCGTCTGCCTCCCGCCAGCACGCTCAAGACCCTGTTCGCGTTGACGGTGCTACCGAAGTTCCCGCAGCGGGCCGCGCACACCGTCACCGACGCCGACCTGGCCGGCATTCTGCCGGGCAGCGCGCTCGTCGGCATCAAGGAGGACGCGCGCTACAGCGTCGCCGACCTCTGGCGCGGCGTCTTCCTCAGCTCGGGCAGTGACGCGGTGCGCACCCTCGCCGCGATGAACGGCGGCTGGGACAAGACCGTCGCCGACATGGGTGCGATGGCGCGCCGCCTCGGCGCCAACGACACCACGGTGCGCTCCGCGGACGGCTTCGACAGCGAGGGACAGTTCTCCTCCGCCTTCGACCTGGCCGTCTTCGGCCGGGCCGGCCTGGCCAACCCCGACTTCGCCCGCCTGGCCTCGACCAAGACGGCGAAATTCCCCGAGTCCGGGGGTGAACGCGCCTTCGGCATCCAGAACACCAACCGACTGCTGGTCGGCTCGCACGGCGTGGTCCCTTACCCCGGGCTGATCGGGGTGAAGAACGGCTACACGACCCAGGCCGGCAACACCCTGGTCGCCGCCGCCGAACGCAACGGGCGGACCCTGCTGGTCACCGTCATGAACCCGCAGACCGGCTCGGAGAACGCCGTCTACGAGGAGACGCGCACGCTGCTGGACTGGGGATTCGCCGCGGCGCCCCGGGCCGCGGGCGTCGGCACCCTGCCCGAGACGGTCCCCATCGAGCCGCCACGCGAAGCCGACGATGCGGTGGGCAAGTCCCAGCACGCCGTGCTGAGCAAGAAGGCCGAGCACGCCGACGCGGCGCCCGGGATGGCACTGGCAGGAGAGCGGGACGCCCAGCGGCGCACGCTGTACGTGTGGTCCCTGGCGGCGGCCGGAGCGTCCGTCCTCGCCGGTGTCGCACTGTGGTGGCGCCGGCGCAAGCAGCACAACGCCCCGCCTGCGCCGCCGATCTGATGCTCCGCCCGTGCCGGCGCCGGGTGCGTCACGCAGGTGCCGGTGTGACCGGAGCGCTTCGCCCGTCGCACAACTGTATGAACGCTTCGGGAACCGGGGGCGGCGCGTCGGGCCCGCCCGGTGAACGGCGACGCGTCTGTCGCAGTTGTGGTGACTGCCGGGTGTCGCTCGGTGTAGCGTCCTGATCAGCTGTCGTGGTTCCGAAGTGCCGGGCGCCCGTGTCGCATTCACGGGCGTTCTTGTTGTGCTGTGCCTCTCCGGACCAGGGCGATCACCTCCGGGTTCCGCAGTACGCGGAAGCCGATTCAAGCCCATTGAACGAAGGAGACAGGTATGGCTACCGGCACGGTGAAGTGGTTCAACGCGGAAAAGGGCTTCGGTTTCATCGCGCAGGACGGCGGCGGCGCCGACGTCTTCGCGCACTACTCGAACATCGACGCCCAGGGCTTCCGTGAGCTGCAGGAGGGCCAGAAGGTGAGCTTCGACGTCACCCAGGGCCAGAAGGGCCCCCAGGCGGAGAACATCCGCCCGGCGTGATCGCCGCCCACCACGGCGCCCGCTCCCGTACGGGGGCGGGCGCCGTCGCGTGCGAAGGTGCCCGTGCCGGGGGCGTAGGTGCTCATACGCCAATCATGGGCGGCGGTCGTTGAGGATCTTCTGGAAGAGCCGGTGGTCGCGCCAGGCACCGTGGATGTGCAGGTACTTCTCGGCGACGCCGAAGGGCACGAAACCGCACTTGACCAGCACACGCTGCGAGGCCGCGTTCTCCAGCAGGGTGCCCGCCTCCAGCCGGTGCAGACCCAGTTCTGTGTCGGCCGCCCTACACACCGCCTTCAAGGCGGCCGTGGCGAGCCCGCGGCCGACGTGGTTCGCGTCGATCCAGTAGCCGACGGTGGCGCTCCGCAAGGGTCCCAGCGTGATGTTGGTCAGGGTGACGGCTCCGACGATGCCGGACGGCACGGCGGCTTCGTGGCTCTCGCGGACCATGAGCCAAGGCATCAGCCGCCCGGCGCTCTTCTCGGCCAACTGCATGCGCAGTCGCGCGGCCTGTCCGGCGGGCGTGAAGAAGGACTCGTCCCGGTCCGGCTCCCACGGCCGGAGATGCTCGCGGCTGCGCCGATAGGCCCGCGCGAGGCCGTCCGCGTCCTGCGGTGTCGGGTGCCGCAGGGAAACATCGGGGGCGATCTGGAAGGGCTCGCGCGTCATCCGCCCAGCCTAATGACGGGGCGGGGGCTCAAGTGGTCGGGCACAGCTCCGCGCCCGCGCCGCGGAGTCCGCCCGAGCTGAGACGGGCGGGCGGGGCGAGCCCGCCCGGATCGCCCCCGGCGGACCGGCGTGGTCAGGACGGCGGCGGCTGGTCCTGGTCGCCCGGTGTGCCGTACTGCTTCCGGAGCTTCTCCTGGGTCGAGTCGACCTGACCCTTGTATTTGTCGTCGGTCTTGCTGTCGGCGAAGTCGCCGGCCTTGTCGATGCCCTTGGAGGTCTGGTCCTCGTGGCCCTTCAGCATGTTCTTGAGCTTGTCCATCATGGACATAGGTCATCCTCCTCGCCGGGTTCCCCGCAGTTCCCAGCATCACCCCTGGTCGCACGATATGCATCCGCGCACCGCGACGGGCGCCCCGTCCCGCTTCCGCCGCGGGGCACCGGTGCGGAAGGCCGGGAAGACCGCCATGCTCACCCGATCGGATCAGCGCCCACTCCGCTGCGGGCGCCCGCGGGCCCGCTCGACGGGCAGGGTGCCGCGGTCCGGCCGAGAATGCAGCGGTGAGCGATGAACACCGCAGTGCCGACGACATCACGCCGCGTTCCACGCCGTGTGACGAGGAGCGAAGGCTTGCCAGGAAGGCGCTGGCCGGCCGGGCGCGGGATGCGGAAGAACTGTCCTTGCTGATGGACATGCTGGACCTGGACCCGTCGCAGGACGCCCGCCACAAGGCCGCGCGCGGCCAGGACGCCGGGCGCGGTGGCGGTCGCGAGCGCCGGAACGAGGCGCGCCGCGACACCTGCCGCGACGCGCGCTCGTGGTCACCGGGCCCCGGCTGACGCCGCACCCTCCTCGGCCTTTCAGCTGTCCGTGCGGGTCCCCGCCACGGACAGCCGCAGAGTAACGATCTGGAAGGGGCGCAGCGCCATCCGTACGGTGTTGCCGTGCCGCTCGATCGCAGGGCCGTCAGTCGTCGCCCGTTCGAGGAGGTCGGTGGTGACGGCGCCGGCCAGGTCGAAGCCCGTGGTCAGGACGGCCCTGGCCCGCCCCCCGTGCGCCTCGTGGAGACGGACGACCACGTCGCCGCTGCCGTCGTCGGCGAGCTTGACCGCGGTGACCACTGTCGCGTCGTTGTCGACGGCGATCAGCGGTGCCACCGCGCCGGTTCCGGTGATCCGGCGCTCCGGCAGGTTGATGCGGTGCCCCTCGCGGACCGCGTCGCCGATCGCGGCGCCCGGCGCGAGCGCATAGCGGAAGCGGTGCAGTCCCTGGTCGGTCTGCGGGTCGGGGAAGCGCGGGGCGCGCAGAAGGGAGAGCCGGACGGTCGTGGTGCTGCCGCGGTCGCCCTCCTCCCGGACGGTGCGGGTGACGTCATGGCCGTAGGTGGCGTCGTTGACCAGGGCGACACCCCAGCCCGGCTCCTCGACGTGCACGAACCTGTGTGCGCAGGCCTCGAACTTGGCTGCCTCCCAGCTGGTGTTGGTGTGAGTGGGCCGGTACAGATGCCCGAACTGGGTCTCCGCTGCATACCGTTCGGCGTGGATGTCCAAGGGGAAAGCCGCCTTGAGGAACTTCTCCGTCTCGTGCCAGTCGACCTCGGTTTCGATGTCGAGGCGCCGCTGCCCCCGCGCCAGGGTCAGTGACTGCACCACCCGGGAGTCGCCGAAGGAGCGGGCGACGCATACCGTCGCGGCGCCCTGCGACACCTCGCCGAGCGCCACCTCGTCCGCGTCGGTCAGGTCGGTCACGACGTTGCGGTAGAAGGCGTCGACGTCCCAGGCGTCCCACATGTTCGGGAAGTCCGGGTGGATCTGCAGCAGGTTCGCCGCTCCGCCGGGCGCGACGGTCTCCCGTTCGGCAGTGAGGTCCAACGCGGAGACGACCAGACCGCGGTCGTCGATCTCGATGCGCAACAGGCCGTTGGTGAGCACGAATCCGCCGCCCTCGCGGTCCTCGGCGCGTACCGCCGCGCCCTCCCGCGACACGGTGGCGACGGCGCCTGCGGCCACTCCCTCGCGGGTGTGCGGCGCCGAGTTCGCCACCAGCTCGGCGTCCCCACTGCCGGCGAGCGCGGTGAGCGCGGCGGAGATGAGGTCTTCGAGTTCCGCGGCCACCGTCTCGTAGGTCCGCTCCGCCTCGCGGTGCACCCAGGCGATCGAGGAGCCGGGAAGGATGTCGTGGAACTGGTGCAGGAGCACCGTCTTCCAGATGCGGTCGAGCGCGGCGTACGGATACGGGTGCCCGGCCGCCACGGCTGCCGTGGCCGACCAGAGTTCGGCCTCCCGCAGCAACTGCTCGCTGTGGCGGTTGCCCCGCTTGGTCTTCGCCTGGCTGGTGAGCGTCGCGCGGTGCAGTTCCAGATACAACTCGCCCACCCACACCGGTGCCTGCGGATACTCCGCCTCGGCCTTGGCGAAGAATTCGGCGGGCTTCTCCCACACCACAATCGGCGAGCCGTCCAGGTCACGCAGCCGGCGTGCCTTGGCGATCATCTCGCGGGTGGTGCCGCCCCCGCCGTCGCCCCAGCCGGTCGGCGCCAGCGAATGCCGCGCCACCCCCTTGTCCTTGAAGTTCCGTGCCGCATGGGCGATCTCCCGCCCGGCCATCTGACAGTTGTAGGTGTCCACCGGTGGGAAGTGGGTGAAGATCCGCGTCCCGTCGATGCCCTCCCAGCGGAAGGTGTGGTGCGGGAACGCGTTGATCTGGCTCCAGGAGATCTTCTGCGTCAGCAGCCACTTCGCGCCCGCGGCCTTGATGATCTGCGGCAGGCCCGCGGCGAACCCGAAGGTGTCCGGCAGCCACGCCTCGTCGTTCTCGACGCCGAACTCCTCCAGGAAGAACCGCTTGCCGTGCACGAACTGCCGGGCCATCGCCTCCGAGCCGGGCATGTTGGTGTCCGACTCCACCCACATACCGCCCGCCGGCACGAACCGTCCGTCAGCGACGGCCTTCTTGACCTTGGCGTAGACCTCGGGCCGGTGCTCCTTGAGCCAGGCGTACTGCTGGGCCTGCGACATCGCGAAGACGAACTCGGGCTCGTCCTCCAGCAGCGCCGTCATGTTCGATGCCGTCCTGGCGACCTTGCGGACGGTCTCGCGCAGCGGCCACAGCCACGCCGAGTCGATATGCGCGTGCCCCACCGCGCTGATCCGGTGCGCGGACGCTCCGGCGGGCGAAGCCAGCACCGCACGCAGCTGCGAACGGGCCGCATCCGCGGTGCTGTTGACGTCCTGGAGGTCGATCGCGTCCAGTGCGCGCCCCACTGCCCGCAGCACCTCCCAGCGCCGAGGGGCGTCCACCGGGAGCTCCGCCATCAGCTCGCCGAGCACCTCGAGGTCCTGGATGAGTTCCCAGACCGTGGTGTCGAACACCGCCAGGTCCATCCGGGCCAGGCGGTAGCGCGGCTCGCTGCCCGCGGTCTCGGGGTCGCCCAAAGGCGTCGGCAGGAAGGGATGCACATCCAGGATGACGGGGTTGGACGCGGCCTCCACGTGCCAGGTGACCTGCTCGCCGCCCCGGACCGGTGCGCCCACCCGCACCCACTGGTTGCGCGGGTTGATGGCCTTCACGGGAGTGCCGTCGGGCGTGTGGACCAGCGCCTCGCACTGGAAGCCCGGCATCCGTTCGTCGAAACCGAGGTCGAGCACCGCCTCCACGGTGCGGCCGGCCCATTCCTCCGGCACCGTCCCGACCACCTTGAACCAGGTGGTCGCCCAGGGAGCGCCCCAGGCGTCCCCCACCGCGACGGGAGTATGCCGGGCGGCCAGGCCCTCGGCGACGGGCACCGGCTCACCGGGCGCGACCCACGCCGCGACCTCCAGGGGGACCGATCGGGGATAGAGGGCGGGCCGGATGCGCTCGTCCAGCACACGCTGGAGGCGGGCTTCGACCAGTGCGCGATCGTCATGCATGAAAGGTCGCTCCGTCGGATCGGGGGAGGGTTGCGGGCGGCGACAGGCACCGCCCGGTGCTGCGTTGCCAGTGATGCTGTGTCAGGGCGAGGTCCGATGCGGTGAACAGCTCGTCCACCGGGCCGAGCAGGGCGGCCGCCGCGCCCGCCCCGGCGAGCACCACACGGCGGCGGGGCAGCGGCTGGGTGGCTGGGCCATGAGGAGCTCCTCCGATGACGGATGCCGGTGACGTGGGGGTGACCGACGGCTCCTACGGGGTGCCCGGCCCCGAAGGGCGGCCCTGGCGCACCTCGTCCGGGGTCCGGACCTCGGTGATCCCGCGGGACGCCAAGTGGTCCGTGTCCTGCGCGAGTTCGGCTAGGACGAGCGCCGGTCGCACGCCCTCTCCGGTGAGCTGCGCCCACGCTTCGAAGACCGCGCCACCGGGCGCGCACACCGAACGGCGCGGCGCGTCCTCCGCGCCACCTGCGTCGACGACCAGCGCGGTGCTGCGTACCGATGGCCGGTGCTCGCGGCCGCGCCACTCCTCGACCAGCGCCGCGATCGCCTTCCCCGCGGGCTTGAGCGTGCGGTCGTTGCCGAGCAGGCCCAGCCCGTACTCCAGCTCGGGGAAGTCGGCGAGGGACCGCGAGACGTCGTGCGAACACCACCACGTGACACCCCACACGTCCGGGCAGTCCAGGGCGTTGACGACGGTCGCCTCGGTGAAGTCAGCCGCCCGGTCGGCGGGGATGTGCGGGGCCGGGGCGCCGACCTCCTGAAGCCACACCGGGCGGTGCGGGTCGGCCGCCCACGCCTTGGACAGCTCGATCAGATAGGCGGCGTGGTGCTCGGTGGCGGTGCCGGCAGGACCGTGCCGCTGCGCGGTGCCGTTGAACACCCAGGAGTGCACGGCCGTCACGGCGCCGAGCCGGGCGGCCTGGGCGGGCGTGAACGGATGGCCGTCGCGGTACCACGCCGCGTCGTACTCGGCGTGCAGATGCATCCGTCCGGGCGCACCGCGTTCGCAGGCCGCCAGCATCCGCTCCAGCCATGCCGTCGCCTGGCCGCGAGTGATCCGGTCCGGGTCGGGGTGCGGTCCGTCCGAGAACTGGTTGATCTCGTTGCCGAGCGTCATCCCGAGGAAATTGGGCCGGTCGGCAAGCGCGGCGGCCAGTGTCCGCAGGTATTCCTCCTGCCCGGCGAGCACGTCGGGGTCGGTGAAGAGATTGCGGCGATGCCAGGTCCGCGTCCAGGCAGGGAGGAAGTCGAAACTCGACAGATGGCCCTGCAGCCCGTCGACGTTGACGTCCAGCCCCCGTTCGGCGGCGGCGTCCGCCAACTGCACCAGCTGCTCCACGGCACGCGGCCGGATCAGCGTGCGGTTGGGCTGGAAGAGCGGCCAGAGGGGGAAGACGCGGATGTGGTCGAGACCGAGGGCGGCGAGGGAGTCGAGGTCGGCGCGGACCGCGTCCGGATCGAAGTCCAGCCAGTGATGGAACCACCCCTGGGTTGGGGTGTAGTTGGCGCCGAAGCGCAGCGGGCGACGGGCGGTGTCCTGCACGGGCATGGGCGTTCCTGTCGGTGAGGGCCACGTTCGGGCGCCGGGCGGTCGGGGTGCGGACGGCGGTGCGGGGCCTCGGTCAGCCCTTGACGGCACCCTCGCCCACACCCCGGAAGAAGTAGCGCTGGAGGCAGGCGAACATCACGATCAGCGGCAGCACGGCGATGATGGTGCCGGCCGCGACGAGCCGCTGGTTGTCCGCGAAGGTGCCGTGCAGGAAGTTCAGGCCGATGGTCAGGGTGAACTTCGACTGGTCGCTCAGCACGATCAGCGGCCACAGGAAGTCGTCCCATGCGCCCATGAAGGCGAAGATGGCGACGACGGCGAGTGTGCCCTTGACGGAGGGCAGCGCGATCCGGACGAACCGCTGCCAGGCGTTGGCACCGTCGACGAACGCGGCCTCGTCCACCTCGTACGGCAGGCCCGCGAAGGCGTTGCGCATCAGCAGGACGTTCATCGCGCCGATACAGCCGGGCAGCAGCACCCCGATCAGGGTGTTGTTCAGCTGGAGTTCCCGCATCGTCACGAACTGGGCGATCATGATGCTCTCCACCGGCACCAGCATCGCCATGACGAAGACGACCAGCGCGGCGCGTCGTCCCTTGAAGCGCATCCGGGCCAGCGCGTAGCCGGCGAGCGCGGCGCCCACACAGTTGGTCAGCACGTTCGCGGCGGCGACCCGGAGGGAGTTCAGCGCGAAGTCCCAGACCGGAATGATCTCCGCGACCCCGGCGTAGTTGTCGAGCGTGAAGTGCTGGGGGATCAGGTCGGGCGGGTAACGGTAGATGTCCTCGCCTGCGCCCTTGAGGGACGTCGACAGCTGCCACAGGAACGGCCCGACGGTCAGCGCCAGCACGGCGAGCAGCAGCAGATAGCGCAGCAGAACCTGCCACGCCGGCATCCTCCGCCGCTCCGCCCGGTCGCGTGCGGCCGCGGCACTCATGCGTCCTCCTTGCGGTTGGCGCGCAGCACCAGCAGCATGAGGCCGAGGGTGAGGGCGAAGACCACGACGGACAGCGCCGAGGCGTACCCCACCCGGCCGCTGAGGCCGGTACCGACCTGCTGCACGAGCATCACCAAGGTGGTGTCCGCGCCTCCCGGGCCGCCGGTCGGCCCGGCCATCAGATAGACCTCGGAGAACACCTTGAAGGCGCCGACCGAGGAAAGGGCGGCCACCAGCACCATCGTGGAGCGCACCGCGGGCACGGTGACGGTCAGGAAGCGGCGTACCGCCCCCGCGCCGTCGACCGCGCAGGCCTCGTGCAGCTCGCGGGGGACACCGGCCAGCGCGGCAAGGTAAATGATCATGTAGTAGCCGAGGCCCTTCCAGACCGTGACCGCCATCGCGCTGAGCAACAGCAACCAGGGGTCGCTGAGGAATCCGACCTTGCCGAAACCGAAGGTCTCCAGCACCGCGTTGATCAGCCCGCGGTCGTCCAGCAGCCACACCCAGATCAGTCCCACCACCACGACGGAGGCGACCACCGGTGTGTAGAACGCGGCCCGGAAGAACGTGATCCCGGGCAGGTGCCGCTGGACGAGCAGGGCGAGCAGCAACGGCAGCACCACCAGCAGCGGGACGACACCCAGGACGTACAGCAGGCTGTTGCGCAGGCCGGTCCAGAACATCGCGTCGTGGATCAGCTCGCGGTAGTTGGCGCCACCGACGAACTGCCCCTCGGTGAGGGTGCGCGCGTCGGTGAAGGAGTGCGCCACGGTGCTCAGGAACGGATACAGGCTGAATCCGGCGACGATCAGCAGTCCCGGGGCGAGGAACAGCCAGGGGCTGGAGGGCAGATGGGTACGGATTCCACGGCGCCGACGGTGTGCCCGGGGCGGTGGGGGAGCGGCTGACGGAGCGGGGGCCTCGGCGGGCCCGCTCCGCGGTGTCGTGTCGGTCTGCACGGCGTCCGGCCTCAGCCCGTCGCGAGGAGGCGGTTGCAGTCGGCGACCGCACCGTCCAGGGCGGCCTTGGGGGACTCGTCGCCCTGAACGGCCTTGGCGACGGCATTGCGCAGCACGGTCTTCATCTGGTCGCTGAGCAGCACCGGCGTGTAGTTCACCGCATCCTTGAGGGAGGCCGCCGAAGCCACCCGGACCCGGGTCGCGTCGGTCCCGTCCTCCTTGGTGAAGTACGGATCGCTCAGCGAGTCCTTGGTGCTCGGGAAGATCGTCACTTCCTTGGCGAACGCCATCTGGTTCTTCGCGTCGGTGACGAAGTGCGCGAAGGCGACGGCCGCCGGCTTAACCTTGCTCTGCGCGTTCACCATCAGGCCCTGTACGTACATATTGGCCTTGCCGGTGTTGTTGACCGCGTCCGTGATTCCGATGTTCTTGTGGAGACCGGGCGCTTCCTTCTTGAAGTTCTCCAGGTCGTGTGCGCTGCCCGGGTTCATGGCCACGGACTGCTGCTGAAACTTGCGGCCGGCCGACTCGGCCTGAGCGGTGAGCGCCTGCGAGTCCAACGCACCTGCCGCGTAGAGCTCCTTGTAGTGCTGCACGAGCTCGACGCCTTTGGGCTCGTTGAAGGTGAACTCCGTGCCGGACGTGTTCATCAGCCGCACGCCGTAGCGTCCGAAATCCTCGATCGACGGGGTGCTCGCGAGCATCGCTATCCGCCGGTCGCTCTTCTTCGCCATCGATACGGCGTCCTCGAAGAGCTGGTCGTACGTGGTCGGCGGCTTCCGCGGATCCAGACCGGCCTGCCGGAAAAGATCCTTGTTGTAGAACATGGGTCCTGTGTTCAGATACCACGGGAAGGCATAGACGCCTTTCATCCCCGGCATCTCATGACTCTTCCAGGCGCCTTCCAGATACTCGCCGCGATACTTACCCGCGGCTTTTTCCAGGTCCAGCGCGATACCGGCTTTCGCCAGCGGATATGCCAGGTCGGGGGAGACGTTGACGACATCCGGCAGGGTCCCGCCTGCGGCGTCGGCACTGAGTTTCTCGGGATAACCCTCGGCAGGCTGGTCCACCCAGGTGACCTCGGCATCCGGATACTTCTTCTCGAAGTCCGCGATGACACCCTCGAAATAGTCCTTGAAATTGGCCTTGAGGTTCCAGGTCTGGAAGGTGACCTTCCCCTCGACCTTGCCCGAGACGCCGTCCGAACCGCCGGAGTCACCCGAGGCCCCACACGCGGACAGGGTGAGCGCCGAGGTGATCAGGACCGCGGTGGCGGCTGCTGTTCGGCGGGATATGCGCATGGCCGGCGGGCTCCTTTGCTCGAACCGGAAACATGTGGAGATGTTGCGCGCCGGCCACCGGAAAATCGGGTCGGCCCTGGTGCATTCTGCGTTCCGCGGAGCGATGTCGAAGCCGTTCCCCGGAAATCACGTATAGGACCGAATTCCGGTCCTGTCCTTGCCGAGTGCACCCGAGTGCACCTTTCAACGGCTCTCGCATGACGACGCGGCAGACGGTACTAATGCGTTTTAGTGAGTGTCAACACCCTAGTCGCCACCGGCTTCGCCGGACGTCGATCAGTAGGCGTCCGACGCGCTGGTCAGGCCGTACGCCACCGTTCCTCGAACTCTTCACCCGGACGTTTGACAGGCGTCCACACGCTGATCAGACTGAGCGCACTAATGCGGTTTAGGGCGTTGGGCCGGGGCGGACCCGCTCGCGCTCTGCCACCGCACGGGATGCGTACGCCCCGCCGCACGAGGAGAGCCCGTCATGACAGCGCCCGGTGAGGCCGCCCGCCGCAAGCCGGCGCGCCGGCCGACGATCAAGGACATCGCACGCCGGGCCGGGGTGTCGGAGAGCGCCGTCTCCTTCGCGCTCAACGATCGGCCGGGTGTCTCCCAGGACACCCGTGCCCGGGTACGCCGCGTCGCCGAGGAACTCGGCTGGCAGGCCAACAGCGCCGCCCGCGCCCTGTCCGGCGAACGCGCCGGCTGCACTGGCCTGGTGCTCGCCCGCCCCGCGCGGACACTCGGCGTGGAGTCGTTCTTCCTCCAACTCGTCTCCGGTATCCAGGAGGTGCTCTCGGCGCGGAAGAGCGCGCTCCTCTTCCAGGTCGTGGAGGACCTCGACGCCGAATGCGCGCTCTATCGCCGCTGGTGGGCCGAACGACGCGTGGACGGCGTCCTCGTCGTCGATCCGCGTACCGAGGACCCGCGGCCCGAACTCCTCGCCTCCCTCGGGCTTCCCGCGGTCGTCGTCGGCGGTCTCGGCGCTCCGCGGCCGGCCACCACGCACCCGCAGCTGTCCACCGTCTGGGCCGACGACTCCAAGGCCATGGCCCGGATCCTCGACCACCTCCACGGCCTCGGACACCGCCGGATCGGACACGTCGCCGGGCTGCCCGGCCTCGCCCACACCGACCGCCGGATCCGCTCCCTGCGCGCCGAAGCGGATCTGCGTGGCCTCGACCCGGACCACGTCCGGTCGGTGACCACCGACTACTCCGACGCCGAGGGGGCCGAAGCCACCCGACGCATCCTCGACGCGGCGACGCCACCCACGGCGATCATCTACGACAACGACGTGATGGCGGTGGCCGGTGCGTCGGTCGCGGCGGGGCGCGGTATCGCCGTGCCGGGCGAGCTGTCGATCGTGGCCTGGGACGACTCGGCGCTGTGCCGCGTCACCCACCCCCGGCTGACCGCGCTCGTCCGCGACACCCCGGGCTTCGGCCGGCTCGCCGCCCAGGAGCTGCTCGCCGTACTCGACGGCGGGCCCGTGCGCACCGTGCAGGGCGAACTTCCCCATCTGGAGGCCCGGGAGAGCACGGGTGAGCCGGGGGCGTAGCCGTCAGCAGGACTTGCGGACGTGACCTTCGGTGCCGGCGGGCCGCACGTCGCGGTCGCGCAAGGTGACGGACAGGGACTCCCCCCAGGACCGGCAGGCGGCGGTGAAGTCCTTGGACACGTACTCGATGTCGAAGATCCTGCCGTCGTAGGCGTCGTCGAAGTCGGCGCACTCCTGGTAGCGGGCGCATTCCTCGACGACGGCGAAATCGAAGCCGATCCGCTTGCGTTGAGGCAGGAGGTCGGAGGTGTTCTTCTGCGCGACGGCCAGATGGCGATCGTGTGCGCGATCGGCCAACAGCCGGGCGAAGGCGGCGGCATGCCGACTGGTCAGCTTGCCGTCGGACCGCTCGTAGGAGTCGAGGTTGTCCGGCTCCACCGCGTCGTACCCCGCTGTGGCGCAGCCATCGATCCATGGCCCGACGATGTCCATGAGGGCCGCGCGCCGTGCCGGGGTGGAGATGTCGAGCAAGGGCTCGTCCCAGTCCTCGTCGGTGACCGGGTCCCCGCCGTCGTCCTTCAGGAGCAGGTCCGGGTGGCGCTTCTCCCACCAGGTGACGGCCTCTCCGGGCTGCGTCTGGAAGGCGTTGACGTAGCAGATGTTGTAGAGGCCATCGGCGGGTTCGGCGGTGCGGTCGCGGGAGACCGCCCGCACCTTGCCGGCCGGCGGATACGGGTCGTCGAGCTGGTAGTCGAACTCCGCGTCGGCGGCGGGCAACCGCACCTGCCTCGGCGCGCCGGACCCCGCGCCGCCGGCGGATGCTGACGGCGATGCCGGGTCACCGTCGGCGCGGTGCGGGCCGGCGGCGGAACACGCTGTGCCGAGCGCGAGGACCGGGGCCAGAACGAGGGCCACGAGGCCGATGGTGCGGGAGGGAGAAGGGACCACGCAAGGAGCCTACGTGCGGGCCACACGGCTCCACTTCCCGGCCCGGAAGAACCGAGATCCGGCCGGTGCTTCAACGGCGCGCTGCGGGCGGCTCGTTCCGCTCGGCCCCGTGCCCGTGATCAGCGGAAGACGCAGACGGAGAAGCCGCCGCCGAGTGTGCAGACGAAACCGCCGCGGAGGGTGGCGACGAAGCACCCGCCGCATCGGCCTTGGCATCCTGACAAGCGGTGAACCCGAGTGCGGCGGCGGCGATCAGCGTGGCCACTGCGGTCTTGCGACCGAGGTGGAGCGTGGTGTGATGCGACATGATTCCCCCTGGTTGCTTCCTGTGTACGTTCCGGAGCCCGGCCCCGGGGCCCACTCCGTTCCGCGGAAACCACACTCTCCGGCGGCGCTGATGATCCACTAACACACCGCTAACACCGCGGTCGGTGACATCGGGAGAGAGCCGACCAAGCCTCCCCCCGCTCCCTCCCGCGACCGATCCACCGCCGTCTACGCTCCGAATGAACGAAGGGGAGCCCACGCTGCCCTGCGGCGACTCACCGAGGCCGGCCGGCGGCGAGCGATCCGGGGACGATGAAGGAAGTGCGATGACGGATGACGAAGCGACGGCGCGGTCCCGGCGACGGGACCGGCCGATGTCCACGCTCGTGCTGAGCCGACGACCGGAAACACCGCGGGCGGCCGTCCTGCTGCTGCACGGCGGTCGCGCCGACGGGCTGGAGGCCCCCACGCGGTGGAACCTGCCGGGGCGGCGGATGGTGCCGTTCGCCAGGGCGATCGCCCGCGCCACCCGGGAGGAGAACGTGGCACTCGGCGCGGTGCGCTACCGCCACCGTGGCTGGAACGGCACGCGCGCCGACGCCGCCGCGGATGCGCAGCGTGCCCTCGACGACCTCACCGCGCTCCTCGGCGAGCTGCCCGTGGTGCTGGTGGGGCACTCCATGGGCGGCCGGGCCGCACTGCGGGCCGCCCGGCATCCGTCCGTCGGCGGTGTCGTCGGGTTGGCACCCTGGTGTCCCGACGAGGAACCCGTCGACCATCTGACGGGCAAGCGCGTCGTCCTGCTGCACGGGGACCGGGACCGCGTCACCGACCCGCGGGCAACGGCCCTGTTCGCCGGCCGCGCACGGACGGCCGGCGCCGAGGCGTACGCCCTGACGATGCCGGGCGGCGACCACGCGATGCTGCGCGGGGCCGGCGCCTGGCACGACCTGACGACGCGCTCCGTCACCGGACTGCTCGGGTGCGAGAGCCTGCCGGAAGCGGTCAGGCGGGCGGGGCTCACCCTCCCACCTGCGACGACGTAACGCCTGCGGCGACTTCGACCACGCATCCCGCGGGCCGGCGAGCATCTCGATGCTGCCGGGCGCGCACCTGCATCGGGTCCTCGACCCGGGCGGAACCGCGACCTGGAACCTCATCGCACTCGCCACCGGTGACGCCTGACGCGGCAGGGCGCCGGCCCGCGGCGATCAGCTGGAGGGCACCGGGGCGAGGCGCTCGCGCAGTGTGCCGGCGAACTCCTCGGCGCGCGCCAGTTGCCTGCGCAGATCCGCCACCCGCTCGGCGGCCCTCCGCTCGAAGTCGCGCACCCGGTCCAAGGCTTCGTTCCGTTCGCCGTCCGACAGTTCGTCGCCGGAGTCGAGCCGGTCGGTCGCCCGCAGCAGGTCGCGCATCTCGTCCAGGGTGAAACCGAGCGGCTTCATTCTGCGGATCACCATCAGACGCGTGACGTCGGCCTCCGTGTAGAGGCGGAAGCCGCCCTGTGAGCGGGCGGAAGGGATGACCAGCCCGGTTTCCTCGTAGTGCCGGATCGTGCGCAGCGACAGTTCGGTGCGCACGGCGACCTCGCCGATCTGCATGTGCTCGCTGCTCACGTGTGCACCCCTCGTGTCCCGCGCGGAGGCGCCCGGGCGGTCGGGCGTCCATCCCTACTCTAACGTTAGGGTAGAGTTGCTGGGCAATGAGATGGTCGGCCCGGCTGACCAGGTCCGATCTCCGCGGGAGGAAGCGTACGCATGTCGCTGATGCTCAGCGCTGCCGCCTGCCCGCCGTGACCCATCGCTCTTGAGCATGCCGGGAGCGCGGTCGTTCCCTGCGCAGCCCGTGACATCGCCCGCCGTGCGCGGGCTCCGCAGATTGCCGGCCCGGCCGTCTGCGCTCCCCAGCACGCCGCATGGTGATGTCAGGTGTGCCCGAGCACGACAGGTACCGCTTCCGTGTCCACCTCCGCACTCTCCCCGGCCTCCTGGATTCCCGGCTCGCGCCCGCCGTGGCTGTCCCCGAAGGTCTTTCGCACCGAGGCCCTGGCCGGTCTGGTCGTCGGGCTGGCGCTGATTCCCGAGGCGATCTCGTTCTCGGTCATCGCCGGAGTCGATCCCAAGGTGGGATTGTTCGCGGCCTGCAGCATGGCCATGGTGATCGCCTTCGTCGGCGGCCGGCCCGCGATGATCTCCGCCTCCACCGGTGCGGTGGCCCTGGTCGTCGCCCCCGTGGTCCGTCAGTACGGCCTCGGCTTCCTGATTGCGACGGTGATCCTGGCCGGTGTTTTCCAGATCGTGCTCGGCGTGCTGAGGGTGGCCCAACTGATGCGGTTCGTGCCGCGGTCGGTGATGGTGGGCTTCGTCAACGCCCTGGGCATCCTGCTGTTCACGGCCCAGATACCCAACCTTCTCGACGTTCCCTGGCCGGTGTATCCCCTGGTCATCGCCGGTCTGGCACTCATGGTGTTCTTTCCCCGCATCACCAGGACGGTTCCGGCGCCGCTGGTGTCCATCGCGGTTTTGACGGTCGTCACAGTGGCGGCCGGCATCGCCGTCCCCACCGTGGGTGACAAGGGCAAGCTGCCCTCCTCGCTGCCCGTTCCCGGACTTCCGGACGTCCCCTTCTCCTTCCACACCCTGACCGTCATCGCTCCTTACGCACTGGCGATGGCCCTCGTCGGACTGATGGAGTCGTTGATGACCGCCAAGCTGGTCGACGAGATCACCGACACGCAGTCCGACAAGACCCGCGAATGCGTGGGTCAGGGCATCGCCAACATCGTCACCGGATTCCTCGGCGGCATGGGCGGCTGCGCGATGATCGGCCAGACGATGATCAACGTCAAGAACGGGGCGCGTACCAGGCTTTCCACCTTCCTCGCCGGGTTCTTCCTGCTCATCCTGTGCATCGTCCTGGGCCCGGTGGTCTCCAGGATCCCGATGGCGGCACTGGTCGCCGTGATGATCCTTGTGTCGGTCGGTACCTTCGACTGGCACTCCATCAAACCGGCCACCCTGAGGCGGCTGCCGGTCGGCGAGACCGCGGTCATGGTGATCACCGTCGCCGTCGTGCTGGCCACCGACAACCTGGGCATCGGCGTGGTCGTCGGCAGCGTCAGCGCGATGGTCGTCTTCGCGCGCCGTGTCGCCCACCTCGCCCATGTCACCGCGGTCACCGACCCGGACGGCACCCAGGTCGTCTACTCCGTCACCGGCGAGCTGTTCTTCGCCTCCGTCAACGACCTGATGTCGCAGTTCCGATACGCGGAGGACCCGGAGAAGGTCGTCATCGACCTGACCGCCTCCCGCATCTGGGACGCCTCGTCCGTCGCGGCGCTCGACGCCATCGAGGCGAAGTACCAACAGCGCGGCAAGAGCGTGGAGATCGTCGGGCTGAACGAGCCCAGCGCCCGCCTCCACAAGACGCTCAGCGGCGAACTCACCGGCGGCCACTGAACCGAGGGCCGCGGCTCGACCGATCCGTGCCGACCGAAGCTCCCGCGCCGTGAGCGGTGGCGACGACTGATCACGCGAGGTGCTCCGCGGCATTCGCCTCCAGGCGTACGAACGGGATGGACCGCCCGGCCTCGCGGAACGCGGCCTCGCTGCCGTCCACGTCGAATCCCATGAAGGAGCACAGTCGGCGGGCGAGCCGCGGGTGCCGGGGAGCGTAACCGGCCATCAGGGCGGCACCGTCCTCCGGGGGCAGGAAGTACGCGGTGGTGGGGTAGCGGCGATTGCCGAACCGGATCGTGGCCCGCGGGTCGTGGAGCAGGTTCTGGTACCAGGCCGCGGCGGGGCCGAATCCGGACGCGATCGTCCAGCTGAGCGAGTCGCCGTTCCGCTCGTACGCGATCACCTCCAGGACCACGCTGCGGCGCAGCCCCGTGCGGCGGCCCGTGTGGTGCAACAGGAGCAGTCTCCTGCCGAAGAGCGCGCCGAGGCCCGCGCGGTAGAGGCGGATGGGCAGGCGGGCCAGGAAGCGTCGCCATCCGGTGGGGAGTTGCGGGCGTCCGTGCGTCGAGAACCGGTGCGTCATCGTCGCCTTCCGGGATCTGGAAGCTTCCGCCCTCGGCCGTGATCGGGGAGCGAGGCCGGGGGCGGAACCTTCGACCATGCAACTTTTGCACAGTCTAAATGCACTGGGGCGAGTCGGACCTTGAACCGGTGACGGCTGCTCCCGGTGCATGGCAGTGCGGGATGGCCGGGTGAGCGCGCGGGGTGCCCAGGGCGGTAGAAATGGGGAATGAGCGAGTGTGAATCCCCTGTGCCGGACGTGGATGATGTGGACGAGGTGACCCGTGCGGTGCTCACGGCATCGCGATTGCTGGTCGCGGTGTCTGCGCGCTCGCTCGCGGCGGTCGAGGAGCGGGTGACGCTGCCGCAGTTCCGGATGCTGGTGGTGCTCTCCACGCGCGGAGTCACCAAGTTGGTCGACCTCGCCGTACTCCTGCAGGTTGCCCCCTCGACAGCGATGCGCATGGTGGACCGGCTGATCGCCGCGGGCCTGGCGGACCGGCAGACCAACCCCGACAACCGCCGCGAAACCCTGCTGCGACTCACGGACGAGGGACATCGCACCGTGGAGGACGTCACCAGCCGCCGCCGCGCCGAGATCAGCGCGATCGTTGCGCGCCTCGCCCCAGGTCAGCGCACGGCTCTCGTCAAGGCGTTGACCGTTCTCAACGAGGCGGGCGGTGAGCCGCCCGCGCGGGACCAGGAGCTGCACCCGCTGGGATGGGCCGACGCCTCGGCGCAGCATGGTGCCTGAGCCGGCGGAACGGGGGACGTCACCGGTGGGGTTCGTTCACCCGGGAGTGGCGCAGGCGTTCACTTGGGAATGGTGGAGGCGACATCGTCCAGCGTCGCGTCCGTGACGAGACCGGTGTCCTCCAGCACGTCCATGTGGTCCTGGACCGTGTTGTTGGTCTGGGTCGCCAGCCGTCGTATCAGGGCGTTCTTGGTGGTGGCGCGGACCTCGCCGATGGTGACGAAGATCTTGCCGTGGGAGGCCCGCAGCAGGTCGACGAAGAGCTGGTCGAAGGCCCGGCCCCGGACATCCTTCAGCTGGTCGACCCAGCCTTGCTGCTCGGGAGTGGCCTGGTCGGGGATCGGCGCGCTCAACGCCTCGGAGTCCTCGCGGACCAGTTGGTCGAGCTTGCTGTGGCCGTCGAGCACATGCATGCCGGCGCGCTTGATGGCTTCGCTCGATGCGTGCGTCTGGGCGAGCCGGGCGGCCGGTATCTCCCACAATCCTGCCTGCCGCACCTTGATGAGGAAGGTCTTGTCCAACTCGGTGACCGCGCCTGTGCCACCGGCCTGACGGGCAGCCGGCCCGGCAGCTGCCGCGGGGAGGTTGGCGGAGACCGACTGATCGCCTGAGCTGTCTCTCTGGGTCAGCCAGACGGAGACGGCGGCGATGGCCGCCACGACGGCGACGGTGAGGGTGAGCACACGACCGCGGCCGGCGCGCTGCCTGGGATTCCGAGCGTGAGACTTCATCATGCCTCCTGGAGCGCGGGACAATTCGCCTGCGAGCGCTGCGTCACGGCGGACTGCTGGGCATGAGTCACGCTAATCTTTGCATGGGGCAAAGGATCCGATTCAGCGATGATGCGCAAAGGCGGGCAACGCTCTGGCGCCATCGGCTACGATCCGGCCTTTTGCGTGCGCCGCTACCGCCACGCGAGGCGGTTGGCCTCGAAACCGGCAGGCTCGCGGGCCCTGTGTGATTCGGGGGCATGCACAACGGGCCCCTGGGCGCGTTGCCCGGGACCCGTCGTCGACTACTCATGCGCCGCGTGGCGGCCGTCGTGTCAGCTGTGTGTCACGACCCCAGCAGCCATACGGCCGCAGTTGGACCCCGACACGCTGACGCTGACGGTCTCGATCGTGCCGCCCCAGTCCACGCACAGACCCTTCGCCGGCAGGTAGACCGGACCCGCGTAGGACGTGTAAAGGCCGCTGTCCCAAACCGCGTCGGAACTTCCGTCGCTCGCCGCGAGATAGGTGTACATGTATACCGCCGATCCGGGGCTGTTCCGGACCGTCACCACACAGTTCTTTCCGGTTTTGGAGTTGTACGTGAGATACACCTTTCCTTTTCCGGTGATCGGCACGGAATTCACTACGCTGTAGCCGCTTCCGCAGGCTCCGTTGTAGGCGGCGGGCGCCGGAGCGGCGGATGCGGTGGTGGCAGTGGCCATGGTGGCGAGGCCGGCCACGGCCAGCACTGCGGATCCTGCGATGGCACGTGAACGCTTCATGGGAATCCCCCCGTTGGATGGTGCGCGTCGCGTGGTCATTTCACAGTGTTGGACAGGGATCGGTCAGGAATGGTTGTACCTCCGGCCGATAAACTTTCTCCCCGGCCTTCGAACACCCCCGGATGCAAGTGCGCAGAGCCCCTCCGGATAACCCCGTCCCCGCACTTCAGCGTAAATTCGCCGCTCCTCGAACGGCGTTGTCCGCAGCGGGAAAATGATGATGGAAACTGTTGCGGGAGCGCCGGTCCGGCCTGCCGCCGGGGCCGGCCCCCCCCCGCGGCCCCCCCCCCCCCCCCGGGGGGGGGGGGGCCCGGCCGTGGTCGTGCGCCGGGCCGTGGGGTTCAGCCGTTCGCGAGAGCCTTGAGGCGGCTGTAGGCGCCGTTGAAGCGGTTGCGGTCGCCGACCGGCTTCCCGGAGGAGGTGTGCTGCCAGATGGTGTGGAAGCGCCAGCCGGCCGGCAGCGTGCCGACGGACGAGGCGTACCGCGGGATCCACAGCGGGTTGGTCTTGCCGAACCGGCTGGAGTTGCCGGTGCACGTCTTCCACCAGTTGGCCGAGGTGTAGATCACCGCGTCGCGGCCGGTCTGCGCCCGGTACGTACGGAAGAAGTCCGCGATCCAGCTGACCATCCCCGCGTGGCTCTTGCCGTAGCAGGTCGCGCCGTAGGGGTTGTACTCCATGTCGAGCGCACCGGGCAGCGTCTTGCCGTCCTTCGACCAGCCGCCGCCGTGGGAGGCGAAGTACTTCGCCTGGGTGGCGCCGCTGGAATGGTTCGGCAGCGCGAAGTGGTACGCGCCGTGGATCATCCCCGCGTCGTACGCGCCCCGGTACTGCTGATGGAAGTACGGGTTCTTGTAGCCCGTCCCTTCGGTGGCCTTGACGTACGCGAAGCGCACCCCGGTCTTGTGCAGTGCCGCCCACCCGACATTGCCGTTGTGGCTGGAGACGTCCACGCCGGCCACGGAACTTGACGACGTCTGCGGCTCGGTGTCCGCGGCGCGGTCGATGCCCTCATGGGCAGCGATGGTGGAGCCCATCCAGTCCTGCTCGGGATGGGCGGGACCCTGCCCCGCCTGGGACGCCCCGGCGGAGCCCGACAGCGCGAGTGGCAGAGCGAGCACGGAGAAAAAGGAAATGAGAGTTCCGGCCGCAACGGTGCGTGTGCGGCGGGCCGGACCGGATCTGCGCAAGGGCATCGCATGCCTCCGAAGGCCTTCGGGTGGTCAGGTTCGACAGCATTTGAGCAGAATCCTGCCGATAAGAAGACTTTCTACGCCGCGAGCGCCGGTCTCCTGGGCCAACAGGCCGTCAGGCCGACGACAGGCCCCGCCATCTCACTCGTGTGGCCGTCACGTACTGCGGTCCCTGCCCGGATCCGAGCGACCTGGGGCGGCTCGCCTTGTGCGATCGAAATGCCCTCGCGATCGGGGTGTGCGCCGCCCGTGCGCGTCCGCGCCTCGTACCGGGAGACACGAAAGCGGGCCCCGGCGTGTGCCGGGACCCGCTTCGCTGGCGCAGCGGCGAACGCGCCGTGTCGCCGCGTTGCCAACTGTCCGGCCGACCGTGTCGGCTCCTTCTGTTATCACGTCATGTCACTGCCGCGTTGGAACGTCCCCCTGTTCCGCCGCGTCCGATCGATCGGGCTCAGTAGGCGGAGTCGACGTTGTCGATGGAGCCGTAGCGGTCGGCCGCGTAGTTGGCGGCGGCGGTGATGTTCGCGACCGGGTCGGTGAGGTTATCGGGCGTACCGGCCACGTGGTAGGCGTCGAACGTGGGCTGGATCACCTGCAGCAGGCCCTTGGAGGGCGTGCCGTTGACGGCGTTGATGTCCCAGTCGTTCGAGACGTTCGGGTCGCCGCCGGACTCCCGCATGATGTTGCGGTGCAGGCCCTCGTAGCTGCCGGGGATGCCCTTGGCCTTCATGATGTCCAGGGACTCACGGATCCAGCCGTCGAGGTTGTTCGCATAAGTCTTGGGGGTGTCGGCCTTGGCGGCGGCCTTCTTGGCGGCTGCCTCCTGCTTGGCGACGGCCGTGACCTTCACGTCGGCCGTGGCGGAAGTCGCCGGCTTGGAGGCGGCCTGGGCGCCGGGCGCTGCGGTGACTGCCAGGCCCGTGGTGGCGGCTGCGCCGGCCAGCAGGGCGGTGGCGATCTTGTGGGTACGGGTAATGCGGGTGGTACGGGCAGCGCGGGGCAGGGTGAAGCTACGCATGCAGAGTGACCTCTTCCAGGTATGGGGACGGGGAGGTGGCCTTTGTGGCGCTAGGGAGACCGAGTGTCTTCGCCGCGCTCGCCCATCGGGGCCGAGGTCGCAAGCTCTTCTCGGTGCGTCCGGAATCCATGGTTAACGCGGGCCGAGGACGGTGGCAAAGGTGCCTTGTACTACCGCTCTTCGTGCGCGGGACCGAAGGACCCGGGGTCAGAGCGGCTCGGGCGGGGTGGGCCCCGAAGGGCCGGAACTAAGCGCGTTCGTACGTGACCTAAGTCCTGTGCCGGGCATCACCTGACGGGGGCTTCGCAGGCCCTTTTCGCGGGGTCTCGAAGTTGTCTGGCTCACAGCGAACTGCGGTTCCGCGACGGGCTTTCGCACCCATGAGGAGCATCGCGAAAAGGGGGGCGAGAATCCCGGTGGCGGCGCTCGGGGGGCCCGGAAGTGGCGTGGAGCACTTCACCGGAGGCCAGTTCAGGCGATTCGCGCCCGGTGTGTAAGAGGAAAGGGGCCGGCAGGGGTCGGCCGTTCGTGCGCCTCGTTACGGCGATACAGCGGTGCCGCTGGTCCGTTCGTATCAGCGCGGGCGCTGTCGAATGGCCGCCCGGGCCGACGTCGCGGAAGGTGAGAGCGGACACCGTCACCACTCACCGTAAGGAACCGCTCATGCTCCGTCGTCGTCTGCCCGTCGTTCTCTCCGGCATCGTCCTCGCCGGATCCCTCGCCACCGGGGTCGCCTCCGCTGCCGCGCCCGCCGACGGCCCCCTGCACATCAGCATCCAACGGACCAGCGACAGTCCGAGGCACGTCACCGACAGGGAGAAGCACGCCACCACCAAGGAGAAGCGCATCATCGTCAACGGGCGGACGGTCAAGGACTCGGAGCCGCTCACCGCGAAGGAGCGGGCGGGCCTCCGCGTCGCGGGTCAGGTGCTGCGTGAGGTCGTCGGGAGCCTGCTTCCGCTGGGCGGAGCGAACTGACACCCGCTCAAAACGGCAAACTCCAATGGCCCTGACCGCAGAAGGCGGTCAGGGCCATTGGAGTTGCCAGGGGCGGGCGGCGCCCCAGGGGGCGCCGTCCAGGTGTGCGAACTCTGCTCAGTAGGCGGAGTCGACGTTGTCGATGGAGCCGTAGCGGTCGGCCGCGTAGTTGGCGGCGGCGGTGATGTTCGCGATCGGGTCGGTCAGCTTGTCGGGCGTTCCGGCCACGTGGTAGGCGTCGAACGTGGGCTGGATCACCTGCAGCAGGCCCTTGGAGGGCACGCCGTTGATGGCGTTGATGTCCCAGTCGTTGACCGCGTTGGGGTCGCCGCCGGACTCACGGATGATGTTGCGGTGCAGGCCCTCGTAGCTGCCGGGGATGCCCTTGGCCTTCATGATGTCCAGGGACTGGCGGATCCAGCCGTCGAGGTTGTTCGCGTAGGTCTTGGGGGCGGGCTTCGGAGCCGCCTTGGGTGCGGCCTTCGGCGCTGCCTTGGGCGCGGCCTTGGGGGCGGCCTTCGGGGCCGCCATCGGCTTGCGCTCGGTGGAACGGTTCGCGGCCTGCTGGGCGGTGTGCTCGGCGGCCGCCTTCTTCTTGGCGTCCTCGGCCTTGTCCTTCGGCGTGGTCGGCTGGCCGTCGGCGCTGACCGGCTGGACCGCGGCCGGTGCGTGCGAGGCGGAGGTGTCGGCGTCGCTCGGCGCCGCGGTGAACGCCAGGCCCGTGGTGGCGGCCGCGCCGGCCAGCACAGCGGTGGCGATCTTGTGGGTACGGGTGATGCGGGCGGTGCGGAGCAGGGTGAAGTTCGGCATGCGGAGTGACCTCTTCCAGGTGCGGGTGGCGGGTGGCGGCCTTCGGCGGCGCTTGTGCGACCGAGGGAGACTGCCGTGCTCGCCTCACTGGATGAGGTCGTCGGCTCGTTCTCGGCGCTACCGGAAACATTGGTAGCGCCCGTCCTGGATGCAGGCAAAGATGCCTTGTACTACCCCTCTTCGTGAGATGGGGTGAGATGCCCGAATCGGGCCGCATTTGGTGGTGCAGGGCCGGAAACCACGCCACTACCCCTCCTCGTACGTGACGTACGCCCTGTGCCCGGCATCACCTCGGCGCGGTATCGGAGCCCCGTGCGAAGTTGCCTGGCTCACACGGGCGAGAGCCCTTTCTTCCCGTCTCGCGCGTGTGACCCCAAGGGAGCGCCCCCTGCGCGCGGGCAGGGGGCGTGAGGTGAATCGCCGGACCGCCGGGATGCGGGCCCGGTCCTGGTCAGCCGTCCAGCAGTCGGGCCGCGAGGTGCTCGATCCGGTCATGCCAGGCTGCCAGGGCGGCGTCCGTGTCGAATCCCGGCGGCCCGGTCCGGGTGAGGACGAGGCGGGCGCCGTGGCCGGTCCCGCTCCCCAGCTCCCAGCGCACGGTCCCGCCCGGTGGGCAGGCGTACGCCAGCGTCGTCGGCGCCCGCACCTCGCTGACGGGCCCGGCGGGTACTCCCTCCGCGGTGAAGCCTTCCGGGGCAGGTGCGCCGGCGGTCGGTTCGCGGCCCTCGGTCAGTTCCGCCCAGACGGCCTCGGCGGGGCGTACGAGCTGCCGCTCGAAGCGGATCCGTGGACCGTCCGCGGTGTCCTCCACCACACCTCGGCCGAGGTCGAACTGTTCGAGGTACGCCTCGTGCAGTTCGCCGGTGTCGGGGGCCACGGCGGGCGCTTCGCCGTCCAGCAGCTGCGACAGGCCGGTGAGGCACAGGTGCCAGCCGGAAGCGAAGCTGGCACCGCCGAAGCGGTCGCCGAAGGTGTGCACCAGGGTGAGCAGCGAGCCCTCCCCGTCAGGGGTGATCTCCCAGCTCAGATGGTCCTCGCCCCAGGTGAAGGCGAACAGCCGGGGCGGGTCGACGTCGGTGACCGTGCCGGTCATGGCGGGCCCGCTCACTCCGGGCATGAAGAAGGTCATCGCCCCGCCGGGGGGTGAGTTCCACGGCGACCTCGGAGGGGAACCACTGGCCGATTCGGGCCGGGTCCGTGATCGCGGACCAGACCTTCTTCGGGGGATGGGCGAGCCGGCGCACCATGTGCAGTGCGGTCCGTCCGTCGGCGGTGGTGAGGGTGTCGGAGTGCGGATTCGTCGCGGGTCGTCCTCCGTCGCGTCGAGATGCCGTTCGAGCGCGTCGAGGCTTCCGGTCCACAGGTGCCGGTAGTGCGCGAGCCATGCGTCGAGTTCCGCGAGCGGTTCGGGGCGCAGCTCGTACCAGCGGCGCTGTGCCTCTTGTCGTACCCGCACGAGCCCGGCCTCGCGCAGCACCCGCAGATGCTTGGAGGTCCCGGGCTGGCTCAGGCCGAGCTGATCGGTCAGCTCGCCGACCAGATGGGGACGCTCCAGGAGCAGATCGAGGATTCTGCGCCGGCTCGGTTCCGCGAGGACGTCGAACGGTATGGGCATGGACTCAGTATCGCTCGGCGGTTATATAACCGCAAGGGCATGTAAAGGCTCATGCGGAAACCGGAGCCGGGCGACCGTGTGCCCGGGGCAATCGGATCGCCGAGCGGTACGTTCCGCACCCGGTGCTCGCTCGACGGGCGCCGACGAACTCGGCGCCCATCGCGCAAGTGCGTTGCTCAGACGCTGAGTTGGGCCTGGTCATGCGTGGGACGTGCCGGACGGGGCCACCGCTCGGGCCTGATCGGCGTGAGGCACGGCGCCGAGCTGAGGGGTCCGTCGGTGAAGAAGCGTGCCGCCAGGTCGGCCACTTCCTGGGGGCGTTCGAGCACCACCCAGTGATCGGCGTCCGGGATCGTCAGAAAGCGACTGCCCTCGATGGTGGCCGCGAAGTCGCGCTGCCGGGCCGGGGAGGTCACCGTGTCGTGCTCGCCGCTGAAGACGAGGGTCGGTACGCCGCTCAGGCCGCCGGAGAAGTCCGGACGGTCCGACAGTGCGCGCCCCAGCGCGTCGACGGCGTGCGGGGAGTGGCGGGCCGCATGCAGCATCGCGCGCCGGACGTAGCGGAAGGCCAGCTTGCGGCGGGTGACGTGCCGAGCCTCGTCCAGGCACATCAGACCCTCCGCGACCAGCGTGGCGAAGGTCTCGATGTCACCACTCGCGAGGTGGCCGGCGGCGCGTCGCCAGTGGTCCAGCTGCGCGGCGCTGATGTGCGCCGGCACTCCGCCGAGGGCGAGCCGCGCGACATGTCGCGGATGGCGCTGGGCGTAGCCGTAGGCGAGGCCCGCGCCGTAGGAGAAGCCGAAGACGTTGATCCGCGGGACGCCCAGATCCTCGATGATGCCCCCGATCGCCGCGCACATGACGTCGATGCTCGGACCCGGCGGCAGCGGGTCGGCGCTCCCCATGCCGGGCAGGTCGGCCGTGACGACGTCCGCGACCGGCCCGACATGATCTTCCATCTGCGGCCAGCCGAACATCCCCTGCAGCGCGCCACCCAGCACCATCACGGGCTCGGTGATCCGGTCCGGCTGGCGCAGCAGCCGGTAGGAATACGGCAACCCGCCCACTGACAGAGAGCGGATGGTTTCCTCGGACATGGCTGATTCCTTCTCGGGAGACCGGCGGGGACGGGCGGTGCCGAGCGGTGCGCCCGGCCCGGCCCGCCTCGGTCGGCAGGGGGCGCGGGCCGCCGCGGGCCGCCGCCGGCCGGCACCGTGGCGGCCCGCAGGGCGCGCACGCGGCCGGTTGCGATGGTGGGGGACCGGTACGCGGGTGGGGCGTCAAGCGCGCGTGAGGACGAGCGCGGCATTGTGCCCGCCGAAACCGAGCGACGTCTTGACCGCGCAGTCGAAGGTCGACCGCCGGGCTTCCGCGCGCACGATCTCGATCGGGATCTGCGGATCGGGCTCGTCGAGGTTGGCCGTCGGCGGCACCAGCTGATGCTCCAGGGCGAGCACGGTGAGCGCGGTCTCGATGCCACCGGCGGCGCCCAGGGTGTGCCCGGTCATGGCCTTGGTCGACGTCACCAAGGGGTGGTCGCCGAGCACCCGCTGCAGCATGGTGGCCTCGATGAGGTCGTTGACCACCGTCGACGTGCCGTGGGCGTTGACATGGCCGATGTCACCGGCCGACACCTCCGCGTCGGCCATCGCGGTCCGCAGGGCGCGCTCGATGCCGTTGCCGTCGGGATCCGGCGCCACCGCCGCGTACGCGTCGCTGGACGCGCCGTAGCCGGAGACATGGGCGCGGACGGTCGCCCGGCGCGCCTTGGCGTGCTCGGGGCGCTCCAGGACGAGCAGGCCCGCGCCCTCGCCGACGACGAAACCGTCACGGGCCGCGTCGAAGGGGCGGCAGGCGGCCGACGGGTCGTCGCGGCGGGTGGAGACGGCCTTCATCTGGCAGGCGCTGGCGATCAGCAGGCGGGAGAGGGGCGACTCGGCGCCGCCGGCGATGGCGATGTCGCAGGCCCCGGTGCGCAGCAACTGATGCGCGGTGCCCAGGGCGACGGTCCCGGAGGAGCAGGCGGTCGCCACGCCCAGGCTGGGGCCGCGCGCGCCGATGTCCATGCAGACGCTGCTTGCGGCGCTGTTGACGACGGTGAGGGGGGCGAGCTTGGGGGAGACGCGGCGGGCGCCGCGGTTGGACATGGCGACGTGCTGCTCGTCGTAGAAGGTCAGCCCGCCGTGGGCGGAGCCGATGACGACGGCGACGCGGTCGCTGTCCCAGGTCTCCGGGTCGAGCCCGGCATCCGCCAGGGCTTCCCGGGCGGCGATCACCGCGAGCTGGGAGAAACGGTCCATCAGCCGCTGCGCGGCGACTCCCAGCACTTCGGTGGTGTCCAGTCCCGCGACGGTGTACATGAAGTCGCAGGGCAGATCGGCGAGTTCCTCCTGCCGCAGCACTCCGCTCGGCGTGCTGTCCTGGGTGACGGAATGCCAGGTGGCCTTCGCGCCCACCCCGGCGGCGGTCACCAGCCCCAGGCCGGTCACCGCCGCGGAGAACGGCTCTCGGCGGCCCGTCACGCGACGAGTTCGCCGTCGACGGCCGCCACCAGCTGACCCACGGTGTCCCGCGAGGTCAGCGCCACCGCATCGAGGTCGATGTCCAGCTCCTCCTCGATGAGTACCCGGAGTTCTTCCAGCGCCAGGGAGTCCATGCGCAGATTGCGCAGCGGGGTTTCGTCGGTGACGTCGACCGGTGCGACTCCGAATCGTTGGACCAGCAAGGTGTTGACAACTTCTGCCGCATTCACGTGGCGCTCCTCCGCTTGTCGTAGGCGATGCTGCCAACCGCGTCCTGGGGTGCTCGCAGGCGGCTCCGGCTGGTTCGGCCACCCTTTATACGCCTTCTTGTGCACCTTCGTCCCCGAAGACTCCCCAACCGTGGTAGCTCAATGGGGTGATGAGTGCGCCGGGGTGTACGAGAGGCGCACAACTGGGGCGCGCACCGCGGAAGGCATCTGCCCGTCCTAACGCCCCGGGCCTGCGAGAAGGTACGGGGCGGACGCCCATGGACCGGGAAAAGAGGCACGTCCGGTCAGGGGTTCCGGTGCCCCGGGCTGCGCCGGGGGTGGTCGCGGCGAAGGGAGTCGGCCGGGCCTGTCAGGACTCGTCGAGCGCGGTGGTGACCCGGCTCAACAAGCCCCGCAGGGTGCGGAGCTCGTCGACCGTCAGGCCGGTGGCGGCCAGCATCCTGCGCGGTACCGGTAGCGCCTGTTCGCGGAGGTCCTCACCCGCGGTGGTGAGGTGGATGGTGACCGAACGCTCGTCCTCGCTGCTGCGCTCGCGGCGTACCAGGCCGGCGGTTTCCAGGCGCTTCAGGAGCGGGGAGAGGGTTCCGGAGTCCAGGCGGAGCTGTTCGCCGATGGTCTTGACGGGCTGCGGGCCGTGTTCCCAGAGGACGAGCATGGCGAGGTACTGGGGGTAGGTCAGGCCGAGGTCCTTGAGGGCGTCCCGGTAGACGCCGCCGAACGCGCGCGAGGCGGCGTGGAGCGAGAAGCAGACCTGATGGTCGAGGCGGAGGAGTTCGGCGTCGGGTACCGGGAGCGTGGCCATGCGTCCAGGTTAACGCGTCGCGGTCGATTGGGTTGTGCACAACTGAGTTGTGCTCAATTTAAAAATGTGCCACTGTGGGGCTCATCGGGCGGCCGGGGAACGGTCGCCGGCTTTCGAAGGGAACCGAGATGGACGCGCTGTACACCGCTGTCGCCACCGCCAATGGCCGAGAGGGCCGGGCCGTCAGCTCCGACGGGCAGATCGACCTCGCCCTGGCCATGCCCCCGGCCCTCGGCGGCAACGGCGCCGGCACCAACCCGGAGCAGCTCTTCGCCGCGGGTTACGCGGCCTGCTTCGCCAGCGCGATGAGCAACGTCGGCCGGCAGATGAAGATCGACACCAAGGACGTCTCGGTGACCGCGGAGGTCTCCATAGGCAAGGACGACACCGGCTTCGGTCTCGCCGTGATCATGCGCGTGGAGCTGCCGGACGCCCTCGCCGGCGAGACCGGCCGCCGGCTGGTGGAGGCGACCCACGACTTCTGCCCGTACTCGAAGGCCACCCGCGGCAACATCGAGGTGGAACTCGTCATCGAGTAACGCCGCCGGACCGCAGGAGAGGGCCGGCCCCCGCGATGCCGTAGGGGGGCCGGCCCTCTCCTGCGCCCGGGGTTCAGGCCGCGTGCGGGCTGGTGCGGCGCGGATGGCCGCGGATCAGTTCGGCGTAGTGCCGGCCGCTGTCCTTGATGGTGCGGCGCTGGGTGGCGTAGTCGACGTGGAAGAGGCCGAAGCGCTTGTCGTAGCCGTACGCCCACTCGAAGTTGTCCATCAGGGACCAGGCGAAATACCCCGCCAGGGGGGCTCCCTTGCGGGCCGCGCGGGCGCACGCCGTCACATGGTCGTGCAGATACTGCGTCCGCTCGGGGTCCGCGACCGTGCCTTCGGGGCGCACGATGTCGGGGTAGGCGGAGCCGTTCTCGGTGACGTAGATCTTGCGCGGTGCGTACTCGTGCGTGAGCCGCAGCAGCAAGGTCTCGATGCCACCGGCGTCGATCTCCCAGTCCATGCCCGTCCGCGGTACGTGCAGCCGTCGCACCTGGCGGGCGTGGGGCGGCGGGCCGGACGGCTCGGCGGTGACGACCGCTGGGAAGTAGTAGTTCAGGCCCAGCCAGTCCAGCGGCTGCGCGATGATCTGCGGATCGCCGGCGCGCTCGGGCAGCTCCACGCCGTACACCTCCCGCATGTCCGCGGGAAACCCGCGGCCGTGCACGGGGTCGAGCCACCAGCGGTTGGTGTGGCCGTCCATCCGCCGTGCCGCGGCGGCGTCCGCCTCGGATCCGGTGGCGGGCTCGACGGTACTGAGGTTGTTGACGATGCCCACCTCGGCGTCCGGCGCGGCGGCCCGGATCGCCTGGGTGGCCAGGCCGTGCCCGAGCAACAGGTGGTAGGAGGCGCGCACCGCCGCGGTGAGGTCCGTGACGCCGGGCGCCATCCGGCCTTCGAGGTGGCCGATCCAGGCCGAGCACAGCGGCTCGTTGAGCGTGGCCCAGTGGTGCACGCGGTCGCCGAGCTTTTCGGCGACGACCTGCGCGTAGGCGGCCAGATGCTCCGCGGTCTCCCGCTCGGGCCAGCCGCCGCGGTCCTGGAGTGCCTGCGGCAGGTCCCAGTGGTAGAGGGTGGCCGAGGGGGTGATGCCCGCGTCGAGGAGGCCGTCGACGAGCCGGTCGTAGAAGGCCAGGCCCTTGGCGTTGACCCGGCCGTCGCCGTCGGGCACGATCCGCGGCCAGGCCAGCGAGAACCGGTAGGCGCCGACGCCGAGTCGGCGCATCAGGGCGATGTCCTCGCGCCATCGGTGGTAGTGATCGCAGGCCAGATCCCCGGTATCGTCGTTGTCGATCTTCCCCGGGGTGTGCGAGAAGGTGTCCCAGATGGAGGGGGCGCGGCCGTCCTCCGAGACCGCCCCCTCGATCTGGTAGGCGGATGTGGCAACGCCCCAGACGAAGTCGTCCGGCAGTGCGGTGTAGTCGATCCGGTTGGTCACGGATGTCCTTTCCGGCTGGGTCATTTGACGGCCCCGGCGGTGAGCCCGGCGGCCAGGTAGCGCTGGAGGAGCAGGAACCCCGCGACCACGGGGACGCTGACGACGAGCGACGCGGCCATGACCTGGTTCCAGTAGACGTCGTTCTGTGTGGCGTAGCCCTGGAGGCCGACGGACAGGGTGCGGGTGGCGTCGTTGGTCATGACGGAGGCGAACAGCACTTCGCCCCAGGCGGTCATGAACGCGTACACGGCGACCGCGACGATCCCGGGCACCGCGGCGGGCACCACCACCCGCAGGAGCGCCCCGAGCGGACCGCAGCCGTCCACCGCGGCGGCCTCGTCCAACTCGCGCGGCACCGACTCGAAGTAGCCGATCAGCATCCAGATGGAGAACGGCAGCGAGAAGGTCAGATAGGTCAGGATGAGGCCGCCGCGGGAGCCGTAGAGGGCGAGTCCGGTGGAGTTCCCGATGTTGACGAAGATCAGGAACAGGGGCAGCAGGAACAGGATGCCCGGGAACATCTGGGTGGACAGCACCGTGACGGTGAAGAGCCGCTTGCCGCGGAAGCGGTAGCGGCTCACCGCGTAGGCGGCGAAGACCGCGATGACCACCGAGCAGACCGTCGCCGAGCCCGCCACGATCAGCGAGTTGGTGAAGTAGTGGGCCAGCGGCACGGTCCGCCAGATGTCGAGGTAGGGGCGGACGGTCAGGGTCTCGGGCAGCCAGTGGAAGGAGCCCGAGACATCCTCCAGCGGCTTCAGCGAGCTGCTGACCATGACGTACACCGGCAGCAGTACGAAGCAGGCCAGGGCGGTGAGGAAGATCCGGCGGGTCCGGACGAAGGAGCGGGGCGGGGCGGTGGGGGAGCGCCGCCTGGCGGCGCCGCCAGGGTCGCGGACGGAGGGGCTAGCCATCGGCGTGTTTCCTTCCCCGTGAGGTCACCAGGAGGTAGCCGGCCGTCACCAGGAGCAGGAAGAGCAGCAGCAGGACGGACATGGCGGAGCCGGTGCCGAAGTTCCAGGTGACGAACGAGGACTGGTAGATGTGGACGGAGATCAGGTCGGCGGCCTTCGGCGCGGCCTTCCCGAACAGCACATAGGGCGTGTTGAAGTCGTTGAACGTCCACAGGAACAGCACCAGGACGAGCACCTGGTTGACGGGTCGCAGCGCGGGCAGGGTGATCCGCCGGATCTGCTGGCGGATGCCCGCGCCGTCGAGGGCCGCGGCCTCGTAGAGGTCCTTGGGAATGTTCTGCAGGGCGGCCATCACGATGAGGAAAGCGAACGGCCAGGTCTTCCAGACGGCGACGACGGTCAGCGCGACGAAGCTGTTGTCGCCCAGCAGCCAGAAGGGCCAGCCGTCGGTGAGCCCGAGCTGGTCGTGCAGCACGTGATTGACCAGGCCGTTGTCCCGCTGGAACATGAATGCCCAGGTGATCACGGCGGCGTAGACGGGCAGCGCGTACGGCGTGAGGAAGACGGCACGCAGGAGCCCGCGGCCCCGGAAGTTCTCCTGCATGCAGATCGCCGCTGCGGTGCCGAGCAGCCAGCACAGCCCGACCGTGAGCACGCTGAAGGCGCAGGTGACCAGGAAGGAGCGCAGCAGCGCGGCGCCGATCGGTGCGTCGAGGTCGACGGCGACCCGGTAGTTCTCCAGCGCGTTCCAGGGGGCCGCACCCCAGTTGCCGATGAAGAGGTGGGTCAGCTCCTTGAAGCTCATGACGATGCCGATCACCATCGGCGCCAGGTGGATCAGCAGCTCCAGCAGCAGGGCGGGCAGCAGAAGCAGATAGGGCAGGCCGATGCGGCGCAGCCGTGCGGGGAGGCGCAGCCGGCGGCGCGCGGTGGGCTTCCCGCCGTCCGGCCGCCGGCCGCGACCCGGCGGTGCCTGCTCGCGAGCGGTCACGGTGGTGGTCATAGCGGGCCGCTCACTTCGCCATCTGCTGCTCGGCCTCGGCGAGCCGGGCCCTGACCGACGCGGTGGTCACCCGGTGCCCGGCGGCCGCATCGGCGAACAGGTCCTTGACGGCGGTGCCGACGGACGTCTCGAACTGTGACTCGTCGGCGATCTGGGGGAGTGGCGCGGCACTCCTGGTGAGCGTCTCGCGCAGCACCTTGGTGTCCGGCCGGCTGAACGCCGGGTCGGCCTGGGCGGCCTTCACCGGCGGGATGGCGCCGTAGGTCTTGTTGAGCAGTCGCTGCTCGGCATCGCTCGTCATGAACTTCACGAACTTCCGGGCGCCGTCGAGATTGTCGGTGTTCTTGAAGACGGCGATATTGATGCCGGCGATCATCGAGTTGGTCCGGCGGCCGGTGCCCGGGGCGCCGGAGGGCACGGGCACCGGCACCACGCCCCAGTCCTCGGCCTTCATGCCGTGCGCGGTGAAGGTGCTGGCCGCGGCCTGCCACAGCACCATCGCGGTCCTGCCCTTGGCGAAGTCCTGGAGCGACTGATTCTGGCCGTACTCGGCGTTGCCGGGCGCGATGATCCCGTCCTCGGCCATGAAGTCGACGTACTGCTTCACCGCGGCCACCGCTCCCGGTGAGGTGAAGGTGGGCTTCCCGGAGGAGTCGAAGAAGTCGGCTCCGTGCTGCTTGGCGAGGACGAATGCCTGGTGGATGTTGTTGGAGAGGTTTCCGCCCTCGGCTCCCAGGGCCCACTTGCCGTGCTTGGAGATCTTCTTGCCGTCCGCCACCAACTCATCCCAGGTGGAGGGTGGTTGGCTGATTCCGGCTTCCTTGAACATCTGCTTGTTGTAGTAGAGCGCATAGGTGAGCGAGTAGAGCGGCACGGCGGCCGGGTCCTTGCCCTCGGCGCCGGTGGCGCCCAGCGCCGGGGCGACGAACCGGTCGCGGCCCCCGATCTCGTCGAAGTTCTCCTTGTCCCAGGGCAGCAGGGCGCCGGTGGCCTGGAGCGAGGCGGACCAGGTGTTGCCGATGTTCAGGACGTCGGGCCCCTGGCCGGAGGTGGCCGCGGCGAGGATCCGGTTGAGCAGATCCGGCCACGGCACGACTTCCAGCTTCACCTTGATCCCGGTCCGCTTCTCGAACTTCCTCAGCTCGGGCCCGAGGATCTTCTTGTCGGCCTCGACGTTCGGCCCCTGGTTGGACGCCCAATACGTCAGCGTCCTGGGGGAGTCGTTGCTGCCCCCGCCGCTGGGAGTCGATCCGCCGCCGCACCCGGTGGCCGCTGCGGCGAGCGCGGTGACGGTGGCGGTGACGGTCGCGGCTCGGAGTATGCGCATGACGGATACGCCTCTCTCTGAGGAGTCCGGAGGTCGGCCATGTTCAGTTCCTGAACGGCCTCATGGCTTAACTTAGGGTGTGAGTTAAAGCCCGAGAGAAGGGCGCGTCAAGGGATCGGGCACGGGTATGTTGCGGGGAGGGAGGGAGCCACATGACCGAGCGCAACAGACGGACGGTGCGTGACCTGCGGAGGGCCAACCGCACCGCGGTTCTGCAACGGTTGTATTTCGACGGGCCCATGAGCCGGCAGGCGCTGGGCCCCGCAACGGGTCTCAGTTCAGGATCCGTCAGCAACGTCGTCGCCGAACTCGCCGAGGACGGGCTGCTGGAGGAGGCCGGCGTCGTCGAGTCCGACGGCGGCAGGCCGCGCACCCTGCTGCGGGTGGCGCCCACGAGCGGCTGCCTGATCGGCGTGGACGTCGGCGAGACCCGGGTGAGGATCGAGCTGTTCGACCTGGCGCTCGGCGAACTCGCGCGCGCGGAACTGCCGTTGACGCACCAGGGTTACGACGTCGGCCTGATCGTGCGCCATATCGCCGACGGGATCGCCACCGTGCTGCGGGCGGGGCGCGTCGATCCGGCCCGGCTGCTCGGCGTCGGGGTCGGAGTCCCCGGAATCCTCGACCGGGGTGGGCCGGACGGTGCCGTCGTTCACGGCCAGACCATCGGCTGGCACGCCGTCCCGCTGGAATCCCTGCTGCGCGAGGCCGTCGAACTCCCCGTGGGCGTCCGCTTCTTCATCAACAACGGGGCGAAGGCGCTCGGTCAGGCCGAGATGTGGTTCGGCGGCGGCCGGGGTGTGAAGGACGCGGTCATCGTGCTGTTCGGGTCCGGAGTCGGTGCCTGCATCGTCACCGACGGCGCCATCCAGGGGGGCGAACGCGACAGCGCCGGCGAGTGGGGCCATCTGACCGTCAGCGTCCGTGGCCGGCGCTGCCGTTGCGGCGCGCGGGGCTGCCTGGAGGCGTACACCGGGTCGGAGGCGCTGCTGGAACGCTGGCAGGAGGCCGGCGGACGCCTTCCCGCGGGCGCGGACGAGGAGTCGGCGGTGACCGCACTGATCGCCGCGGCCCATCCGCAGGACGCCGGCACCGCCCCCGATCCTGTGGCAGCCGCCGTCCTGGACGAGACCGCGGAATACCTGGGCGCCGGTATCTCCGACCTGATCAACCTCTTCAGCCCAGAACGCGTGCTCATCGGCGGCTGGGCCGGCCTCCAACTGGGCCCGCACATCCTCCCCGCCGTACGGTCCTACGCCGCCGGCTACTCCCTCGCCCACCCCGCCGGGCGCGTCACCATCGACCTCGGTCTGCTGGGCCCCGACGCCGTCACGGTAGGCGCCGCGACCCTCCCGCTCGCGGACTTCTTCGCGCACGGCGGACGACGCACCGCGCCGGTCACGGAAGAAAGCGTGCCGCCGCCGGCGGAGGGCTGGCGCACCGGCCTGGAGAGCCGCGTGCAGCGCGAGGGCGGGCCGGGCGCGAACCGGGCCGGAGTGTCATGGGGAACGGGGCCGGGCGGGACCGTCGTGCGGGAGGGGTAGGGCAACGTCGTTGTGGCAGTGGGCCGTTGGCGGGCGGGGGAGGGGTCCCGCCTTGCCGTATGTCCTTCCGCCGCCCCCGGCCCGCCGGCCCCCACTCCTTACGCGTCGTCGGCCGCGTACACCCGCCGTCCTCCGACGAACGTCTGCAGAACGCGGGTCACGGCGATCTCCTCACCGGGCCCGTCGAACGGGTCGCGGTCGAGGACGACCAGGTCCGCCAGCTTTCCGGGTTGGATGCTGCCCGTGTCGTCCAGATGATTGGCGTACGCGCTGCCCGCCGTATACGCGGCGAGCGCCGAGCCGAGGTCGATGCGCTGATCCGGCAGGAAGACCGGCGCCGAGGGCGGACCGTCCGGTGTCCGGCGATTGACGGCCACATGCAGCGCGGCAATCGGGTCGGGGGAACTGACCGGCCAGTCGCTGCCCGCCGCGAGGGTGGCGCCGGAGCGCAGCAGGTCACCGAACGGGTACTGCCATGCCGCACGCCGGGGCCCCAGGAAGGGAATCGTCAGCTCGTCCATCTGCGGCTCGTGGGCGGCCCACAGTGCCTGGATGTTGGCCGTGGCGCCGAGCTTGCGAAAGCGCGGTACGTCGTCGGGGTGCACCACCTGGAGGTGCGCGAGGTGCGGTCGGGTGTCCTTCAGGCCGTTTGCGCGCCGAGCCGCCTCGACCGCGTCCAGGGCCTCTCGTACCGCTCGGTCGCCCAAGGCGTGGAAGTGCACCTGGAATTCCGCGGCGTCCAGCTCGGTGACGTACCTCCGCAGGTCCCCGGGGTCGATGAACGAGATGCCGCTGTTGTCGGAGGCGCAGCCGCACGCGGTCAGATAGGGAGTCAGCATGGCCGCCGTGTGGTTCTCGGCGATTCCGTCCTGCATGATCTTCACGCTCGTGGCCCGCAGCAGCCCTCCGCTCAACTCCTCGCGACGGGCGATGAGTTCGGGAATCTGCTCGCTACCGCGTGAGCGGTCCCACCACAGGGCTCCGGTCACCCGCGCGGTCAGCTTCCCCTCCCGCCGGGCAGCCAGGTAGGCGGGGATCGGGTCGGCCGTACCGGGACCACGGCCCAGCATCGCGTCCTGCCAGGCGGTCACTCCGTAGGAGTGGAGAAGGCGCTGCGCCCGGAGCAGCCCCTCCGTCAGCTCGGTGAGGGTCGGTTCGGGAAGGAGGTCGGCGACCAGCCGCATGGCACCTTCCTGGAGCATGCCGGACGGCTCACCGGTGGCGTCGCGCTCGATACGTCCGTCGACCGGGTCCGGCGTGCGCGCGGTGAGGCCGGCGCGTTCCAGCGCCCGGGAGTTGGCCCAGCCGCCGTGGTGGTCGCGGTTGACCAGGAAGACGGGACGATCGGGCACGATGGCATCCAGGAAGCCCCGAGTCGGCATCCCGCCGGGGAACGCCTCCATGGACCAGCCGCCGCCGGTGATCCACGGCGCCTCGGGACGGGCGTCGGCATAGCAGCGGATGATGTCGCGGTAGGCGTCGGCGGTGACCGCCGAGCTGAGATCGCACTGGCCCAACTCCATTCCCCCGCCGACGGGATGGACGTGGGCGTCCTGAAATCCGGGCAGGAGCAGCTTGCCGTGCAGGTCGACGACCTCGGTAGCGGGCCCGATCAGGTTCGCGACCTCCGCTTCGTGGCCGACGGCGAGGATGCGGTCCCCTCGTACGGCGACGGCGCTCGCCCGGGTGCGGGCGGGGTCGACGGTGTGGACGGGGCCGGAGACGAACACGAGGTCGGCGGCGTTCCGTCCGGGCGCCCCACCCCGTCCACCGCGCGGGGCGGACGCGGCGGCGGACTCCGTCCCGGCCGGGGACGGGACCCGGCCCGGGGCAGTGGCAGGGGTCGCCGGGTCTCCTTCGGGGGTGCTGACGTCCATCGTGCTGCGGCTCCTTGTTCGAGGCGTGAGTAGGGGGTCTGGGGTCAGGGGGCGGGTGTCGCGGGTGTGGCCGGTGGAGCACGCGGTCACGGTCACGGAGGTCCGGGGGTGCCGGCCGCCGCTCCGTCCATCGGCAAGGCGATCGCGTCGGCGTCCGTACCGCGCCCGGTACGGAAGTACGGGGAGCGGCGTACCCACTTGGCCCAGGCGGCGACACCCAGGCCCGCCAGCACGAAGAGCGTGGGCAGCGTCAGCATGAACCAGCCGTTGTCCGGGCTCGCCTCGAAGTGGTCACTCATGGTCGCGTAGTTCCAGAGGAGAAAGCCGCCGAGGCCGAACAGCGCCAGCGCGCTCACCGCCGGGACGAGTACGTCCCGCAGCGCGCGGACCGGCCCCTCGCGCAGGCTCTCGCGGAAGCGCACCGCGCAGGCGAGAGCGGTGAGTCCGTAGTAGAGCGCCACGGTCAGGCCGATCGAGTTGACGGCGGTGAGGATCATGTCGTTGAGCTCGGGTATGCCGACGGCGAGCACGGCGAGCAGCGCGGCTACGGCCATGATCAGGAGCGTGCCGACGGCGGGCGACCCGTAGCGCGGGTGGACGCGCTGCCACACCGCACCGAGCGTGCGGTCCCGCCCCATGGCCAGCGCGCCGCGGGCGGTGGGGATGACGCTGGACTGGAGGGAGGCGAAGGCCGAGCACATCAGCGCCGCCAGCGGCAGGGACGCCCAGGGCTCGGGCGCCAGCCGGCCGCCCAGGTAGGTGAGCGCCTGCGGGCCGTTGCGAAGGAGCTCGTCCGTGCTCATCACCCGCTGGAAGGCGATCGCGCCGAAGAGGAAGAGGCCCGTCATCGCCGCCAGGGCGATCAGCCCACCCCGCGACGCGTCGGAGGAGTTGCGCGTCTCCTCGTTGACGCTGAACGCCGCGTCCCACCCCCAGTAGATGAACACCGCGAGCACCAGCCCCTGCGCCAGTGCCTGCGGGGAGCCGACCGCGAAGGGGTTCAGCCACGAGAACGAGAAGGGCTGGTCGCCCACGATCAGCGCCCAGCCGCAGAACACCAGCAATACCGCGTACTCGAAGACCAGCAGCGCCATCTGGAGCCGGGTCGCCGACCGCACGCCGGTGATGGCGGTGGCCGTGACGACGACGAGCGCGACCAGGCCGACCGCCGTGCTCACACCGGTCGACGTGGGATCGAGCCGGAATCCGAGCGCGCTGTGCAGCCCGAGCTTGTTGAGGAACTGCAGCACCACCGAACCCGTGACGGCGCCCGTGTAGGCCATGAAGACGACGTTGCCCACCAGCACCACCCACCCGGTCAGGAAGCCGGGCCAGGGGCCTATGGAGCGGCCCACCCAGGTGTAGCCGCTGCCGCAGTTCGGCTCGGTGCGATTGAGCCGGGCGTACGACAGCGCGATGCCCAGGATGGGGAGGGCGGCGAGAAGCAGCAGGCCGGGCGTCTGCCGGCCGGCGTAGGCGGCGAGCGCGCCCATGCCGATGCCGATGCTCGTGGTCGCTGCCGTGCTCGAAGCGGCGATCGCCACCCCGTCCTTCACCCCCAGTGAGCGGCGCATGCGCACCGTTCCGGGGTCCTGCTGCACTTCGGAGGGCATGGCACTCACTCCTTGACGGGCACCGGTCGGGCCGGGCCATGGGGTTCGGAGGCGCGGGATGAAGAAGGCACGGGACGGCAGAGATGACGGGCGGGACCGGGGTTGCCGGGGCGGATGTCGCCACGCCGAGCGCCGACCACCCGTTGCGTGCCCGACCTCGGCCGCACGGATCGCATCGTGCGGGATGCGGCACCGCGATCCGTGTCCGCCGATGAAACCGCCCGGTGCGAGCTTGTGTCAACGGTGTTGTCTTAACTTGGTGATTAACTGGACCACGTGGCGGCCCACAGGCCCCGGGCCCTGTTCCCGCCGTTGGGGCCGGTGGTCCCGAGGGCCTGTCCCGGTGTCCTCGCGGAGCGAGGAAGCCGGCGAGAGCCGGAGCGTGAGCAGCGTGGAGCGGAGGGGAACGGTGTCGGACGGTGAGCGGGTGCCGGCCGAGCGCAAGCGGCGCCGGCCGACCGGTTCAGGCGTGGTGCTGTCCGTCGATCTCATCGTCGACGCGGCACGGGACCTGATAGACGCCCAAGGGGCGCAGGCGTTCACCATGCGCAAGCTCGGCGCGGCCCTCGGCGCCGATCCATCCGCCGTCTACCGCTACTTCCGCAACGCCGAGGATCTCTTCCTCGCACTGGCCGACCGCCTCATCGGCGAGTCCATGGCGGACTACTCCCCGAGCGGTGACTGGGCCGCCGACCTGCGCGACTTCGGCCTTCGCGCCTATCGCTCGGCGCTGCGGCACCCGCAGATCGCAGTCTTCAGCACGGTCCGTGTGACGGGCAGGCCGCATGAGCAACGCGCCGTCGACGCCGGTATCGGTCTGCTCCTCCAGGCCGGTTTCGACGAGGCCACGGCCGTCCGGCACTACCACGCGCTGGTGGACACGGCCCTCGGCCACGCCGCCTTGGACGCCGGGGTGCTCCGGTTGGCCCCGGCCCAGCGCGCTGCGGACGAAGCGGCCTGGCAGGCGGCATACGGCAGTCTGCCGGCGGACGAGTTCCCCCACGTGCGCCGCGTACGGGACCACCTCCCGCTCATGGCGGGCTCGGCGGTCGAGCCCGCGCTCGATCTCCTCATCGCCGCACTGCGCCGCGAAGCGGGCGACCGGCGGGAGTGACGGTAGGTCCGGCCCGGTGCCCCTGCGCCGTGACGCGACCCCCTGCACGACAGCCGCCGTGCCGCGGCCCGTCGCCCCTTGCCCTGAGCATGTAGCTAATGGGTCGGTTGGTCGGCGCTTTCGGGTGTGGTGCGTCGTCATGAGGCGGCCGATCAGGCTTGGTTGGCGATCGAGCAGCTGCCGGCCCGTCGCCGGACGGGGCGCCAGGTTCGGGGGCGAAGGCGGGTCCTCAAATGAAATCTTGCGGAACCCCCGTCGACCTTCGACAGGATCGAAGTTCGACAGAGGTGCGCCGAGAGCGTGGGGCCGGCTCAACCACCGTCGGGGCGAGCGTCCAGCCGTCCGGGCAATTGATGGCGAATAGTTCGCCGCCAAGCGGACACACTGCCCATCCGGCCGCTATTCACCACACAATGCAGGAGATCGCCGCCACGGGTATCTTCACGAGGCGCAAGACCACCATGACCGCAGGCGCTCCGCGCCCTGCCGATCGTGGTGAGAACAGCTCCCCGAGCAGTCGCGCAGCACCTGCCGACCAGGTCAGAGGCCGTGTGTGACTGGAGATCAAGTATGGTTATAGTGTTATTAGTTGAATGCATTGGGGTGCGAACTCATTGTGCGAACCCGGACCGGTAAATAGGCCCGGGTTCGCACAATGAGTTCGACTGTTGTCGCCTGTGCCGCGCATCCCGTTGGTTCTGGATTTCTCCCTGATTGAGGATGCTGATGGTTCGTACTGCGTCGTCACCCGGAGGCCCCTCGACAGGCCTTTCCGCGGCGTGGTCGGTTCCCGCTGCCCTGATGGCCGTGGCCACGGCCATCATCGCGACGATCGCGCCGGCGGGAGGCAAGGCACCGGTCATCTGGTGCGGGGTCGTCGCCACGGCGCTTGTCGCCGCCGTCTCGGCCGAGACCGTCCGCCGCGGCCGTGCCGCCGCCGCACTGCGGGCCGAGCACGCCGCGCGTGAAGCGGCTCTGCTCCAGGACCTGCGCCGGCAGGAGGCCGCGACGATCCGGCTCGCCGAGCAGCATCTGCCGGCGGCCGTCGCCCGGCTCCAGGAAGGCGAGTTCGCCGAGGACGTCCTGCTGTCCGTCTCCGCCCAGGACGAGGGGCTCAGTCCGCAGTCCCAGGCGGCGCACCAGGCACTGCTGAGGTCCGTCGTCGAGGCCGTGCAGGCGGAGGAGAGCATGCGTGACTCGGCGCAGCGCGGTGTGGTGAACATCGCGCGCCGGGTCCAGGCAATCGTGCACCAACAGGCGACGGACCTGCGGGCAATGGAAGACCGGCACGGCCAGGAACCGGCGTTCTTCGCCGACCTGCTCCGGCTCGACCACGGTACCGCCCTCATCGGCCGGCTGGCCGACAGCATCGCCGTACTCGGCGGGGCACGGCCCGGCCGCCAGTGGGGCAAGGCGGTGCCCCTCTACAGCGTGCTGCGTGGCGCCATGTCCCGGATCCTCGACTACAAGCGTGTGGAGCTGCACACCGTCGCCGAGGTCGCCGTTGTCGGCACCGCCGTCGAGCCGCTCATCCACGCACTGGCGGAACTGCTGGACAACGCCACCCGGTATTCGCCGCCCAAGACCCGCGTCCATCTGACCGCGGTGGAGGTGCACATGGGCATCGCCATCGAGGTGGAGGACGGCGGTATCGGCCTCAGCGAGGAGGCGCGGTCGCGGGCCGAGGGGATGCTCAAGGAAGCACGGGCCGGCATCGACCTGAACGACCTGGGGGAGTCGCCGCGGTTGGGACTCGCCGTGGTCGGCCGCCTCGCGCAGGCCTACGACTTCAAGGTCGCGCTCCCGCCGTCCGCCTACGGAGGCGTGCGCGCGGTGCTGACCGTGCCGAAGACGCTGCTCACCACCGCACCCGCGACGGGGCGGGCGCACGGCATCGGCGCCTCGTCCGGGCCCCGGTCGGCGGACCGGCGGGAGGCCGCGCCGTCCCGGGCGGCAACCGAAGTTTTCGCACCGCGCTCCGCGTCCCCGCACGCCTACCGGAACGCCGGTGCGACGGTGGACACGCACGAGGCCGTCGAGACCGACCGGCCCGCCCCGGCACGCGCGGCCCGTACCGCGGAAGAGGCACCGGCCGCGACCGAACGGACGACCAGCGGGCTGCCCCAGCGCCGCCGCCGTCGTCCTTCGTCCGGCCAGGCGGCGCGGACCACGCCTCTGCCGGGACCGGCGGCGACGGCGCACGAGGAACCGGCGCCCGGCGTCTGGATGGCCGAGTTGCAGAGCGGTCTCGCAGCCGACAAGCCCAGGGCGGCACCTTCCCGGGCCAACAGTGACACGTCAGACGAGGGTGAGTAACCGATGCAGCAGCGCGCGGACATGGACTGGATGCTCAAGGATCTCGCGGAGAGCGTCCCCCAGACTCGCCACATCGTGGTCCTGTCGTCGGACGGCCTGTGCATGGCCCGCTACGACACGGACATGGACACCGCGGACCGCCTCGCCGCAGTCGGTTCGGGCCTGCAGAGCCTGTCCGTGGCCGTCGCCTCCGAGTTCCCGCACAGCGACGGGCGGATGCGGATGGTCGTCATCGAAGTCAGCGGCGGCTTCATGTACCTGATGGCCGCGGGCGCCGGCGCCCATCTCGCGGTCCTCGCCGACGAGGGGGTGGACGCCGGACTGGTCGGTCAGTGCATGCGTGACCTCGTCGCCCGGATCGGCGCGCATCTCACCAGCCCGCCGCGAAGCGACGGGCAGGTGCAGTGAGCACATCCGACCGGGACTGGGATGAGGGCGGGCCCGAGCGGCTCTACGTCATCACGGGGGGCCGGGCGGATTCATCGGAGCAGGCGGACCTGGACCTGGTCACCCTGATCGTGTCCCGGGAGGAGCCGCAGGCCGGCATCCAACCGGAGCTCGCCGCCATCCTCCGGGTGTGCCGGTCACCGGTGTCCGTCGCGGAGATCTCCGCTCACTTAACTCTGCCGGCCAGTGTGATCAGCGTGCTCCTCGCCGATCTGCTGGCCGACGGACGGGTCGAGGCCCGCAGGCCCGCCCCGTCGCGTACCGACATCGCACTGATAGAGGCGGTAATCGATGGTCTCCAGAAGCTCTGACACTGTCACGGAGCCTCGGAGCGAGGACCGGCTGCCGGCATCGGCCTCCTCCGCAGTCAAGATCGTTATCGTGGGCGGGTTCGGCGTCGGCAAGACCACCTTCGTCCGCTCGGTGAGCGAGATCAGGCCGCTGACCACCGAGGAGACGATGACGCAGGCCAGTGCCGAGGTCGACGACATCGCCGGCGTGGAGCGCAAGACCGCGACCACCGTGGCAATGGACTTCGGCCGGATCACGCTCAACGAAGAGCTGGTGCTCTATCTCTTCGGCACACCCGGCCAGCAGCGCTTCTGGTTCCTGTGGAACGGTCTGTTCGAGGGCGCGTTGGGGGCGATCGTGCTCGTCGACACCCGGCGCCTGGAAGTCAGCTTCGACGTGATCGGGCGTCTGGAGGAGGCCGACGTGCCCTTCGTGATCGCCGTCAACTCCTTCCCCGACGCGACCTCCTATCTCACGGAGGAGGTGCGCACCGCACTCGACCTTCCCGAGAGCGTGCCGATCGTGCTGTGCGACGCACGCGAGCGACCGTCGAGCCGGGACGTGCTGATTTCCCTGATGCGCTATCTGCAAACCTCCGCAGCGACCACACAGCCCACGTGACCGTCAACGCCCCCGAGCACGCGACGGGCAGCCCGGCGACTCCGCCGCCCGGCTGCCCGGCCCACGGTATGGCTTCGGAGGCGCTGCACCGCCTCTACGGCGCCGAGGCCCAGGCCGACCCGATGGGTGTACGAGAAACTGCGGGCCGCGCGCGGACCCGTCGCCCTGTGCTCGTCCACGGCGACACCGCCACCGACACGATCGTCGGCATCGCCACCCGGATCCCGCATCTCGGCGTGGCGCGGGCCGGGCTGGCCCGCGCGTAGCTGCGCGCCGTCGGCACCCGGTGCGGCGGGTCCGCGAGGTTGCTGCGAGCAGCGCTCCTGCTCGCAGCGGGGAGGCGCGGGCGGAGGCCGGCGAGAACAGTCGCGGGCCAAGAGCGGGCCGACGCCGTGCCGGCCTCTTCCGGCTGTCCGCCCGCTCCCGTCAGCCGCTTGTGGCCGTCCCCCTGCTCCGCGCTACTGCCGGGCGCCCGCCACGCAGCCACCGCAGTTGTAGTACGTGACGTCCCAGTGATCACCCTCCTTGTAGTAGACGTTCCCGCTGGCGGACTTCCACTTGGAGCCGCCGATGGAGGAGAACGTCCCGGTGATGTAGTTGGTCAGGCAGGTGGAGAGGCTGAAGTCGACCTTGTAGCCGTTCCAGTGGCTGTAGGTGCCGCTGGCGTGGCCGGTTTCGGTGCCCCCGGTGAGGTTGATCGCGCAGCCGGTGGCACCTCTGAGGGTGATCACGCCGTCCACAGTGGCGGAATTGATCTGGTCGAACGAGGTGCAGGTGGAGTTGTTCCGGTCCGAGCAGCCGCCGCTGGAGGACCAGGTGATGCCGGCGGTGCGGAACTTCCCGGTGGCCTGCGCGTGGGTGAGCTTGGCGAGCAGGCCGGCGTCGGGCTGCCCGGAGGCTCGGGTGGCGTCGGAGGCGGGGGAGGCGGCGTACGAGGTGGGGGCGGCGCCCATGAGGGAACCCGCCGCGAGCATGACAACGCCAAAGGCGGTCGCGGCCGTACGTCGGAACATGAGGACCTCCTGGAAGAAGGATGAGGGCTCCGAGAGTGGCCCGGCCGGCGGGGCGCGTCAACAAGGCCGCGGAACCGTCATTGGATCAAGCCTTTGGCACCGGATGAAATACGTCACACCGCTTACTGCATCTTAAAATGGGGCAAAACACATAAAAGGGCGGGCTTAGTGGTCCCTTTGGGGTGGATATAAGGCGACTCGTATCGTCACGCACCGAAGCCGCAGTGGTCACCCCGTCGCCCCTCGTTGCCTGACGCTTCCTCAAGCCCGCGCCTCTTGGTAGACACGTTCGCATCATCCGCACGTGCACGGGAAGCGCACCATGACCGACCGTAACGCCTCTGACCAGCAGATATTTGAGTTCGATCTGGCCGACCACGAGTCCAGGCGCCGAACCGAAGTGGTGGCGGCGCTGGGGGACACCTGGGACCCGCTCGCGGTGATGGAGTCCGAGGACGAGGCGAACCGACTCCTCTACTCCGGCCTCGACGCGGAGCAGCAGGCCACCTACGACATGCTGGTCGCCGCCGGAGTCCTGCCGGCGTCCGGGCGGGGCTGACGATGCTGCCGCTCGATCCCACAGCCGACATCGGCCGCCGGGCCTGGGTGCCCTGCCCCCGGTGCGAGGACCAGCAGGACTGCGCGACCTGCCTGGACGGCCGCACCTGCGGCGATCACTGGCGCTACCTCCTGACGAACAAGGGCAGCACGCTGCACCTGCAATGCCCCAACTGCACTCACCTGTGGGCCTGGCAGTCGGGCTTCGGGGCGGGCGGCCGGTCGGAGGGCTGACCGCGGTCGCACAATTCCGGCCGTCGAATGGCCACGTACGGGACGCCTGCGCCCGCTGAAGTAACTCTTGTGCACGAGTGGGGAGTTGCGCCATCTCACCCGGCTCCGGTGTACGCCTCCGCTCCGAGGGCGCCCAGCTGTCGGGCCGCCGCCTCGACGGTCTGGGTGAGCAGGGTGGCGATGGTCATGGGACCTACGCCGCCGGGCACGGGCGTGAGGAGACCGGCGCGACGCCGCGCACTGTCGAAGTCGACGTCTCCGACGTTGCCGGGGTGATAGCCGGCGTCGATCACGACCGCGCCGGGCCTGATGTGGTCACCGTGCAGGGCTCGGGGCCGGCCGACCGCGACGATCAGTACATCGGCCTCCCTGGTGACAGACGGGAGATCCGCGGTGCGGGAGTGGCAATAGGTCACCGTGGCGTCGCGGGCGAGCAGCAGCATCCCGACCGGCTTCCCCAGGATCGCGCTGCGGCCGACCACGACGGCACGCCGGCCGGCCAGTTCGACGTCGTGGTGCTCCAGCAGCCGCATGATGCCGCCGGGTGCGCACGAGGCGAAGCCGTCCAGGCCGAAGCTCATCGCGGCGAACGAGTGGGTGGTGACGCCGTCGACGTCCTTCTCCGGGGCGATGGCCTCGAACGTCGCGCGCTCGTCGAGGTGCGGGCCGACCGGATGCTGGAGCAGGATTCCGTGCACGTCGGGATCCCGCGACAACGAGGTGATGGCGCCGATGAGTTCGGCCTGCGTGACCGAGGCGGGCAGTGCGACATGCCGGGATCGCAGGCCGGCGCGCTCGCAGCGGTTCCGCTTCATCCGGACGTAGGTCACCGAGGCCGGGTCCTCACCCACCAGCACAGTGGCCAGGCACGGGCGTTGTCCGGTCCGCCGGGAGATCTCCGCCGCACGCTCGGCGGCGCGCTCGACCATGCGGCGCGCGAGATCGCTGCCGTCCATCACACGAGCGGTTCGGGACATGGTGCGCTCCTGGGCGTCGATACGAGTCGCCCAGGCGCACGGCACTGACCAGGTCGGTCGGGCCGCTCCCCGGTGGTACCCCACCCAAGCGCCAGTCACGGCCCGGCACCACTGTAGAGGACGAGGATGTCGAAGAACGCGCGTTCACGGCGGCCAACACATCGGGACTCAGGCGTCCTTGGACGACGCGAGGTGGGCGAAGACGACCACGTTGTCGGCGTAGTCCTTGGCCTTGCGGTCGTACTCCCCACCGCACGTGATCAGGCGCAGCTCCGCGGACGGTGTGTCGGCGTAGACCCGGTCGTTGGGGAAGTTCGCCTTGCTGAAGGTCTCCACACTGTCGACCTTGAACGTCGCGACGGTGCCGTCCTCCCGGGCGATGTCCACCGTACTGCCGCGCTTGAGCGTGCTGAGCTGGAAGAACACCGCGGGCCCTGTCTTGGTGTCGACGTGGCCCGCGACGATCGAGGCGCCTCGCTCGCCGGGCGACGCCCCCTCCTCGAACCAGCCGACCAGGTTGTTGTCGTCCGCCGGAGGCGCCGCGAGTTGGCCCGATTCCTCGATGGCCAGCGGGGTGAACGGTGCGTCGACCGCGATCTCCGGGATCGAGAGCCGCGTGGGCGCTGAGTGCGGCAGTGTCGGCCCGGGGGTGGCCGAGGCGGCCGCCGCCGGGGGCCGGGACTGTGGCTTGGGGTCCGCGGAGGTCTCGAAGGAGTTGTAGACGAGGAGGGCACCCAGTCCGACGGCCACGGCGGGCCACATCAGGGAACGGCCGGGCGGGCGTTGGGCTGTCGTGGTCCGGGGGGAGTTCTGCTGCGCCGACATGAACGGGCCTTTCGTGAACGGAAGCGGTGCGGCGTCCGGGCGCCGTCGCCTGCGGGCCGCGGGCGGGCCGGTGACGGGAAGCGCATCGCCGCGACCACCGCCCGGTCGGACGGTGGCCGCGACAACACAGCGACCTGTGGCGGATGCGGCCCTGTCAGGCTGCAGCGGCACCTGACGCGTTGCGGCGGCGCAGCATGTACGCGCCGGCGCCGAGCCCACCGAGCAGCAGCACCGAGCCGGCGGCCAGACCGCTACCGGACATCGCCAGGGCGCCGCCACCGGTGTGGACTCCACCGTGCGGCTTCTTGCCCTCCCACGACTTGTTGTGCTCGCCCTTCCACTTGTCGTGGTTGCCCTTCCAACCGCCCTCGCGGTCGCCCTTCCAGCCCTCTTCGCGGTCGTCACCGGAGGGGTAGTCGTCCTGGTCCCAGTCCTGCGTCAGCGACGTGGCCAGGGCGCCGCCGCCGGTGCGCATACCGCCGTGAGGCTTGCGGCCGTCCCGTGACTTGTCGTGGTCGTGCTTGTGGCCCTTGTGGTGCTTCCCGGACTTGTCGTGATCGCCCTTCCCGGACTTGTCGTGGTCGCTGCTGGAAGAGGACGTGCTGTCCGGGGTCCGGTCCTCGGCCGTGGTCAGGGCGTACGCGGCCGGAGCGGATATCGCGAGGGCCGCGGTGATGGCGGCCGAGGCGAACAGGGTGCGAGCAGTGCGCATGGGGGCATTTTCCTTTCGCTGCGTCTGCGAAGGCCGACGCGTCATCGGCACACGGGATCGCAGGTGCGGCGTGATCACCGTCAGCCGGATCACGGCGCGCCACCACCGGAGAACGCCGCATTCGGGCGACGCGCTGGGCTCTTCGGGTGGATAAGGGCCCGATAATCACCCGTTGAGCGGCGCGCGCTTTCGCCGTGGCGGGGTCGTTGTGCTGTAAAGGGGACTCCGGTGGACCGGCGCGTGCGTGGCGGTCGACGGCGCCGACACCGCCGGCCATCCGCCCGCCGTCCGTCACCGGTGCAGGCGTGCGCAGCCGAGCGGTGCCGGAACGGTCGGCCGGATGGGGCCGAATGGCGGGCGTGGCGTCACACGATCGGCCGGATGGGGTGTGTCGCACGGCCCACGAGGCGCTCGATCGGTAAGCCTGGGCGCCTCAGTCGTGAAGCGCCCCGAGACGGCCCACGTACCCGTAACGTTATTGTCATTTCGTGGGTGTATGCGTGCTTTGGGGTGCTTTATTGCGCCAAAACGGTTCAACCGCGTTGTTGAAACGTTGTCCGGGTATGGAGCCTAGAGAGTTGTGGGACCGCAACGCCGTGCTGGCGGAAGCGTTTTGTCTGGGAGACGAGCGGGTGCGCGAGGCGCAGGCCAGGCTTGATGAGGCGCAGGCCGACCGGTCACGGGTTCTGGCGGCGTTCGCGGTGACGGTGGGCAGCGCGGGCGCGGTGGCCGGCCTGTTCGGATTGAACGAGCGGGAAGTGCGGGTCGCCCGGCGCACGGTGGGCAAGGACGACGCCCGCGCTGTCGCCGAGGAGTTGCTGGCCGGGGGCCCGACCGCGCTGATCCGGGAACCGGAGATGCCGGAGGCGCCTGATTACTCTTCCGAGGTTCCGCCCGCCGCCGCCGCGCCTGCGCAGGGTTCCGGGGCTCGGCAGTCGGCTCCGCCGCGCGAGGCGACGAGCAGCCCTCAGGAGCAGGGGTGGTCCGCGGCGATGGATGCGGTGCTGATCGGCAGTTGGCAGACCGGGGTGGATCTGCGTGAATTGGCCACCGAACTCGGCTTGGACCTGACCCGTTTGGTCAGCCGTGCCCAACAGCTCTCGGCCCAGGGCCGTTTCCCCGGCCATGAGGGTCATGCGGGACGTCATCGCCGAGGCCCCGGTGAGATGCACGAAGCCGAATACGCCATCCCTGCCCAGCAGACAGCTGCATGGAATGCGGCGCCCACGGCGCATGCGGTGCAGTCCGCCTGGTACCAGGGCGCGGTGCCGGCGGGGGAGACGGTCCAGGATGTGGCGCTCGCCCAGGACTGGGACAACGCCCTCGCCCCGTGGGGCACGATCGCTTCCCCTTACGAGGAGGCCGCGGCCTCCCCCCAGCCTTGGACCCAGTACCACCTCAGCTCCTGATGTACCGCAGGGCCCGGCAGGAGCCGTAGTGCCTGCGGCGCGGCGATCGCAGGAACGAAGGTGGGGGGATGGGGTGGAGGGACCTGGGCCGGCTCCTCCCTCCACTCGCAGAATGCGTCAACGCATGGTTGACGACCGCGGATCGACAACCTACGGTTGACGCATGACGAATCCACTTCGCATGAACCCTCAGGTCCGCCTCGACGATCTGATCGAGGCGATCAAGAAGGTCCATCCCGACGCCCTGGACCAACTCTCCGACGCGGTCCTCGCCGCTGACCATCTCGGCGACGTCGCCGACCACCTGATCGGCCACTTCGTCGATCAGGCGCGGCGCTCCGGTGCCTCCTGGACCGAGATCGGCCGGAGCATGGGAGTGACCAAGCAAGCAGCTCAGAAGCGGTTTGTCCCCAAGGACCCCGGCGGTCCCTCGGACCTCGACCCGAGTGCGGGCTTCAACCGGTTCACGCCCCGGGCACGAAACGTCGTGGTGGCCGCGCAGGACGAGGCCCGGGCGGCGGGCGACAACGAGATCCGCCCGGCGCACCTGGTGCTGGGGCTGCTGAGCGAGCCGAACGCGCTCGCCGCCAAGTTGATGGTCGCGCAGGGCGTGCCCCTGGAGACCGTACGGCAGGCCGTGACCCGGACGCTGCCGCCGGCGGCCGAGCAGGTGCCCGAACTCATCCCGTACGACACCCAGGCGCGCAAGGCGTTGGAGCTCACGTTCAGGGAGGCCCTGCGGCTGGGGCACAACTTCGTCGGCACGGAGCACGTCCTGTTGGCGCTGCTGGAGCTCGAAGGAGGCGAGGGCGTACTCGCCGGTCTCGGCCTCGACAAGGCGGCGACCGGGGACCGCATCACCGACGCGATCGCGGCGGCCCTTGCCGCGGAAGAGCCGGAGTGACCTCGGGCTGACGTGTCGTCAGGCAGCCGGAGAGGGCCGGGCGCAAGGGCGGTGGGGCGAGCGAGCTTCGTGTGGCGATGCCGCCCTCAGCGGCGTAGCCGGACGCGGTAGGAGTACAGCTCGGGCAGGAAGTAACTGATCGCCAGCTCGATGCGGCGGCCTTCGGAGGTCGTGTAGAGGCGGTCGATCCGCAGCAGCGGATGCTGCGGCTCGCACTTCAGCTGCTCGGCGACGACGTCCGGGGCCGGGGCGACCGTGATGCTCTGCTCGGCCCCGGTGATGGGCTGTTCCAGCCGGTCGTCGAGCAGGCCGATGATGGTGAAGGTGCTGGTCGCGCCCGCCTCCGTCAGCTGGTCGACGGAGGTCAGGGTCTCGCCGACGTCCGTCGGCAGCCACACCGTGGTGTGACAGAACGGCACCTCGTCGTGCAGCCGCCGGAAGGCGAGGGTGTGCACCATGTCGCTGTCCAGCCGCAGCCGCCCGGCCGCGTCGATGTCCACGCGCCGCCGCAGCGGGCTGGTCAGCTGCATGGTGGTGTCGATGGACAGCCCCATCAGGTCGTCCACCGAACCGAACTTGCGCAGGTAGCGGCCGTCGCGCGGGGCGGCGAACGTCCCGCGCCCCGGGACCCGGTAGACCAGGCCCTCGGCGACCAGGTCGTGGAAGGCGCGGCGTACGGTCTGGCGGCTGACCTGGTAGGTCTCGGCCAGCTCGGCCTCCGTCGGCAGCCGCACCCCTTCGGGGTAGCGGTCGTCCGCGAGATCCGCGCGCAGATCGTTCGCCACCTGCTGGTACGCGCTCTGCCCACGGGCCGGCTTGTTGGCCATCACATCCTCGTCGCCGTTCACATCCGGGAAGGAACGGCCAGCCTATCGGCCCCCGAAGGGGCAGGTCACCCGCAGGGATGCGGGGGCTGCTCATAGGCGTCCGGATGCGGCGGACGGCCTGTCCCGCGGCTCAGTCCCGTGCCGCGGCCTCCAGGATGCGGCGCGCCCGCTCCACAACGGGTCGGTCCACCATGCGACCGTCGACCACGCTGACCGCTTCACCGGCACCCAGCACCCGGCGCGCCCACGCCCGCTCGGCGGTGGACGGTGCGAACCCCTTGTGAACGGCGTCCAGTTGGCATGGGTGGATGCACAGCTTCCCGGTGAATCCCATCCGGCGGGCGTGCGCGATGTCCCCCGACAAGGGTTCCGCGTCGTTGAGGTCGGTCGTGACGCCGTCCAGAGGCAGCGCGAGCCCGGCGGCTGCTGACGCACACACCACCCGCGAGCGCGCGTACGCCAACGCCTGATGATCGGCGGGGTCCACGCCGAGCTGCGCCGAGAGGTCGACGTTGCCGAAGGCGGCCCGCAGCACGTTCGGTGCCCGGCAGAGCGAAGCGGCGTTCTCGACCCCGGCGGCGGTCTCGATCAGCGCCAGCACCGGTGACCGGCCGCGCGTCTCCAGGGCGATCGCCTCCGGTACGGCCGGGTCCTCGGCCTTGGGCAGCATGAGGGGGACGCCGTGCGCGGCGGCCATCGCCAGGTCGGCCTCGAACCACGGGGTGCCGGGCGCGTTGATCCGGACCACCGCCCGGCCGCCTTCGGTCAGCCACGCGGCCACCTCGGCGCGGGCCGCGTCCTTCCCCTCGGGGGCGACCGCGTCCTCCAGATCGATGACCACGCCGTCGGCGCCCGCGGCGACCGCCTTGTCGTAGCGGTCGGGTCGGTGCCCGGGGACGAACAACAGGCTGCGGGCGGCCGCCAGAGCGGTGGCCCATGCGTCCATGTCGGCGCTGCTCATGCGAAGGTCACCTCCGCCGTGGCGTGTTCGGTCGCGCGCGGCCCGGTGACCCGCAGTCGCACGCCCCCGTCGAACGGTTCACCGCAGGCCAGCAGCTGTTCCCGGCAGAACGCCGGCTTGTGCAGCCGGTAGGACAGGGTGCGGACGGTGCGCTCGGGGGCCTGCCTGCGGACCACCTCCAGCATCATCAGCGCAAGCAGCGGGCCGTGCACGACCAGCCCCGGATATCCCTCGACGTCGGTGACGTAGGGGGCGTCGTAGTGGATGCGGTGGGTGTTCGCGGTGAGCGCGCTGACGCGGAAGAGCACGGCCGGATCGGTCGTCCACGGCAGCTGCCACGGTGCGTCGCTCCGCGGTTCGGCGTCGGTGTCCACGGTGACGGCCGCCGGGACCGGGGCGCCGCCGCCGCTGCGGTAGACGATGTCCTGCTCCTCCGCCACCCGCAGCTCGCCGTCCTGGCTGAACTCGTTGCGTACGGTGACGAACAGCAGCCCGCCGCTGCGTCCCTTCTTCGCCTGCACCTTCACCACGCGACTGGTCTGTTCGGCCGGGTGCCCGGTGGTCAGCGGCGTACGGATCTCCAGCCGGCCGCCGGCGAACATGCGGCGCCGCTCCGGCAGCGGCGGCAGGAAGTGCCCGTCGCGCAAGTGCCCGTCCGGGCCCAGATCGCTCTGCCGCGGCCAGGTCAGGAAGTGCAGCCAGTGCCACAGCGGCGGCAGCGGCCTGCCTGCCGTGGCCACCGACTCAGGCAGGTCGAGTACGGCGGAAAGCGCCGCGACCGCCGCAGGGTCCAGCGCGTCGGTGGCGTGAGCGCCGGCCGGGTGCCAGGTACGGGCGGTCTCTTCGAGAACGCTGAAGTCGGCGTCGGAGGCATCGGCGGGGGGCAAGGCGGCTCCTGTCGTGCGAGGGGCGGAACGGAGGGAGAACGGGGCGGCTGCCGGGTGGCCGGGGCCGGTCACCCGGCGGGAGTCAGCGGACGTCTGCGGTGTGGGCGGCCTGGGTGGGCACCGGTTCCTCCTGCGCGGGTCGGGCGTGCAGTTCCTCCAGTGCCGCGTCGCGGGTGTCGAGGCCGAAGAATGCCACGGTGAGGGCGGCGATGAGCCAGGCCCCGGCCACGAAGGCGAACACGCCCACGTAACCGAGCCCGGGTGACGTGTAGATGGCCGCGATGATCAGGGGGGCGACGATGTTCGCGGCCCGCCCGGCGCCGTTGCCCAGCCCCGAACCCGCGGTCCGCAGGGCGGTCGGGAAGTACTCGGGCGTGTAGGAGTACAGGACGGCGATATAGCTCTGGCTGAGCGCGGCGACCAGCACGCCGAAGACGACGATCGCGGCGGTGCTGGTGCTGAGCCCGTAGCTGATGCCGACCACGGCGACGAGGAGCCCGAGGACGACCGAGAGGTGCTTGCGCGAGAACCGGTCGATGAACGGCGCGGCGAGAAAGGCGCCGGGCACCGCGCCGATCGTGGTGATCGCCGACATCGTCATGGACTTGGCGAAGTCCTGGCCGCGCTCGGCCAGGAGGGTCGGCACCCAGGAGGCGAATCCGTAGAAGCCGGTCAGCGCGAAGATCCATACGACCATCATGACGAGGGAGTTGCGTCGTTGGCCCGGCGCGAAGAGGTCGGCGAAGCGGGCCTTCGGCGGCAGGAGCTGCTCCGCCGCGGGCACCTCCTTGTGCGGCTGCGCGGCCCCCGGGCGGAATTCCGGAACGAAGCGGCGGACCGTCTCCTCGGCCTCCTCGGTCCGGCCCCGGGAGAGCAGCCAGCGTGGCGACTCCGGCAGGCGCCAGACCAGCGGGAGCAGCAGGAATCCGAGTGCGCCCGCGACGAACAGCCAGCGCCATGCGGTGGGGTGGGACACGGTGATCGCGCGGGCCGAGAAGGCGACCAGCGGGATGCCGACGAGGCCGACACCGAGCGCGACGGCCTGGAAGCGGCCGCGGTGGGTGGCCGGGGTGACCTCGGAGAGGTAGGAGATCGCCACCGCGGTCATCGCGCCGAGACCGAAGCCGGTCAGCGCGCGGGCCGCCGCCATCAGGCCGGGTGTGGAGACCACGGCGTTGAGCAGGGAGGCGGCCGAGAAGATCAGGACAGCGGCGGACATGCCGACCCGGCGGCCCAGCAGGTCGGCGGCGCGTCCGCCGAGGACGGCGCCCACCGCCATCCCCGCGAAGCTCATCGCGGTCACGACGGCCACGTCGTGCACGGTGAACAGGTGCGCGGCCCGGATCGCCGGTGCGGCGTAGGCGAACGTGTTGAGATCGGCGAGATCGAACAGGAACATCGCGCTCACGGTCAGCAGCACCCTGCGGTGCATACGGCCGATGGGTGCCCCGCTCAGTGCGGCGAGGGCGGGGGACGGGGTCGACACTGACCTACCTCCAAGGGGTCCCGGCATACGGGCGGCGGCTCATCAGGTGAGGGGTGCGGAGGCGACGTGTCCCGCGGCGCTCACAGGCCGCACGGCGTCCTGGCGGCCATTGATGAAGCCATTTGATGTATTGCTACGTACAAAGCACCGGCATTCTGTGGTGCGCCTCACTCTGCCGTCAAGGGTGCGCCGAAATCCCCGATGGTGCCTGGATTTCGCCTCGTTGACACGGGCAACATTTGGCCGTACAAATTGCGCAGAGCCGCCGCACGGCACACTCGGCGGACGCCGAACATCGGAGGGGACCCGCATGACCGCCGCCCGAGCCCTCGCGCAGTGGGCCCACGACCACCGGCCCGACCCCGACGACCTCGTGCTCGCCGACCGGGCTCTCGCCGACACCCTCGCCGTCGCGCTCGCCGCCCGCGCCCACCCGCTGCGCCCGGTGGCCGCGCCCCTGCCCGATGCGGCGCGCTGGGCGGCGATGGCCCACGTGCTGGACTTCGACGACCTGCACACCGACACCACCACGCACATCTCGGTGGTCACCGTCCCCGCCGTACTCGCCGCCGGCGGCGGCGCCCGCGCCTACCTGGCGGGCGCCGGCGTCATGGCCCGGCTCGGCGCGATGCTCGGCTGGCGTCACTACGCGGCCGGCTGGCACGCGACCTGCACCGCGGGTGCCCCGGCAGCCGCCGTGGCGGCCGGCATCGCCCTCGGGCTGGACGTCCCCCGGCTGGCCACCGCGATGGCGCTCGCCGTACCCGCGGCCGGCGGCGTCCAGGAAGCGTTCGGGACGCACAGCAAGTCCCTGCAGGTCGGCTTCGCCGCGGACGCCGGAGTGCGAGCCGCCCGGCTCGCCCGGGCCGGCGCCACCGCCGACCCCCGTGCCCTGGACGCATGGCTGGAGCGGGTCGGCGGCACGCCCACGACGGAATGCGCCGAGCGTCCGGCCGTCCCCGGTGGTCTCGCGATCAAGCTGTTCCCCTGCTGCTACGCCATGCAGCGGCCGATCGCCGCCCTGCGCGAGATCCGCGACCGGCTCATCGGTGGTCACACCGGCGGCGACGTCACCGGCATCACCGTCACCACCCCCGCGGGTACCGTGCATCCGCTCCTCCACGACCGGCCCGTGACCGGCCTCGCGGCGAAGTTCTCCATGCCGTACGCGATCGCCACCGCGCTGCTCGACGACTACCCCGGCTTCGAGAGCTTCACGGACGAGGCGGTGAACCGGCCTGAGGCGCAGAAGATCATCGACCTGGTGACCGTCGAACGGCTGCCCGGCGAGACCACCACCCTCCTCGACGGCACCGTCGCCCTGCGCATCGACCTCGCCGACGGCACCGCGGTCCACTCCGAGATGGCCCTGCCGCCCGGCTCGCCGGGACGCCCGCCCACCGCGAGCGACCTGCGCGAGAAGTTCGCCGCCTGCGGAGCGGATGTTCCCGGGATGACGGCGGGCATCAGCTGGGAGGGCGCCGCGACACTGATGCGGACGGCGTTCCCGGCGGCGGACGCCGATCCCGCCCCGAACCCCGACCAGGAGGCGTGAGGACCGTGCAGCAGCAGCTCCCGCTCGAAGGCATCACCGTCGTCAGCATCGAACAGGCGGTGGCCGCCCCCTTCGCCACCCGCCAGCTCGCCGACCTCGGCGCCCGCGTCATCAAGATCGAACGCCCCGGTGACGGCGACTTCGCCCGCCGCTACGACCGGACCGTGCACGGCCAGTCCAGCTACTTCGTGTGGCTCAACCGCTCCAAGGAATCCGTCACCCTCGACCTCAAGGACGAGCGGGGCCAGGAGATCCTGCACCAACTCCTCGCCGGGGCCGATGTGTTCGTCCAGAACCTGGCCCCCGGCGCCGCCGACCGTCTCGGCCTCGGCCCCGACGTGCTCACCGCCCGCTATCCCCGGCTGATCCCCTGCACGGTCTCCGGCTACGGCACCAGCGGCCCCTGGGCCGACCGCAAGGCGTACGACCTGCTCATCCAGTGCCAGACCGGCCTGGTCTCCCTCACCGGCACCGCCGAGGAAACGGCCCGGGTCGGCATCTCCGTCGCCGACATCTCGGCGGGCATGTACGCCTACAGCGGCATCCTCACCGCCCTCTTCGCCCGCGCCACCAGCGGCGTGGTGCACCCGGTGGAGGTCTCGCTCTTCGAGGCGCTCGCGGAATGGATGAGCCAGCCCGCCTACTACACCCGGCACAGCGGCACCCAGCCGCCACGGATCGGCACCCAGCACGCCACCATCGCCCCGTACGGCGCCTACACCGCGGCCGACGGCAAGGACGTCCTCTTCTCCATCCAGAACGAGCGCGAATGGGCCGCGCTGTGTGCCGACTTCCTCGGCCGGCCCGAACTCACCGACGACCCGCGCTTCGCCACCGGCTCCGACCGCGTCGTCCACCGCGACGCGCTCAACGCCATCATCGCCGAGCGGTTCGCACACAGTGCTGCCGCCGACATCCTGAAGTCCCTCGACGAGGTCGGCGTCGCCTGCGCAGGAGTCAACTCCCTCACGGAGTTCCTCGAACACCCTGTGCTGGAAGGCCGCGACCGATGGCGCGACGTCGCCGTACCGGGCGCCACCGTGCAGGCCCTGCTACCGCCCGCGGACCTCGCCGGGGTCACCGCCCGTATGGACCCCGTACCGAGCGTCGGCGAACACACCGAAGCGGTCCTCACCGCCCTGGGCCACAGCCCCGAGTCCCTCGCCGCGTTGCGCGCCGACGGCACCATCTGACGCCGGCCCACCGCCCACTTCCTGCCGCCCGCACCCAAGGACCCCGCATGAGCACGCTGGACAGCCTCCCCGAAGACGAACGCTTCGTCGTCGAGACCGTGCACGACTTCGTCGACAGGGACGTCAAGCCCGTCGTCCAGGAACTGGAGCACGCCAACACCTACCCCGAGCAGCTCATCGAGAAGATGAAGGCCCTTGGGATCTACGGGCTCGCCATCCCCGAGGAGTACGGCGGCACCGCGGTCTCCACCTCCTGCTACGTCCTGGTCACCGAGGAACTCGCCCGTGGCTGGATGAGTCTGGCCGGCGCGATGGGTGGCCACACCGTCGTCGCCAAGCTGCTGCTGCACTTCGGAACGGAGGAGCAGAAGCGGCGCTACCTGCCGAAGATGGCCACCGGCGAGATCCGCGCGACCATGGCCCTCACCGAGCCCGGCGGCGGCTCCGACCTCCAGGCCATGCGCACCACCGCCCGCAGGGACGGTGGAGATCCCTCCGACGCGAGCGAAGCCGGGGGTGGCGGAGACTACCTCGTCAACGGCACCAAGACCTGGATCACCAACTCCCGCCGCTCCCAGCTGATCGCCCTGCTGTGCAAGACGGACCCGGCCGCAGCCCCCGCGCACCGCGGCATCTCCATCCTCCTCGTGGAGCACGGCCCCGGCCTCACGGTCTCCCGCGACCTCCCCAAGCTCGGCTACAAGGGCGTCGAGAGCTGCGAGGTCGCCTTCGACAACTACCGGGCCGCGCCGGACGCGTTGCTCGGGGGCGTGGAAGGCCAGGGCTTCGGCCAGATGATGAAGGGTCTGGAGACCGGCCGCCTCCAGGTCGCCGCCCGTGCGTTGGGCGTCGGGCGCGCCGCCCTGGAGGACTCGCTCGGCTACGCCCAGGAACGCGAGTCGTTCGGCAAGCCCATCTGGAAGCACCAGTCCGTCGGAAACTATCTCGCCGACATGGCCACCAAGCTGACCGCGGCCCGACAGCTCACCCTGCACGCCGCCCGTGAGGCCGACGCGGGCCGCCGGGTGGACATGGAAGCCGGCATGGCCAAGCTCTTCGCCTCCGAGACCGCGATGGAGATCGCCCTCAACGCGGTCCGCATCCACGGGGGTTACGGCTACTCCACCGAGTACGACGTCGAACGCTACTTCCGCGACGCGCCACTGATGATCGTCGGTGAGGGGACGAACGAGATCCAGCGAAACGTCATCGCCGCCCAGCTGGTCAAGCGCGGGGGCCTGGAATAGGGGGCGGAGGACGGCCGGATCCCCAGCCGTGACACGCGCCTGTCGCCCGTCCGTTTCGGCCACGGCTCACGGCACAGTGGCGGCATGAACGCAGACGACGGAAACATTCTGGCCCGGGGACGCGTGGCGACCAGGCTGCCGGCACAGGACCTGGACCGGGCACGGCGCTTCTACGCCGAGCAGCTCGGACTGGAGCCCGTGGACGAACGTCCGGGAGGGCTGCTGTACCGGTGCGGGGACACGGAGTTCGCGCTGTTCAAATCAGCGGGCGCGTCGCCCGGCACCTTCACCCAGATGGGCTGGGTGGTCGACGACCTGGGGACCCTTGTGTCGGAACTCAAGCAGCGCGGTGTGATCTTCGAAGAGGTCGACGTGCCCGGCCTCCGGACGAAGGAGGGGATCGCCGACATCGAGGGGAACTACCCGAGCAAGGGAGCACGGGGGGAACGCGCCGCCTGGTTCCGTGACAGCGAGGGAAACATGCTGGGCATCGGCGAGCCGGTCGTCTGAGCGGAGCGCCATGGCTCCGACGGACGTGCACAGATGCCCAGCGTGCACCCCCGCGCACACGCATCCAACTGTGGCGCCCGTCGGGCCACCTGGCGGGCTCAGCCACAGGCGCCCGGCGCCGCCTACGTCACGGGCATCGCTCCGCCTTCTTGACCACGCCGATCTTGATCGGGCTGCTGACGGGTGCGCCCGGGGCCGGTACCTGGGTGCAGGTCTTCCAGTTCGCGGGCCAGAGGACGTGCCTCTTGAGCCCGCTCACGTCCCGGACGTCGACCCTCGTACCGGCGTCGACGGTCCGGTAGACGGTCATGAGGGGTTGGCCCTTGTAGCTCGGCATGGGGGCGGGGCCGGTCTGAGCCTGGCCCGCCAGGCCCAGAGCGGACGCCGCGAGGACTCCTACGACGGTGATGATCTTGTTCATTACCGGTGAACGACCACTGTCGGAGTTGGTCACACGTACGCGCCGACCTGCCCGCCACCCGAGTGCGGTGGCGGGTGCTCTGCCGTGGGCCCGGGATCAGCCCGCCGTCGGGTCGGCGGGGACCGGGTGCACCTCGACCGGCTCGTTGCTCGGCGCGCCACCGGGGCCGGGACAGGCCGAGGCCCGAGCGGCGATCGCCAGGGCGCGGTCCTCGCTCTTGACGTCGACGACCCAGTAACCGGCGAGGATGCGGTCCGCCTCGGCCGGTCCCTCGCTCACCACCGGGCGCCCGTCGTCCCCGGCCCGTACGGTCTTGGCCAGCGCGGGTCCGCCCAGTCCCCGAGCCTCCACGAGCTCCCCGGCGGAGGTCAGCTCCTCGTTGAGCGCGTTCATGTGGGCGAACATCGCCTTGGTGTCCTCCTCGGAATACGCGGACATCATCGATTCCCACTGGGGGGCCGGGACGTTCAACTGGATCATGTACTGCATGATTCTCACCTTCCGGGCGGGTGCTGTGCTGTCGAAGGGATAGACGCCCGGATGCGGCAGAACTCATCGGTCCACTCCGCACGACGAGCGGATCTTCGAGACCGCGCCGCGGACGAGTGGCCCGAGCGGCTGGGGCAGCACATGTACGCCGCGATATGCGGCTTTCCCATGCTAATGGTGCGATCTCATGGGACCGGGCGCCACGCCGCCCCACCCCGAGCACCGGGACGGCAAAGGCTCCGCGCAGCCGGACGGCCCTCTTCACGCCAATGCCGGAACGGCCGGTGCGCACCGGCACTCCCGAACCGGGGCCCGCCGGCCGCACGCGGTGCGGCTTCTCCCGTGCCGCTGCCAGGCGCCCTGGCCGCGCTGCTGCCGCGCCCGCGTAGGTTCTTGACTCTGACGCCGTGTCAGGCGGTCAACTCGGCGACCCGCTGCGGCTCGTGGACCTGCCGCCCGTCGAGCAGGTCGCGACGATCGTGCGTCGCGGCTCGATGGGCGCGACCCAGCCGTCGATCCAGACCCTGGGGCCGCTGGATCGACGCCATCGGCTACCGCTCGGCGGGCTGCCCCAGGGGGGCAGTCGCCCGGATCCCCGCGCGGCTGCGATCAGTCCGCATCGCAAGGCGCGGCGGTGTCCGCATCGTGATCGATGAGGGTCACGTCCGATGCCAGGGCGCGGGCGGTGTCGGCGAAATACTGCTCGTCGGCGCCGGAGGCGAGGCCGAGAATGACGCCCTGGCTGAGGCCGACGAACAGCGCCCTGAGCGCGGTGACCAGGCGTTGCGCCTGACGCGACGTCACGATCCGCCCCTCGTGCGCTCGTCCGGCGAACAACGTGATCAGATGGCTCTCCTGCGCCAGGACGGACTCGGCGATCCGGGAACCCAACTCGGGGTCGTGCAGGGCCATGTCCAGCAAGGTGATCTGCAGCGACATGGCGGGCAACGCATCGGGGGAGTCGCAGCTGCGCCGGTAGTAGCGCGCAAAGGCTTCCACCGCCTCCAGCAGGTCCGACCCAGCGGGAACCGCCTGCTCGATCTCTTGATAGTGCGGCCGCAGGTAGTCGGTGACCAGAGCGACCACCAGGCCGTTCTTGCTGCCGAACAGCGAGTAGATGGCGCCGGTGGTCAGGTCGGCGCGCTCCGCGATCTCTTCGAGCCTGGCGCGGTACCCGTCTCGGGAGACGACCTGGAACGCGGCGTCCAGCAGGGCGCGGCGGTTGCGTTCCTTGGTCTCCGCTCTCGTCATTCTCATAATCTCATTATTATAGTAATCAAGTTATGGAAGCGACGGTCGGCAGGCCGATATCAGGGGGAACGCTCATGACCCAGACCCAGACCCAGACCCGACGCCGGGCCGTGGCAACGGCATTGACCGGCCGGATGGTGGGCGTCATCGCCGACGGCGTCGTCAAGGTGTTGCTCGGTTCCGCGTTCATCGTCGGCGCGGCGCGGATCGGCCATCTGCTCGGGGCGCCCGCCTGGCTGATGGTCGTCTCCGGCGTGGCCCTGCTGCTCGGAGGGGGGATCGAGATCAGGTACGTCCGCAGCCGTGCCATGCGCACCTTCACGCGACTCATGGTCGCCTACGACAGCGGCTGGGCGCTGGTCACGCTTGCCGGCCTGTTGATGACCTGGCAAGGGACGGGCGCCGGGGGCGAGATCTGGCTCGGATACCAGGTGGCGGCACCCATCGCGCTCGCCGTATCGCTGGTCGCAGCCGCCCCCGTGCGGGCGGCTGCGGACTCCCACGCAAGGGACTCCGGCCGCTGACGGCCGGCCTCCGGCTCGCTCAGGCCGCCGATCCGTCAGCGGAGGCCCTGGCGCCCGACGCCCGACGCCCGACCGGGAGCGACCACGGCGTCGGCGTCGCCCTCCTGCTCCGGGGCTGCCGCTGCGGCGTGCGGCACGGCCGGTTCCGGCAGGCTGCGGAACAGCAACCAGCTCAGGGCGGGCAGGAGGATCAGCGGTGCCAGCGCGGTGCGCAGGGACGTGGCGTCGGCGATGCTGCCGATGAGGGGGCTGGCCAGGCCACCGATGCTGACGGTCAGGCCGAGGGTGATTCCGCTGGCGGTGCCGACACGGGTGGGCAGGTAGTCCTGCCCGAGTGTGACCTGGAGAGAGAAGGGGACGTAGAGGGTCGCCGAGGTCAGCGCCACGAACAGGTACAGCACCGGACCGGGGATGAACACGACCCCCGCGATCGACGGGATCGAGATCAGGTACGACCAGCGGGTGACGGTGACGCGGTCCCAGCGGCCGGCCAGCCAACCGCCAAGGACGGAGCCCACCGCGCCGCCGGCGTAGAGCACGAACAGCGCCGCCGTGCCCGCCGCCGCGCTGCCGTCCATACGCTCCTTGGCGTACAGCGAGATGAAGGTGCTCAGGCCGATGAAGACGACCGACCGGAAGACCACGGCCAGCGACAGCTTCACGAACGACGCCTTGTCGTCGCGCCCGGCCACCGCCGTCGAGGGGGATCCGGTGGAACGCCGCCGCTCCAGTTCCCGCAGCACCGGAAGACACAGCACACTGCCGATGAGCGCCGGCACCACCAGCAACGGCGTCAGTCGCAGGCCCCCGGGCGCGACGACCGCGGCGACCATGAGGGGGGCCAGCGCGAAACCGATGTTGCCGCCCACCGAGAACCAGCCCATCGCGCTGTGGCTGCCCCTGCTCGCGAGCCGGGCGACCCGCGCGGACTCGGGGTGGTAGGCGGCGACGCCGACCCCGGACACCGCCACGAACACCAGCGTCAGCGCGTACGAGCCGCTCATGCCGCTGAGCGCGATACCGACACCGCCCAGGACGGTGCTCGCCGGCAGCAGCCAGGGCATCGCCCGGCGGTCGGTGAGCAGACCGAACACCGGCTGCGCCACGGAGGACAGCAGGGAAGCGGCGAGCACGATGCCCGAGACGGCGGCGTAGCTGTACGCGCGTTCGGCGACGAAGAACGGGACGAGGGCCGCGACGGCGCCCTGATAGACGTCGACGCAGGCATGCCCGACGGCAAGCAGGGTGATCGATTTGTTTTTTGCCACGTGGCCATGGTCCGCACCGAGCGAGGTGTCGTGCTTCCGATAAACTGCCAATCAATGCAGCAAATCCGCCACGAGCCGATTGCGCCGACCCGCACCCAGCAGCTGGCCCACGGGGCTGCGATCGACGCCCACCGGCACGACGATCACCAGATCGTCTACGCCGGCCGCGGAGTCCTGGCCGTCACCACCAGCGCGGGCTCCTGGGTCGCACCGGGCACCCGCGCCATCTGGGTACCGGCCGGCACGGTCCACGCCCACAAGGCCCACGGCGAACTCGAACTGCACGTCGTCGGGCTCCCCAGGAGCGAAAATCCGCTCGGACTGGACACGCCGACCGTCCTGGCCGTCAGCCCCCTGCTGCGCGAACTCATCCTTGCCCACACGCGCACCCCCGACGACGACAGTCCCGAACGCGCCCGGCTGCGCGCCGTCATGCTCGACCAACTGAGGGCCTCTCCACAGCAGCCACTGCACCTGCCCACACCAAGTGCCCCGCAGCTCCGGGCACTGCGCGAGATCCTGCACGCGAACCCGGCCGACAACCGGACACTGGCCACGTTGGGCAGAGAGGTCGGAGCGAGCGACCGCACTCTCTCCCGCCTTCTGAGAAGCGACCTCGGGATGACCTTCCCGCAGTGGCGCACCCAACTACGCCTCCATCACGCTCTGGTGCTGCTGGCAGAACACACACCGGTGACCACCGTGGCCCACCTGTGCGGCTGGTCCTCGGCCAGCGCGTTCATCGACGTCTTCCGCCGCACCTTCGGCCACACACCGGGCAGCCACCGTCCGCAGGACCAACCCTTTTGAAGCGAGGGTAGGGCCGCAGCTCCAGCCAGGGGATCCCAGCGATGGGGGCTGACTTGGGCGTCCGATCACGGCGAAATGACAATCGGCGCGCAGCTTGTGCCGTCATGGCAGAGTGACCAGCATGACTCTCTCAACGCATCGGCGACGAAGACACTTTGCCGCAGTGCTCCTCCTGGGCGCCGTGATCGCCCTGACTGCCTGCGGCCAGCAGCGTGTCGCGGCCGACGCGCCCGGCGCATCCTCCAACCCGAGCCCTTCCAGCCCGAGCCCTTCCCACCTCGGTGCCTCCCCCTATGTGGAACCCGGAGCGAACGACGGGGCCCCGCATCACGGCGAGAACAACGCCGGCCGCCAACCCCGCGAAATGTCCTCCGCCGGCGAGGAAGACGCACAGCGGGAAGCCAAGCGCATCGAGCCCGTCCTCAAACGCCTGTGGAAGCAGGGCAAGTGGGACCCCAAGAGCGTTCGCTCGGAGTTGCTCGCGCTCGGCTACAGAGACCTGCGAACCGGCCCCAAAGGTGAGCACCTCGGTGGGAACCTCGAAGTGCGTGGCATGGAATCCCGCTTCGAAACCGACCACTACGTCACACCCGAAGGTGCCCGGATCGGCCTCCACGTCCGCAAAGACGCCTGCGTCACCGCTTTCGTGCAGAAGACCAACTACCAGGTGCAGGTCAACGGGCCATACCTGGAGACCGGCTGCTTCGCACCGCCCTTTGCCCACTGAAGGGGAGCGAGTTTGCGGTCCTCTCTCGACACTCCGGTGAGCAGTGCCGAGCCTGAGAGGCGCCCCCCTTCGCCCTCAGCCCGCCGATTCGCCCGCGTGTGGGCTCAGTGTTCCCGCGGCGACCAGGGCGAAGAGCACGATGCCCAGCAGGATGCGGTAGATCACGAACGGCATGAAGCTCTTGCTGGAGATGAACTTCATGAACCAGGCGATGACCACGTAGCCCACGACGAACGCGATGATCGTGGCGAAGATCGTGGGGCCCCAGGAGACGTGTCCTTCGCCGGCGTCCTTGAGCTCGTAGGCACCCGAGGCCAGGACCGCGGGGATGGCGAGCAGGAAGGAGTAGCGGGCAGCGGATTCGCGGGTGTAGCCCATGAGCAGACCGCCGCTGATGGTGGCGCCGGAGCGGGAGACTCCCGGGATGAGGGCCATTGCCTGGCAGACGCCGTAGAGCAGGCCGTCCCTGACGTTGAGGTCGTCGAGCGACTTGCGCTGCTTGATGGCGCGGTGCCGGCCGCCGACCTCGTCGCGGGCGGCCAGTCGGTCGGCGATGCCGAGGACCACACCCATGACGATCAGGGTGGTCGCGATCAGCCGCAGGTCGCGGAACGGTCCCTCGATGGCGTCCTTGAGCGTGATGCCCAGCACGCCGATCGGGATCGAGCCGACGATCACCAGCCAGCCCATCTGTGCGTCATGGTCGTGCCGCAGTTCCCGGTTGAAGAGTGAGCGTGCCCACGTCGAGATGATCCGCCCGATGTCCTTGCGGAAGTAGATGATGACGGCGGCTTCGGTGCCGATCTGGGTGATGGCGGTGAACGCCGCACCCGGGTCGTGCCAACCGGCGAAGGCCGCTGTCAGGCGGAGGTGCGCGCTGGAGGAGATGGGCAGGAACTCGGTCAACCCTTGGACGAGCCCGAGGACGAAAGATTCAAACCAGGTCATGGAAACTACGCTATCCAGGGGTGATCAAGCGCTTACCGGCGCGGGCGGGGAGAAAGCGGGCGGCGACGGCGGATGCTCATCATCGGCCGACGGAGGGCAGCGTAACGCCCGAAGATGTCCGGGCGGCCAAAGGGCCCCGCGCACCGGGACTCCCGGACGCACCCCGCGCGCCCGGTGACGAGCCGTGAGCCGGAGGCCGCGCGTGGGGCAGGGAGGAACTGCGCGCGGGCCAGGAGGGTCTGGCCTCAGCGTCCGCGCAGCGCCTTGCGTTTGCACCACGCCACGATCAGTCCGCCGAGTCCGCTGACCGCGATGAACCCCATGGAGATGAGGAACGCCGGGGAGGTCGGAGCGGCGGCTCGTGCCCCCGCGATCACGTACGCGGCGGTGTTGGGGATGCTGCCGAGCGCCGTCGCGAGGAGGTAGGGGAGCCAGCCCATGCGGGACACGGCGGCGCAGTAGTTGCTGGCGCAGAACGGCAGGCCGGGGAAGAGACGGATGGCCAGCATCGAACGGAAGCCGTGCTCGCTCAACTGCCGGTCGGCAGCCGCCAGCCAACGTGCTCGCAGCAGCGGGCGCAGCGCGTCCTGGCCGAGCAACCGGCCGAGTCCGAAGGCCAGCCCGGCGCCCAGCACCGTGCCGGCGAGCGCGGCGGCGAGGCCGAGCCGGTCGGCGAAGAGGGCGCCCGCGGCGAGGTTGAGGATCGGGCGGGGGACGAAAGCGGTGGTGCACACGCCGTACGCCAGCGCGAAGACCACGGCGGCGGTCGGACCGGTCAGCTGTGGCGGCCAGCCGTCGGCCAGCAGGCGCTGCGGCTGCCAGAGCAGCATCGCGGTCGCGGCGCAGGCCAGCAGGGCGAGCAGCAGGCCCAGGCGCGCCCAGGGGGAGAAGAGCACACGCGTGCAGCGCGCGGCGAGGCCGTCGGGCGTTGCGGCGGGTTCGAACATTCGGGGAGCGTAACCGACAGGGGTGGCAAGGAGCCGAATGCGGGACGGGCGGGCCCGACACCGGTTCCACAGCGCCGAGGGCCACCACCCGGCCGGGTGACGACTCCCGGTCCGGCTCGCGGTGATTACGGTGTCGGGTGGGTGATGACCCCCGGTGGGAAAACCGGCTTCGTGGCTCTGCGACCCCGGCTGCCCTGCGGCGGTACGGCCATCCGTCGGGCCGGTGAACCACTCGTACGGCGTTGCGCGGAAGCGGTGGTGACAGGGCGTCGGCCTCGCCCCGGCTCGTTACGCCTGCGTCTCCCGCTCCGGTAAATCGTTCGACGTCGCAGCGACGGCCCGGCACCATATGACGCATGTTCCGGCACGCCTTCCTTCCGCTCCCGTCCGCAGTCGCGGACGCGCCGAAGGCTGCCTTCCACATCCTCGCGGCCCTCGCGGCCGCGGAGTGCGCGGCCGCCGCCTCCGTGGCCGCCGCCGCTCCCGTCGCCGCCGCAGCCGTCCCGGCCGCAGCGGCGACCGACGGCGCACGAAGCTGACCCTCTCCGGATCGTCCGGCGGACCCCACAGGGGGAGGGTCGGATCGGCCCGGGGTCCCCACGGCGCGAAGACGCCGTCCTCACCGCATTGTTGCGAGGAAGAACACCATGCCCAAGACGGCATACGTGCGCACCAAGCCGCACCTGAACATCGGCACCATGGGCCACGTCGACCACGGCAAGACCACGCTGACCGCTGCCATCACCAAGGTCCTCAGCGACCGGGGGAGCGGCACCTTCGTGCCGTTCGACCGGATCGACCGGGCCCCGGAGGAGGCCGCCCGCGGCATCACCATCAACATCTCGCACGTCGAGTACGAGACCGGCACCCGCCACTACGCCCATGTCGACATGCCGGGGCACGCCGACTTCATCAAGAACATGGTCACCGGCGCCGCCCAGCTCGACGGCGCGATCCTCGTCGTCTCCGCGCTCGACGGGATCATGCCGCAGACCGCGGAGCATGTGCTGCTCGCCAAGCAGGTCGGCGTACGGCACATCGTGGTCGCCCTCAACAAGGCCGACGCCGGTGACCCCGAGCTCACCGACCTGGTGGAGCTGGAGGTGCGGGAGCTGCTGGGCGCGCACGGCTACGACGGGGAGCACGTCCCGGTCGTCCGGGTGTCCGGGCTGCGGGCGCTGGAGGGCGACCCGCGCTGGACGCAGGCGATCGACGCGCTGCTGGACGCCGTGGACACCTATGTGCCGATGCCGGAGCGGTACGTCGACGCGCCGTTCCTGCTGCCGGTGGAGAACGTGCTGACGATCACCGGGCGCGGCACGGTCGTCACCGGTGCCGTCGAGCGCGGCACGGTGCGGGTCGGCGACCGGGTAGCGGTGCTGGGGGCGGACGCCGAGACCACGGTCACCGGGCTGGAGACCTTCGGCAAGCCGATGGAGTCCGCCGAGGCCGGGGACAACGTCGCGCTGCTGCTGCGCGGTCTCCACCGCGACCAGGTACGCCGCGGACACGTCGTCGCCGCGCCGGGCAGCGTCACCCTGCGGCGCCGCTTCACCGCCGAGGTCTATGTGCTGTCGGCGGAGGAGGGCGGACGCCGTACGCCGCTGTCCACCGGCTACCGGCCGCAGTTCTACCTCCGCACCGCGGACGTGGTCGGGGACCTCGACCTCGGCGAGCGGGCGGTGGCGCGGCCCGGGGAGACCGTGACCGTCTCCGTCGAGCTGGGCCGGGACGTGCCGCTGGAGAAGGGGCTCGGTTTCGCCATCCGCGAGGGCGGCAGGACCGTCGGCGCGGGCACCGTGCGCACCGTCGAGGACTGAGCGGACCGCACGTGTCCTGACGAGAAGAGAGGGCCGGCTGCGCCCCGCACCCCGACAGGTGCGGGGCGCAGCCGTGTGCTGTCCAGGCGATGGGCGGGGTGCGAGACTGCTTGCCCGGACCGGGCGGCCCGGACAGGCCGCGCGCTCCGGGGGGAGAGCCGGGGGAAGAAGGGACATCGCATGGCGGGTACGGCACTGGTCCTCGGCGGAGGCGGGATCACCGGCATCGGCTGGGAGATCGGCATGCTCGCCGGTCTCGCGGAGGCGGGCATCGACCTCGCCGCCGCCGATGTCGTCATCGGCACCTCGGCCGGATCGATCGTCGGCGCGCACCTGACGGCGGAGCGGCTGTCCCTGGAGGAGATGTACCAGCGGCAGCTCGCGGTGCCCGAAGGCCGCTCGGGCGCCAGGATGGGGCCCGCGGCGATGGCGCGCTTCGCCGCCATCGCGCTGCGCTCCCGGGACGTGGTCACCTTCGGCGCGCGCATGGGACGCCTCGCGGTCGCCGCCCGTACCGTCCCGGAGGCGGAACAGCGCTCGGTGATCGCCCGGACGTTGGGTTTCGACGACTGGCCCGCGCGGCGTCTTGTGGTCACCGTGGTCGACTCAGCGACGGGGAAGCGGGCCACCTTCGACGACACCAGTGGCGTTCCGCTGGTCGACGCGGTCGCGGCGAGTTGCGCGGCGCCGGGGGTCTATCCGCCGGTCACCCTCGGCGGAAAGCGGTGGATCGACGGAGGCGTGCACTCCAGCGCCAACGTCGATCTGGCCGCCGGCTACGCCCGGGTCGTCGTGATCGCGCCGATGGCCGTCAGCGGCGGGCCGATCGCCGCACCGCGGACCCAGGGCGAGACCCTCGCCCGCCAAGGCGCCCGGGTGTGCGTGGTCACCCCCGACCGCGAGGCCAGGGCGGCCTTCGGCCGAAACGTCCTGGACCCGGCCAAGCGCGCGGACGCGGCCCGTGCGGGACGCCGCCAGTCCGCCCGCCACACCGCAGAGATCCGCGAGGTCTGGTCGGACTGACCGCGCCGCGGCCTCACCGTACGCCCCGCCGATACCTGCATCGAACGCACGGGGCCGGACGAACCGGCCTCCCGACGCGCCTGAAGCCCGGTGCCCCCGGAGCCGGTCGGAACTGGGCCCCGGCTCCGACCGGCACAATGAGACCGTGGACGAGACACCCGAGCCGATACCCGTCACCCGGACCGTGGACTGCGGCACCGCCAAGCTGATGCCGGACGTCGACCGCGCCCGCGCGTGGCTGCTGACGGTGGACGACGCGCCGCAGTCCTACGTCGACCTCGATGCGCCCACGCACCTGGAGTTCGAGTACGTCCGCAGGATGGCTCACGTCCTGGACGAAGCCGGGGCTCCCGGCAGCCCGCTCGACGTGCTGCATCTGGGCGGTGGCGCGCTGACCCTTCCGCGCTACGTCGCCGCCACCCGCCCGGCCTCCCGCCAGGACGTCGTCGACGCGGACGGTGGACTGCTGCGCCTGGTGAGCGAACACCTGCCGCTGCCCGACGGCTCCGGCATCGCGGTGCGGGCGCAGGACGCCCGGACGGCGCTCGAAGCGGCGCCGGCGAACAGCGCCGATGTCATCGTGGCGGACGTCTTCGGCGGCTCGCGGGTGCCGGCGCACCTCACCTCCGTCGAGTACGCGCACGCCGCCGCCCGGGCGCTGCGCCCGCACGGCATCTACGCCGCGAACCTCGCCGACAGCGCACCTTTCGGCTTCCTGCGGGGCCAACTCGCCAACTTCGCAACCGTCTTCGACCACCTCGCGCTGATCGCCGAGCCGTCGGTGCTGCGCGGCAGGCGCTTCGGCAACGCGGTGCTGATCGCGTCGCGGGCCGACCTCCCCCTCGCCGCGCTGGCCCGCCGGACGGCGGGCGACGCCTTCCCTGCGAGGGTCGAGCACGGCCCGGCGCTCCGGCGGTTGATCGCGGGCGCCGCCCCCGTACGGGACGTCGACGCGGTGGCGTCCCCGGTACCGCCGGACGGCGCCTTCAGCATCGGCTGAGCCACATGCGCGCGGGCACTCGGTGGCGGCGTCACTCCCCGGCGGCGGCGCCGTCCCGCGGAGGAGCGGGCGGCGGGACCGCGCTCGGCATCGCCCCCGTGACCGGCTCCTGGGCCGGCGACGGAACAGCGACCGGCGGAACCGCGACCGGCGGCGTCGCGCGCCGCGTCAGCCGTCGAACGTCAGGGACGCAGAGCACTCCCACCGTCAGCAGGGCGACCAGCGCGGAGCACCCCCACAGCGCGGCGGGCCGGCCGATGAGGTCCTGGACGGGGCCGGCCAGCGCCGTGGCGATCGGCACGATGGCCAGGGAGCCGAACCAGTCGTAGGAGGAGACCCGGGAGAACTTCTCCTCGGGGATCTCCTGGTGGAGCGCCGTCATCCACGTCACCGAGAAGACCTCTACCGAGATCCCCGTGCCGAACATGATCGCGGTGAGCCAGGCGGCCGGCAGCGGCACGGCCAGCGCCGCGGAGGGCAGCGCGAGCGGGAAGATGCAGAGCACGCCGACCAGGAGCATGCGCCGGGGTTTGAAGCGGGTCATCGCCAGCGCGCCGACCACGGTGCCGGCGCTGAATGCGCCGAGTGCCAGCCCCCAGGGGCCCGCGCCGCCCAGATGTTCCTCGGCGACCAGCGGCCCGTAGACCGCCTCGGCCGCCGCGATGACCGCGTTGACGAGGGCGAACTGCACCACGACCGCCCACAGCCAGGGTCGTGAGACCACCTCGCGCCAGCCGTCCCGCAGATCGTGCAGAATCCCGCCGCCCGGCGCACGCGCGGGCACCTTGCTGACGTCGAGGAACGCGCGGAGACCACCGGCGACTGCGAAGGAGAGCGCGTCCACGGCCAGCACCCAGCCGGGGCCGACCGCGGCGACCAGCGCGCCGCCGATGGCCGCGCCACCGATGTTCGCCCCGTTCATCCCCATGCGGAAGACGGCGAAGGCCCGGCCCGAGTGCTCGCCCGAGACGCTGGCGAGGACCATGCCCTCGGACGCCGGCGCGAAGAATGCCTGCCCGGTGCCACCGAGCGCGGCCAGCAGCGCCATCTGCCACAGCTGCGGATCCCCGGCCAGTACGAGCAGGGCGAACAGTCCCTGGGAGAGGCAGCTCAGGGTGTTCGCTGCGACCATGACGCGGTGCCGGGGGACCCGGTCGGCGAGCGCGCCGCCGATCAGCAGGAAGAGGACGAGCGGGATCGTGCGGGCCGCGGCGACCAGACCGACGTCGGTGGCCGTACCGCCGGATTCCAGGACCGCGAAGGCCCCCGCGATGAGCGCCCCGGAGCTGCCCAGGCTCGCGATCACGGTGGCGACGGTGAGGAGGGTGTAGTTGCGCCCCGCCCAGGCGGGGCGGGCTGTCACCAAGACCGCACCGGTCGGCGGGCCGCGACGGGCCGGGGAGTGCGCGGGCGCGGGGTCGTCGGTGCACGGTGGGCCGGGTGCGTCGCCCGCTCGCCCCCGGTGTCTAGCAGTCCTGGCCACATGGATGCCAACGATATGCGGGCCCCGGACACGGCGGAACAGCGCCTGTGGGCGGGACGGCCGGCCCGGATCGCGGCGGGCTCTTCCCAGTGCAAGCTACTGACAGGTAACATGTCGCCATGTCCTCCGAGACCCTGCCGTCGATCGGCGAAATGATGGCGGCATCCGTGCCGATGGCCCGCACCCTGAACCTCGACTTCGCGGAGACGACCACCGAGCGTGCCGTGGTCCGCATGCCCGACCAGCCCGACTACCACAATCACGTCGGCGGCCCGCACGCCGGAGCGATGTTCACCCTCGCCGAGTCGGCGAGCGGGGCGATCGTGATGGCGGCCTTCGGCGACCAGCTCGGCCGTGCCGTGCCGCTGGCCGTGCGCGCCGAGATCGGCTACAAGAAGCTCGCCATGGGAGCGGTCACCGCGACCGCGGAGCTGGGCAGGCCGGCTGCCGAGGTGGTCGCCGAGCTCGACGCCGGCGGACGCCCCGAGTTCCCGGTGAACGTCGCCATCACGCGCGAGGACGGCGCCGTCACCGGCGAGATGACCATAGTGTGGACCCTGCGCCCCAACAAGTGATTTCCTCGGCCGAATGACGTCCTTGGGACCGGCCCTCAGGGCGCCTCGGTCGGGCTCGGCGCGCCCCGGCCACCTGGACGGGGCGGTCATCCGGCCCGCCCGCACCACTTCGCGGCCCGCCGTGCGACGCACGGCGGGCCGTCGTCGTGCCCGCGACACCCGGCGAGGTTTGCCGGACGGTGGACCGCCCTGGTAGGCGTTGCTGGACGGCGCATGAACCGGCCCGCGCCCAAGGCGATCGAGTACGCTTCGCGGGCGTCCTGTGCGGCGCGGCAGGGTATCGACCGGCACCGGTGTCATCGACCCCGGTCAGCGGCCCACGGGGGCCCCACAGCATGCGGAGGAATCGGCGTTGCACATCCAGGAGTGGCTCGAGACCGTACCGGCCGTGAGCGTCTACCTCCTGGTGGGGGTGGTCATCGGACTGGAGAGTCTGGGCATTCCCCTGCCCGGTGAGATCGTCCTGGTGAGCGCGGCGATCCTCGCCGCCACCCAGGACCACATCGACCCGTTCGTGCTGGGCGCCTGCGCCTCCGCCGGCGCCATCATCGGTGACTCCATCGGGTACATCATCGGACGCAAGGGGGGCCAGCCCCTGCTGACCTGGGCCGGCCGGAAGTTCCCCAAGCACTTCGGTCCCGATCATGTCGCCATGGCCGAGGCGAAGTTCGACAAGTGGGGGATGTGGGCGGTGTTCTTCGGCCGCTTCGTCGCCCTGCTGCGCATCTTCGCCGGCCCGCTGGCCGGTGTGCTGAAGATGCCGTACTGGAAGTTCCTCATCGCCAACGTCCTCGGCGGCATCGTCTGGGCCGGCGGCACCACCGCCCTCATCTACAGTGTGGGCATCGTCGCCGAGCCGTGGCTCAAGCGCTTCTCCTGGCTGGGGCTGGTCGCCGCCCTGCTGTTCGGTGTCGGCTCCTTCATCGTCATGAAGCGCCGCGCGCAGAAGGCCGCCGCCGAACGCGAGGCGGAGGCGCCGGTTCCCGCCGCGGTCGACTGACACGCGGGAGCCACTTCTGACCCGCGGCCGACCGGCAGCTGGACAGACGATCATTCCCACGGCCCGGCAGCACACGCTGCCGGGCCGTCGCCGTTGGCAGACCGCGTACCAGGAGCCGGCGCGGTTACGTCCACCTCGGCCACGGCTAGGGCGTGTCCAAGGTGGCGAAGAGCCCCGAGGCGTGGACGCCGTCCGGCAGCTGCCAGGCGCCGCCGATATGCCCGATCGCCCCTTGTGGAAGGAGTGGACGGCCCCCCGGGGTGGGGCGCAGGAGCCGGTGCAGGCGGAGAGTCATGCCGTGCGGTGCGGACATCTCGGTGCCCTCGGAGCTGTCGGCGGCCGAGGCGACGACGTCCGTTATGAGGGAGCCCTCGCCCGTGTACGAGCGGGTGACCTCCCGGTCGGGGGCGTCACTGGTGTTCTGGTCCTGGGCCTGGACCCGGCCTTCGACCAGGGCCAGCATCTGGGCCACCAGCACCGGGTCGTGACAGCCGTCGTATGCCCCGCGCCGCCCCAGCACCCCGTGCTCCATGACGCCGACGAGCGCGTGCTCCGCCCCGGCGAGCGGGGCACCCCGATAGGTGAGCGGCACCGAGTAGGTGGTCGGGCGAGGACCGGAGGCGTCGGTGACCACGAGGAACTCGATCCCGACCTCGCCCTGCGGATCGTCCAACCGGAAGCCGCCTGCCTTGGCCAACCTCGGTTCCCCTGCCCCGCCGCGGTACCACGGGCGGGTGGGCAGCCAGGAAGCGAGCAGCTCCAGCTTGGTCGGCTTGAGGACGGTGTGGTGGATGACGGCCATGACGTAGGTTCCCCCTCGGTGGATGCGCGCCCTCACCCTCCCACCTGCGGGGCGGTGAAGGAGCGGTGATCCAGTACATCGGCCGAGGGGGAGGCCCGCCACGCCTCTAGGCGACGTCCGCGTAGCTCGTGCCGACTCTCAGCCCGTCGATCCAGTTGATGACCCGCTTGTTCGTGACGTCGGCGCCGTAGGTGCCCCACCGGGTGTCGTTGCCGAGGTCGTCCCAGGTCCGTCCGGAGAACGAGGCCACCTTGGAGCCGTTGTAGTACGCCTCGACCCAGCCGGTCGACGCGTCGTCGGAGGTGTGGATCCCGAGCACGATGCGCTTGTACGTGCTGGTCGCGACGGGAGTGCTCCACTTCAGGGTCCACTTCTCACCGGCCTCGATGTGGAACAGCTTCAGGACACCGCCCTCCACCTTCATCAGCACCGGGTAGTTCTGCTGCTGCTGGTCCCCGGCGCCGTACGACTTCCACTGGAAGATGGTCGCCGCGTCCGCGGTGTTGGTGGAGGTGTCCCAGCCGAGGTAGTACGTCCGGTCGTTGTGGAAGGTGTAGCGCGAGCCGCCGACCGAGAGGCCGTGTGCCTCGCAACGCTCAAGCCCCAGCGGCTTGTTGAACTTGAAGACCATGCCGCGTCCGTCGTGGTTGTCCTGCGCGGTGACGCTGCCCGGCGCGTCGCACAGGACCGAGGAGAACACGGCGGTGCCTCCGGCGGCGTCACCGTTCCAGATGACGGAGGCGACGGCGGGGGAAGCCAGAAGGAGGGTCAGTGCCGAGCCGATGACGGGGAGGGCGCCGAAGACGCCCGCGCGGATGCGCATTGCCGTTCCCTTCGGTCGAGAGCCTGGTGCTTCGGCCGACCGGGCTCTGCGAGCCGCCCGCCGTCCGCACGTCCTGAACGGTTTGTACACACGACCCGTCAAACGCTCAAGTAGTTCAGTGGAGTTGTTTGTTTTGAGCGATTGGGGTGGTGTGGCCGGACCGGCGGCAGCAGCTGCGTGGACTGGCGAACGCAGTGGGGGCGGGCAACGAGGACGGCCGGACGCACGGAAGGCGCCCGGCCGTACAGGTGGTGTGTCTCCGTCAGGACATGGTCCAGATGTCGGGGCCGCCGTCGCGCCATTCGAATACTCCGGCGTCCTCCCAGATGAACTTCGTGGTGGCGAAGCCGGCCCGACGCAGGAACGCGGCCACGTCACCGGTGCGGCGTGCCCGCCCGAGGTCCTGGCCGTAGAGCGTGACGCGACGGCCGCCGGTCGAGGGCGGATGCACGATCACAGGTGCACGGTTCATGAGCTCAGCATGCCGCCGCACCGGCGCACTCGCATGCCGACGGCATTCGGGTGATGACACTGTGTAACAGGCGCAGGTCGCCGGCGTGCCGGACCGCCATCGGCTCTCGGCTGCCGGCGCCGCGTGTCTCGAACCGCCCGTCCCGTCAGGACCACGTCCGGGTCCGGGTGAAGAACGCAGCCGACCGCGGGCCGGGGCCGCCGCGCTGCCACCACCGGGCCGCTCCGGGGCCGTTCGCCGCCGGGCGCGAGGCATTCCCCCCGCGACGCAGGCCGCCCAGCATCGCCCGCGCCCCTGCGATGAAGAGCGGATCGCCGACGAGCCGCTTGGCCGCCAGGGCCTTGCGGCAGGCGCGCAGTGCTGCATCCGGCCGACCGTGGGACCGCTCGACGAGGGCGCGCGCGTACAGGATCGTGGAGTACAGCCAGAAATCCCCGTCGGAGTGCCGCGCGGCCCAGGCGCGGCGGGCGGCGGCCTCGGCTCCGGCCGGGTCACCCACCGCCAGCGCGACAGCGAGCAGCGCCCAACTGTGCGCGGGCCCGGGACCGAACCACGGATCGGCGGATCGATGCCGTGCCGCCTCCTCCAGGCACCTCACCGCTGCCCCGGTGTCCTCCCGGTAGAGCGCCAGCACCCCGTATGCATGCGCGATACGGGCCAGCCCGTCGGAGTCGGCGTGCATCACCGCCGCCTTCCATGCCCGCGCCAGCGTCGCCTCGGCCGCCAAGAGCGCGTGTTCCTGGGCCGCGAGCCAACCGGACAGCCACAGCGCGCGTGCGCGCAGGGGAGTGTCGTCCGGGGAGAGCAGGAGCAGCCGGTCGAGGTGCGCCCGGCCCTCGCGCCGGAAACCGCAGGCGGCCCACAGGAACCAGAGGGACACCGCGATATCCAGAGCGCTGAGGGCGTCGTCGGCATCCAGCGGAGGCAGGGTCAGCGCGGCGTCCAGGTGGTGCTGTTCGTCCTCCACCAAGCGGACCGCGACCTGCTGATCGGGGCCCTGCCAGGCGATCTGCGCCTCGGCCGAGAGAGCGGCGCAGCCCTGACGGAATCGCCGCAGCACCGTGGTCTCCTCGCCGGCCTCACGCAGCTTCGTGCGGCCGAAGTCCCGGGCGCCGCGTGGCAGCCGGTAGCGCGCCGGGAGCGTGGCCGCGCCGTGCGGGCCGCCGCTCGCCTCACGTACGCACACCAGGACGGAGGCCCGCCGCAGCCGCTCCAGCGCGGCGTCCACCGCGACTGAAGAAACGTCACTGCTGATGCAAACGCAGCCGGCGAGCCAAGGATCGAAGTCCCCGGGGAGCACCGAAAGCCGGGCCCACACCCGCCGGTCGACGGGCGAGCTGAGGGCATAGCCGGCGGCGTGGGCGGCGTACAGGGAGGTGTGCCGCGCCGTGGCGGCCGGGCCGGAGCAGAACAGCGGACCGTCCGTGCTCAGCTGGGCCGCGAGCTGCGGAAGCGACATCCGGTCCAGTTGGCAAGCGGCCAGTTCGATCCCCAGTGGCGACCCCTCCAGCACCTCGCAGACGGTGACCAGAAGCTCCGGCGCGGCGCCCTCGCACCGGGCGGCGAGCAGCTCGGCGGCCGGTCCCGCGATGCCCTCGCCCAACGTCACCGGAAGCGGCGCGAGTTCGACGACGTGTTCCGCGGCCAGTCCCAACGGACTGCGCGACGTCACGACGATGTGCAGATCCGGTGCGGCATCCAACAGCCGCCGGACCAGTTCCGCGCACTCGTCCAGCACCGGATCACAGTCGTCGAGCAGCAGTGTCATGCGGTGGCGCACGCAGTGCGCGGCCAGCGCGGAGACCGCCTCGTCGTCCGGGTCCGGCTCCGCCACAACCCCCGCGGCGGCGTACGTCGGGGCGCGCTCCGCTGCGTACGGGAGCGGGCTTGCGGCACACGGGTCGGCGGCCCGAGCGGTGTCCCCGTGGCAGGCGTCCGGCGGCCGGTCCGTCGCCCGGCGCAGTGCGGTCAGCAGACCTCCGGCGGCCAAGCCGTCCCAGCAGCCGACCCGGACGAGCGTGCCCTCGTGTCGCGCCAGGTGGTCGTCGAGGACGGCACGGGCCAGGAAGCTCTTGCCCACCCCGGCGCCGCCGGTCAGTGTCACCAGAGGGGTGCTGCTGAGCAGCCCCGAGAGGTGTTCGTGCTCAACGGCCCGCCCCACGACACCGGGCAGCGGCCGGTGATCGGCCCACATGCTCATCGCGTCCCCGTCCACGGCACGGACCGTGCCGCAATCCTCGTCGCCCCACGATGCCAGAACCGCCGGTCGGGCAAACAGCGCGCGGGAATTATCGATCGGGGGAAGCGCCGCCGGTGCCGTTGACGCGCGGATCGGCTCCCTCGGCCGCTGATGACACGGAATCGCCCGGTCGGCGACGAGATCGTGGCGGCGCTCCGTGCCGGTCCGTCGCTCCTATTCTGGAGCCTTTCGTCCGGTGCCGCGGCGGCAGAGCGGGCTGTCACGGGGCCGGGCCGTGCACGAGGAGAACGTCCGATGAAGGGCCTGCGTGTCTGGGCTGTGGTGAGTGCGGTCGCGGTGGCGTTCCTCCTCGCCGGGCTTGCCGGGTGCGGCATCCTCGGCGGGCACACCGCAGGCGCTTCGGGTACGGCACGGGCGCCCGCGCGGGCCGCGGACGGCGGCAACGGCAGGCTTCGCATGGTGCCGCCCCAGGGCCCCCGCTCCGCAATGCTGCCCTACCGCTCGACCGGGGCTGACGGAACGGCGGTCGTCACGACGCGGTGGCACGGTCGCAAGTCCGGGTTCACCGGCGACATCTGGGCCTGGGTACCGCCGCAGTACCACCGGCCGGAGTACGCCAGGAGCGGCTTTCCGGTGCTGATCGCACTGCCCGGAGCCTGGGGCTACCCGTTCAACTACTGGGCGGGGAAGGGCTTCGCGCTGGAGGAGCGGATCGCGCGGTGGTCGCGGCAGGGCAGGACGCTGCCGTTCATCGTCGTGATGCCGGTGCTCAACCCGGGCAAGAAGTACCACGACGGCAGCGATATCCCGGGACGGCCGAAGATGGGCACCTGGCTGACCGAGGATGTGCCGGCCTTCGCGCGCGCGAACTTCCGCACCTATGACGGCCGGGAGGGTTGGGCGTTCATGGGATCCTCGTCCGGCGGGTTCGCCGCGCTGAAGGCGGTGCTGAAGTATCCGCAGAAGTTCAAGGCGGCCGTCGTCAACGGGCCCGACACCGCCCCGGATTCGCCGATGTGGCGGGGGCATCGCGCCGCGAAGCGGGCGAACGACCCCCGGCGGCTGGCGCGGCAGCTGGTCGAGCGGCACGGTCCCGAGATCTATTTGGCCTTCGAACTCGGCTCCGACGAGGCGGCGGTGCCCGACGTGAAGGGCTTCATCCGCGACCACACCGGCGGGCCGATCCACACCACGCTCTTCGAGACACCGCACGGCGTGCACAGCGGCCACACCTACCTCCGGCGCATGGCGGAGTCCTTGCACTGGATCAGCGAGCAGATGCAGGGGCCTGTGCCCTCCGCCTGATGCATCATCATGACCATCCTCATGACGCTCCTCATGATGCCTCAGGCGGTTTGCCTGCTGCGGTGTCGGGGCCTGTCACGGTGCTCAAGAGGTGTGTGGCGCTCACCCGGGGGCCGGTCGCGAAGCTGCTGCTTCTCGGGCTCCCGCGGCTCTGCGGACCGCGAAGGTGATGATGAACGACTACGCGGGGGCGAACCGCCGCCTCGCCTTGTGCGCGCCACCCTGGTCGATGCGGTACGCACGAACGTCCGTGCCGACCGCGGTGGCCGGCCGGCGAGGCCGAGGGACCGGGGCCGGGCCGGGTGCAGCTGGAGCGGCGCCGCATCCGGCCCCGGTTCCAGCCGGGCGCCAAGTGGCCTGCCGGCCCGCCCCCGCCTTTGTGCCGAAGCGTCAGGCGGCCGACCGGCGGCATCGCTTCCGGCTCAGCTCTCCCCGTCGCTCACGGCGTCCCGGTGCTGTGCCGCCAGCTCCACGTACATCGTGGCGTTGAGCTTGATGACCTCGCGCTCCTCGTCGGTCAGCTCCCGCTTGACCTTTGCCGGCACCCCCGCCACCAGCGAGCCGGGCGGCACCTGCATCCCCTGAGGGACCAGCGCCTGCGCGGCGACCAGGGAGCCGGCGCCGATGTGGGCGCCGTTCAGGACCGTGGCGCCCATGCCGATCAGCACATCGTCCTCGACGGTGCAGCCGTGCAGGACGGCGTTGTGCCCGACCGAGACGCGCTCGCCCACGGTCACCGGGAAGCCCGGGTCGACATGCACGGTGCAGTTGTCCTGGATGTTGCTGTCGGCGCCCAGGACGATCGGGCCGCAGTCGGCGCGGAGCACCGCGTGGTACCAGGCGCTCGCGCCCGCGGCCATGGTGACCTCACCGAGTACGACGGACGTCGGGGCGGCGAATGCCCCCGGATCGAGATCCGGTTCCTTGCCGCCCACCGCTGAGATCAGTGCCCGTCCTGTCATTCCGGCCTCCTTGCCAGTGCTACGCCGCGCCTTGAGCACCGTAGAGGACGGGGCCGGCGTTCGGCGGCGGCAGCGGCCGGTGGGGTGAAGATCACAGCGCAGTGCGCGGTGGGTGGTCCGGGGGGCTGAGTACGGTATCCCCGTGCCGATAAAGCAGAACGTGTTCTCATCCGTCGCGGCCTGGCGGCGCCGGGCCGTGTCGCGCGCCGTCCACCGCGGCGCGCGGTGGGTGAGGCGGGCCGGAGCCGTCACGTCCGAGCGGCCCGGGCCGTACCGCTTCCGCCGCATCGGCTCCGGTGCCCGGCTGGCGTTCCCGCAGGGCACGGTCTTCGGCGATCCGTGGATCGAGATCGGCGAGTACTGCATCATCGCCCAGGACGTGACCCTGACGGCGGGCATGATGCCGGACCTCGACCTGGGGCCGGACCCGATCCTCACGCTGGGCAACGGCGTCGTCCTGGGGCGCGGCAGTCATGTGATCGCGGATGTCCGGCTGACGATCGGCGACGACTGCTTCTTCGGCCCCGGTGTCTACCTCACCACCACCAACCACAGCTACGACGATCCCGACGTGCCGATCGGCAAGCAGTGGCCGCGCAGCGCCCCGGTCAGCATCGGCTCCGGCAGCTGGATCGGTACCGGGGCGGTGATCCTGCCGGGCGCGCGCCTGGGCAGGAACGTCGTGGTCGCGGCCGGAGCCGTCGTCCGCGGTGAGGTTCCCGACCACGCGGTGGTCGCGGGCGCCCCGGCGAAGGTCGTCCGCCGGTGGGATCCGCAGGAGGGCTGGCAGCCGCCCCTGCGTACGCCGACGCCCCGGCCGATCCCGGACGGCGTCACCTCGGAGCAGCTTGTCGCCGTGGCGGAGTGGCAGGCCGAGGCCGGTGGGACGGACGAGACGGACGCGCTGCCGCAGGCGGGGGAGACGGCGGAGCCTTCCTCGCCCCGGACGCCCGTGGGCGAGGCGGATCAGGTCCGGTCATCGGCGGACGTGCCGTAGGCAGGTGCGGGGAGCCCCGGGCGGCGGCCGACGGGTCCGCGGTCCGCTTGAGGGGCGGTCAGATGACCGGCCGCTTCTGCACCATTCGTGATCGCCGATGTGCCGGCGCGCCCGTGGTGGTCACCCGCCCGAGGCGAGCAGGACCGTGCCGACCAGGGCCAGCGAGGCGCCCGCGGTCTGGATCGCCCGCATCCGCTCCTTCAGTACGCCGAGTGCGGCGAGCGCGGTCACGACGGGATACAGGGAGGCGAGTACCGCCGCCATGGTGACCGGTCCGTTCTGGGCGGCCAGGGCGTAGGTGCCGTTGGCGGCGACATCGGCGATACCGATGAAGCCGAGCGCGGGCAGGGTCTCGCGCAGCGCCCCGATGCCTCCCTCGGGCAGCGCCTGGGTGCCGCGCCGGACCGAGACGTAGAGGGCGGCGCCGCCGACGGCGACGTTGCACAGCCGCTGGACGAACAGGGCGAGGAAGAGACCGGTGAGCGTCGTGGACGCCTCCGCGATGAGGGCCATCACGGCACCGAAGCCGAGCGCGGAGACCAGGGTGAGCGCGACCGTCTGGCGGGCCACCGAGGCACCGCCGACCCGCGGTCCGCCGGCCAGCAGGACACCGATCACGGCGACGACCATGCCCGCGGCCTGTAGGAGCCCCGGCCGCTCACCCGCCACGAATCCGACGCCGAGCGGCACCAGGACGGTGCCGATCGAACCGAGCGGGGAGACCACACCCATCGGGCCGAGCGCCAGGGCCCGGTAGAAGCAGAGCATCGCGGCGGGGCCCACGACGCCGGCGGCGACCGCGAACCACAGCTGTGGCCCGGCCTCCCGCCAGCCACCGGTCGCCAGCACGATGGCGCCGAGCACCAGCGCGGCGAGGGTCTGCGAGACGACCACGACGGTCAGCGCGTGCAGCCGTCGGGTGAGCAGGCCGCCGCCGAAGTCGGCGAGCCCCCAGAGCAGGCTGGTGGCCAGGGCGAAGACCGCTGTCATGGTGAACCTCGCAGTACAGTGTGCTGAACGATGAAGTGCAGCTCACCGTAGTACAAGAAAAGCGACTGCGGAATTCAATATATTGACCTCCGACCGGGATGGACCGTGACCGACCTCGATCAGCTCACCCAGTCACTCGCCCGCAACCTCAAACGCTGGCGGACCGAACGCGGCTACACCCTCGATGCGTTGGCGGCGCGGGCGGGCGTCAGTCGGGGCATGATCATCCAGATCGAGCAGGCCAGGACGAACCCGAGCGTGGGGACCACCGTCAAGATCGCCGATGCCCTCGGGGTGAGCATCACCACGCTGCTGGACTACGAGCAGGGGCCGCAGGTGCGGATCGTGGCCCCGGAGAACGCCGTCCGGATGTGGTCCACCGACGCCGGCAGCCACACCTCGCTGCTCGTCGGCGCCGAGGCCCCCGGCCCCTTCGAGCTCTGGGGCTGGCGCCTGATGCCCGGTGAGGCCAGCAGCTCCGATCCACACCCGCCCGGCACCTTCGAACTGCTCCATGTCCGCGCCGGCACCCTGACGCTGGTCGTGGACGACGTGGAGCACGCGGTCGCCGAGGGTGCGTCGGCGACCTTCGAGGCGAAGGTGCCGCACGTCTACCGCAACGACGGCACGGAGCCGATGGAGATGACCATGGCGGTGATCATTCCGCCGGCCCGCTGAAGCGCGGGGAGCGACGGAGCCGCGCAGCCAGGGCCGCGGCGTCGGAGCGGCGGGGCGGACTCCCGTCCGCGCCGTGGGACGACGCGACCGGCGACCCGGCGAGGCTGCTAGCTTGGCTGATATGCCCGTTCCGATGGATGCATTCGACGATGTCAGGCCCGCCATCGAGTGCCTGGATCTGCTGACCGAACCCGTGGCCGCCGCACTGCGCGTCTGGAGCGGTTCGGTGCCCGTCGAGGAAGTCCGGTTCGTCGACACCGACCCGGCCATCGCGGACACCGAGACCCTTGTCCGGCATCACGGCCCCTGGCTGCTGGAGCAGTCCGCGAACTGCGTGGTGGTCGCCGGCAAGAGGGGCGGCGAGGTCACTCTGGCCGCCTGCCTCGTCCTCTCGCACACCCGCGTCGACGTCAACGGTGTGGTGCGACGCCAACTGGGCGCCCGCAAGGCGTCGTTCGCGCCGATGGACACCGCGGTCGGCGACAGCGGGATGGAGTACGGCGGCATCACCCCGATCGGTCTGCCCGGCGCGTGGCCGATCCTGGTGGACGCCGCAGTCGCCGACATCCCGTACGCGCTGATCGGCAGCGGCAGCCGCCGCGGCAAGCTCATCGTGCCGGGCAAGGCCCTGGCCGAACTGCCGGGCGCCACGGTCCTGGACGGGCTCGGCGTCGGCTAGCGAGTGCCGGCCACGGGCGACCCGGCAGGCGTGCGGGAGCGCAGGTCAAGGGAGAGCGCAGTGGAGTGCTCGGTGAAACCCAGGCTGCGGTACAGCGGCTCGGCGCCGTCCGTTGCGTGCAGGTCGACGCGGGTGACGCCCCGCTCGGCGAACCAGTCCAACAGCGCCTCCGTCGTCGCACGCGCATAGCCGCGGCCCCGATACCGGGAATCCGTGCAGACGTTGAAGACGAAGGCGAACCTCCCCGACGGGTGGCCGGGCGCGGGCAGCCGTTCCTCGATCCGCCCTACCGCGCACGCCGCGAGATGTGGCGAGCCGCCACCGTCCCCGTCCACCACGAACCCGCCCAGCGCGGCGTCCGGCCCGGTCAGCTGCCGACGGGCCACCACCTCGGCGTCCCGTTCCCAACTGCCGGGCTCGTCCCGGCCGTTCATGGCGGAGAACATCAAGCGGCGCAGCCGGACCAGTTCGGCGGCGTCCTCAGGGAGAGCGGCACGTGGCGTGATCATGCACGGACGCTAACGCAGACGCCACTCAGTCCACACGCGGTATCTCGATGGCCGGACAGCGGTCCATCACCATCTCAAGGCCCGCCTCGCGCACCCGGCCCCACGCCCCCTCGTCGACCACCCCGAGCTGGAACCACACGGCCTTCGCGCCGATGGCGACGGCCTCGTCCGCGACCTCTCCCGCCAGGTCGCTGTTGACGAAGACGTCCACGACGTCCACGGGGAACGGGATCGCCTCCAGGGAGGGATATCCCCGCTCGCCGTGCACCGTCTCGGCCTTCGGGTGGACGGGCACGATCCGCTTGCCGTAGCCCTGCAGCACCTGCGCGACGCCGTAGGCCGCGCGCTGTTCGTTTCGGGACAGACCCACCACCGCCCAGGTGTCACCGAGCTCGGTGAGAATCCTGCGGATCGTGTCGGTGTCGCCGTACACGCACTGCCTCCTGCACATCGGAAGGTTCCTGTGCGGACAACGGATGCCGTAGCCCGGAGATTCCCGGCCGCGGACCGCGACGTCCACGGTCGGGGCGCCGGCGCACATCCGGCCGCGGCTTCCGGGCACACGGCCGCCCCGCCCGAAGGGGAAGACGGGCGGGGCGGGTCCGTGTGCCGGCGGTCAGCTCGCTCCGCCGGCCGCCCCACTACCGGCCATCCCGGCGCCCACCGTGCTCTCCTCCCCGGCACGCGCCGGCTTGCCGATCGCCATCCCGGCGCCCACCGGCTCGATCCCGCCGGCCCCGGTACCGGGACGCAGCGCCCCGGCGGCCACCGGCTCGGGAGCCTCGTCGGCGTCCTGCGCGGTACCGCTGCCGGCGGCGGCCAGCGCCGCGCGCAGCTGCTCGGTGTCCAGCAGCATGCTCACCGGGCCGGTGGGGTTGATGTAGAGGGAGTGGCCAGGCGGCAGCTGCTCGGCCAGTTCGGCCACCGGCCGCCGGTCGTAGAGCAGCCGGCCCACCGATTCCAGGTACACCGAAGAGGTGTAGACGGGGATCACCGGCGTGCCCTCGGGAGAGGCCGCGGCCAGCGGCGTGCCGGTCGCGGTGACCAGTACGGAGACCTCCGCGCGGGCCAGCGCCGCCGGGACGTCCTCGGCCGGTCCGTAGCCGGTCGCGGCGAGCTGCACCGCGCTGTCGACCGCGTCGGCCGGGTCCGGCCAGTCCAGCATCTGCGGGGACGGCCGGTACTCCGGGTTGTCCCGCCACTCCTCGATCTCGCCGGTCGGTCCCGACCGCCACTGCCCGATGAGCGCCCAGAGGGGCGGTGGCCCCTCGCCCGACCAGGTCAGGTCGATCATCGCCAGCCAGTGATCGGGTGCGTTGCGTGCCGCCTCGACGACCTCCGGGGGTGGTTCGGGCATGTCCTTGCCCGTCACGGGATCGCCCGCCGTCATCGCCGACTGTGTGTCCTTGTCCATGAAGCCTCCGCCAACCCGCCGTTCCGGTTCGTGCGTGTACGAGCCGGCCCCGGAAACACGAGGCCCTCGCCCTGGGGGTCACAGTGCCCACGGGCGGCCCGAACGTCTTCCCGACGCACCGTGCGCGCCGCGCGCGTACGCCGCCTGGCCGTGCGAGAGAGCCCGTACGGCGGACACCGGGGCGCGGCGTGACCCCCGCGGGCGCCCGGTGCCCGCCCGCCGGTGGGGCCGCATAGGCTGGTGCGATGCAGGAGCAGTACCGGACTCTCGCGCGCGAG
>NZ_JBICZL010000020.1:0-99737 GCF_043201875.1 Streptomyces sp. NPDC048248
ACACGTCCTGATCTTCAGCCACCACACCGGCAAGACCATGAACAACACCCGCCCCCCCCCCCCCCCCCCCCCCCCCCCCCCCCCCCCCCCGCCCGCGCCCCCCCCCCCCCCCCCCCGCCGTGTTTGCCGCGGGTTCGCTCTGAAGCGCCGCGGGGAGAGGCTGGGAGCCCGGTGGCGCAGCGGGACGGCTCAGAAGACCGACTCGGCCTCGTCCATGCGCGCCGCCGGCACCGTCTTGAGCTCGGTGACCGCCTCGGCCAGCGGCACCATCTCGATGTCGGTGCCGCGCAGGGCGGTCATCTTGCCGAAGTCGCCGCGGTGCGCGGCCTCGACGGCGTGCCAGCCGAAGCGGGTGGCGAGCACCCGGTCGTAGGCGGTCGGGGTGCCGCCGCGCTGGACGTGGCCGAGGATGACCGGGCGGGCCTCCTTGCCGAGGCGCTTTTCCAGTTCGACGGCCAGGTGGTTGCCGATGCCGGTGAAGCGCTCGTGACCGAACTGGTCGATCGCGCCCTTCGCGTATTCCATGGTCTCCGCGGCGGGGTGCGCGCCCTCGGCGACGCAGACGACCGCGAACTTCTTGCCCCGGGCGAACCGCTCCTCGACCATCGTCACCAGGTCGTTGACGTCGAAGGGGCGCTCGGGCAGGCAGATGCCGTGGGCGCCGCCGGCCATCCCGGACTCCAGCGCGATCCACCCCGCGTGCCGGCCCATCACCTCGACGACCATGACCCGCTGATGCGACTCCGCGGTGGTCTTGAGGCGGTCGATGGCCTCGGTGGCGACGCCGACGGCGGTGTCGAAGCCGAAGGTGCGGTCGGTGGAGGAGATGTCGTTGTCGATGGTCTTGGGGACGCCGACGACCGGCAGACCGGCGTCCGACAGCATCCGCGCCGCGGTGAGGGTGCCCTCGCCGCCGATCGGGATGAGGACGTCGATGCCGTAGTCCTTGGAGTGGTCCTTGGCGTCCTCACAGGCCTCGCGGAGCCGGGCGCGCTCCAGCCGGGACGAGCCGAGGATGGTGCCGCCGCGGGCGAGGATGCCGCTGACCGCTTCGAGGTCGAGCTTGCGGAAACGGCCGTCGAGCAGGCCGGCGAAGCCGTCCTCGAAACCTATGACCTCGTCGCCGTGGCCGGTGAGGGCGCGGTGGACGACAGACCGGATCACAGCGTTCAGGCCGGGGCAGTCGCCGCCTGCGGTGAGGACTCCGATACGCATCGTGCTGTGTCTCCTGTGCTCGCTGTCGGTTCGTGAGAGCCGGTCCGATTGTTTCACGAGCGGGCGGGCCCTGCCCTCACGCACCGGACCACCCGTACTGTCTCCTCACTGGTCTGCTCGGGGAAACCGGGAGAGCGACCTACCGACACACGCAGGTATTGTCAAGAGGGGCAAGCCCGCCATAACGGGTAATTTGATCTTGCCGGCGACGTAACCAGCGACAGAACAGGATCGGAGAGCACGCGTGACGCGCAGCGTGTACGTGACCGGGATCGACCGCGGCGACGGCCGTCAGGTCGTCGAGCTGGGAGTCATGGAGCTCCTGACCCGCCATGTCGACCGGGTGGGGGTCTTCAGGCCGCTGGTCCACGACGGGCCCGACCGGCTGTTCGACCTGCTGCGGGCCCGCTACCGTCTCGCCCAGACCCCCGACACCGTCTTCGGCCTGAGCTACGAAGAGGCCGGCACCCTCCAGGCCGAGCGCGGCACCGACGAGCTGGTCTCCCGGCTCGTCGAGCGCTTCCACCGCGTCGCCGACGAGTACGAGTACGTCCTCGTGCTGGGATCCGACTTCGCGGCGACGAACCTGCCCGCGGAACTCAACCTCAACGCCCGGCTCGCCAACGAGTTCGGCGCCTCCGTGATCGCCGTCGTCGGCGGCCAGGGCCAGGAGGCCGAGTCCGTACGCGACGAGGCCCGCAACGCCTACCGCGCCTACCACTCGCTGGGCTGCGACGTCGTCGCCCTCGTCGTCAACCGCGTCGACCCCGCACAGCGCGAGGCCATCGAGGAACGGCTCACCGCCCGCCTGCCGGTGCCCTGCTACGCACTCCCCGAGGACGGCTCGCTCTCCGCGCCGACCGTCGGCCAGATCGTCCACACCCTCGGCGCCGAGGTGCTGCTCGGCGACAACTCCGGCCTCGCCCGGGACGCGCGCGACTTCGTCTTCGGTGGCGCCATGCTGCCGACCTTCCTCAAGGCGCTGACCCCCGGCTGCCTCGTCGTCACCCCCGGGGACCGCGCCGACCTCGTCATCGGCTCGCTCGCCGCGCACAGCGCCGGCGCCCCGCCGATCGCCGGCGTGGTGCTGACCCTCGACGAGCAGCCCGGCCCCGACATCATGGCGCTGGCCGGCCGGCTCGCCCCCGGCACCCCGGTCGTCTCCGTGCCCGGCGGCTCCTTCCCCACCGCCGCCGAGCTGTTCGCCATCGAGGGCAAGCTCAACGCCGCCTCCCCGCGCAAGGCGGAGACCGCCCTCGGCCTGTTCGAGCGGCATGTGGACACCGTGGAGCTGACCAACCGCATCTCCGTGGCCCGCTCCGGCCGCGTCACCCCGATGATGTTCGAGCACGAGCTGATCGAACGCTCCCGCTCCGCCCGCCGCCGCGTCGTGCTGCCCGAAGGCACCGAGGAGCGGGTGCTGCGCGCCGCCGATGTGCTGCTGCGCCGCGACGTCTGCGCGCTGACGCTGCTCGGCGAGGAGGAGGCGATCCGCAAGCGCGCCGCCGACCTGGCCATCGACCTGGCGGACGCGCAGATCATCGACCCGCAGACCTCCGAGATGCGCGAACGGTTCGCGGAGCGGTACGCGCAGCTGCGCGCCCACCGGGGCGTCAGCCAGGAGCTGGCCTACGACATCGTCGCGGACGTCTCCTACTTCGGCACCCTGATGGTCCAGGAGGGCCTGGCCGACGGCATGGTCTCCGGCGCGGTGCACTCCACCGCGGCGACCATCCGCCCCGCCTTCGAGATCATCAAGACCCGGCCGGGCGCCCAGATCGTCTCCTCGGTCTTCTTCATGTGCCTGGCCGACCGCGTCCTGGTCTACGGCGACTGCGCCGTCAACCCCGACCCGAACGCCGAGCAGCTCGCCGACATCGCCATCCAGTCGGCGGCCACCGCCGCCCAGTTCGGTGTCGAGCCGCGGATCGCGATGCTGTCGTACTCCACCGGCACCTCAGGCTCCGGCGCGGACGTCGACAAGGTCCGCAAGGCCACCGCGCTGGTCCGCGAGCTGCGCCCTGACCTGCTGGTCGAGGGCCCGATCCAGTACGACGCGGCGGTGGACGCGGCGGTCGCGCAGACCAAGCTCCCGGAGTCGGACGTCGCGGGCAAGGCCACCGTGCTGATCTTCCCGGACCTCAACACCGGCAACAACACCTACAAGGCCGTGCAGCGCTCGGCCGGTGCGGTTGCCGTCGGGCCGGTTCTGCAGGGTCTGCGCAAGCCGGTCAACGACCTCTCGCGCGGCGCACTGGTCCAGGACATCGTCAACACCGTGGCCATCACGGCCATCCAGGCCCAGGGTGCCCAGCCCGGCGCCGGGCCCACCGGCTGACCGCGCCGGCCCCCACGCCCTCCCCCTACCCCACCGGAAAGCCCCTTCATGACTGCCAACGCCTCCCGCGTCCTCGTCCTCAACTCCGGCTCCTCGTCGGTGAAATACCAGCTGCTCGACATGGCAGACGGCAGCCGCCTGGCCGTCGGCCTGGTCGAGCGGATCGGTGAGGCGACCTCGCGCCTGGCCCACACCCCGCTGTCCGGCGACGGCGCCACGCGCGAGCAGAAGGGGCCGATAGCCGACCACGAGGCCGCCCTGAAGGCCGTCGCCGCCGAACTGGAGGCCGACGGCCTCGGACTGGACTCCCCGCAACTGGCCGCGATCGGCCACCGCGTGGTCCACGGCGGCCTGAAGTTCACCGCGCCGACGGTGATCGACGACGCGGTGCTGAAGGAGATCGAGCGGCTGGTGCCGGTCGCGCCCCTGCACAACCCGGCGAACATCACCGGCATCAGGACCGCTCGCGCACTGCGCCCCGACCTGCCGCAGGTCGCCGTCTTCGACACCGCGTTCCACACCACGATGCCCGAGCACGCGGCCCGCTACGCCATCGACGTGGCGACCGCCGACGCGCACCGCATCCGCCGCTACGGCTTCCACGGCACCTCGCACGCCTACGTCTCGCGCCGGACGGCCGCGCTGCTCGGCAAGGACCCCTCCGAGGTCAACGTCATCGTCCTGCACCTGGGCAACGGCGCGTCCGCCTCGGCGGTGGCCGGCGGCCGCTGCGTCGACACCTCGATGGGACTGACCCCCTTGGAAGGTCTCGTCATGGGTACCCGCTCCGGTGACATCGACCCCGCGGTGGTCTTCCACCTCAAGAGGGTGGCGGGCATGGACACCGACGCCATCGACGAGCTGCTCAACAAGAAGAGCGGTCTGGTGGGCCTCTGCGGCGACAACGACATGCGCGAGATCCGGCGCCGGATCGACGAGGGCGACGAGCGCGCCGCGCTCGCCTTCGACATCTACATCCACCGGCTGAAGAAGTACATCGGCGCCTACACGGCGGTGCTCGGCCGGGTCGACGCGGTGGCGTTCACCGCGGGCGTCGGCGAGAACGCCGCCCCGGTGCGGGCGGCCGCCATCGCCGGTCTGGAGGAGATGGGCATGGCCGTGGACGCCGACCTCAACGCCGTCCGGGGTGACGAACCGCGGCTGATCTCGCCCGAATACGCGCGGGTAGCGGTCGCCGTGGTCCCCACCGACGAAGAGCTGGAGATCGCTCAGCAGGCATATGCGCTGGTCAGCGCCTAGTGGTTGGTGTTTCCACCACGTGGAATATTCCGCTCCGAAACAAACCGATAGGATTCCGCCCATGCGCCGTTCCAAAATCGTTTGCACCCTGGGCCCCGCCGTCGACTCCTACGACCAGCTGAAGACGCTGATCGAGGCCGGTATGAACGTGGCCCGTTTCAACATGAGCCACGGGACCCACTCGGAGCACGAGGAGCGGTACCACCGCCTCCGCAAGGCCGCCGAGGAGACCGGCCGCGCCATCGGCGTGCTGGCCGACCTCCAGGGCCCCAAGATCCGCCTGGAAACCTTCGCCGACGGCCCCGTGGAGCTGGTGCGCGGCGACGAGTTCGTCATCACCACCGAGGACGTCCCCGGTGACAAGACCATCTGCGGCACGACCTACAAGGGCCTGCCCGGTGACGTCTCCAAGGGCGACCCGATCCTGATCAACGACGGCAACGTCGCGCTGCAGGTCATCGAGGTCGACGGCCCGCGGGTGCGCACCATCGTCATCGAGGGCGGGGTCATCTCCGACCACAAGGGCATCAACCTGCCCGGTGCCGCGGTGAACGTCCCCGCGCTGTCCGAGAAGGACATCGAGGACCTCAAGTTCGCCCTGGCCATGGGCTGCGACATGGTCGCGCTGTCCTTCGTCCGGGATGCCAAGGACGTCCAGGACGTGCACCGCGTCATGGACGAGGTGGGCCGCCGGGTCCCGGTCATCGCCAAGGTGGAGAAGCCGCAGGCGGTCAACAACATGGAAGAGGTCGTGATGGCGTTCGACGCCATCATGGTCGCCCGTGGTGACCTGGCGGTGGAGTACCCGCTGGAGAAGGTCCCGATGGTGCAGAAGCGCCTGGTGGAGATGTGCCGCAGGAACGCCAAGCCGGTGATCGTCGCGACCCAGATGATGGAGTCGATGATCACCAACTCGCGGCCGACCCGCGCCGAGGCGTCCGACGTCGCCAACGCCATCCTCGACGGTGCCGACGCGGTCATGCTCTCGGCGGAGTCCTCCGTCGGCCAGTATCCGATCGAGACCGTCAAGACGATGTCGAAGATCGTCGAGGCGGCCGAGGAGGAGCTGCTGTCCAAGGGCCTGCAGCCGCTGGTGCCCGGCAAGAAGCCGCGTACGCAGGGCGGCGCGGTGGCCCGCGCGGCCTGCGAGATGGCCGACTTCCTGGACGGCAAGGCCCTGATCGCCTTCACCAAGTCCGGTGACACCGCCCGCCGGCTGTCGCGCTACCGCGCCGCTCAGCCGATCCTGGCCTTCACCACCGAGGCCTCCACCCGCGCGCAGCTGGCCCTCAGCTGGGGCGTGGAGACCTACGTCGTGCCGCACGTCGACAACACCGACGCGATGGTCGACCTGGTGGACGCCGAGCTGCTCAAGCTCCAGCGGCACAGCAAGGGCGACACGATGATCATCACCGCGGGTTCGCCCCCCGGCGTCCCCGGCACCACCAACATGGTCCGGGTGCACCACCTCGGCGGCCAGAGCGCCTGACGCGCCCCGGCGCCCGTGAACGCGGCTGTGGGCCGCCCCCTTCTGAAGGGGGCGGCCCACAGCCGTTTCTGCGGCTCCCGGACGGGTCCGTGGATCCCGGGCGCTCAGTTCTCGATGCTCTGGTTCATGCCCGGAACGGTGAGGTTGCCGCCGAACTGACCCGCCTGCTTGATCTTCACCTTGGTGAAGTACGCGAAGGGGACGTTGATGGGCGGCGGGTGCTCGGGGTCGAAGACGATCGGGATCAGGCCGAACAGGTTGCCTTCGAGCCGCTCGGTGTACATCGTGACCGTGCCTCCGCGGATCGTGGAGGTGGAGCCCTTCGCGGCCTGTACGTGGTACTTCTCCCCGGACGGGCCCTGGACGATCTGGTGCAGATCGCCGATGTCGATGCTCTCCGAGGTGAACTTCAGGGCCTGCTTGGTCCTGCCGTCGGGCGTCTTGAGGTTCACGACGCCCTTGTAGTCCAGATCGCGCAGGGTGAGGGCGCTGGACTCCAGCTCCCACGGCTCGTTCGGGACGGTGGCCGGGGCTTCCTCGTCGGAGCCCTTGACCTTGTTCTCGACGACGCAGGGGTAGGACTTCTTGCCGCTGGCGTCCTTGCCGTCAAGACCGCCGCCGGGCAGGGCGTTGTCCACCGTGCCCACGGCGCCGTGAACGGTGTCGTCCACCGTGTCCTTCGCGTCCTTGGCGGGATCGCCGGCCTTGTCCGCGCCGCCCTTGACGGCGTCGACGGTGTCCTTGACCGGCTCGGTGGCCTTGTCGGTCGCGGACGCGGCGTCCTCGGTCGCCGACTTCGACGCGGAGGGGGTCGGACTCGGCGAGGTGGACGGCTCGGCGGACTCCTCGGAGTCCTTGCCGCCCAGCAGCCCGCCGAGCGCGTCACCGATGCCGCCCAGCAGACCTCCGCTGTCCTTCTCCTCCTCGGAGGCAGAAGGTGACGGAGTCGCGGAGCCCGACGGCTCGTCGGTCTTCTTGGAGTCGGACGGCTCGGGCGCGGGCGTCTCGCTGCCCGTGTCCTTGCTCTCCGAGGGCGACGGCTTCGGGGAGGGCGTGGCGGACGGCTTGGTGTCGTCCTTCTCGTCCTTCGCGCCGTCCTTGCTGTCCTGCTTCTCCACCTTGTCCGGCGCGGTCACACAGGGACCGTCCTTGAAGGGGCTCTTGGGCGCCGGCTTGGCGATCGCCATCTGGGGCGTCAGCCCCATGCCCATGAGCACGGCGGACGGCATCGCGGCGATGGCTATCGCCTTGCCCGCGGGCACGTGGAGCCGAGTCAGCAGCGGCTTCTTCGGCGCCGCGTGCCTCGGCCCGGATCTCGCCCCGGCAGCTGCGTTGTCGTGCAGCTCGTCACCCGGCACGGTGCCTCCCGTTCGTTCCGTAGGTCGGGCTCGTTCCTGACAGGTCGTCCAGTGCCCTGCCCGACCCGGCACCCGCTCCGGAAGCCGCGGGTTCCGCGTCACCGACCGGTCCGCCCTTCTCGGTACGGGCCGGATCACCGGCGTCGCCCGCCTTGGCAGGCGCCCACGAGACCCCCAGCGCCCCACCGATCAGCCCCAGAAGGAAGCCGATCAGGAAGGCCCCGAAGTTCGAGACGACCAGGGAGACCAGGGAGAGCAGAATCGCTGCGACACCCGCGAACACGCGGGAGGCGGGCTGGAACCACATGGTCAGACCGAGCACGACCAGCAGTACGCCAATGATCAGCGAGCCGGCGCCGGCGGTGGTCGCCATGCGGACGGTCAGGGAACCGATCGTGAGGTTCGCGTAAGGGATGTACATGATCGGGAAGCCGGCCAGCAGAGTCAGCAATCCGCCCCAGTACGGGCGGTGTCCGCGCCACTCCCGGAACGTAATCCGCTTCCGGCCGATGGTCTCGATCAGCCGTGGTCGCGTGTCGGCGCTCATGTCGTACAGCTCCTCGGGACTGGCAAATCGGTGGTTCTGAGCTGGGTGCGCTCCTGTGCGCCGGGCGTACGGGCACGGGGAACGGCATAACTCGCCGTACAGCTCTCGCCCGCGCCCGCACGCTCAGTGCGTCAGTAGCACTCGTTCTTGCCCTTGCTGACGCTCATCTTCAGGCCGCTGAGCTTGAACGTGCCGGCCGTCGTGGCCCAGGCACGCTGCTTGACGCCGGTCAGCACGGCGGAGTCGGCCTGCTGGGCGAACGAGCCCGGGTCGGCCTTGTCGCCCTTGTGCATGCCCGGACCCTTGGTCGTCGAGCCTGCAGCAACACCGATGTCGATGTTGTTGAAGGTCGCGTCCGCGTCCAGCTGGTCGAGGTCGATGTAGAGGTTCTTCGCCTCGACAGGCGTGTTCCCCCCACCGGCCGACAGCTTCATCGACACATCGCCGAAGACCGGGACCGGCACGACGACCGACTGGCACAGGTTCTTGATCTTGGCGTTCGAGAACCCCGAGACCGCCACCGGGACCTGCTTGCCGCCCTTCTGGGCGTCAATGGCTCCGTACTGAACGAATCCGGTGCCGTCCAGCCGGTCGGTAGTGACCTTGAACTGCTGGCCGGACACGCTGAACGATGCCGCGAGCGCACCCTGCGAGAGGGCCACGCCGATCGCGGCGGTCGCCGCGACGCTGGGCACCATGACGACGGCGAACCGCTTCCATCTGGTCCCGCCACGAGCCAGGGACTCCATGACTTTCCTCCTTCTCGGACGTACATCTCCGGCGTCAGCCGTCTCCGAACGGAGCGGCCGCACCTGGGATGGGAGAAGTGCTACGTCCTCGGGAAGGAGAGCGCCCGTCCTCGGAGGCGATGTGCGTTCCGATTACCGGCGATCACCCCCGAGCGACAACCACTGGCCACGCTCTCGCGCAACCTCTCAGGACAGGCTCCACCGGGTGTGGCGAAGACCCCCCTGCCCATGGCCGGCGCCACTGCCGCCGACCACTCGGTGGGGACCCAAGTGCCCCGCGACGCCGACCGGATGCCGGGCTGCGGGAATGGACCGAGCGTGGCCGATCGTGGTGCATTCACGGCCGCCGCACAAGGGGCTCGTTACTTGCGGGTAACGGGCCGATAACCGCGTCGCGACCGACTGATATCAAGCGGGTACACAGGGTCGTCGCTCACCGCGACCAGACATACGGCAATTGCGGACACACCACCGCAAGAGGGCAGCTTTGATTTACTCCAAGTAACAGCGGCCACGTTTACCAAGTTTTGGTAAAGCGTGGCCGCCGTTCCGTTTGCCGAAAAGACTCGCGGGAGGTGAAGAGGGTGTGAAACGGGGTGGATCAGAACAGCACGCGTGCAAGGGCGGTGCGCGCCACGGTGACCCGCGGGTCGTCGGCACCGATCACCTCGAACAGCTCCAGCAGACGCAGCCGCGCGGCCTCCCGGTCGTCACCGAACGTCCGCTTCACCGCGTCGACCAACCGGCCGAAGGCGTCCTCCACATGCCCGCCGACCAGCTCCAGGTCCGCGGCGCGGATCTGCGCCTGCACATCGGCCGGATTCTCCGCGGCCTCCTTGCGCACTGCCTGCGGATCGAGATCCCGCACCCGCTGGAGCAGCTCGGCCTGCGCGAGCCCGAGCTTCGCCTCCGGGTTCGCCGGGTCGTCGGAGAGGACGTTCTTGTACGCCTGGATGGCACCGCCCAGGTCACCGGCGTCCAGCGCCTGGTTCGCCGACTCCAGCAGTGCGTCGTACGGGCCGGCCGGCTCGGGCGCCGGCTCCTGCGCCTCGGCCGCGCCCGCCGCCTCGGCGTCGATCGGCGCGCCCACGATGCCGAACTGCTGCTCGGCGGCCTGCACCAGCTGGTCGAGTACCTGCCGGATCTGGGACTCGGGGGCCGCACCCTGGAACAGCGGGATCGGCTGACCGGCGACGACGGCGAAGACCGCCGGGATGCCCTGCACCCCGAACTGCTGGAAGAGCATCTGGTTGGCGTCGACGTCGATCTTGGCCAGCACGAATTTGCCGGCGTACTCGCCCGCGAGGCGCTCCAGCAGCGGACCGAGCTGCTTGCACGGCTCGCACCACTCGGCCCAGAAGTCGATGACGACCGGAACCTCGGTGGAGCGCTGCAGGACGCTCTGCTGGAACCCTGCCTCGTCGACGTCGAACACCAGGGGGCCGCTGCTCGCGGGCTCCCCGCCCGTGCGGGCGGCCTCTGTGCGGGCCTGCTCCGCCTTCTGCTTCGCTTCCCCGGCCGCCTTCACCGCTGCGAGGTCGACGACTCCACTCATGGACATGTTGCGTGGCTGCATGAACCCATCCTCCCCCCTGGGCGGTCCGTTCCGAAAAGCGATGCGGAAATTACCTTCCGGCGGCGCCGCCGAAGCTTCCGCGGGGCGCCGCTCCCGTCCGTACGCCCCGCCGGAATGCCGGCGTACGTCCGGGCCCGCGCCGCCCGCATGGTCCCGAGGAGGACCGGTCGTACAGGCCGTGGGTCCCCACCCAGGGCCAGTGGTTATCGCTCTTACGCTACGACCCGTAGCGTAACTGTTCAGGCCCCCCGCACCGCAACCACTTCCGCCACCCTGCTTCGTGATCTCCCTCACGAGCCGCACGACGCCAGCAACTACTGGCGGGTATGGTCGCCGGCATGCACTGCTCCGACAGGTCCCGGAAAGGGCGCACGGGCCGCCCGCGCAGCGTCGAGACCGACCGCGCGATCCTCGACGCGACCCGTGCCGCCCTCGTCGACCTGGGCTGGGGAAAGCTCACCATGGGCGAGGTCGCGGCCCGCGCGGGCGTCGCCAAGACGACGCTCTACCGCCGCTGGGCCAACAAGAACGAGCTCGTCGTGGACGCCGTGGCGGTCCTCTTCGACGAGCTCGAACTTCCCGACCGGGGCTGCCTGCAGGCGGACATAGAGGGCGTGGTGCTGCAGTTCGGTGCACTGCTCGCGCGGCCCGAGACCAAGACGGCCCTGATGGCCGTGGTCGCCGAGTCCACCACCGACGACGCACTGCGAGAACGGATCCGCTCGGCCATCGTCGACCGCCAGAAGCGACTTGTCGTCCTCGGCCGCGAACGCGCCCAGGTCCGCGGCGAACTCCCGCCGGACACGCCCGGCACGGACGGCGCACTCGCCGCGGCCCGGACCGTCGGCCTGATCTTCGACCTCATCGCCGGTGCGATCGTGCACCGCACCCTCGTCAGCGCCGAGCCGGTGGATGTCGCCTGGGCCCGCCAGCTGTCGACGGTCCTGCTCCAGGGACTGGGCGGCCTCGCCTGACGGGCAGGCGCCCGCAGCCGGTCCGCCGCCCCCGTCACCTCACACCTGGTAGCGCTCCGCGCGGAACAGCTCCGGATGCTCCGCCACCCATGCCGACGTCCGCTCCAGCCCCTCCCGCAGGGACACCCGCGGCTCCCACGAAGCCCACCGCAGCGCCCGCGAGTTGTCCGACACCAGGCGCTCGACCTCACTGCCCGAGGGCCGCAGCCGATCGGTGTCCACCACCACCTCGGCCGTCCGGCCCGAGGCCGCTATCAGGGCCTCGGCGAGCGCCCCGATCGAGATCTCCCGCCCGGTACCCAGGTTGACGACCTCACCCAGCGCCCGGTCGCAGTCGGCCATCGCCAGGAATCCGGCCGCCGTGTCGGTGACATAGGTGAAGTCACGGGTCGGCGTGAGCGAGCCCAGCTTGATCTGCCCTGCGCCGGAGTGGAGTTGCGCCAGGATGGTGGGGATCACGGCGCGCGCGGACTGCCGCGGGCCGTAGGTGTTGAAGGGCCGGACGACCGTCACCGGAAGCCCGAAGGCGTGCCGGTGCGACAGCGCCATCATGTCGGCGCCGATCTTCGACGCGGAGTAGGGCGACTGGGGCTGGAGCGGGTGGTCCTCGTCGATCGGCACGGTCAGCGCGGTCCCGTAGACCTCGCTCGTGGAGGTGTGCACCAGGCGTCGCACCTCGTGCCTGCGGCAGGCTTCGGCGACGTTCTCGGTGCCGACGACGTTCGTCTGCACGTAACTGCCCGGCGAGTCATAGCTGTACGGAATGCCGATCAGCGCGGCGAGATGGAAGACGGTGTCGCAGCCGGCGACGGCATCCATCACCCGGCCGGCGTCCCGCACATCGCCCGCGATCATCTCCACGGGGCCGCCGGGCACCAGATAGCGGGCCAGATTGCCCTTCTCCGCATACGGCTTGTAGTGCACGAAGGCGCGCACCTCCGCGCCGCCCTCGACCAGCAGATCGACCAGGGTCGAGCCGATGAATCCCTCGGCGCCGGTCACCAGAACCTTGCGGCCCTCCCAGGCCCGTGTGCTGTCGCTGCTCATGCTGACTCCTTCGTGGTGGGGTTGGTGTGGGGACGGTGAGAGACGTGGTGGGGTCGGTGGGCAAGGGGCGGGTGGGGGCGGCCCGCGAGGGCGAGGGCCTCGGCGGCCAGCAGATCGGCGGCCCGAGCGTGGGTGCCCGGGTCGGCGGCAGCGCCCATCGCCGCCAGCCGCGCCGGGTCGTCCAGCAGCGGCGTGACCACGGCGTCCAGCCGCTGCGCCGAGGTCTCCGCGTCGGTCAGCAGCAGTGCGGCGCCGGCGTCGCCGAGCACCCGCGCGTTGTGCGTCTGGTGATCGCCCGGCGCATGCGGATACGGCACGAGGACGGCGGGCATGCCGATGGTGGCCAGCTCCGCGACGGTGGCCGACCCCGCCCGGCACACCACGAGGTCGGCGGCGGCGTAGGCCAGGTCCATCCGGTCCAGGTAGGGCACCGCCTCGGCGACCGCGGCCCCGCCGTTGGCCGCCAGCAGCGCCCGGGTCTCCTCCAGGGCCGCCGGGCCGGTCTTGATCAGCAGCCTCAGGTCAGGACGGGAGCGGTACCGGGCCGCGAGCCCCACCGCGGCCTCGGTGAGCCGGGCCGCGCCCAGGCTCCCGCCGTTGACGAGCAGCAGCCGCGCCCCGTCCGGCACCCCCAGCTCCCGCCGCGCGCCCGCCCGCAGCGCCGCGCGATCCAGCCCGGCCAGCGGCCCGACCAGCGGCATGCCCACGGTCACCGCCCGCTCGCCGCCCGCCAGATGGGGGCGGCTGCGGTCGAAGGCGAGCGCCAGGTGCGGGGTGAGCCGGGCGGCGAACTTGTTGGCCCGGCCGGGCACCGCGTTGGACTCGTGCACCAGGCTCGGCACTCCCGCCATCCGCGCCCCCACGATGACCGGCGCGCTCGGGTAGCCGCCCATCCCGACCGCGACATGGGCCCCCTGCTCCTTGAGCAGGGCACGGCACTGGGCACCGGATCTGAGCAGCGCGGCCGGCAGCAGATAGCGTCTGGCGCCGAGCGAGGGGTCGAACGGGATCATGTCGACGGTGTGCAGCCGGTAGCCGGCCTCGGGAATCAGCCAGGTCTCCAGCCCCCGCTCGGTGCCGACGAAGGAGATCACCGCATCGGGCTCGGCCCGGCGGAGCGCGTCGGCGAGCGCGAGCCCGGGATAGATGTGGCCGCCGGTGCCGCCTGCACCGATCACGACGGATAGTGGTGTGCGCATGGCCGCCACGCTCGCCAGGCGCCCTAAGAAGCTTCTAAGAGAGGTGTTTGGCAGCCTGTGTCCATGCCGTCCACGCCCCGGGGCCCCGCCCACCCGCCATCGTCCTCGCCCGCGCCCGCATCGTCGTCCGCTGCCGGGGGCACCTCCGCCCCCAAACTCCTCGTCGTCGACGACGAGCCGGAGGTACGGGCCGCCGTCTCGGACGGCCTGGCCGTGGAGGGCTACGAGGTACGCGGCGCCGCCGACGGCCTCGCCGCCCTCACCGAGGTCGCCACCTGGCAGCCGGACGCCATCGTGCTGGACGTGATGATGCCCGTCCTGGACGGGCTGGCCGTGTGCCGGCGTCTGCGCGCGCTGGACGACCGCACCCCGATCCTCGTCCTCACCGCGCTGGACTCGGTCAGCGAACGCGTGGACGGCCTCGACGCCGGCGCGGACGACTACCTCGTCAAGCCGTTCGCGCTGGACGAGCTGGTCGCACGGGTGCGGGCGCTGCTGCGCCGGGCCTCGGCCGCCGCGGCGGACGACACCCGGCTCACCTTCGACGATCTGGTCGTCGACCCGCTGACCCGCACCGGCCACCGGGCGGGCCGGCCCCTGGAGTTCAGCCGCACCGAATGGGCGCTTTTGGAGCTGCTGCTGTTGCACCCGGGGCAGGTGATGCCCCGCGAGGTGATCCTGGAGCGCGTATGGGGCCGCGACTTCGGCCCGGACTCCAACTCCCTCGCCGTCTACATCGGTTATCTGCGCCGCAAGCTGGAAGCAGGCGGAGAGTCCCGCCTCGTCCACACCGTGCACGGCGTCGGCTACCGCCTCGACCGGGCGGACCGGTCATGAGCAGCCGTCGTTCCCTGGGCGCCCGCTGGCGTCGCCGCAGGCCGCTGCGCACCCGCCTGGCGCTGGCCGCCTCCGCGGCGGTGGCCCTTGTCGCCGTCGGCGTCTGCGCCGCGGCCTTCGTCATCATCCGCTACCAGATGACCCGCCAACTCGAACTGCATCTCACCCAGACCGCCACCCAGCTCACCCAACGGGCCCGCAACTGGGGCCCGACCGCAGGTGACACCTCCTGCCGGTACCAGGCGGTGCCCTGCATGCAGATCGTCCCGTCCGACCCGGCGCGCGACCCGAGCCGGCCGTACGCCCTGCCGGCCGGCGACGCCACCCGCCAGGTCGCCGGCGGACGGCACACGGCGTACTACAGCGAACTGACGGTCGCCGGAGAGCCCGTCCGGATGTTCACCACCAAACTCCCCGGCAGGCCCGAGGCCCTCCAGGTCGCGCTGCGCTCGGACACCGTCGACCGGGGTGTCCGGCAGGCCGCCTGGGCACTGTCCGCGGTCGGCGGCGCGGGCGTGCTGCTGGCCGCCGCACTCGGCTACTGGGTCTCCCGCACCGGCCTGGCACCCGTCGCCCGGCTCACCGCCACCGCCGAACGGATCTCCGCCACCCGCGACGCCCGGCACCGCATCGAGCTGCCCACCGGCCCGCAGGCCCGTGAGGACGAGATCACCCGGCTCGCCACCAGCTTCAACATCATGCTCGGCGAACTGGAGCAGTCCGTCACCGCGCAGCGCCGGCTGGTCGCGGACGCCTCGCACGAACTGCGCACCCCGCTGACCGCGCTCCGCACCAACGCCGAACTCCTCGCCCGCGCCGACCGGTTGACCGATGCACAGCGCGACCGGGCGGCAGCGGCCCTGGGCCGCCAGCTGCGCGAGGTCACCACCCTCGTCAACGACCTGATCGAACTGGCCCGGGACGAGGAGCCGCATCCCCTGGTGGAACAGGTACGGCCCGCCGCCCTCCTGGAGCACGCGGTCACCGCGGCCCGCGAGCACTGGCCGCAGATCACCTTCACCCTGAGCACCGACACGGCGGCGGCCGACATCACGGTCCCCGGGGTCCCGCCCCGCCTCGCCCGGCTGCTGTCCAACCTGCTCGACAACGCCGCGAAGTTCTCACCCCCGGAGGGTCCCGTCGAAGCGGAACTCTCCCGTGTCCCGGGTGCGGTGGAGCTGACCATCCGCGACCACGGCCCCGGCATCGCGCCCGCCGACCTGCCCCACGTCTTCGACCGCTTCTACCGCGCCCAGGCCGCGCGCGCCCTCCCCGGCTCGGGCCTCGGCCTCGCCATGGCCCGCCAGATCGCCCGGGCCCACAACGCCGATCTCACCGCGGAAGCCGCCCTGGGCGGCGGCGCACTCTTCCGCCTGCGGGTGCCGGCTGCGTAGCGGTTATCGAGGCCCTGCGCTCCCGGGACCGCCGCCCGCCTCCACCTCGTCCGCCTTCTCCTCCACCGTCGCCCGCACCGCCTGCCGGTCCTGCGGCGACATCGACCGCCAGCTCTCCCGCATCCCGGAGAGGCCGTCGGTGAGCGCGCGGTACCCGGCCGGGTCGTCCAGCACGTCCTTGAGCTCCAGCCGGCCGCCGAGCATCTTGCGCGCGATGTCCTGGAGTTCAGAAGGGGCGTTGGGGTTACTGCGCACGGCACGCAGGGCGGAGGTGAGGTGCTCGTTCTGCTCCTCGGAGAGGTCCTTGTCCTCGACGGGGTATTCGCGGTCGCCAGGGCTGGTGAAGGCGTTGTTGCTGTCGGCCATGGTGGTGGGCTCCTGTCGGGTGGTGCGGGGCTGCGTCAGCCGAAGGCGTTGCGGACGCGTTCGGCCTCGTCCTGGCCACTGTTGTCGGTGTTGGCGTTGGCGTTGGCATCTGTGGGGCGCTGCCTCGCTCCGCTCGCGGAGGAGGACGAGGACGAGGACGAGTCGCCGGATCCCCCCTCGGAGGAACTGCTGGAGCCCCCCTCGGAGGAGGACGAGGAGCTGGACCCGCCCTCGGAGGAGCCGCCGTCGGAGGAGCCGCCGTCGCCGCCTTCCGACGACGTGCCGTCACCGGCGGCGGCCGGCTCAGGATCCTTATAGGCGGCGCCGTAGACGCCCTTGGCGGTCTTGGCGACCTTCTGCTCGCCCTCGTAGGCCTGCTTGGCGCCCTCGGCGAAATCGCCCGTCGCCATCTTTCCCAGGCCCTCGCCCACCTCCAGCGCACCCTTGCCGCCGTCGACGACCTCTTTCCCCTTGTCGACGAAGGGCTTGGCCGCGGCCTCGCCCGCAGCCGCGAAGTCGAACCCTTGCTGCGCCCCGAAGTGGCTCTTGATCCCCTGCGTGGCCAGGTTCCCGGCGACCTTCTTACCGGAGTCCATGGCGAGTTCCTTGATCAGGTCCACCGCCATCTCCCTGGCCGACCGCTTCACCTTCTGCGCGAGAGCGTCCTTGATGGCCTGGATGATCTCTGTCTTCGCCTTGCTGATGATCTCGCGAACCATCACCCGGGTGGTCGCCGTGGCGGCGGCGGCCCCGGCCTCGGAGGCACCCAGGGTGATGGGTGCGGCGGCCTGGGCGGCGGCGAACTCGAATGCGAGCGCGATGAGTTGGGCGATCACCGCCATCTTCATCACCATGATGATCGTGGCCACCACCTGGAGCACGATGCTGAGCGCCTCCGCGGCGTCGGCGGCCTCGGCGAGAAAGCCGTCGCCTGAGAACTTCTTCCACTTGTTGTCGAAGGACTCGATCGCCTCGCCGGAGTTGGCGCCGCGCACCGCTTGGGTGGCGCTGTCACCGTGCTGCTGGGCCGCACGAGCGGAGACGGCGAAGCTGCTCCAGGCTTCGGCGGCCTCGCGCATCTTGTCCTCGTCGATATTGGGCCATTGGAAGCCCAGCAGATCGAGGACCCAGTCGACCTCGACAGGAAGCATGATGGTGGCCACGGTGAGTTACTCCCCCGGGAAGCGCGTGTTCGGTGATGTATGGGGCGTATGTAGGGGCGGTATCGCGGAGTTGAATTAACGTCAGTTCGCGAATTTGGGGCGGCTCGCCGCGTACTTGGTGATGCCGTCGCGCTGATCCTGCTCGGTGGTGTCGTAATGCGCGCCCATCGTCTCGAGGTTCTCGCCGATCTTGGAAAGACCTTCACCGAGGGTGGGCATGGACTCGACGATGCCGTCGCTCACCGGCGTATAGATGTCCATAAAAATCTTGAGGAGATCGTCGTCGCCCCACTCTTGAGCGTCTTTGAGCGTGTCCTTCAACTTCTTGGCGGCATCGCTGAAATCGGAGCCGATATCCTTGAAGGCACCGCCCTGCGACTTGAGGACGGCCGGATCCACGTCGTACCCGGAGCCTGCCATGGGTCTCCCTCGTTCTCGGCTGCATAAGAGTCCGCTAAAGCTTATGCCGTACGGTAGCCGACGTCGCGCCTGCCGGATTCCCGGCCAACGACCACGAAAGGGAAAGCCCGCCATGTCCAACTCTCCGCGGATGTCCGGCAAGACACCTTTGAAGACGCTATACGGTCACATCTTCTTCCTTGCAGTTGCCCTGGTGATCTTCACCGCCTTTTTCATCAAGGGGCTGACCGCAGCGGGCCTCACGGGTACGCACGGAACATTCACGGTCAAGGAATGCTCCCGTGAAAGCACAAGTCACCGCTCCACGGCTCAGCACGATTACGAATGTGACGGCACCTTCCGCTCGGACGACGGGAAGGCCGTGGACGGCAAGGCATCCTTGAGCAGCCTCGACACCGAGTACGACCCGGGCGTCGAACTCGCAACCCAGGGGCACGACGACAGCAAGATTCTCAGCATCCTGTCCGGCGCGACCTACACCATCGCCGGTCGCGGAGCGGCCGCCACCAACTTCTCCACCGGCTTCGCCGTCCTCCTCCTCATCATCCCCGTACTGCTCTTCTCCTGGCTCACGCGCTTCGGTGAAACCACTCGAACGATTCCCCAGCAGTGGGCGGCGTGGCGTGCGACCGCCGGCACCCGAACCCGCAAGATCGTGCTCGGCGCCGCCGCCGCGGCCCTCTTCGGCATGTTCGTCATCGGCCCGGCCCTCGGCTTCGCCCTCACTGCCGGCAGTTGAGCCGGGTCCGCAAACGCATCGAGGGGGCGGAGCCGTCGCGTTGACGGCTCCGCCCCCTCGAGCGGTACTCGCAAGAGCAGTGCTCAGAACCCCGCGGGCTCCGTGTAGACGCCCCATTCGTCCCGCAGTACGCCGCAGATCTCGCCGAGCGTCGCCTCGGCCCGGACGGCCTCCAGCATCGGCTCGATCATGTTGCCGCCGTCCCGCGCCGCGGCCAGCATCGCCTTGAGCGAGGTCTGTACCCGGGCGTCGTCGCGGGCGGCCTTGCGCTCGGCGAGGGTGCGTACCTGCTCGCGCTCGACCTCGTGGCTGACCCGCAGGATCTCCAGGTCGCCGGTGACCGAGCCGTGGTGGCAGTTGACGCCCACCACCCGCTTGTCGCCCTTCTCCAGGGACTGCTGGTACTGGAAGGCGGATTCGGCGATCTCGCCCGTGAACCAGCCGTCCTCGATGCCGCGCAGGATCCCTGACGTCATCGGGCCGATCGGGTGCTGCCCGTTCGGTACGGCCCGCGCGCCCCGTTCCTTGATCTGGTCGAAGATCTTCTCGGCGTCCGCCTCGATCCGGTCGGTCAGCGCCTCGACGAACCACGAACCGCCCAGCGGGTCAGCGACGTTGGCGACGCCGGTCTCCTCCATCAGCACCTGCTGCGTCCGCAGTGCGATCTCGGCGGCCTGCTCGCTGGGCAGCGCCAGCGTCTCGTCCAGGGCGTTGGTGTGCAGCGAGTTCGTCCCGCCGAGCACCGCGGACAGCGCCTCGACGGCGGTGCGGACGACGTTGTTGTACGGCTGCTGCGCGGTCAGCGAGACGCCGGCGGTCTGGGTGTGGAACCGCAGCCACTGCGCCTTCTCGCTGCTCGCGCCGTACACGTCGCGCATCCAGCGGGCCCAGATCCTGCGCGCCGCCCGGAACTTGGCGATCTCCTCGAAGAAGTCGAGGTGGGCGTCGAAGAAGAACGACAGGCCCGGCGCGAAGGTGTTGACGTCCAGGCCGCGGGAGAGGCCCAGCTCGACGTAGCCGAAGCCGTCGGCGAGGGTGTACGCCAGCTCCTGCGCGGCCGTCGCGCCCGCCTCGCGGATGTGGTAGCCGGAGACCGAGAGCGGCTTGTACGCGGGGATGCCCTGCGCGCAGTGCTCCATGAGGTCGCCGATCAGCCGCAGATGGGGCTCCGGCTGGAAGAGCCACTCCTTCTGGGCGATGTACTCCTTGAAGATGTCCGTCTGCAGGGTGCCGTTGAGCACGCCCGGGTCGATGCCCTGCCGCTCGGCAGCCACCAGGTACATACAGAAGACCGGGACGGCCGGGCCGCTGATCGTCATCGACGTCGTGACGTCGCCCAGTGGGATGTCCTTGAAGAGGACCTCCATGTCGGCGGCGGAGTCGATGGCGACGCCGCAGTGGCCGACCTCGCCGAGCGAGCGCGGGTCGTCGGAGTCCCGCCCCATGAGCGTCGGCATGTCGAAGGCGACGGAGAGGCCGCCACCGCCGGCCTTGAGGATCATCTGGTAGCGCTCGTTCGTCTGCTCGGCGTTGCCGAAGCCGGCGAACTGGCGGATGGTCCAGGTCCTGCCGCGGTAGCCGGTGGGGTGGAGGCCGCGCGTGAAGGGGTACTCGCCCGGCCACCCGATCCGCTCGAATCCGTCGACGGTGTCGCCGGGCCGGGGCCCGTACACGGGCTCGACGGGGTCGCCCGAGAGCGTGGTGAAGTCCGCGTCGCGCTTCCGGGCGGAGTCGTACCGGGCCTGCCAGCGAAGGCGGCCTTCTTCGATCGCGTCAGCGTCCATACCTTCGAATTTACTAGGACGTCCTAGTAATTGTCGATGGGAGAACCGGGTGAACTGCGCCGACCTGCGGAAACGGGAGTCGCGGAGGCCATTCAGGGGCCCGTTCGGCCCCCTTGCTCGCCCCGGGCCCGGTGCCCGGAAAGCACGAACGCGCCCCTCCGGCGGAGGAGCGCGTCAGCGGCGGACGGCGTACGGAGCGGGTCAGGCCTTGACCGGCTGCGGCTCCGCGTCCGACACCAGCGGCTCGACCTCGCGGACGACCTTGCGCTCGACGAAGAAGGCGGCAGTCGGGATGGTGCCGGAGATCAGCACCCACAGCAGCTTGCCGAACTTCCACTTCGCCTTGGAGCCCAGGTCGAAGGCGAAGACCAGGTAGATGATGTAGAGCACGCCGTGGATCTGGGACACGACGAGGGTGAGGTCCTTGCCCATCCCGAAGCCGTACTTGAACACCATGCAGGTGCACAGCACCAGCAGCATCACGGCGGTGATGTAGGCCATCACCCGGTACCGGGTCAGGACGCTTCGCTTCATGCCCACGAGCGTAACCGCCCGTTCCGTGACGATCTTCGCCACCCCCCGGTCGTCACCGCCCCCGGTCCTCACTCCTCGGTGAAGTCCTCCGCCGCCACCCGCAGCGGCCGCAGCATCGCGAAGATCTCCCCGCACTCCTCGCCGTCGTACACCCCGAGCCCGAAGTCCATCGCCATCAGCTCGCGGGTGGCCGCGTCGCACACCTCGCGCCCCTTGTCCGTGATGGAGGCGAGCGTGCCGCGCCCGTCGTTGGGGTTGGGCCGCTTGTCCACCAGACCGGACTTCACCAGCCGGTCCACGGTGTTGGTCACCGAGGTCGGATGCACCATCAACCGTTCGCCGATCTTGGACATCGGCAGCTCGCCGGCCTTGGAGAAGGTCAGCAGCACCAGCGCCTCGTAGCGGGCGAACGTCAGGCCGTACGGCTTGACGACGGCGTCCACCTCGGCCAGCAGGATCTGGTGGGCCCGCATGATCGAGGTGATCGCGGCCATCGACGGCACGGCGCCCCATCGCTGCTGCCACAATTCGTCGGCGCGCGCGATGGGATCGAAAGCAAGGCTGAGCGGCTTCGGCACGCCACCGACACTACCCGGCGGTCATATCGTGGTCAGCCTCGTCTCAGGTTTCGGGCGCCGCACCGGGCCATGCCGCTCCGGCGCCGGCCCGCGGTCCACCGGCTCCGTCACCGGCCGCGGTCCGCCGCACCTCCGCGATCACCGCGAGCACGCACACCGCGCCGACCACGCCCGCCGCCGGCATCACCACCCGAAGGGGGGCGTACTCGGCAGCCGCCCCGGCCGCGCCCATCCCCAGGCCCATGATCGTCATCCGGCCCGCCTGCATCACCGTCATCGCCTGCCCCAGCAGTGCGTCGGGCACCGCCGCGACGAACCACCGGTCCACCCCGAAGTTGTACGAGATACCCGTCCCCGTCAGCGCGAGCAGCAGCACGGCCCAGCCGAGCGGGGGCCCGGCGGCGAAGCCGAGGGAGGGAAGGACGGCGAAGAGGCCCATCGGGAAGGTGAGCCGGGTGCGGGCACGGGGCCCGAGGAGGGAGCCGACCAGGGTTTCCGCGAGCACCGCCCCCACCGGCATGCTGCACATCAGCAGCCCCAGGCCGGCCGGGCCGACGCCGAGCCGGTCGGAGTACGGGATCAGCAGGGCCTCGGGGACGACCACGAACGTCGGCGGCAGCCAGGACAGCAGCAGAAGTGCCCGCACCCGGCGATCGCCCAGCAACCGGCGGACGCCCGCAAGCGACGCTCCCAGCAGCGCGCCACGGGAGCCGCCCCGCGCCGGACGGGCGCGGGTCCCCACACCCAGCAGGAGCGCGGAGCCCAGGAAGGTGCCCGCGGTGACGGCGAGCACCGCCGCCGGTGACACGGCGGCCAGCAGCAGACCACCGGCCGCGAAGCCCACCAGCTGAGCGCTCTGGTTGACGATCCGGATCACCGACCGGCCCAGCACGAACAGATCCCCCTCCCCGAGGATCGCGCCGAGCGTCGCCGCGCGCGTCCCGGCGAAGACCGGCGCGATGGCGGCGATCACGCAGCGCAGCCCCAGGAGGACCGCGACGGGGGTGCCCGGCAGCACCATCGCTGCGGCGGCCCCCGCGCACAGCAGATCGCAGCCCACCAGCACCCCGCGGGCCGGGTAGCGGTCGGCGACGGCCGACAGCAACGTGCCGCCGAGGACGTACGGCAGCAGCCCCAGCGCAAAGGTCAGGGCGCTCAGCAGCGGGGAGGACGTCAGCCGGAAGACCAGCAGGGAGAGCGCGATCTCGCAGACCACCACGCCCAGGGAGGACAGCAGATGCGCGGCGAAGACGCACCGGAACTCGGGGACGGCGAACACCGCGCGGTACCGGGCCCTGCCGTCCGGTCCCTCGGACCGGGCGTCGGGTAACGCGCCGGGGCGCGCGGGGATACGGCCCGGCTCCGCGGGCCCGGAAGGTATAGCCATGGCCGCAGCGTGCCGGTGCCGCCGGGCGGACCGTAGTCTTTCGGCTCCAGCCGAATTCTGGGGAGCGAGGGGGCCGCCCGTGCCGCTGGATCTGCATTTCGGCGCCGACGATCTGCTGCGCATCCGGTTCGCCATCTCCCCGCTCTGCGAGACCCACGAGGCCGTCCGGACCCTGCGCCGCACCGACCGGCACGGCTATCACCTGCCATGGCTGCGGCGGATGCGCGAGGCCGTCGCCGGGCTCGACCTCTCGCCGCTGTGGTTGTTCATGCCGTCGCCGCCGCCCGGCTACACCCCGGATTTCCTTGGCCGTCCGCCGGACGTCCCACTGGCCGGCTTCGAGGAGGAGCTGGCGCTGCTGCGGGCCACCGATCCGGCGGTAGCGCGCGCCGAGATGGCCAAGTCGCTGGCCTGCACGCCGGGTGCCGCGCAGTCGCCCCGCGGCCGGGCGGCCCTGGACGACCCCGCGCGGGCGATCCGGGAGCTCGCCGATGTCACCGAACGGGCCTGGCACGCCCTGCTGGCCCCGGACTGGCCCCGGCTGCGAGCCCTGCTGGAGGCCGAGATCGCCTACCGATCGCGGCAGTTGGCCGGTGGCGGGCTGCAGCGGCTCTTCGCCGACCTGCATCCCCGGCTGTCCTGGTCCGGTGACACGCTCACGGTCCGTACCCGTACCGACTTCGTGCAGCTCCAGGATCTGGAGGGCCGCGGGGTGCTGTTGCTGCCGAGCGTCTTCGTCTGGCCCGACGTGGTGAGCGGCTTCGATCCGCCGTGGCAGCCCACCGTCATCTATCCGGCGCGCGGCATCGGTGGGCTGTGGAGCGAGCCGGAGACCGGGCCGGCCCTGGTGCGCCTGCTGGGGGCCAACCGCGCCGCGGTGCTGGCCGCGCTGGACACGCCCTCGTCGACATCGGCGCTGGCGCACCGGCTGGGCCTGGCCGCCTCATCGGTCTCGGCACATCTGTCCGTGCTGCGCGACGCCGGTCTGCTGGCCTCGCGCCGGCACGGACATCAGGTGCTGTACGAGCGCACGCCCCTGGGCATGGCGCTGGCGGCCGGAGGCTGAGGCCGGGGCCCCACCGGGAGCCGGTCGCACCGGACAGCCTGCGGAAGCCCCCGGGACGTGTGCTCCTAGCGGGCGCCCTCGGCGAGGTGCCGCTCGACGGTCTCGACCTTGGAGGTCAGACCGTCGGTGACGCCGGGCCGGATGTCGGCCTTCAGCACCAGCGAGACCCGGCCGCTGCGCGCCTCGACGGCGGCGACCGCGCGCTTGACGACGTCCATGACCTCGTCCCACTCGCCCTCGATGGAGGTGAACATGGCGTCCGTACGGTTCGGCAGCCCCGACTCGCGGACCACCCGGACCGCTTCGGCGACGTACTCGCCGACGTCCTCGCCGACGCCGAGCGGGCTCACGGAGAAGGCGACGATCATGCGCTCACGACGCCTTCCTGGCGGGCGCGGGCCGCGATCACGCTGGCCTCCGCCTCACCCTTGAGCTTGCGCTCGGCGAAGAAACCGCCGGTGGGCAGCACGGAGAGGATGAAGTAGAGCGCGGCGGTCTTCAGGTTCCACTTGGTGCGGTTCCAGGCGTCCAACCAGAAGAGGACGTAGAGGATGAAGAGCACGCCGTGCACCATGCCCATGACCATCACGCCGTCGAAGCTGGTCGTGCGCTTGAGGACGGAGCAGCACAGCAGCAGCAGGAAGGACACCGCTTCGGGGGCGGAGACCAGGCGGAGGCGGCGCAGGGCGGAGGCGGTCTTGATGTCCACGGGAACCTCGTTCGGGTGGCAGGGGGCGGCAGCACGGCTTGTGCAAGAGTTCACAAGCTTCGCCACCATTGTTACAGCCGCTCCGGCGATCATTGCGCCGGGGGCGGCCCGCGAAAGGCCCTGCCCTCAGCGGCCCCGGCCGACTACGGTCTGAGCCGTGGCTCAGTTTCGGCTCCAGGGGAGCAAGGTGCTCGCCGTCGACATGACGGGCGACGCCGTCAAGGCGAAAAACGGTGCGATGGTCGCGTACGACGGCCAGATGTCGTTCAAGAAGATGACCGGTGGGGGCGAGGGCCTGCGCGGCATGGTCACCCGGCGCCTCACCGGCGAACAGATGGCCGTGATGGAGGTGAAGGGCCAGGGCACCTGCTATTTCGCCGACCGCGCGAGCGAGATCAACCTCGTGCAGTTGCAGGGCGAGAAGCTGTACGTCGAGGCCGGCAATCTGCTGTGCACGGACGCGGCGCTGCGCACCGGCACGACGTTCACCGGGCTGCGCGGCGCCTCACAGGGCAACGGCCTGTTCACCACCACCGTCGAGGGACGCGGCCAGGCCGCGATCACCTCCCACGGACCGGCGGTGGTGCTGCGGGTCACCAAGCAGTATCCGCTCCAGGTCGACCCGGGCGCGTATGTCGCGCACACCGGTGACCTCAAGCAGCACCTCCAGTCCGGCGTGAACTTCCGCACGGTCATCGGTGAGGGGTCAGGCGAGGCGTTCCAGATCCGTTTCGAGGGCGAGGGCCTGGTGTACGTCCAGCCCAGCGAGCGCAACACCGTGGGAGGCGAGATCTGACATGCCGTTCACGGTGCTCAACTCCCGCATGGTCGAGGCGCGTCTCACGCCCGGCATGCGGATGTTCAGCCAGCGGGGCGCGATGCTCGCCTACCGCGGCGACGTCACCTTCACCCCGAACATCCAGGGCGGTCAGGGCGGGCTCGGCTCGATGATCGGCCGCCGGGTCGCCGGTGAGGCCGCTCCGCTGATGACCGTTGAGGTCCCCCCGGGCGGTGCCCCCGGCGGCACGGTGATGTTCGGGCACGGCGGCCACCACGTCCACGTCGTCGACCTGACCGGCGAGACGCTGTACGTCGAGGCCGACCGTCTGCTCGCCTTCGACGGGACCCTGGAGCAGGGCACGATGTTCATGGGCTCGCAGGGCGGGGTGATGGGCATGGTGCGCGGACAGGTCACCGGACAGGGCCTGTTCACCACCACGCTCAAGGGCCACGGCTCGGCCGCGGTGATGGCCCACGGCGGCGTCGTCGAACTGCCGATCACACCGCAGCGCCCGGTCCATGTCGACCCGCAGGCGTACGTCGCGCACCGCGGCGACGTCCGCAACAAACTCTCCACGGCGCTCGGCTGGCGCGACATGGTCGGCCGCGGCTCGGGCGAGGGCTTCCAGCTGGAGCTGTCGGGCCAGGGCACCGTCTACGTACAGGCCTCGGAGGAAAAACTGTGACCGGCCCCGTCATCCACGACGCCACCACCCTCCCGGCCGACGACAACGTCAATCCGTACACCTTCGGCGTGGACCTGAACGGGCAGTGGTTCCTGCAGAAGGGGAAGATGATCGCCTACTACGGGCGGATCGACTTCCACGGCATCGGACACGGCCGCCTCGACCGGCTGATCGCCGGCAGTTTCCATTCGCCACTGCACGCCGCCGACTGGGTCGTCGCCGAGGGCCAGGGCAAGATGCTGCTCGCCGACCGTGCCTTCGACGTGAATTCCTACGACCTGGATGAGGGCAACCTCACTATTCGCTCCGGCAATCTGCTCGCCTTTCAGCCATCTCTGTCACTGAAGCAGTCGATCATCCCGGGCTTCCTCACCCTCATCGGCACGGGGAAGTTCGTGGCCGCGTCCAACGGCCCGGTGGTCTTCGTCGAGCCGCCGATCCGGGTGGATCCGCAGGCGCTCGTCGGCTGGGCCGACTGCCCGTCCCCCTGCCACCACTACGACCACCAGTACCTGCGGGGATTCCTGGGCGGCCTGCGTGCGCACACCGGGATCGGCGGGACCTCGGGGGAAGAGCACCAGTTCGAGTTCATCGGGGCCGGCACGGTTCTGCTGCAGTCGACGGAGCAGCTCATGCCGGAGCTGGCGACCGGCGCGGTGCCGAACGAGGCGGGCGTGCCGGGTGGTGGTTCCGGCTCGCAAAGTGGCTCACAACTGCCGCAGCTGCCGGGCAACCTCGGCGGCCTCCAGCGCCGTCTCGGGCTGTGAACGGTAGTCTGCGGACCGTGACGTCGAACGCCTGACCAGCCCCGGCCCGCCGGGAGACGTCCGCCACAGCACCGACCAATTTAATTCATTATTCAACTTTTACGGGTAGAATTCCTCCATGACGACCGACAGCGACACCCCCTGGCTCACCGACCAGGAGCAGCGTGCCTGGCGCACTCATCTGGACGTCAGCAGACTGCTGATGTATCAGCTCGAGCGCGATCTGCAGCCGTTCGGGCTGACGATCAACGACTACGAGATCCTGGTCAACCTCTCCGAGGCCGAGGACCGACGGCTGCGGATGAGCGACCTGGCAGCGGGCACCCTGCAGTCCAAGAGCCGTCTCTCGCACCAGATCACCCGCATGGAGAACGCCGGTCTGGTCCGGCGCGAGAGCTGCGAGTCGGACCGCCGCGGCCTCTACGCCGTCCTGACCGAGGAGGGCTGGGACACCATGCGCCGCGTCGCCCCGCACCACGTCGCGTCCGTCCGCAAGCACTTCATCGACCTGTTCTCCCCGGAGACCCTCGACGCGCTCCGCGCCTCGCTCGCCCCCGTGGCCGACCACCTGAGGGAACAGCGCGGCAGTCTCTGACGGAGCCGCCGCGGCCCTTCCGCCGGGCCGCGGCGCCGCCCGGCCACCCGTACCGCCCCGGGCGCGCCCGCCGGCCCGTCACTCAGCCGGCCACCGGCAGCCGCAGCTCGAATGCCGAGTCCTCCCGCACGGCCAGCGAACCGCCGTGCCGCACCGCGACATCCCGCGCGATGGCGAGCCCGAGACCCGCGCCGCCGTCGTCCCGCGCCCGCGCGTCGTCGAGCCGCACGAACCGCTCGAAGATCCGTTCCCGCTGGCCCTCCGGGACGCCCGGCCCGTCGTCCTCCACCCGCAGGACCGCCCACGTCCCCTCACGCACCACGGTCACCCGTACGGACGACTCCGCATGCCGCTGCGCGTTGTCCAGGAGATTGCCCAGCACCCGGCCCAACTGGCTCCGCGACCCCGTCACTTCCACACTCGCGAGCTCGTCGGCCCGGACCGGGATCCGGTCCCCGACCCGCTGGGAGCTCTCCTCGCGCACCATCGCCGCCAGGTCGATCCGGACGTCCGAGGGCCGCTCCCCCGCGTCCAGCCGCGCCAGCAGCAACAGATCGGCGGCCAGCCGCTGCAACCGCACGGTGTCCGCCACCGCGCCCGGCGTGTCCAGCAACTCCGGATGCGCCACGCCCACTTCCAGCTGGGTGCGCAGACTCGCGATCGGACTGCGCAGCTCGTGCGAGGCGTCCGCGACGAACCGCCGCTGCCGCTCCACGGACGTCTCCAGGGCCGCCAGCGTCTCGTTGGTGGTACGCGCCAGCCGGCCGATCTCGTCCTTCGACGACGGCACCGGCACCCGGCGGCTCAGATCCGTGCTGGCGGTGATCGCGGCCATCTCCTGGCGAATCCCCTCCACCGGCCGCAGCGCCCTCCGGGTGACCAGCCAGGTCACCCCGGCGACCACCACGAGCAGCAGCGGCAGCCCGATCAGCATGGCGGTGCGCACCGTCCCGACGGCGTTCTGCTCCGCGGCCAGCGCCGCACCGGCCCGCACCGTGGCCTGCTCGCCGCCGGTGTCCTTCGCCTCCACCCGGGCGAACCGGTAGTCGGCCACCTTGCCGTCGACCTCCGCGGTGCCGTCCGAGTAGTGCACCTCGTCGTCGACCTCGCCGGGCTCCGGCCCGGTGTCGTCGTCGTCCCCGTCCTCCTCCGACGCGCCCGGCCCCTGCTTGCCCGGACGGCCGACATCCTTGCCGTCGATGGCACGGACGTCGTCGCCGACCGCGAGCACCCGTCCGCTCTCGCTGGTCACCACCACCGGGTGCTCGTCGCTGTCCGGCAGATCCAGCTGGTCGTAGGAGGTGCCGGTGGCGATCTGCGAGGCGACCTCGCGGGCCGAGACCTCCGCCTGCAGCCCGGTCTGGTCCTGCAGGTTGTCGCGCAGCACCAGCAGCACCGCCAACCCGGCGGCCACCAGCGCCAACGCCACCACGACCGTCGCCCCGACCGCCGCCCTGGCCCGTACCGAACCCAGCCCGCTACTCACCGGCCACCAGCCGGTATCCGGCGCCGCGCACCGTCACGATGCTGCCGGCGCCGATCTTGCGCCGCAGCGTGCTCACATACACCTCGATGATGTTGAGATCGCCCTCGTAGGCGAAGTCCCAGACGTGCTCCAGGATCTCCGCCTTGGAGACCACGTCCCCCGCGCGCAGCGCGAGCTGCTCCAGCACGGCGAACTCCTTCGCGGTCAGCACCACTTCCTCGCCGTCCCGCTCCACCTTGCGCGACCCCTGGTCGATGACGAGCGGTCCCACCCGCAGCACCGGCTCCGCCGTCCGCCCGCGCCGCCGCAGCAGCGCCTTGACCCGCGCCACCAGCACGACGTACGAGAACGGCTTGGTCAGGTAGTCGTCCGCGCCGGTGTCCAGCCCCTCGGCCTCGTCGTACTCACCGTCCTTGGCGGTGAGCATCAGGATCGGCACCTCATGGCCGGCGGCACGCAGCGCGCCGCACACCCGGTAGCCGTTCATCCCCGGCAGCATGATGTCCAGGACGATCAGGTCGTATGCGTCCTCACTCGCCCGGTGCAGCCCTTCGAGGCCGTCGTGCACCACGTCGACCGCGTAGCCCTCGGCCATCAGGCCCTTGGCGAGCGACAACGCGAGACGCTTCTCGTCCTCCACGATCAACAGGCGAAGAGGGCGGCGCGCGGCGCCGCCGGCAGGGCGGTGATGAGTGACGGGCGGGAGCATGCGCACCACCTTGCCACTCCTTTCCTGAAGACCTCTTCAGGCTCCTTCAGCTCCTGTTCAGGTCGGTTCGGCCACTGTGATGTCACAACCGATCGCAAGGGGAGAAAACACATGAAGCGCCACATCATCGTCGCCACCACCGCCGCGGCCGCCCTCATCGCCGGCGGCACGGTCAGCGCCATGGCGGTCGGCGGCGGCAGCTCCGCACCGGGAACGGCGGCCGGCGCGCAGCAGACCGCGGCGAACGACTCGGGCCGCTCCAGCATCCACGTGCAGGACAAGGACGACCACGACCAGGAGGACGCCCGCGAGGCCAGGGCCGCCAAGGTGACCGCCTCGCAGGCCGCTGCCGCCGCGCTGAAGGCCGTCCCCGGCACCGTGACCGGCCTGGACCTGGACGAGGACCGTCCCGGCCTGGTCTGGGAAGCGGACGTCCTCGGCAAGGACGGCAAGTGGCACGAGGTCACCCTCGACGCCGGCAACGCACGGGTGCTGAACCAGCACGTCGACGCCGAGGACGGGGACGACAGCGACGACATCGCCGTCGTCCGTGACGGCCTCAAGGGCGCCAAGACCGACGCCGCGGCCGCCGCCCGCGCCACGAACGGGCACGGCACGGTGACCTCCGTCGAGCTGGACGACGACAACGGCACGAAGGCCGCCTGGGAGGTCGAGACGACCACCAAGGACGGCAAGGAGCACAAGTTCCTCGTCGACCCGCAGTCCGGCAAGGTGACGGCCGCCCCGGCGCACGACCAGGACGACCACGACGGCGACGACGACTCCGACGACAACGACGGCCAGGACGACTGAATCCCGGCGCCCGTCACGGACGACGACTGACGCTTCCGGCCCGTCCCGCTCCGGCGGGATGGGCCGCAGGCGTGTCCGGAACCGGGCGGCGGATCGCAGCCGGGCGTAGGCGGGCCCGGGGAGAAGTTCGGGCGCACAACGCGCTGGAACCGGACCGCAGGCCCGGCCCGCATCCCCGGGCCGCAGGGCCTCAGCCCCCGTTCGTCAGCCCCTCGACCAGCTCGTCGGCCGCGCGGTAGGGGTCGGTGTCGCCCGCCACGATGCGCTCGGCCAGCGCGTCCAGCCGCCGGTCGCCGCTCAGGTCGCCGATCCGCTCCCGCAGCGCCGTGACCGCGATCGTCTCGACCTCGCGCGCCGCCCGGGACCGCCGGCGCTGCGCCAGGACGTCCCGCTCCTCCATCCAGGCGCGGTGCTTCTCCAGCGCCTCGACCATCTCGTCGACGCCCTCGCCCCGCGCCGCCACCGTCTTGACGATCGGCGGCCGCCAGTCCCCCGGGGCGCGCGATTCGCCCAGGCCCAGCATGTGGTTCAGCTCCCGGGCGGTGGCGTCCGCACCGTCCCGGTCGGCCTTGTTGACGACGTAGACGTCCCCGATCTCCAGGATTCCGGCCTTGGCCGCCTGAATGCCGTCACCCATTCCGGGGGCCAGCAGGACCACGCTGGTGTCGGCCTGCGAGGCGATCTCCACCTCGGACTGCCCGACGCCGACCGTCTCGACGAGCACCACATCGCACCCGGCGGCATCCAGCACCCGGATCGCCTGCGGAGCCGCCCAGGCCAGCCCGCCCAGGTGGCCGCGGGTGGCCATCGACCGGATGTAGACGCCCGGGTCGGAGGCGTGGTCGCTCATGCGTACCCGGTCGCCCAGGAGCGCGCCCCCGGAGAACGGCGAGGACGGGTCGACGGCGAGGACGCCGACCCGTTTGCCCGCCTTGCGGTACGCCGTGACCAGCGCCGAGGCGGTGGTGGACTTCCCGACGCCCGGCGAGCCGGTCAGCCCGACCACATAGGCGTTGCCGGTGAGCGGCGCCAGCGCCGCCATCACCTCGCGCAGCTCCGGTGACGCCCCCTCCACGAGGGAGATCAGCCGGGCCACCGCCCTCGGCCGGCCCTGCCGTGCCTGCTCCACAAGCTGCGGAACGTCCACCATCGCTGCTCGGCTCCTTCGGTTCGGCGCGCTGACTTACCCGGACGGTCGTATGCGGTTACTTACCCGGGACCCGAATGATCAGCGCATCGCCCTGGCCGCCGCCACCGCAGAGCGCGGCCGCGCCCACACCGCCGCCCCGGCGGCGCAGTTCGAGGGCCAGGTGCAGCACGATCCGGGCGCCGGACATGCCGATCGGGTGTCCGAGGGCAATGGCACCGCCGTTGACATTCACCTTTTCCGGGGAGACCCCGAGGTCCTTCATTGACTGGACCGCGACGGCCGCGAACGCCTCGTTGATCTCGATCAGGTCAAGATCCTCGACGGTGAGCCCGTCCTTGCCGAGGGCGTGGTTGATGGCGTTGGACGGCTGCGACTGGAGCGAGTTGTCCGGGCCCGCGACGTTGCCGTGCGCGCCGATCTCGGCGATCCACTCCAGGCCCAGTTCCTCGGCCTTGGCCTTGCTCATCACGACCACGGCGGCGGCGCCGTCGGAGATCTGCGAGGAGGTGCCCGCGGTGATGGTGCCGTCCTTGGCGAAGGCCGGCCGCAGCTTGCCGAGCGAGTCCGTGGTGGTCTCGCCGCGAATGCCCTCGTCCTGGCTGAAAATCACCGGCTCGCCCTTGCGCTGCAGGATCTCCACGGGGGTGATCTCCGCCTCGAACAGCCCGTTCTTCTGGGCGGCAGCGGCCCGCTGGTGGGACCGTGCGGCGACCTCGTCCTGCTCCGGACGGGCGATACCCAGACGGCTGTTGTGCTTCTCGGTGGACTCGCCCATCGCGACGCCTTCGAAAGCGTCCGTGAGGCCGTCGTGCGCCATCGCGTCGAGCATTTCCACGGCGCCGTACTTGTAGCCCTCGCGGGACTTGGACAGCAGGTGGGGCGCGTTGGTCATCGACTCCTGGCCGCCCGCGACGATCACGTCGAACTCGCCGGCGCGGATCAGCTGGTCGGCCAGCGCGATGGCGTCGAGACCCGAGAGACAGACCTTGTTGACGGTCAGCGCGGGGACGTTCATGGGGATGCCGCCCTTGACGGCGGCCTGCCGGGCCGGGATCTGGCCGGCGCCGGCCTGGAGGACCTGTCCCATGATCACGTACTGGACCTGGTCGCCGCCGATGCCCGCCCGGTCCAGCGCCGCCTTGATGGCCACACCGCCCAGGTCGGCGCCGGAGAAGGTCCGCAGCGATCCCAGGAGCCGGCCCATGGGGGTCCGCGCTCCTGCCACGATCACTGAGGTGCTGCTGTTCGAGCCGTTCGTTGCAGACATGCGGTGCGGCCTTCCTTTGCAGGGAAGTTAACGAGGGTTCCCGTCAATGTACTGAGGGGTAGGCGCCGGGTCACCGGCAAGCGGGTGTGATCGCGCGCACGTTGCGTAACCAGGCATGCGAGCGGTGCACTGGAGCCATGCTGACGCGAATCGACCACATCGGAATCGCCTGTTTCGACCTCGACAAGACCGTCGAGTTCTACCGTGCCACCTACGGGTTCGAGGTGTTCCACTCCGAGGTCAACGAAGAGCAGGGTGTCCGGGAAGCGATGCTCAAGATCAACGAGACGTCCGACGGCGGCGCCTCCTACCTCCAGCTGCTGGAGCCCACCCGCGAGGACTCCGCGGTGGGCAAGTGGCTCGCCAAGAACGGTGAAGGCGTCCACCACATCGCCTTCGGCACCGCGGACGTGGACGCCGACGCGGCGGACATCCGCGACAAGGGCGTCCGGGTCCTCTACGACGAGCCGCGGACCGGCTCGATGGGCTCCCGGATCACCTTCCTGCACCCCAAGGACTGCCACGGAGTTCTCACCGAACTCGTCACCGCCGCACCCCCCGCAGCGACGGACCACTGACCTTCGCGTTCCCCGGCCGGTAGAGTGCACCCTCGGCCGGGGTAAGGGAGTGGGGCTCGGTCCATACTCTGCCGATGATCTGACACCATTTCTTCGGAAGGGTCAGCTCCAGACGCACGAATCCGGTACGACATGACGTGTACGGGACGACTGTGAGCAGGACGGAGCAGGCCGCCACCATGACCAGGGGACGGATGGGACCGCGCAGTGCGGGGCAACGACCGCTACGAGGCTGACGACCACCTCTCGCAGTTCGAAGCCGAGATGGAGCGGCTGAAGACCGAGCGGGACAAGGCCGTCCAGCACGCCGACGACCTCGGCTACCAGGTCGAGGTGCTGCGCGCCAAGCTCCACGAGGCGCGCCGCAACCTCGCGACCCGCCCTGCCTACGACAACCTCAGTCACCAGGCCGAACAGGTGCTGCGCAACGCGCAGATCCAGGCCGACCAGCTGCGTTCGGACGCCGAACGCGAGCTGCGCGAAGCACGTGCGCAGACCCAGCGGCTGCTGCAGGACCAGGCCGAGCGGCAGTCCCGCCTGGAGGCGGAGCTGCACGCCGAGGCGGTCACCCGCAGGCAGCGGCTGGACGAGGAACTCAACGAGCGCCGGCAGACCGTCGAGTCGCACGTCAACGAAAACGTCGCCTGGGCCGAGCAGCTGAGGGCCCGTACGGAGTCCCAGGCCCGTCGCCTGATGGAGGAGTCCCGGGCGGAGGCCGAGCAGGCCCTGGCGTCCGCGCGCGCCGAGGCGCAGCGCCTTGCCGAGCGGGCCCGTGAGCGGCTCAACACCGAGGCCACGGACGCCCGCGCCGAGGCGGAAGCCATCCTCCGCCGGGCGCGTACGGACGCCGAGCGACTGCTGAACGCCGCCTCCAACCAGGCCCAGGAGGCCACCGATCAGGCCGAGCAGCTGCGCACCAGCGCCGGCACCGAGTCGGAGGAGGCGCGCCGGCAGGCCGCCGAGCTGACGCGTACCGCCGAGGCCCGTATCCAGGAGGCCGACGCGGCGCTGCGCGAGGCCCGCGCCGAGGCGGAGAAGCTGGTCGAGGAGGCGCAACAGAGCGCAGCCAAGCGACTGTCGGCAACCGAGTCGGACAACGAGCAGCGCACCCGTACGGCCAAGCAGGAGATCGCCCGGCTGGTGGGCGAGGCCACCAAGTCCGCCGAGGCGCTCAAGGCCGAGGCCGAGCAACTGCGGGCGGACGCCAAGGAAGAAGCCGAACGCCTGGTCGGCGAGGCGCGGGAGGCCGCACGGTCCAAGGCGGCGGAGGACTCCGCGGCGCAGCTGGCGAAGGCCGCGCGGACCGCAGAGGAGGTGCTGACCAAGGCGTCCGAGGACGCCAAGGCCACCACCAAGGCCGCCACCGAGGAGGCCGAGCGGCTGCGCAGCGAGGCCGAGGCCGAGGCGGACCGGCTGCGGGAGCAGGCCCATGACACCGCCGCGCAGCTCAAGGGCGCGGCGAAGGACGACACCAAGGAATACCGCGCCAAGACCGTCGAACTCCAGGAGGAGGCGCGGCGGCTGCGCGGCGAGGCGGAGCAGCTGCGGGCGGACGCGGTCGCCGAGGGCGAGCGGATCCGCAGCGAGGCCCGCCGGGAGGCCGTCCAGCAGATCGAGGAGGCGGCCGGTTCCGCCGAGGAACTGCTGGGCAAGGCGAAGGCCGATGCCGAGGAGACCCGTTCGGGTGCCGTCGCGGAGAGCGAGCGGGTCCGTACGGAGGCCATCGAGCGTGCCACCGCGCTGCGCAAGCAGGCCGAGGACGCGCTGGAGCGGGCCCGTTCGGAAGCCGAGGAGCTGCTCACCGAGGGCGCCCAGGCCGCTGAGCTGGTCACCACCGAGGCGGAGGAGTCCGCAGCGCGGCTGCGCGCCGAGGCCGAACGTGCCGCCGAGGAGCGGCGCGAGGAGGCCCAGGCCGAGCTGACGCGTCTGCAGACCGAGGCGGCGGACAAGGTCGCTGCAGCCGAGGACGCGCTGCGCGAGGCCCGCGCCGAGGCGGAGCGGCTGCGCCGGGAGACGCAGGAGGAGGCGGCCCGGCTCAAGGCGGAGTCGGCCGAGCGGCTGCGGACGTTGCAGCAGCAGGCCGAGGAGGAGGCAGAGCGGCTGCGCGCGGAGGCCGCGTCGGACGCGTCCACGGCGCGCGCCGAGGGCGAGTCGGTGGCCACGCGGCTGCGCAGCGAGGCGGCCGCCGAGGCGGAGCGGCTCAAGGCGGAGGCGCAGGAGACCGCGGACCGGGTGCGCGCGGAGGCGGCGGCCGCCGCTGAGCGCACCGGTTCCGAGGCGGCGCAGGCGCTGGCCGCGGCCCAGGAGGAGGCCGCCCGGCGGCGCCGGGAGGCCGAACAGCAGCTGGGCGAGGCCCGCGAGGAGGCCCACCAGGAGCGCACCGCGGCGCGCGAGCAGAGCGAGGAGCTGCTGGCGTCGGCCCGTACGCGGGTGAGCGAGGCGCAGGCCGAGGCGGAGGGGCTGGTCGAGGACGCCGACCGGCGTGCCGGCGAGCTGGTGGCGGCGGCCGAGCAGACCGCGCAGCAGGTGCGGGACGCGGTCGCGGGACTGCACGAGCAGGCCGACGAGGAGATCGCCGGGCTGCGTTCGGCGGCCGAGCACGCCGCGGAGCGCACCAAGGCCGAGGCACAGGACGAGGCCGACCGGGTCCGCACCGACGCCTACGACGAGCGCGAGCGCGCCTCGGCGGACGCGGCGCGGGTGCGGCACGAGGCGCAGGAGGCGTCGGAGGCCGCGAAGTCGCTTGCGGAGCGCGCGGTTTCGGAGGCCATCGAGGAGGCCGAGCGGCTGCGCACCGAGGCCGCCGGTGTGCTCGACGAGGCGCGCCGGGACGCCAACGCGGCGCGGACGGACGCGGCGGAGCAGGCCGACCGGCTGCTGGCGGAGGCGAACGAGCAGGCCGAGAAGCTGGTCGCGGACGCCTCGTCGAAGGCGCAGCAACTGCGTACGGAGGCCTCGGAGGCGCTGGCGTCCGGCGAGCAGGACGCCTCGCGGGCCCGTGCGGAGGCGCGGGACGACGCGAACCGCATGCGGTCGGACGCCGCGGAGCAGGCCGACCGGCTGATCACCGAGGCGCGCTCGGAAGCCGAACGGATCGTCACCGAGGCGACCGAGCTGACGTCGTCGGCGCAGGAGGACGCGGACCGCACGGTCCGCGAGGCCCAGCAGGCCGCCGACCGGCTGCGCGGGGACGCCGAGCAGCAGGCACAGGCGATCGTCGGGGAGGCGAGCGAGGCCGCGGAGCGGCTGCGCGCCGAGGCGGCCGAGGTGCTGGAGAGCGCGCGGACGGACGCGGAGCGCACCGGCGACCAGGCGCGCGAGGCGGCCAACAAGGCGCGTTCGGACGCCGCGGAGCAGGCCGACGAGCTGATGTCGGAGGCCGCGAGCGAGGCCGAGCGGCTGCGCACCGAGGCGGCGGAGGCGACCGCGGACGCCGAGCGGGACGCGGACCGTACGCGGGCCGACACCCGTGAGCAGGCGGACCGGATGCTCGCGACGGCCACCGCCGAGGCCGACCGGCTGCGCGCCGAGGCGGCCGAGACGGTCACCGCCGCACAGGAGCACGCCAACCGCACCCGCGGCGAGTCCGCGAAGGTCAAGGAGGACGCCGAGGCGGAGGCGGAGCGGCTGCGGACGGAGGCTCAGCAGGAGGCCGACCGGCTGCTCGACGAGGCCCGCAAGGACGCCGCCGAGCGTCGCGGTGACGCCGCGGAGCAGGCGGACCAGCTCATCGCCAAGGCCCAGGAGGAGGCGCTGCGCACCGCCGCGTCCGCCGAGGAGCAGGCCGACACGATGGTCGGGGCGGCCCGCAAGGAGGCCGACCGGATCGTCACCGAGGCGACATCCGACGGCAACGCGCGGGTGGAGAAGGCGCGTACGGACGCGAATACGCTGCTGGGCGAGGCCCGCGGCGACGCCACGGCCATCAGGGAGCGGGCCGAGGAGTTGCGGGTGCGGATCGAGGCAGAGGTCGAGGAGCTGCACGAGCGGGCGCGCCGGGAGTCGGCGGAGACGATGAAGAACGCCGGCGAGCGGGTCGACAAGCTCATCGCGCAGGCCACCGCCCAGCAGGTGGAGGCCGAGCAGAAGGCCGAGGAAATGGTCTCGGAGGCGAGCAGCGAGGCGAGCAAGGTCCGGATCGCGGCGGTCAAGAAGGCCGAGGGCCTGATCAAGGAGGCCGCGAACCGGAAGGCCGAGGCCGAGCGCGACGCGGAGCGGATGCGCACCGAGGCCGAGGCCGAGGCCACCCGCATCGTGGAAGAGGGCAAGCGCGAGTTGGAGGTCCTGGTCCGCCGTCGGGAGGACATCAACTCCGAAATCTCCCGTGTCCAGGATGTGCTGGAGGCACTGGAGTCGTTCGAGGCGCCGACGGGGGGCGCGGAGGGCAAGAGCGGTGGCGTCAAGGCCGCCGCGGGCGCCGGTGCAACTCGTTCGAGTGGCAAGCAGTCTGAGGGGTAGCCACTCGAATGAGGGGTCATTCTCCAGATCAAACGGGCATTGACTCGATGACACGCCGTTGTGGCCCCTAGGATTCCCCTTATCACCTCACCGGTCTCTTTCGACAGGAACCCCATGAGCGACACTTCCTCCCCCTTCGGCTTCGAGCTCGTGCGGCGTGGGTACGACCGCGGTCAGGTGGACGACCGCATTACGAAGCTCGTCGCCGACCGTGACAGCGCGCTGGCCCGTATCACCTCGCTGGAGAAGCGCATCGAGGAACTCCACCTCGAAACGCAGAACGCCCAGGCGCAGGTCAATGACGCCGAACCGTCCTACGCGGGCCTGGGTGCGCGCGTGGAGAAGATCCTCCGTCTCGCCGAGGAGGAGGCCAAGGACCTGCGCGAGGAGGCCCGCCGCGCCGCGGAGCAGCACCGCGAGCTGGCCGAGTCGGCCGCCCAGCAGGTCCGTAACGACGCCGAGCAGTTCGCCGCCGAGCGCAAGTCGAAGGCGGAGGACGAGGGCGCCCGGATCGTCGAGAAGGCCAAGGGCGAGGCGTCCACGCTGCGCGCCGAAGCGCAGAAGGACGCGCAGTCCAAGCGCGAGGAGGCGGACTCCCTCTTCGAGGAGACCCGTGCCAAGGCCGCGCAGGCGGCGGCCGACTTCGAGACCAACCTCGCCAAGCGCCGCGAGCAGTCCGAGCGTGACCTGGCCTCGCGTCAGGCCAAGGCCGAGAAGCGCCTGGCGGAGATCGAGCACCGTGCCGAGCAGCTGCGCCTGGAGGCGGAGAAGCTGCGGACGGACGCCGAGCGCCGGGCCCGCCAGACGGTGGAGACCGCGCAGCGCCAGGCCGAGGACATCGTGGCCGACGCCAACGCCAAGGCCGACCGTATCCGCAGCGAATCGGAGCGCGAGCTGGCGGCGCTGACGAACCGCCGCGACTCCATCAACGCGCAGCTGACCAACGTCCGCGAGATGCTGGCGACGCTGACCGGTGCGGCCGTCGCCGCCGCCGGCGCCCCCGGCGACGAGGAGTCCGCCAACCGCGGCGTGCCCGCCCAGCAGTCCCGCTGACCCTCCCCGGTCAACGGCTGGGAGGCGCCCCCGGGCAGGCTCTCGCACCGCACCTTCACGCGCCCCCGTACCGCCCCTCCGGCGGTGCGGGGGCGCGGTCGTGCGCAGGTCCGCCGGGCGGCTGTGCCCCGGTGGCGGGGCCCACCGGGCGCCCCTAGCGTGCAGTACATGATCGAGCTCGAGGGGCTGACCAAGCGCTACGGCGACAAGATCGCCGTGGACCACCTCACCTGCGCGGTCCGGCCCGGGATCATCACCGGTTTCCTCGGCCCCAATGGCGCGGGCAAGTCCACCACCATGCGGATGGTGCTCGACCTGGACCACCCGACCGCCGGTACGGTCCGGATCGACGGCAGGCACTACCGGCAGCTGAAGGATCCGCTGACGTACATCGGTGCGCTGCTGGACGCGAAGGCGATGCACGGCGGGCGGAGCGCGTACAACCATCTGCTGTGTCTGGCGCAGAGCAACGGCATTCCGCGCAGCCGGGTCGGCGAGGTGCTGGACACGGTCGGACTGAGTTCGGTCGCCGGCAAGCGTTCGAAGGGGTTCTCCCTGGGGATGGGCCAGCGGCTGGGCATCGCCGCGGCGCTGCTGGGCGACCCGGAGATCCTGATGTTCGACGAGCCGGTCAACGGTCTCGACCCGGAGGGCATCCACTGGATCCGCAATCTGATGAAGAACCTCGCGGGTCAGGGCCGTACGGTCTTCGTCTCCTCCCATCTGATGAGCGAGATGGCCCTGACCGCCGATCACCTGATCGTGATCGGGCAGGGCAAGCTGATGGCGGACACCTCGATGGCGGACTTCATCCGGGAGAACTCGCGGTCCTATGTACGGATGCGGTCGCCGGAGCAGGAGCGGCTGCTGGATGTGCTGGGGGCTGAGGGCATCGAGGTGTCGGCGGTCGGCAACGGCTCGCTGGAAATCGACGGGGTGACCGCCGACCGGCTGGGTGAGCTGGCCGCCCGGCACCGGCTCACCCTGCATGAGCTGAGCCCCCAGCAGGCCTCCTTGGAAGAGGCGTTCATGCAGCTGACGGCCGAGTCGGTGGAGTACCACGCCCACGACGGGGAGCCGGTCGCGGTTCCGGCCGGGCCTGCGCCGGGCGGTGTGCCCCCGGCGGCTCCGCAGCCGGTCGGGCAGCCGGACGGCTGGGGCGCCGACTGGCGGAAGAAGAGGAGCTGACGATGGCGGCGGTCACGCAGGTGCTGCGTTCGGAATGGACCAAGATCAGATCGGTGCAGTCGACGGTGTGGACGCTCGGCGTCGCCGTCGTCGTCACCATCGGCCTGGGCATCTTGATCTGCGTCCTGGCCGGCAACGAGTTCGACTCGATGTCGGTCAGGGACCGGCTCGCCTTCGACCCCACCAACATCAGCTTCGCCGGGATGGGCCTGGGCCAGCTCGCCATGATCGTCTTCGGTGTGCTGGTGGTCTCCAACGAGTACAGCACCGGCATGATCCGTACCTCGCTCGCCGCCGTACCGCAGCGGGCGACGCTCCTCTTCAGCAAACTCCTCGTCGCCACCGTGCTGGTCTTCCTGGTGGGCCTGGCGACCAGCTTCGCGACCTTCTTCGCCGGCCAGGCGGTCCTGGGCGAACACCGGGCGTACCTCGGCGACCCGGGGGTGCTGCGCGCGGTCTTCGGCGGCGGGCTCTACATGACGCTGATCGCGCTGTTCTCGATGGGGGTCGCCGCGATGCTGCGCAGCCCGATGCTGTCGCTCGGCATCCTGATGCCGTTCTTCTTCCTGATCTCCAACATCCTCGGGAACGTCTCGGCGACCCGGAAGGTCGGCCGTTATCTCCCCGACCAGGCCGGCCGGAAGGTCATGGAGGTCGTCACGCCCCTCGACGAGAACGTGCCGTACGGCCCGTGGGGCGGGATCGCCATCATGGTCGCGTGGACGGCGGCCGCGCTTGCCTGCGGTTTCGTGCTGTTCAAGAAGCGCGACGCGTGACCGCCCGGCCGGGGCGCCTCCGCGGGTGGGCCGCCGCCGTTGTACGGGCCGGTCGTGCCGGGCCGTACCGGGTGACGCATCCCTCTCCCGCGTTTTGACGGGAACCGTCAAGGGACCGATAGCCTCCTAACCCTCACGGGGGCACGAGGGCGCCTCTGCCCCGCCACCATCTCGCGAGGGGCGGAGAATGATCGAGGCAGTCGGCCTGACGAAGCGCTACGGCGCCAAGACGGCCGTGCACAACCTGTCGTTCCAGGTACGGCCGGGCACGGTCACCGGCTTCCTGGGGCCCAACGGCTCCGGCAAGTCGACGACGATGCGCATGATTCTTGGCCTGGACACCCCGACCTCCGGCCATGCCACCGTCGGCGGCCACCCCTTCCGCAAACTCCCCAACGCCCCCCGCCAGGTGGGCGCGCTGCTCGACGCCAAGGCGGTGCACGGCGGCCGCAGCGCGCGCCAGCACCTGCTCTCGCTCGCCCAGCTGTCGGGCATCCCGGCCCGGCGGGTCGACGAGGTGCTCGGCGTGGTGGGCCTGCAGGGCGTCGCCAGGCGGCGCTCCAGCGGCTTCTCGCTGGGCATGGGCCAGCGGCTCGGCATCGCGGCTGCGCTGCTCGGCGACCCGCAGGTGCTGCTCTTCGACGAGCCGGTCAACGGCCTCGACCCCGAGGGCATCCTGTGGGTGCGCAATCTGATGAAGCAGCTGGCCTCCGAGGGCCGCACGGTCTTCGTCTCCTCGCACCTCATGAGCGAGATGGCCCTCACCGCGGAGCACCTGATCGTGATCGGCCGCGGCCAGCTGCTCGCGGACATGTCGGTCAAGGACTTCATCTCGGCCAACTCCGCCGATTTCGCCCGGGTGCGCGTCCCCGACGCCGACTCCGAGCAGCGCGAGAAGCTGACGGCGGCGCTCGGTGAGGCCGGTGGGCAGGTCGCGGCGGAGCAGGACGGTGCGCTGCGGGTGACCGGGCTTCCGCTGCCCCGCATCAGCGATCTCGCGCACGGCGCCGACGTCCGGCTCTGGGAGCTGTCGCCGCACCAGGCTTCCCTGGAGGAGGCGTACATGCAGCTGACGCAGAGCGCCGTGGACTACCGCTCGACGGCCGACCAGCGGGCCGGTCTGCAGGAGGCCCCCGCGGGGTACGCGCCGCAGGGCGGCATTCCGCACGGCGGCGTTCCGCAGGGCGGCGTTCCGCACGGCGGCGCGCCGCAGGGGTACGCGGGACCGGGATACCAGCCCGGTCACCCGGGTCAGCCCGTTCAGGGGCAGCCCAACCCTTACGCGCAGCAGGCCCCGTACGCCCAGCAGGTGCCGGGAGCCGTTCCCGGTCAGGGCTACCCGCCGCCCGCCCAGGGTCAGGGCCACCCGTACGGGGCACCCGCGCCGTATGCCGCCCCCCAGCCCTACGGGCAGCAGCCCGCCGCACCGATGCCGCCCGCAGCCCAGCCCGCCGACGCCACCACGCCGCACCACGAGGACGCCCGATGACCAGCCCTCAGCAGCCGCAGCCCCAGCAGCCGCAGCCTGAGCGCGGACCTGACGACACCGCGCAGGCCCAGCAGATGCCGCCCGCTCCCCCGATGCCGCCCACCGCGCCGCCGCAGCCGCAGGGCACGCCGCCCCAGCCCGGCGGCCAGGGTCAGCCGGAGCAGCCGGCGCCCGCCCGGGAGGCCGGGACGATGATGCTCCAGGCCCAGCAGGCTCCGGAGCAGCAGCCCGGCCAGGAGTCGGGCACGATGATGCTCCAGGCCCAGCCGATGCCCCAGGCCCAGCCGCAGCCGTCGGCCGACGCTCCGCAGCCGCTCGCCGCGCACGGTCCGGGCAAGGACGCGGGCACGATGATGCTGCAGGCCCAGCAGGCACCCCAGCAGCAGAACGCGTACGCGGGCGCCCCCAACCCCCAGGCACCTCAGGTCCCCCAGCAGGGTCAGCCGCAACAGGGCCACCCACAGCAGCAGACCGGCGTCAACTGGCAGGGCGGCCATGCCGGTTATGTCTCGCCCATCCCGATCCGCCGCACCCATCTCGGCCACGCCCTGGCGTCGGAGTGGACGAAGATCCGCTCGGTGCGCTCGACGCTGTGGACGCTGGGCGTGTTCGTCCTGCTGGTCATCGGCGTCGACCTGCTGATCACCCTCGCCCTGAGCGATCCCACGCGCATGGTCGATCCGAAGCTGGGATTCTCCTTCCTCGGCGTCCTGTTGGGCACCTTGTGCCTCATCCCGCTCGGGGTACTGGTGATCTCCTCCGAATACGGCACGGGGATGATCCGTACGACCATGACCGCCTGCCCCAGCCGGGCGCGGGTGCTCACCGCCAAGGCGATCGTGTTCTTCGGCCTGGCCTTCGTCATCACGACCGTCACCACCACGCTCGTCGCGCTCTTCACCTCCGGGATGCTCTACGGCCCGGACCCGACGACCGATCAGTGGCTGCGGGGAACGGTGGGCGCCGGCCTCTACGTGTCGATGCTCGGCCTGCTGGCACTGGCCGTGGGCTCGCTGCTGCGGCATTCGGCGGGCGCGATCAGCGCCATGCTCGGTGTGGTGCTGCTGCCGATGCTGCTGGCCGTCTTCATGGCGGGCTCGGAGAGCCTGCGGAAGGTCAGCGAGGCGCTGATCAACTACTCGGTGCCCAACTCGCTGGCAACGCTCTACGACAACCCGTTCTTCGACTCGGGCCCGGAGGGCTGGACCCCGCTGTGGGTGCTCACCGGCGTGACCGCCGTAGTCCTCGGCGGCGCCTTCGCCGCCCAGCAGCGGCGCGACGTGTAGCTCGCGCGCATCGCCTTCGCGTCGCGTCAGTAGCGCGGCGCGTTACGGGACCGCTGGAGCCGCGCGCTCCGGCGGTCCCGTGCGTTCCAGCAGGCTTTGTGCCAGTGCCGGCGGTCGTCGACGTCGCCGTGCTGCGGCCAGGCGACGACATGCGGCACACCGGGCGGGATCTCCTGGTCGCAGCCGGGGCAGCGGTAGTGCTTGGCCGCGCCGCCGCCTCCGACGTGGCGCACGGCCCAGTCCTCGCCCCCCCACTCCTCGGTCCGCTCCAGACCGAAGCGGTCCCCGCCCGGGCGATCGGTGGGCTTCGCACCGCCACGCTGGCGGTTTCGACGCGGAGACACTGGGGCACCTCGGAAGATTCACGGAGTCACGGGCTGTCACCAGCGTACGCGGAAGCGACGGGGACGGGCACGGCCCGTCACGTTTCTGCGATCATCGGGAAATTTCGCGGCAGGCCGTGCCCTTGGCACGTGTCAGACGTTGTTGCCTGTAAGGGGGAAGTCGCGTCGGCTGCGAGGAGGCAGAGAGCGATGCGTGTCGGAGCTTTCATCCTGGCCGCTCAATTTCCCGGTCAGGGACAAGGGGAAGCGCTGCACCGCGCGGTGCGCTCCGCGGAGATCGCGGAGGAGGCCGGACTCGACGACGTCTGGCTGGCGGAACACCATTTCGTGCCCTACGGCGTCTGCCCCAACGCCGCGACACTGGCCGCGCTGCTGCTGGGCCGGACCCGCAGGATCGGCGTCGGGACGGCCGTCAGCGTGCTGCCGACCCAGCATCCGGTGGCTCTCGGTGAGCAGGCGGCGCTGCTGCACCTGACGTCCGACGGGCGGTTCACGCTCGGCGTCGGCCGCGGCGGCCCCTGGGTGGACCTGGAGGTCTTCGGCGCGGGTCTGGCCGCGTACGACCACGGCTTCCCCGAATCGCTCGACCTGCTGCTGCGCTGGCTGCGCGAACCCCGGGTCGGGGCGGACGGCGAGCGCTTCGCGTTCCGTGAGGTCGCGGTCGTACCGCGTCCGTCGGAGGCGTTGGCCGGCCTGGACCGTCCGGCGACCGCGCCCCCCGGGCCACCGGTGGTGGTCGCCTGCACCTCGCCCTCCTCGGTCCGGCTTGCCGCGGAGCGCGGTCTGCCGATGCTGCTCGGCATGCACTGCGGCGACGAGGAGAAGGCGGACATGGTCGCCCTGTGGCGGTCGGCCGCCCTGGAGGCCGGGCGGGACGGCGACGAAGTGGCGGCGGCCGAGCATGTCTCGGCGGGCGTGGTGCAGATCGCCGACGGCCCAGGGGACGCGGCCGAGACGCTGGCGAAGTCGATGCCCGGCTGGCTCCGGAAGGGGCTGGGTGCGCATGTGACCGTCGACGGCCGCTATCGCGCGATGCGTGACCCGCTGGCGTACACCGAGCTGTTGTGCGGGCTGCATCCCGTCGGCCCGCCCGCGCTGTGCGCCGACCGGCTCGCGGCGACGGCGGAGCGTACGGGCGTGCGCAGGTTCGCGCTGCTCGTCGAGGGGTCCGGCGATCTCGCCGCCACCGAGGAGAACGTCCGCCGGCTGGGCGCGGAGGTTCTGCCGCAGTTGGGGTGACCCCGCCGGGCCCGACGGGGCGGCCTGCGCTGTGCTGCCGCCGTGTTCGCGTGCGGATGACTCTGGCTGTGCCCGTGGTGCGGTCATGCGAGGCGCCGTGCTCTCGAAGGGGCGGGGACGGGCGGTCGACGGTGGTGCTGCCGCTGGCGCACGGGCACCGAACATGCCGGAACGCGCTACGCAGCGGCAGCAACTCCGCTCAGCAGTCGCGGAGTTCCGGCGACTGGTTGAGCAGCTGACCCCGGATGGAGGTGAAGCGGGCCAGACGGTCGTCCACCACCGGGTCGAGCGGGAACACCGCGACCCGATGGCAGTTCTGGAAGGCGAGACGCACACCGAAGTGGCGCTCCAACGAACCGCGTATCGCGTCACTCGCCAGGGCGCGAAGCAACTGGCCTCGCGCCTGCTCGTCCGGCGGAGGCGTCTGGTTGTCGGCGAACTCTCCACCGTCCACCTTCAGCTGGGCCACCAGGGAGCTGATCATCCCCCATGCATAGGGCAGGGAGGTCCGGACGCAGTCGACAAATGCGGCTTCGTCGACCTCGCCTCGCTCGGCCTGTTCGAGGAGGGCCGGTGAGACGTCGAGCGACATGAGGTTCTCCTCTCGCGACCCCGCCGGGACGGGGCCTCAGGAATGGGACAAGGGGCGCCGCGACGCAGCGTGTTCGAATCACGACCCCCTGCTTCAACGGTATGCCGCGCAAGAGGCCCGCACCAGGAGATTGCACATACAACCGGCCAATGCCGAACAGGTGGATCCAGGGGCGAATCGCGTCAGCGGCCTCCGGTCGAGTAGCGTGGCGCACCATGCGTCTCGTCATCGCCCGCTGCTCCGTGGACTACGCGGGCCGGCTCACGGCCCACCTCCCCTCGGCCCCCCGTCTCATCCTGGTGAAGGCGGACGGCTCCGTCTCCATTCACGCGGACGACCGGGCCTACAAACCACTCAACTGGATGTCCCCGCCCTGCTCCCTCAAGGAGGGGGACGGCGATGTGTGGACGGTGGAGAACAAGGGCGGCGAGAAGCTCATCATTACGCTGGAGGAGGTCCTGCACGACTCCTCGCACGAGCTCGGCGTCGATCCCGGCCTCATCAAGGACGGGGTGGAGGCCCACCTCCAGGAGCTGCTCGCGGACCGGATCGAGACCCTCGGCGAGGGCTATTCCCTGATTCGGCGTGAATACCCCACCGCCATTGGCCCGGTGGATATCTTGTGCCGGGACTCCGATGGCGGAACCGTCGCGGTGGAGATCAAGCGCCGCGGCGAGATCGACGGCGTCGAGCAGCTCACCCGCTACCTCGAACTCCTCAACCGTGACCCGCACTTGGCCCCGGTCAAGGGCATCTTCGCCGCTCAGGAGATCAAGCCGCAGGCCCGCGTGCTGGCGACCGACCGTGGAATCGGCTGCGTCGTGCTCGACTACAACGCGCTGCGCGGCATCGAGGACGACAAGCTGCGCCTGTTCTGACCTGGTCGGGTCCGGCCCCCATGGCGGCCGGGCCCGACAGCGCAACGGCCCGGTAGGGGGCCGGCCGCCGATGTGGTGGGCCGGCCGCGTACCGGGCCGTTGCGCTGTGTCCGGGCGGGTGTCAGCCGGCGGGTGTGGGCTCGGCGGACGAAGTGGAGCCGCCGTCGCCGGAGGGCGCAGCCTCCTGGGTGGGTGCCGCGGCGCCTGCGGTCGTCTGCGACGGGCTCTGGGTCGTCGGCTTCTGCGTGGGCTCGCCGGTCGGCGTCGGGTCCGTGGGTTCGCCGGTCGGCTCGTCTGTGGGAGTCGGGTCGGTGGGCTCTTCGGTCGGGGGGTGGGTGGGGCGGGTCGGCTTACCGGTGGGGCGGGTCGGCTTGCCTGTCGGCTCCGTCGGACCGGTCGTGCCATCCGTCGGCCCGCTGCCGGTGTCCGTCGGCGCCGCGCTGGTGGCGGAGCCGCTGTTCGACGGGGACGGGCTGTCGCGGTGGTCGGGGGCGCCCTCCTGGGCGGTGCCGGTGCGGGTGGGCGGCAGGCTCGCGCCCGTGTCGGGCCCGTCGGCGGGCAGGTCGGTGCTGCCGCCGTCGTCCGTGCCCTGTTCCGTGCCGGTGCGGTCGCCCTTGGCGTCGTCGTCCGAGGTGACGCCGAGGGTGACGACGGTGCCCAGCACGGCGACGAGCAGAGCGCCGGCGCCCGCGGCGACGAGATTGCGGCGGGCTCCGCGGGCGGCGGACCGCCCGGTGCCGGCAGCGTCGCCGCCTGCAGTTGCCGTCGCGGAGGACGCGGCTCCCCGGGCGACGACCGTCGCGGCCGTCTCCCCGGTGCGCGAGATGCGCACCGCGGCGGTGGGCCCGCTGTCGGCCGGGGCGGGCGGCGTGCCGAGCGACTTCGCCGCCGGAGTCGTGGCGCCGGGAGTCTTCGTGCCCGGTGCGGTCTGTGGGAGGCGGGCCGGGGTGGCGGCGGTGGACGCGGCCCGCGTCCGGTCGGTGACCAGCGCCAGGGCTCGCCGGCCGGCCACCGCGCCGTCACGGTCGGAGAGCACACCGCGCAGCCCGATGGACGCCTCCAGTTCGGCCCGTGCCCGGTCGACGTTGCCGGAGCACAGGGCCAGGACGCCCAGCTCGTGGTGGAAGTAGGCCTCCTCCGCCACCTCGCCGGCCAGTCGCGCGGCCTCCTGGCCGTGCCGGAGGCTGCGCTCCCAGGCGCTCCAGTGCAGCGCCGCGGCGAACGCCGGTGCGGCGGTACGGGCGAGCAGCACGGCCGCACTGGCGTGTCCGCTCTCCCGGCTGCCGGTCAGTACGCCCATGGCGGCCAGCACCGCGTCGGCCTCGGCGGCGGCCCGCTCGGGGGTGACCGAGGGGTGGCCGGCCCACCAGGCGTAGTGCTGGGCCGCGGTGTGGGCCCGGCCGATGGCGCCCTCGGCGTAGCCGGCTGCCTCCAGTTGGTCCTGGACGGTCGCGGCGAGCCGATAGTGGCTTCCGGCGGGGGTGATCAGGCCGCAGGCCAGCAGATCGGCGAGCGCGGCGTCGGCGTGGGTGTCCTGGGTGAGCGCGGGCAGATGTGCCTGGTGCGGCAGTTCGCCGCCCAGCGCGACGGCGAAGCGCAGGGTCTCCTGGGCGGCGGCGCCGAGCCCGGCGGCGAGCAGCGGAGCGGGGGAGGCGGCCTCGGCGCGGGAGGGCAGCGGGGCGTCGGCGGGTTCGGGGGTTGCTGTGGGTTCGGCGTCCGCGTCCCGGGATTCCTCGGGGAAGAGGCCGTAGCCGTCGTCGAGAGCGCCGGGCCCGGCGCTCAGCTTCTCGCGCTGCCGCAGCAGGGCCGCGGCCTGCACGAACCGCAGCGGCAGGCCCTCGGATTCGAACCAGAGGTCCGCCGCCCAGGCCGCCTCTTCGTGGGTGAGGGGCCGGCTCAGGGCACGTTCCAGCAGTCGTACGCAGCCGTTCCGGCCGACGCCGCCGAGGAAGACCTCTTCGAGGTGGGAGCCGGGGCCGGGCGGCGCGACGTCGGGGGTGACACCGATCAGGAAGGCGCATTCGGGGGTCGCGTCGAGGAGTTCGTCGAGCGCGGCGCCGCCGAACTCCAGGTCGTCGAGGACGACGATCGCGCCGATGCCGCCGAGCAGCTGCAACAGCTCCGGTCGGTCCGGACGGTGCTGCGGGAGGCGGTGGACCGCGGCGGCCAGCGCGTGGAGGACGTCGGTGGGGGTGCGGTGGTAGCCGGAGAGGCGTACGACGCCGTCGGGGGCGAGGTCGGCGCAGGCGGTGGCGACGGCTTCCAGCAGCCGGGTGCGGCCCGTACCCGAGGGGCCGGTGACGCGTACGGAGCGGCCGCGGGAGAGCAGCCGGGCCAGGCGCTCGGTTTCCTCCGCGCGCTCTTCCAGGGCGGCTTCGTGGCCGGCGAATCCGGGCGGGGTTGCGGGCAGCGGCGGTGCCGCTGCGCGGGTGGCCGCGGCCCGTTCCTGTGGGGTGAGCTTGCCGGGTGTGGCGGGGCGCTCTCCGGGCGGGCAGGGCTCTATCTCGCTGCCGTCGACGGGATTGACGGTGACGAGGTAGTTGCCCGAGACGAGCCGTACGACGCGGACCGGTCCGTCGGAGCCGCTGGGCGCGCTGCCGAAAGCGGGTGCCGGCGGCTCGGCAGGGCTACCCTGCGTGCCGTACTCCTCAGGCCCCCGGTGGGTGTTCCGGTCCATGCTCAAAGCCCCCAGACGTGGCGTGCCGACTGCTCCTCCGGCCGTCCGCACTCCCCCGGCTCCGGCCGGGGTGTCTCAGCCGTCGCGTCCGGTCCGGTGCCCGCCGCTGCCGTGGCGTGGGGCGGGGATGCGAACCTTAGACCTGGAGTGCGGGCCGACGCATCGCCGGGGTCCGGCGATGACCGGAACATCCCGCCGTAGTGGAAGTCAGATGGTGTGCGGCTTTTGCCGCCCCTGCGCGAGGTCGGCGCTGCGGGGCGGGCCGGCCGCCACGGCCCTTGCGTCACACGCGAGGAAGCGATTCCGCTTCGATGCCGCCCTCGATGGCGAGGATGCGGTGCAGGCGGGTGGCGACCAGGAGGCGTTGCATCTGAGGTGGCACGCCGCGCAGGACGAGCCGCCTGTTGACCCGGCCGGCCCGGCGGTGCACACCCATGATCACGCCGAGGCCGGTGGCATCCCAGGAATCCAGCTCGGTCAGGTCCAGCACGAGATCCCCGCGACCGGAGTCGACGGCGGTGTGCAGGGCCGTACGGGCGTCCGCCGCGCTGCGGACGTCGAGGCGGCCCCCGACGACCAGCTCGACGTGGTCGCCCCTGATGTGCATATGCGCTCCCCGAAGTGATGGGTACTCGTGCGATGGCGTCTACAGAACTGACTGCCTCTCATGCGGCGAAGTTGCCGCCTGTAAGCGAACCGATACCGAATTCACCCCCAGGGGTGAGGCAATCGGGTGCCCCGGCTGACGGGGCACCTGACGCGGTCTCAGTGCTCGTAGAAGCCCTGCCCACTCTTGCGGCCGATATCGCCCGCATCGACCATTCGCCGCATGATCTCCGGCGACGCGAACTTCTCGTCCTGGGACTCGGTGTAGATGTTGTCGGCGGCGTGCAGAAGGATGTCGACGCCGGTCAGGTCGGCGGTGGCCAGCGGTCCCATCGCGTGGCCGAAGCCCAACTTGCAGGCGATGTCGATGTCCTCGGCGGTCGCCACGCCGGATTCGTACAGCTTCGCGGCCTCGACGACCAGCGCCGTGATGAGGCGGGTGGTGACGAAGCCGGCGACGTCGCGGTTGACGACGACGCAGGTCTTGCCCACGGACTCGGCGAACTCCCGTGCGGTGGCGAGGGTTTCGTCGCTGGTCTTGTAGCCGCGCACCAGTTCGCACAGCTGCATCATCGGCACCGGCGAGAAGAAGTGCGTCCCCACGACCCGCTCGGGCCGCGAGGTGGCGGCGGCGATCTTGGTGATCGGGATGGCGGAGGTGTTGGAGGCCAGCACCGCGTCGTCCTTGGCGAGCTTGTCCAGCGCCTGGAAGATCTCCCGCTTGACCTCGATCCGCTCGAAGACGGCCTCGACGACGATGTCGGCGTCGGCGACGGCTTCCAGCTCGGTCGTGGTGGTGATCCGGGCCAGCGCCTCCTCGGCGGCGGACGCCTCCAGCTTCCCCTTGGCGACGAACTTCTCGTACGACGCCTCGATGCCACCCTTGCCACGGGCCAGCGCCCCGTCCGTCACATCGCGGAGGACGACGTCCCAGCCCGCCTGGGCGGAGACCTGCGCGATGCCCGAACCCATGAGTCCGGCTCCGATGACGGCGAGCTTCCTTGCCACTGCTGTCCCCTAACACCCTGTGCACTTGACTGCTCTCAGGGCGACGTTAGCGGTCGTGAGCGATCGTTTGGTAGGGAAGAGATGCGCGTCACGTCTCAGATGACGGACATCACACCGATGGGGTGCCGACCATGGCCGTAAACCCGCCACCCGGCCGTCATTCGTCCGCCCGTACGGCGTAGTTGAGCACCTTTCCGCTCAGCAGTTCCGCCATCTCGTCCAGCAGGACCAGCGCATCCCTGGACACCTCGGCGGCGGTACGGCCGGCGAGCATCTCGCGGGCGATGGCGCCGATGACGGTGGAGTGCACCCAGGAGATCTGGCCGGCGACGAGCAGCGGCAGCGGGTCTGCGGGGCCGGCGCCGGTCTCCTCCCTGAGGGTGTCCTCCAGGTTGACCAGGCTTTCCTGCTGGAGGTACCAGAGCCGGGCCTTGAGGGTGGGGGCGTCGTGGACCACCCGCATGAAGCGGTCGTAGCCGTCGATCAGCCCGAGTGACGGCGAGACGGCGACGGCCTCCTCGCGCAGTTCGCGCAGCACCGCGGTGGCCGCGGACTCGCCCTTGTCGCGGCCGCGCACGGAACGCGACAGCCGGTCCACCAGGCCCTTGCTGCGGTCGAGGAAGAGGTCTTCCTTCGCCGGGAAGTAGTTGTAGACGGTGTTGACCGAGACATCGGCGGCCTCGGCGACCTCGGCGATGGTCACCGCGTCGAAGCCGCGCTCCAGGAACAGGCCGGTGGCCACGTCCGAGATGTGCTGCCGGGTCTGCCGCTTCTTCCGTTCCCTGAGCCCCTCTGCCATGCCTTCACCCTACCCTTCACTGGGTTCCGTTAAATTTTGGAGGCATTGCAATTTTGGTGGTGCTCTGTTTTTCTGTCTCCATGCCAGCCATCAACGCGTCCGCACTCGCCCGGACCTTCACCACCAAGAGGGGTCCCGTCGAAGCCGTGCGCGGCATCGACCTCAGCGCCGAACGCGGCGAGATCCTCGGGTTCCTCGGCCCCAACGGGGCGGGCAAGACCACCACCCTGCGGATGCTCACCACGCTGCTGGCACCCACCGGCGGCAGCGCGACCGTGGCCGACTGCGACCTGGTCCGCGACCCTGCGGGAGTGCGCCGCGCATCCGGGTACGTCGCCCAGTCCGGCGGCGTCGACCCGCACGTCTCGGTGCGCGAGGAGCTGGTCACCCAGGCCCGCCTCTACCGCCTGACCAAGCACCGCGCGCTCGCCCGTACCGAGGAACTGGCCGCCGAACTGGGCCTGACCGAGCTGCTCGACCGCAAGACCGCCACGCTCTCCGGCGGTCAGCGCCGAAGGCTGGACCTGGCGATGGGCCTCGTGCACCGCCCCGAGGTGCTCTTCCTCGACGAGCCGACGACCGGCCTGGACCCCGGCAGCCGGGCCGGCCTGTGGGAGCTGGTCCGCCGCATCCGCGCCGACCACGGCACCACGGTGTTCCTGACCACCCACTACCTGGACGAGGCCGACGCGCTCGCCGACCGCCTGGTGATCGTCGACAAGGGCGTGGTGGTCGCCGAGGGCACTCCGAGGGCGCTCAAGACCGCGTACGCCGGATCCGCCGACGCGTCACTGCAGGACGCCTTTCTCGCCATCACCGGACGCGGCGCCGCCCCCGGGGACAACGCCCCCGTCGCGGTCTGAGCTCCACGGCCGCCCGTCCGCCGCGCCCTCCCCCGCCCCTCCAGGAGTCCCCCGATGCCCACCTTGCTCACCGACACCGCTCTCATCTTCGGGCGGTACGCCCGGCAGACCCTGCGCTCCCGGCTTCAGATGCTCTTCGGACTGCTGATGCCGCTCTTGTACCTGCTGTTCTTCGGTCCGCTGCTCACCGGTCTGCCGCTCGGCCCCGCCGGGACCAGCTCCTGGCAGGTTCTGGTGCCCGGCCTGTTGCTCCAACTCGCCCTGTTCGGCGGCGGGTTCTGCGGATTCGGCATCCTCCTGGAGAAGCAGTTCGGCGTCGTGGAGCGGATGCGCGTGACCCCGGTCAGCCGGCCGGCGCTGCTGCTCGGTCGGGTGCTGCGGGACGTCGCGCTGCTCGTCCTCCAGTCGGTGCTGCTCGTACTGGCGGCCGTCGCGATGGGTCTGCGCGCCCCGCTGTCCGGCGTCCTCATCGGCCTCGCGTTCGTCGCCGTCCTCACCCTCGCCCTCTCCTCGCTGTCCCACGCGCTGGCCCTGAAGGTCAACACCCCCCAGGAGTTCGCTCCCGTCATCAACGCCGTCACCATGCCGTCGATGCTGTTGTCCGGGCTGATGCTGCCGATGACCCTGGGGCCGGGGTGGCTCGACGCGCTCTCGCACGTGATGCCGTTCCGCTATCTCGTCGACGCGGTCCGGGAGGCGTTCACCGGGGACTACGCCTCCGCCGCCCTGCTCCGCGGCGCCCTCGTCGCACTCGCGCTGACCCTGGTCTCCGTGACGCTTTGCACACGGGCCTTCAAGAAGTCCGCGGCGTAGGGTCGTCCGTATGGTGAATCTGACCCGCATCTACACCCGCACCGGCGACAAGGGCACCACCGCCCTCGGCGACATGAGCCGCACCGCCAAGACCGACTCCCGGATCTCGGCGTACGCGGACGCCAACGAGGCCAACGCCGCCATCGGCGTGGCCCTGGCGCTCGGTTCACTGCCCGACGACGTCTCCGCGGTGCTGCTGCGGGTGCAGAACGACCTCTTCGACGTCGGCGCCGACCTCTCCACCCCCGTGGTGGAGAACCCCGAGTTCCCGCCACTGCGCGTCGAGCAGACCTACATCGACAAGCTGGAGGCCGACTGCGACCGCTTCCTGGAGCAGTTGGAGAAGCTGCGCAGCTTCATCCTCCCCGGCGGCACGGCCGGCGCGGCCCTGCTCCACCAGGCGTGCACCGTCGTGCGCCGCGCGGAGCGTTCGACCTGGGCGGCCTTCGATGAGCACGGCGAGACGATGAACCCGCTGACCGCCACCTACCTCAACCGGCTCTCCGACCTGCTGTTCATCCTCGCGCGCAGCGCCAACAAGGAGGTCGGCGACGTGCTGTGGGTGCCGGGCGGCGAGCGCTAGAGCGGACACCGGCCCGGGCCGCCCCGGCCCGGGATCCGGGCGTCAGCGAAGGGACTTCTCCTGCGCGTCGGCCTGCTCCCCGGGGGACGCGGGGCCGCCCGGGTCCTTCTTCTGCCAGAGGAGATACGTCAGGGCGATCAGGCCGTGGATCGCGACCATCCGGCCCGTGGTCATCTGCCACCCCCGCAGCGACGCGGTGTCACCGCCCTCGCCGACGAACCAGATCGCCAGCTGGAGCAGACCCGACGCGACGGCTGCCATCAGCACCGTACGCAGCCACAGCTTCCCCTCGTGCCCGGCGCGGGCGAGACCGTACCGCGGGGGCTTGACCGGCGGAGGTCCGCCGGCGAAGCGATGCGCGAAGTGCCCGTCCACCCAGGCGATGGTGTAGTGCCCGTAGGCGACCGTGTAGCCGATGTAGACGGCGGCCAGGCCGTGCTTCCAGTCCGCGGTCGCACCGTTCCTCAGGTCGATCGCGGTGACGACCAACAGGGTCAGTTCCAGCAGCGGTTCCATCAGCAGCACCGCGGCTCCGGTGCGCGGCATACGGGCCAGGTAGCGCAGCGCCAGACCGGCGACGAGCAGCACCCAGAAGCCGACCTCGCAGACGATGATCAACGTGACGACCACGGTGTCTCTCCTCTCGGGACGAACACCTCAAGGCTCGCAGCGGCGTTCGCCCGCCACGTCGTCGCGCGCGACGATTGAGGACTGCATCTTTCGATGTAGTCGACCGGCGGGAATCCTGGTCCGGACGTGGAGGCGGCGGGCCCCGGCTCCCTGTTTGATGGTGGGGTGACCGCCAGATCCTCCACCGCTCCCGGCCGGCCGCACCGCGTGGATGTGCTCATCGCGGGCGGCGGCCTGCTCGGCGGGCTGCTGCTCTGGACGCTGGATCTGCACGGCGGTCCGCCGCTCCTCGGCCTGCCGGCGGCGCTCACCCTCGTCGCGCTGGCCATCATGTCCGGGGCCGAGCTGCTGCGCCGTACCGCCCCGATGACCGGTCTGGGCATCGCGCTGGCGGCGCTGGCCCTGGACATCTGCTCCGGCACCCTCATCGCCACCGTCCTGATGTTCACGGACCTGATCTACGCGGCCGTCCTCTACGGCAGCCCGGCCGCCGCTCGCCGGATCCCGCAGTGCTCGGTGCTGGTGACGGTGTTGGCGACCGTCGTGCTCACCGCGTTCCGGCACGACCCCCAGGTGGTGACGCTCAGCATCGCCATCGCCCTGGGCACCGTCGCCCCTGCCTGGACCGGATTGATCATCCGCAACCACCGGGACGCCGCGCAGGCCGCCCGGCTGCGTGCCGAGCAGACCGCGCTGCTCGCCGAGATCGACCGGGCCCAGGCGGTCGCAGGCGAACGCGCCCGCATGGCGCGCGAGCTGCACGACGTGGTCGCCAACCACCTGTCCGCCATCGCGATCCACACCACCGCGGCGCAGACCCTCGACGACCCGGCGGCGACACGTGAGGCGCTCGGTGTGATCCGCGAGAACAGCGTGCAAGGTCTGGCCGAAATGCGTCGTCTGATCGGTCTGTTGCGGGACCCCCGAGCGCCCGGCGGCACCGCGGAGCCGGCCGCGACGCCCACCCTCGACGGTCTCGACGCGCTGCTCGCCAAGGCCGGGACGAACGGCGCGAGCAGCGGACTGGCCTTCGTCCTGGACGACGCCCGGTCCGCCGACGGCAGCCGGTCCGCGGTGGCCGCTCCCGTCGAGCTCGCCGCGTACCGCATCGTGCAGGAGTCGCTGACCAACGCGCTCAAGCACGCGGCACCGGGCGAGGTGCGGGTCCGCATCACCCATGAGCGGGGCGCGTCGCTGACCGTCACCGTCAGCAGCCCGTTCGCCGAGCGGCCACGGCCCCGAGCGCCCGGATCCGGCGCCGGGCTCGTCGGGATGCGCGAGCGGGTCGCCCTGCTGGGCGGGGCGTTCGAGGCCGGCCCGGAGAATTGCCCGGCCGGTCGGTTCTGGCAGGTGCGGGCAGTCCTGCCGGCGCCCGAGGAGGGAGAGGGACGATGACAGACGCCACCCCGCGGCCGATCCGGGTCCTCGTCGCGGAGGATCAGTCCGCCGTACGCGCCGGTCTGGTGCTCATCCTGCGCTCCGCCCCCGACATCGACGTCGTCGGGGAGGCCGCGGACGGCGAGGAAGCGGTGTGCCTGGCCCGCGAGCTGCGCCCCGACCTGGTGCTCATGGACATTCAGATGCCCCGGCTCGACGGGGTGTCCGCCACCCGGCAGGTCGTCGCGGAGAGCCTGGCGGACGTCCTGGTGCTGACCACGTTCGATCTGGACGAGTACATCTTCGGGGCGCTCCGGGCGGGCGCCGCGGGATTCCTGCTGAAGGACAGCGACGCGGCCGCCCTGCTGGCAGCGGTGCGGACGGTGGCGTCCGGCGACGGGCTGATCGCCCCGGCGGTGACCCGCCGGCTGATCGCGGAGTTCGCCGACCCGGGTGCGGGTGTGCGGCGGGCGCCGGCCGGTGATGCCCCTGATCCGGCCGTTCTGGACGCGCTCACCCGGCGCGAGCGCGAGGTGCTCGGCTGTCTGGGGCGGGGGCTGTCGAACGCCGAGATCTCGATGCGGCTGACCATGGCGGAGGCGACCGTCAAGACACATGTCAGCCGGCTGCTGGCCAAGCTGGGCCTGCGCAGCCGGGTACAAGCCGCGGTACTGGCACAGGAGTTGGGGGTCGACGCGCCGTGACGAGAGGGGTGCCGCTGCTCAGCCGGCGTTCACCCGTGCCGGGACCGCCGTTCGGGGCGCCGTGCCACACATGGTTCCTCGCTCACGCCACATTGACGCGCTGGCCGGGCGGAGCCGCCTCCAGCCAGGCGAGGAAGCCGGTGAGGGCGTCCTCGCTCATCGCCAGTTCCAGCCGCGTACCGCGGTGGCGACAGGCGAGCACGAGGGAGTCGGAGAGCAGCGCCAGCTCTTCCTCACCCTGGGGAGTGCGGCGCTCGACGACCTCGATGGCGGAGCGCTCCAGGACGCGGCGGGGCCTGGGCGCGTAGGAGAACACCCGGAACCACTCGATCCGGTCCCCGTTGTAGCGCGCCACGCCATAGATCCAGCCCTTGCCGCTGGGCTCCGTCTCGGTCTCCGGAACGTCCCAGCGCAAGCTGCAGTCGAACGTGCCGCCGGACCGCTGGATGAGCCGCCGCCTCAGCCCGAAGACGAACAGCCCCAGCAGCACCACCAGCACGACCGCGCCGCTCACAAGCAGAGCGAGGACCATCTCGACCGACCTCCTCGCCTCGATGAGGTACCCCGGACGGAGTCCGGGGGACGGAAACGCACCTGCATTGCCTCAGCCGCGGGCCGCTCCGGAGGAGTCCGGGCAGCCCGCGGCTGAGGATCGATCTCGTCGGTGGCGGGGCTCAGTGAACGCCCGTCACCGCACGCAGTCGGACATCGGCGCGACGCTCGGCGGCCGCGTCGGCCTCCGACTTCGCTCGCTCCAGGGCCCGCTCCGCGCGCTGGACATCGATCTCGTCCGACAGTTCCGCGATCTCCGCGAGCAGAGACAGCTTGTTGTCGGCGAACGAGATGAAGCCGCCGTGCACAGCGGCGACGACGGTGCCGTCCCCGCTCTCGCCGGTCGTACGAATCGTCACCGGGCCCGACTGCAGCACGCCGAGCAGCGGCTGATGTCCGGGCATGACGCCGATGTCGCCCGACGGGGTGCGCGCGACGACAAGGCTGGCCTCGCCGGACCAGACCTGACGGTCGGCTGCGACCAACTCGACGTGCAGCTCAGCCACGATGGCTCCTCGGGTCTCCACCTGCCAGGCTCGGCAGATGTTGGGTCAAATACTAGTGGTCGTACGGGCCGGGGGCGGACAGGGCCGCCCCCGGGACCGCGAGCACGGGGTCAGGAGACGCCCAGCTCCTTGGCGTTGTTCTTCAGGTCCTCGATACCACCGCACATGAAGAACGCCTGCTCGGGGAAGTGGTCGTACTCGCCGTCGGCGATCGCGTTGAAGGCCGCGATCGACTCGTCCAGCGGAACGTCCGATCCGTCGAGACCGGTGAACTGCTTCGCCGCGTGGGTGTTCTGCGACAGGAAGCGCTCGATACGACGGGCACGGTGGACAACCAGCTTGTCCTCCTCGCCCAGCTCGTCGATACCGAGAATGGCGATGATGTCCTGCAGGTCCTTGTACTTCTGCAGGATGCCCTTGACGCGGGAGGCCGCGTCGTAGTGGTCCTGCGAGATGTAGCGCGGGTCCAGGATGCGGGACGTCGAGTCCAGCGGGTCGACCGCCGGGTAGATGCCCTTCTCCGAGATCGGACGCGACAGAACGGTCGTCGCGTCGAGGTGCGCGAAGGTCGTCGCCGGGGCCGGGTCGGTCAGGTCGTCCGCGGGGACGTAGATCGCCTGCATCGAGGTGATCGAGTGACCACGGGTCGAGGTGATGCGCTCCTGCAGGAGGCCCATCTCGTCCGCCAGGTTCGGCTGGTAGCCCACCGCGGAGGGCATGCGGCCCAGCAGGGTGGAGACCTCGGAACCGGCCTGGGTGAAGCGGAAGATGTTGTCGATGAAGAACAGCACGTCCTGCTTCTGCACATCGCGGAAGTACTCCGCCATGGTCAGACCGGCCAGCGCGACGCGCAGACGGGTGCCCGGGGGCTCGTCCATCTGGCCGAAGACCAGCGCGGTCTTCTCCAGAACGCCGGAGTCCGTCATCTCGTCGATGAGGTCGTTGCCCTCACGGGTGCGCTCGCCGACGCCGGCGAACACGGAAACGCCCTCGTGCAGCTTCGCCACACGCATGATCATTTCCTGGATGAGGACGGTCTTGCCGACGCCCGCACCACCGAACAGACCGATCTTGCCGCCCTTGACGTACGGGGTCAGCAGGTCGACGACCTTCAGGCCGGTCTCGAACATCTCGGTCTTCGACTCGAGCTGGTCGAAGGCCGGGGCCTTGCGGTGGATCGGCCAGCGCTCGGTGACCTGAGCCTCCGCCTCCGGCTCGTTCAGGATGGCGCCAAGGGTGTTGAACACCTTGCCCTTGGTGATGTCGCCGACCGGAACGGTGATGCCGTCGCCGGTGTCGGTCACCGGGGCCTGGCGGACCAGACCGTCGGTGGGCTGCATCGAGATGGCGCGGACCATGCCCTCGCCCAGGTGCTGGGCGACCTCAAGGGTCAGCGTCTTGAGCTTGCCCTGCTCGGCGGGGTCGGCGACCTCGACGTGCAGCGCGTTGTAGATCTCCGGCATCGCGTCGACGGGGAACTCCACGTCGACGACCGGGCCGATGACCCGGGCGACGCGGCCCGTTGCCGTGGCCGTTTCAACAGTGGTGGTCATAGTGGTCAGTCACTCCCCGCGGTCGCGTCGGCCAGAGCACTGGCACCACCGACGATCTCGCTGATTTCCTGGGTGATTTCGGCCTGTCGGGCCGCGTTGGCAAGCCGCGAGAGCGACTTGATGAGCTCTTCTGCGTTGTCGGTCGCCGACTTCATCGCACGACGCGTGGCGGCGTGCTTGGAGGCGGCGGCCTGCAGCAGTGCGTTGTAGATCCGCGACTCGACGTACCGCGGCAGCAGGGCGTCGAGGACGTCCTCGGCCGACGGCTCGAAGTCGAACAGCGGAAGGATCTCGCCCTTGGACGACTCCTCCGCCTCCACCTCGCCGAGGTGGAGCGGCAGCAGACGCTTGTCGACAGCCGTCTGCGTCATCATCGACACGAACTCGGTGAAGACGATGTGGAGCTCGTCCACGCCGCCCTCGGCCGTGTCCTTCTGCACCGCCGCGATCAGCGGGCCGGCCACGGCCTTGGCGTCCGCGTACGTCGGGCTGTCGGTGAAGCCGGTCCACGATTCCGCGACCTGGCGCTCACGGAAGCCGTAGTACGACACACCCTTGCGGCCGATGATGTACGTCTCGACGTCCTTGCCCTCGGCCTTGAGGCGCTCGGTGAGCGACTCGGCGGCCTTGATGGCGTTCGAGGAGTAGCCGCCGGCCAGACCACGGTCGCTCGTGATGAGCAGCACCGCGGCACGGGCCGGGTTGTCCACCTCGGTGGTCAGGGCGTGCTGGGTGTTCGAGCCGGTGGCAACCGCTGTCACCGCGCGGGTCAGTTCACTCGCGTACGGCGTCGACGCCGCCACCTTGCGCTGTGCCTTGACGATGCGCGAGGCGGCGATCATCTCCATCGCCTTGGTGATCTTCTTGGTCGCGGTGACGGAGCGGATGCGACGCTTGTAGACCCGGAGCTTGGCTCCCATGGATCAGGTCCCTTCCGTCGTCACTTGGCGGTGCTGACCGGAGCGTCCTCACCGAGCAGCTTGCCGTCCGAGGTCTCGAACTGCTGCTTGAAGGCGGCGACGGAATCGGTGAGCGCCTGGATGGTGTCGTCGGACATCTTGCCGCCCTCGCGAATGCTGGTCAGCAGGTCCTTCTTCTCCCGGCCCAGGTAGTCCAGGAGCTCCCGCTCGAAGCGGCGGATGTCCTCGACCGGTACGTCGTCCATCTTGCCGGTGGTGCCGGCCCAGATGGAGACGACCTCGTGCTCGGTCGAGAAGGGCGCGTACTGGCTCTGCTTGAGCAGCTCCACCATGCGCTTACCACGCTCCAGCGACGCCTTGGAGGCCGCGTCCAGGTCCGAACCGAAGGCGGCGAACGCCTCCAGCTCGCGGTACTGGGCGAGGTCCACGCGCAGCCGGCCCGAGACCTGCTTCATGGCCTTGTGCTGGGCGGAGCCACCGACACGGGAGACCGAGATACCGACGTTCAGCGCCGGGCGCTGGCCCGCGTTGAACAGGTCGGACTCCAGGAAGCACTGGCCGTCGGTGATCGAGATGACGTTGGTCGGAATGAACGCCGAGACGTCGTTGGCCTTGGTCTCGACGATCGGGAGGCCCGTCATCGAACCGGCGCCCAGGTCGTCGGAGAGCTTGGCGCAACGCTCGAGCAGACGCGAGTGCAGGTAGAAGACGTCACCCGGGTAGGCCTCACGGCCCGGCGGGCGGCGCAGCAGCAGCGACACGGCGCGGTAGGCGTCGGCCTGCTTCGACAGGTCGTCGAAGACGATCAGGACGTGCTTGCCCTGGTACATCCAGTGCTGGCCGATGGCCGAACCGGTGTAGGGCGCCAGGTACTTGAAGCCCGCCGGGTCGGACGCCGGGGCGGCGACGATGGTGGTGTACTCCAGGGCACCGGCCTCCTCCAGCGCACCGCGCACCGACGCGATGGTGGAGCCCTTCTGGCCGACGGCGACGTAGATGCAGCGGACCTGCTTCTTCGGGTCGCCCGAGCGCCAGTTGTCGCGCTGGTTGATGATCGTGTCGACGGCCAGGGCGGTCTTGCCGGTCTGGCGGTCGCCGATGACCAGCTGACGCTGGCCACGGCCGATCGGGGTCATCGCGTCGACGGCCTTGTAGCCCGTCTCCATCGGCTCGTGGACCGACTTACGGACCATGACGCCCGGAGCCTGCAGCTCCAGGGCGCGGCGGCCCTCGGACTCGATCTCGCCGAGGCCGTCGATCGGGTTGCCCAGCGGGTCGACGACGCGGCCGAGGTAGCCCTCGCCCACGGCGACCGAGAGCACCTCACCGGTGCGCTGCACCGGCTGGCCCTCCTCGATGCCACTGAACTCGCCGAGGACAACCGCACCGATCTCGCGCTCTTCGAGGTTGAGCGCAAGACCGAGCGTGCCGTCCTCGAACTTCAGCAGCTCGTTCGCCATCGCCGAGGGAAGGCCCTCGACCTTCGCGATGCCGTCTCCGGCCTCGCTGACCGTGCCGACCTCCTCGCGCGAGGCCGCGTCCGGCTTGTACGCCTGGACGAAGTTCTCCAGCGCGTCCCGGATCTCCTCCGGCCGGATCGTGAGCTCCGCCATCTGGGTTCCCTGCTCTCCTATGTTGGGCCCGAAGTTACTTGCGGGTGTCTGGGGGGCTGTCCCCCAGGGGGTTTCCGCTTACGGCCCAACTCGGGCCGCCGTCATGCTTGTGCTGTGTCCCCGGGGTGGCTTCCGGACCGCAGCCGGACCTTTCGATCCGGCCGTTTCTGGCCCGGCGTCCATCCGCCGGCTGTGCAGCTCTTGAGTTGGTGGGTGACTCAGCCGGCCATCCGTCGGGCCACCTCGGCGAGGCGGTCCGCGATGGTCCCGTTGATGACCTCGTCGCCGATGCGCACCTGCACACCGCCGAGGACCTCGGGGTCCACGTCGAGGTTCAGGTGGATCTGCCGTCCGTACGTCGCGGCCAGCGCAGCGCCGAGGCGCTGACGCTGCCCCTCGCTGAGAGGCACCGCGGAGGTGACCACCGCGACCATGCGGTCCCGGCGGCTCGCCGCAAGCTTGGAGAGGGCGTCGAACCCTGCTTCCAGGCTACGGCCCCGCGGCTGTCCGACAAGACGGACCACCACTCGCTCGGTGACCGGGTTGGCCCGGCCGCCCAGCAGCGAGCGCAGCAGCTCCGTCTTGGCCGCAACCGAGGCGTTCTGGTCGGTCAGCGCACTGCGCAGCCCGGGGTTCGAGGTGACGATCCGGCTGAACCGGAACAGTTCGTCCTCGACGTCGTCGAGCTGACCGGCCCGCTGGGCCGCGACGAGGTCGGCGCTGTAGGCCAGCTCCTCGATCGAGTCCGCCAGGTCACGCGAGCGCGACCAGCGGGAGCGGACCATGCCGCTGACCAGTTCGGCGGTCGGGCCGCCGACCCGGCCACCGAGCAGGCGCTCGGCCAGCTCGGCTCGCGCCTGGCCGGTCTGCGCCGGGTCGGTCAGGACCCGACGCAGCGACACCTCGCGGTCGAGCAGAGCGGTGACGGCAGCCAGCTCCTCGGCGAGCGTCGCCGCGTCGACGGAGGTGTTGTCCGTCAGCGCGTCGAGCTGCTCGCGTGCGGAGGCGAGTGCCTCGCGGCTCGCTCCATTCATCGGCCGGCCTCAGCCTTCGTCGTGTCCGACGCCGCATTGGCCTCGAGCTCGTCGAGGAAGCGGTCGATGGTCCGGCTCTGCCGGGCGTGGTCCTCGAGGGACTCGCCGACGAGCTTGCCGGCCAGTTCGGTGGCGAGGGAGCCCACGTCCTGGCGCAGCGACTGAGCGGCCTGCTTCCGGTCCGCCTCGATCTGGGCGTGACCGGCAGCGATGATTTCCTCACGCTGCCGCTGGCCCTCGGCGCGCATCTCGGCGATGAGCGTCGCGCCCTGCTCCTGCGCCTCCTGGCGCAGACGCGCGGCCTCGTGGCGGGCGTCGGCGAGCTGTGCCCGGTAGTCCTCGAGCACCTGCTGCGCCTCGGCCTGCTTCGCCTCGGCATCGTCCATGCGGCCTTCGATCGCCGCCCGACGCTCGTCCAGAACCTTGTTGATGTTCGGGAGGAGCTTCTTGGCGAGGAAGCCGAAGACGATGAAGAAAGCGATCAGGCCGATGACCAGCTCTGGAATCGGCGGGACCAGCGGGTTCTCAGGAACCTCCGCCGCCATGTTCACCAGGGCGTTCACATCAGTGCCTTCCGTCTGAATCGAATGTCGATGGTTCGTTTACTTGAAAACGAAGCCCATGACGATGCCGATCAGGGCGAGCGCCTCACAGAACGCGAAACCCATGATCTGGTTGGTGCGGATCAGGCCGGCAGCCTCGGGCTGACGGGCCAGGGCCTGGGTGCCGTTACCGAAGATGATGCCGACGCCGACGCCGGGGCCGATCGCGGCCAGGCCGTAGCCGATGGCGCTGGCGCTGCCGGTGAAGGCATCCGCGGAGGCAAGGTTGACGGTTTCGAGAGCAGCGGACATGCCGTTACTTCCTTCTCATTTCACGGACCGGTGGGGGTTGGCCACCGGACAGCTGTTGGGCGGGGAGTCGGGGCGCTCAGTGGTGCTCGGCGAGCGCGCCCTGAACGTAGTTGCAGGCCAGGAGGACGAAGACGTACGCCTGAACGGCCTGGATGAAGAGCTCGAAGGCCGTCATCACGAGGGTCATGACGAACGAGGCGCCGGCGTAGATGATGCCGATGCCGTTCAGCAGGTACCAGCTGGCGATGGTGAACATCAAGATCAGCATGTGGCCCGCGAACATGTTCGCGAAGAGCCGGACTGCGTGCGTGAACGGCCGGATGATCACGTTGGAGAAGAACTCGATGACGACGATCAGCGGCAGAACCCAGCCGAGCGACTTGTCATAACCGGTGATGTTCTTCCAGCCGCCGACGAAGCCGTGCTTCTTGAACGTCAGGTACATCCAGAGGATGTAGACGATCAGCGCGAGACCCGCCGGGAAGGCGATGACCGAGGTCACGGGGAACGCCATCAGCGGGATGATGGACCAGAGGTTCATGATCCAGACGAAGAAGAACAGGGCGACCATGAAGGGGACGTATTTGTCGCCCTCCTTCTTGCCCAGCGCGTCATAGACCAGACCCCGGCGGACGAAGTCGTAGCCCGCTTCGCCGACCATTTGCAGCTTTCCGGGAACAACCTTGGCCTTGGCGAATGCGGCCCAGAAGAACCACACAACGACGACGGTGCTGAGGAAGGCCAGCAGCATCGGCTTGTTGAACTCGAAGCCACCGACCGTGAAGAGGGGCTCGAAGACGAACGAATGAAGACCCGGGGCCTCGAAGCCACACCCCGGAATCAAGAGGTGGCACTCCGTGTCGAAGGCGAGCATCGTTTCAGCACTCACCGCGGGCTCCTTCAGCGTGGCGCATGGGTACGGCAACCTCGTTGTGTCGGCGCGGCGTTGAGCCACGGTGCGGCACTGGACTGGTCTTACGGATGTGGGGGCGGCTGGTCGGCGCTGGGCCGGGTCGGATCACAGGCATGGGCCATGAGGACTGCCCGTTCCATCCCGTGGAACCGGGGCGCTCAGCCGCCTGCGCCAACTGTGCCGCAGTTGGCACCGGACGATAGCAGGCCCGCAAGGGGGCTTTTATTCCGGCCCTACGTGTCACGTCGGCGACCCCGCCGTCTCCGCCTTCTTCGCTTCCGCGGAGTCGGGGTCGGGGTCGACGTACAGGGTCTTCGCCTTCATGTGACCGCGGGTCTGTGCCGCGATCCACACGAGAGTGGTGCCGAGCAACGTGAACGCAAAAGCCTTTGTGTCGAAGAGCGTTGTGTCCTTGAACGCCAGCAGGAAGACAAGGACGGCCAGAATCTGCACCGTGTACAGCAGGAGTCCCATCATCTGGAACAGCTGCGGGTGGTTCCGGGCGGTGCTCTGCAGGACGACGAGCCCGGCACCCATCACGAGCACCACCAGCGCGGTGCCGATGACGGCGCCGATCGCTCCCGTCCCGCCTGCGACCACAGCGCTGACGGCAACGGCGATGGCGCCGATGGCAAGCGTGGGCACAAGGGCGTGAAGGAGTAGTCGGGCGTCATTCGACTGCATGGCGGCGCTCCGGCAAGGGGTGGGGGTTGTCGTCAGGGACGAGCGTAGTCCCGGCCTGAGGCTGAACCTGAGGCCAAAAGACCGTCGCACTACGGCCCTTCGGCTCTATCGCCGGGTTTCGTGAACGGTATCACAAACTATTTGATGAGGTCTTTACCTGTTCGTGTGGACCCTGTCACACCTGAGCGTGAACGCGCGCGTTGGTGCACTGACGGCTGGCCTTTTGTCTGGTATGAGGCCAACCACCCCGGTTTCCGACGCCCGTTGACGCGGCCGGAGCGGCAGATCAGCGGTGACTGTCCGCCCGGCGCCGGTCCACGAAGCGTGACCGGTCGCCGATCGCGGTGGCGCCGTGGATGCCCGCCGGGACCCGTTCGCGCTCCTCCTCGGCCTCCTGCGCGGCCTCCGCGTCGGTCTCCGTGGGCACCTCCGCCGCCGGCCCGCCGACGACCCTGCGGTAGCGCGGCGGAACCATCCGCTCCGCCCAGCGCGGCGCCCGCGGCGTGAACCGCGGCAGCAAGAGCAGCACCAGACCGACCGCGCTCAGCAGCACGATGCCCAGGACGATCCACATGCTGGCGTTGTTCACCGAATAGGCGACCGCGCCGAAGGCGATCAGTGCCGACCAGAAGTACATGATCAGCACGGCACGGCTGTGCGAGTGGCCGATCTCCAGCAGCCGGTGGTGGAGATGGCCGCGGTCGGCCGCGAACGGCGACTGGCCCTTCCAGGTCCGGCGCACGATCGCCAGGATGAGGTCGGCGACCGGCACCGCGATGACGGTCAGCGGCAGCAGCAGCGGGATGTAGACCGGCACCATCGCGTGAGTCGCCTCACGCAGACCGCCCGCCTTCAGGTTGAGCAGGTCCGGGTCCACCTGGCCGGTGACCGAGACGGCACCCGCGGCCATCACCAGACCGATCAGCATCGAGCCCGAGTCGCCCATGAAGATCCGCGCGGGATGCATGTTGTGCGGCAGGAAGCCCAGGCACATGCCCATCAGAACGACCGAGAACAGTGTTGCGGGCGCGGCCGCCTCGATGCCGTAGCCGAACCACATCCGGTACGCGTACATGAAGAAGGCCGCGGCGGCGATGCACACCATGCCGGACGCCAGGCCGTCCAGGCCGTCGACGAAGTTGACCGCGTTGATCGTGATCACGACCAGCGCGACGGTCAGCAGCGTGCCCTGCATGGGGGTGAGCGAGACCGTGCCGACGCCGGGGATCGGGATCCACAGGATCGTCAGGCCCTGGAGGACCATCACACCCGCGGCGATCATCTGGCCGCCGAGCTTGACCAGCGCGTCCACGCCCCACTTGTCGTCCAGTACGCCGAGAATCCAGATCAGCGCGGCGCCGGAGAGCAGCGCCCGTGGCTCGTTGGAGTTCTCGAAGACGCTCTTGAGGTTCGTCAGATGCGAGGCGACCAGCAGCCCCGCGCACAGCCCGCCGAACATCGCGATACCGCCGAGCCGCGGTGTCGGCTCGCGGTGTACGTCACGCGCACGGATCTCCGGCATCGCCCCGGCCGCGATCGCGAACTTCCGCACCGGGCCGGTCAGCAGGTAGGTCACCGCGGCCGTGACGCACAGCGTCAGCAGGTATTCACGCACGGGCTGCCCCATTGGTATAGCTGGCCATCACAGCCACACACCCTATGCGTGTCAGCCCCCTGGCCGTGAATACAGGAAGAGACGCACGCCGTCAGCGGATGGTTCCGGCCTCATCCCTGATCGGGATAAGGGGGGAATCCATGGACCAAAGCGACGGCCTCCGAGCGGCCCGGTCCCTCTTCGCGCAGCGCCGCGCCGATCAGCGCGGCGATCCGCCGCATCTCGGGCGCGCCCATCCCCTGCGTCGTCACCGCCGCCGTGCCCAGCCGGATGCCCGTCCTGCGGGCGGCGGGGTCGAGCGGGGCGTCGGGGCACGGCAGCGCGCAGGTGTCCAGCACGATCCCGGCGGCGGCCAGCCGGCCCCTGGCCGTGCGCGCGTCCAGCCCCAGCGGTGCGGTGTCGGCGGTGATCAGGTGTGTGTCGGTGCCGCCGGTGGTGATCGTCAGTCCCTGGCCGGCCAGCTCTTCAGCGAGGACGCGGGCATTGGCGGTCACCTGATGGGCGTACTCGCCGAACGCGGGCGTGGCGGCCTCCCCGAAGGCGACGGCCTTGGCGGCCACCGCGTTCATCTGGGCGCCCCCCTGGGTGAAGGGGAACACCGCCCGGTCGATGCGCTCCGCCAGCCGGGAACCGCAGAGGATCATCCCGCCACGGGGCCCACGCAGCACCTTGTGGGTGGTGGCGCAGACCACATGCGCGTACGGGACGGGGCTGGGCGCCGCTCCCCCGGCGACCAGCCCGATCGGGTGCGCCACATCCGCGATCAGGTAGGCGCCGGTCTCGTCGGCGATATCGCGGAACGCGGCGTAGTCCATGTGCCGGGGATAGGAGATCGAGCCGCAGACGATCGCCTTGGGCCGGCGTTCCCTGGCCAGGGCGCGGATCGCGTCGTAGTCCAGGAGACCGGTCTCCTCGTCCAGGCCGTATCCGACGAAGTCGAACCAGCGGCCCGAGAAATTGGCCGGTGAGCCGTGCGTGAGGTGGCCGCCGTGCGGGAGGGACATGGCCAGGACGGTGTCTCCGGGGCGCAGCAGGGCGGCGTAGGCGGCCAGTACGGCCGAAGACCCCGAGTGGGCCTGGACGTTGGCGTGTTCGGCGCCGAACAGGGCCTTGGCGCGTTCGACGGCGATCCGCTCGGCGAGGTCGACGAGTTCACAGCCGCCGTGGTGCCGCGCGCCCGGATACCCCTCGGCGTACTTGTTGGCCAGCGGGGAGCCGAGGGCCGCGAGCACGGCGGGCGAGGTGAAGTTCTCCGCGGCGATCAGCTGCAGCCCGTCACCCTGCCGGGCGCCCTCCCCGAGCAGGACACCGGCAATCTCCGGGTCCTGGCGCAGCAGGGAGGCGAAGTCGGGAGCGCCGGCCGGGACGGTGCCCTCACGGGCCGCGGCCCGCGCCCGGTCCTCGATCGTCTCGGACGCACCGGCGCCGGCGGGAGGCTCGGCGGCCTGCACACGGCCGGCCTGGTTCTGGCTGCGGGGTGACGCGGTGGTGGCGGGCATGGCGTGCTCCGGGCCTCGTACGGGGACGTAGTCCCAATGTAGGCGCGGCGGGGCGATCGGGCGCGGTGTGTGGAGCGGTCGGGCGGTGTCCCCGTCTCAGGCGCGCGCGGGGACCCCGGTGAGGGCCGTGACGACCGGGTCGAGCGCCTGGTTGATCTCGTCGCCGATGGAGCGGAAGAAGGTGATGGGGGCGCCGTAGGGGTCGTAGACCTCGTCGGACTCCGGATTGGGCGCCAGCAGCCAGCCGCGCAGCGCGGCGGCGGCACCGACCAGCGCACGGGCGCGCTCCACCAGCCCGCCGCCCGGCAGCGCCAGGTCGGGCTCGGGCAGCGTGGCGGGGTCTATGGCCCGCACCAGCCGGTTGAATTCCTTGAGCGTGAAGGTACGCAGCCCCGCGGAGTGGCCCATCGAGATGACCTGTGCGCGGTGGTCGCGGGTCGCGGTGAGCACCAGGTCGGCGCGGATGACGTGCTCGTCGAGCAGTTCGCGGCCGATGAAGCCGGCCGGGTCCGCGCCGTAGTCGGCGAGCACCGTGGCGGCGTGGGCCTCCATCGGGGCGCCTTCATGGCCCCAGGTACCGGCGCTCTCCACCAGCAGTCCGCCACTGCGGGACTCGCCGAGCCGCAGCTCCAGGGCATGGCGGTGCAGCCGCTCGGTGATCGGCGAGCGGCAGACGTTGCCGGTGCTGACGTGGAGGATCCGAAACGGCGGTGCAGGGGGAAGGAAGGTCTCGTCGCCCTGTCCCGCTATGCCACGCCCCAGGGGCGCCATCAATTGGCCACCTCGAGCTCGGGTACGACCTTGCGCAGCTCGTCCGCGCTGATCGCGCCCTCGCGCAGCAGCACCGGAACCGCACCGGTGACGTCGACGATCGAGGACGGTACGGCGGCGGGCGTCGGACCGCCGTCGAGGTAGACGGAGACCGAGTCGCCGAGCATCTCCTGGGCTGCGTCGCAGTCCTGCGGGGAGGGGTGGCCGGTGAGGTTGGCGCTGGAGACGGCCATCGGGCCGAACTCGGTGAGCAGCTCGATCGCCACGGGGTGCAGCGGCATCCGCACCGCGACCGTGCCGCGGGTCTCGCCCAGGTCCCAGGTCAGCGACGGCTGGTGGTTGGTGACGAGGGTCAGCGCGCCGGGCCAGAAGGCGTCGACCAGCTCCCATGCCTGCTCGGAGAAGTCGGTGACCAGGCCGTGCAGGGTGTTCGGGGATCCGACCAGGACCGGGGACGGCATCCCCCGGCCGCGGCCCTTGGCCTCCAGCAGGTCGCCCACGGCCTCGGCGCTGAAGGCGTCCGCGCCGATGCCGTAGACGGTGTCGGTCGGCAGCACGACCAGCTCGCCGCGGCGTACGGCCGACGCGGCCTCGCGCAGACCGGTCGCGCGGTCGGTCGCGTCGCTGCAGTCGTATCGCCGTGCCATTTAACGGACCTCCTCGTGCGGAACGGATACTTCAGGCGTCGTGGCGGTACGCGTCATGGCGTCGCCCGGCGCGCGGTGGCGAAACGGGGCCGGTTGTTGAGGTCGGGGTGGTCGGCCGCGTCGGCCCAGCCCCGTTCCTCGGTGAAGATCCACGGCACCTGGCCGCCCTGGGTGTCGGCGTGCTCGATGACGACGATGCCGCCGGGCCGCAGCAGGCGGTGGGCCGTCCGCTCGATGCCACGGATGGTGTCCAGGCCGTCCTCGCCCGAGAACAGCGCGAGCTCCGGGTCGTGATCGCGTGCCTCGGGTGCGACGTACTCCCACTCCGTCAGCGGGATGTACGGCGGGTTGGAGACGACCAGGTCGACCTGCCCGTCCAGTTCGGGAAGCGCGGTCAGCGCGTCACCCTGGTGAAGAACGACGCGGGACCCCTCGACGTTCTTGCGGGCGTACTGCAAAGCTTCCTCGGACAGCTCCACGGCGTGCACCCGCGAGCGCGGGACCTCCTGTGCGAGCGCGAGGGCGATGGCCCCGGAGCCGGTGCACAGGTCGACGATCAACGGCTCGACGACGTCCATGGCGCGCACCGCGTCTATCGCCCAGCCGACCACCGACTCGGTCTCCGGCCGGGGGACGAACACCCCTGGCCCGACGTGGAGTTCGAGGTAGCGGAAGAAGGCGCGGCCGGTGATGTGCTGGAGTGGTTCGCGGGCCTCGCGACGGGCGATCGCTTCCCAGTAACGGGCGTCGAAGTCCGTGTCGGGGACGGCGTGCAGCTGGCTCCGCTTGACGCCGTGCACATGCGCGGCGAGCTCCTCGGCGTCGAAACGCGGTGAGGGCACGCCGGCGTCGGCCAGCCGCTGGGTGGCCTGGGCCACCTCGGCGAGCAGCAGATTCACGGGCTTCCTCCAGCCGGTACGTACAGCGTCTTACTGGGCGGCGGCGAGCTTGGCGGCCGAGTCGGCGTCCACGCATGCCTGGATGACCGGGTCGAGCTCCCCGTCGAGCACCTGGTCCAAGTTGTACGCCTTGAAACCGACCCGGTGGTCCGAGATGCGGTTTTCGGGGAAGTTGTACGTACGGATGCGCTCCGAGCGGTCGACCGTTCGGACCTGGCTGCGCCGGGCGTCCGACGCCTCCTTCTCCGCCTCTTCCTGCGCCGCGGCCAGCAGCCGCGAGCGCAGGATACGCATGGCCTGCTCCTTGTTCTGGAGCTGGCTCTTCTCGTTCTGGCAGGAGACGACGATGCCGGTGGGCAGGTGGGTGATGCGTACCGCGGAGTCGGTGGTGTTGACGGACTGGCCGCCGGGACCCGAGGAGCGGTAGACGTCGATGCGCAGGTCGTTGGGGCCGATCTCGACCTCGACCTCCTCGGCCTCCGGCGTGACGAGCACGCCGGCCGCGGAGGTGTGGATGCGGCCCTGCGACTCGGTCGCGGGCACCCGCTGCACGCGGTGCACCCCGCCCTCGTACTTCAGCCGCGCCCAGACACCCTGGCCGGGCTCGGTGGCGCCGTTGCCGCCCTTGGTCTTCACGGCGACCTGGACGTCCTTGTAGCCGCCGAGGTCGGACTCGTTGGCCTCCAGGATCTCCGTCTTCCAGCCGGCCCGCTCGGCGTAGCGCAGATACATCCGCAGCAGGTCGCCGGCGAACAGCGCGGACTCCTCGCCGCCCTCGCCGGCCTTGACCTCGAGGATGACGTCCTTGTCGTCGCTGGGGTCGCGGGGGACCAGCAGCAGCCGCAGCTTCTCGGTCAGCTCGTCGCGCCGGGCGTCGAGCTCCTTGACCTCATCGGCGAAGTCCGGGTCGTCCGCGGCGAGTTCGCGCGCGGTCTCCATGTCGTCGCCGGTCTGCTTCCAGGAACGGTAGGTCGCGATGATCGGGGTCAACTCGAAGTAGCGCTTGTTCAGCCGCTTGGCCTCGCGCTGGTCGGCGTGGACCGCGGGGTCGGCCAGCCGCTTCTCGAGATCGGCGTGCTCGCCGATCAGTTCCTCGACCGCCTCGAACATCGTGGGGTTCCCTCTGCTGGCTGACTGTGTCTTCCCGGGGGAGGTCAGATGCGCGGCGATGCCGCGAACCCCCGGACCCCCGCCCGGAGGGCAGGGGGCCTGGACGACAAAACGCCGGTCCGGTCACCCCTGAGCAGGGGCGACCGGAGACCGGCGCCTTGCGGGTCGCTACTTCTTGGCGGCTGCGCCCTTGCCGAAGCGGGCCTCGAAGCGGGCCACGCGGCCGCCCGTGTCCATGATCTTCTGCTTGCCCGTGTAGAACGGGTGGCACTCGGAGCAGATGTCGGCGCGGATGCTGCCGCCGCCAACGGTGCTACGGGTGGTGAACGACGCGCCGCAGGTGCAGCTGACCTGGGTCTCGACGTACTCCGGGTGGATGTCGCGCTTCAAGGGGTTCTCCTAGGTTCGGGAGTGCTCCGGGTCGTGTCGCGGGTTGCGTCACGTGAACCGGGGCCGACGGTCCAGTCTGCCAGGACTCGCCGTATCTCCCAAAACCGGGGTACACGCGCAACTATTCCCCCGCGCCGGTCCGCGGCCCGTGCGGGCCCCGGACCGGCGCGTTCGGCTACTTCACGTAGGCGTCCGTGCCGCCCTTGTCACCGGCCGAGTCCTTGATCGCGGACTTCGGGATGGACTTGTCGTGCCGCAGCGCGTCCCAGACCTGCTTGCTCTGCTTGGTCAGCGGCAGCACCCGGTCGGGGTCGGCGGTGTCGTAGGTGACCGGCAGCGTCACCATGTCGATGTTCTCCGACCCGATCCCGGACAGGCCCTTGGCCAGCCCGCTCAGCTCGCTGACGGAGTTGAGCTCGGTGTCGGTGGTGACCGCCTTCGTGGCCGTGTCGGCGACGTCGTACAGCTTGGTGGGGTTGCTGAGCACCCCGACCTCCTTGACCTGCTTCATCAGCGCCTTGATGAAGGCCTGCTGGAGCTGGATGCGGCCGAGGTCGCTGCCGTCGCCCCCGGGGACTCCGTGCCGGGTCCGGACCAGGCCCAGGGCGTCCTCACCGTTGAGGGTGTGCTTGCCGGGCCGCAGGTGCAGGTGGCTGTTGTCGTCGTTGATCGCCTTGGTGGTGGTGATGCCCACCCCGCCCAGCGCGTTGATGAGCTTCTTGAAGCCGGTGAAGTCGACCTCGACGAAGTGGTCCATGCGGATCCCGCTCATCGACTCGACGGTCTTGACGGCACACGCCGGGCCACCGACCTCGTAGGCGGTGTTGAACATGGCCCGCTGCGCGCCGGGGACGTCCTTGCCGTCCTTGACGCAGTCGGGCCGCTTGATCATGGTGTCGCGCGGGACGCTGACGACGCTGGCCTTCTTGTGGCCCTTGTAGACGTGCAGGATCATGGCCGTGTCGGAGCGTGCGCCGCCCTCGTCCTTGCCGTACTGCCCGTTCTTGCCCGCCCGGGAGTCGGATCCCATGACGAGGATGTCCATCGAACCGTTGTCGACGTTGTCCGGCCGGTCCTTGCCGAGGGCGGCGTTGATGTCGACGCCCTTCAGGTTGCCGTTGAGTTTGAAGTAGACGTATCCGAGGCCGGCTCCGCCGAGCAGTGCGACGCTGACCAGCGCACACAGCGTGATCGTCAGCACTCGGCGGCGTCGGGTCGGCCCCTTGCGCCGGCGGCCCGTGGCACGTATGCCGCGGGCCCGGCTCTCGGCCGTCTTCGCGGTCCCGTTGCTGTCCGCCATCTGCTCCTCAGTCCTCGTTCTCTCGACTGCCCCTCGCCATCACCGTGCTCCGTGCATCACGGGTTGTTGCTTGTCCAGACGGGAGGTAGACGGGAAGCGTTGCACAGGGACCTGGGTGGGTTTTCGCGGCGCGGGACCGTCGACGCCCCGACGCAGAAGCGGACTCACATCCTCCTCACCAGGGATTTCGCCGATTTCCGCGGCGCGGCCCGAACCGGTGGATGGCACCCCGATCTGTGCCGAAGGTCTCAGCCGCGAAAGGCCGTGCATGCGGTATGGGCGGCACAGGTCACACCCCGCGGGCCACCCGGTGAACGGTCGTGCACACAGCACGGAGCCCTCCTCACCGCGAGGGTGAGGAGGGCTCCGTGTGCGTCACCAGGGGCGTCAGTCGTTGCCGTTGCCGCCCATGCCCGGCGTCGTCTTCTGGATCTGGAGCAGGAACTCCGCGTTGGACTTCGTCTGCTTCATCTTGTCCAGCAGCAGCTCGATGGCCTGCTGCTGGTCCAGTGCGTGCAGCACCCGGCGCAGCTTCCAGACGACGGAGAGCTCGTCGCTGCCCATAAGGATCTCTTCCTTACGGGTACCGGACGCGTCGACGTCCACCGCGGGGAAGATGCGCTTGTCGGCGAGCTTGCGGTCGAGCTTGAGCTCCAGGTTGCCGGTGCCCTTGAACTCCTCGAAGATCACCTCGTCCATCCGCGAGCCGGTGTCGACCAGCGCGGTGGCCAGGATGGTCAGCGAACCGCCGTCCTCGATGTTGCGCGCGGCACCGAAGAAGCGCTTCGGCGGGTACAGCGCGGTCGAGTCGACACCACCGGACAGGATGCGGCCGGAGGCGGGCGCCGCGAGGTTGTACGCGCGGCCCAGACGGGTGATGGAGTCCAGCAGGACGACCACGTCGTGACCCAGCTCGACGAGACGCTTGGCGCGCTCGATGGCCAGCTCGGCGACGGTGGTGTGGTCCTCGGCCGGACGGTCGAAGGTCGAGGAGATGACCTCGCCCTTGACCGACCGCTGCATGTCGGTGACCTCTTCGGGCCGCTCGTCGACGAGGACGACCATCAGGTGGCACTCGGGGTTGTTGCGGGTGATCGCGTTGGCGACCGCCTGCATGATCATGGTCTTGCCGGTCTTCGGCGGGGCCACGATCAGACCACGCTGGCCCTTGCCGATGGGCGCGACCAGGTCGATGATGCGGGTCGTCAGGCCGCCCGACTCACCCTCCAGGCGCAGTCGCTCCTGCGGGTAAAGGGGCGTCAGCTTGCCGAACTCGGCCCGGTTGCGGCCCTGTTCGGGGGCAACGCTGTTGACGGTGTCGAGACGCACCAGCGCGTTGAACTTCTCGCGCCGCTCGCCGTCCTTGGGCTGACGGACCGCACCGGTGACGTGGTCACCCTTGCGCAGGCCGTTCTTGCGGACCTGGGCGAGGGAGACGTACACGTCGTTCGGGCCGGGCAGGTAGCCGGAGGTACGGATGAACGCGTAGTTGTCGAGGATGTCGAGGATGCCCGCGACGGGGATCAGGACATCGTCCTCGGAGACCTGCGGCTCGTTGCCGAAGTCCTCGCGTCCCCCACGGCGGCCGCGGCGGTCGCGGTAGCGGCCGCGGCGGCCGCGGCGGCCGCCCTCGAAGTCGTCGTCGTCCTCGGCACGGCGGTTGTCGCGCTGGCGGTTGCCGCCCTGGCCCTGGCCGCCGTCACCGGCGTCGTTCTTACGGCGGTCGCCGCGGTCGCGCTGGCCACGCTGGCCGCGCTCCTGACGGTCGCCGCGGTCACCGCGCTCCTGGCGGTCCCCGCGGTCGCCCTTCTGGCCCCGCTCCTGGCGGTCGCCGCGGTCCTGGCGGTCGCCGCCCTTGTGCGGACGGCCGTCGGCGGTGTCCTGCCCGGGGGCCGCGGTGTCGGTCTTGGCCTCCGTCTTGACGGCGCCGGCGTCGGCCTTGGCCTCGGTCGCGACGTCACCGGAGGCGGCGTCGGGGCTGCCCGCGGCGGCGGTGGCCCGGCGCCGACGGCGCTCGCCGGCCGGCTGCTCGTCGCTGACCGGCTGGCCCGGGATGTCGATCTGCTGCTGGTCGCCGGACTTCTCGGCGGCCTTGTCGGCCTTGGTGGCCTTGGCAGCGGGCCGCTCGGCGGTGTCGTCGCCGGTGCGGGCCTTGGAGGTGGTGCGGCGCTTCGGCTTGGTCTCGGAGTCAGCGGGCGCGTCGGCCTTGGCCGCGGAGCCGGAGCCCCCGGCCTGCTTCTCCTTGATGACCTCGATCAGCTGGCTCTTGCGCATCCGCGCGGTGCCCTTGATGCCGAGGCCGGAGGCAACCTGCTGGAGCTCTGCCAGGACCATGCCGTCAAGGCCGGTGCCCGAACGGCGTCGCCGCGAGGCAGGGGCTGTGGCAGCACCGGTGGCAGGCGCGGCGGGAGCGTCCGTGGCGGGCGCGGTGGCACTGCCATCGGTGCGCACGCCCATCAGATCGGTGGTGTCGCTCACGAAGGGTCCTTCCCTGGAGCGGGCGTCGGCCTGTCTGGCTCGGCGACCGGTTGTGCTGTCCGGCTGTGGTCCTTGGTCTGACGGACCGGGGCCGGGGCGGTGGTCCCGCCGGATACGGCGGAAAGATCAGTGCTGGTTCCGGCGTGAAGAGATGCAGAGTGACTCATGTCGTCACGCCGATTCCGGAGCGTGCTCACTTCTGCTCAGGCCATTGCTCCAAGCAGTTTGGGAGGCTCCCGGAAGAAAGTGGTCCCGATGGGGGACACGAAGCACCGCGCCACTCAGGCGTCGAGTACTGACTTGAGGTTAACACTACCGGATCCAACAAACATTCCCCCTCTCGAAGACCGGCAATCGTCGATCACCCGGCGAGCGGCAGTACGCAGGTACCTGCCGCGTCGAGGGTCAGTCGATTGGCCGCCCACCCCTCTCCCGCCAGTGCCGCGACCTTGTCGGCCGCTGCTTCCTCGACCAGCGCGAGCACCGTCGGGCCCGCACCGGAGATGACTGCGGGGACGCCGTCCGAGCGCAGTCGGTTCACCAGGCTCACGCTCTCCGGCATCGCGGGGGCGCGGTACTCCTGGTGAAGTCGGTCCTCGGTCGCGGCGAGCAGCAGCTCGGGGCGCCTGGCCAGGGCCTCGACGAGCAATGCCGCGCGACCGGCGTTGGCCGCGGCGTCCACATGCGGGACGGTGCGCGGCAGCAGTCCACGGGCGGTCTCGGTCAGCACCGGCTTCCCGGGCACGAAGACCACCGGAACGATGGAATCAGCGGGATCCATCCGGATGGCGCGGGCGGTGCCGGTGTCCATCCAGGCGAGGGTGAATCCGCCCATCAGGCAGGCGGCGACGTTGTCGGGGTGGCCCTCGATCTCGGTGGCCAGCTCCAGCAGCGCGGCGTCGTCGAGCTTCTGCTCGCCGCCTATCGTCACGGCGCGGGCGGCGACGATGCCGGCGCAGATGGCGGCCGATGAGGACCCCAGGCCGCGGCCGTGCGGGATCCGGTTGGCGCAGACGATCTCCAGGCCGCGCGGCTGTCCGCCGAGCAGCTCGAAGGCGGTGCGCAGGGAGCGCACGAGCAGGTGGCTCTCGTCGCGCGGGAGGGTCTCGGCCCCCTCACCTGCGATGTCGACGTGCAGACCGGAGTCGGCGACGCGCACCACGACATCGTCGTACAGGCCCAGGGAAAGACCCAGGGCATCAAAGCCGGGACCGAGGTTGGCGCTGGTAGCGGGGGTGCGCACCCGGACGGCGGCGGCGCGGAACGCGGGACCGGCCATCGCTCGATGACTCTCCTTGATTGATGCTGCGGTACTGCCCCGGAGCACCGCGGCACCGAGGTGCCCGGCCGGCTCATGGGGTCTGTTCTGACCTGCCCTGCACACCACTGCGTTATGCCGTGGGGAGGGGAGTTGGCTGCCAGCCTATCGAAGGAAGGTTCTGTGGCGACATAGGGCGCACAGGAGGCGCACGATGCGTGTCGCGCGCCATCCCATGCCCCGAGGCCGTCTTTGCAGCCTTTGCAGTCTTTGCTGGCTTTGCTCACTGCGCCGCACGGGGGGTGACGGGACGGCGACCGTCCCGCACCCCGTTTCCGTCGCGGCGCACCGGGCGCGCCGGACCGCGCGTGTTACGCGAGGCCGAGACGCTCGGCGGCGGCGTCGGCGTCGATCGGCACCGTGACCGGCTGTGGCGCTCCGGCCACCGCCCAGTCCGGGTCCTTGAGGCCGTTGCCGGTGACCGTGCAGACGATGCGCTGGCCCGGGTCGACCTTGCCCTCCTCGGCGGCCTTGAGCAGACCGGCGACCGAAGCGGCCGAAGCGGGCTCCACGAAGACACCCTCCTGGGCGGCCAGCAGGCGGTACGCCGCAAGGATTTGACGGTCAGTCACGTCATCGATGAAGCCGCCGGACTCGTCCCGCGCCTGCTCGGCGAACGACCAGGAGGCGGGGTTGCCGATGCGGATCGCGGTGGCGATGGTGTGCGGGTCCTTGACGACCTCGCCGCGCACGATCGGCGCGCTGCCGGACGCCTGGAAGCCCCACATGCGCGGGGTGCGCGAGGAGATGCCGTCGGCGGCGTACTCCTTGTAGCCCCGCCAGTACGCCGTGATGTTGCCGGCGTTGCCGACCGGCAGCACGTGGATGTCGGGCGCGTCGCGCAGCATGTCGACGATTTCGAAGGCGGCGGTCTTCTGGCCCTCGATGCGTACCGGGTTAACCGAGTTCACAAGTGCGACCGGGTACTTCTCGGAAAGGCCACGGGCGAGCGTCAGGCAGTCGTCGAAATTGCCGTCGATCTGCAGGATCTTCGCGCCGTGGACCAGCGCCTGGCCCATCTTGCCGAGCGCGATCTTGCCCTGCGGGACGAGCACGGCGCAGACCATGCCGGCGCGTACCGCGTAGGCGGCGGCCGAGGCGGAGGTGTTGCCGGTGGAGGCGCAGATCACCGCCTTGGCGCCCTCCTCCTTCGCGCGGGTGATGGCCATCGTCATCCCGCGGTCCTTGAAGGACCCGGTGGGGTTGGCACCCTCGACCTTGAGGTGCACCTCGCAGCCGGTGCGCTCGGAGAGCACCTGGGCCGGTACGAGGGGCGTGCCGCCCTCCCGGAGGGTGACCGCCTCGGTCGTGTCGCTGACCGGCAGCCGGTCACGGTATTCCTCGATGATTCCGCGCCACTGACTGCTCGCCGTGGTCACAGTGGAATTGGCAGACATGGGTTCCTTTACTCCCCTTCGACCCGCATGATGCTGGCGACACCGCGGACGGTGTCCAGCTCGCGCAGTGCCCCGACGGTCGACGACAGGGCAGCGTCGGCCGCTCGGTGGGTGACGACGACGAGGGATGCCTCGCCGTCCTTGCCCTGCTGACGGACCGTATCGATCGATACGCCGTGTTCGGCGAAGACCGTGGCCACCTGCGCGAGAACGCCGGGCTTGTCGGCCACGTCGAGACTGATGTGATACCGCGTGACGACCTCGCCCATGGGGCTGACCGGCAGCCGCGTGTACGCGGACTCGCCCGGCCCGGTGGCGCCGGCGATCTTGTTGCGGCAGACGGCGACGAGGTCGCCGAGGACGGCGGAGGCGGTCGGCGAGCCGCCCGCGCCCGGTCCGTAGAACATCAGCTGGCCCGCGGCGTCGGACTCGATGAAGACCGCGTTGTATGCCTCGCGCACCGACGCCAGCGGGTGGCTGAGCGGGATCATCGCGGGGTGCACGCGGGCGGTGACGGACGCGCCGTCCGCGGCCCGCTCGCAGATCGCGAGCAGCTTGACCGTGCAGCCCATCCGCTTGGCGGACGCGATGTCGGCGGCGGTGACCTCGGTGATGCCCTCGCGGTGCACGTCGTCGAGGCGCACACGGGTGTGGAAGGCGATACCGGCCAGGATCGCGGCCTTCGCGGCGGCGTCGAATCCCTCGACGTCGGCGGTCGGGTCGGCCTCGGCGTATCCGAGCGCGGTGGCCTCGTCCAGCGCCTCGCTGTAGCCGGCGCCGCTCCCGTCCATCTTGTCGAGGATGAAGTTGGTGGTGCCGTTCACGATGCCGAGGACGCGGTTGACCTTGTCACCGGCCAGCGACTCGCGCAGCGGACGCACCAGCGGGATCGCCCCGGCGACCGCGGCCTCGTAGTAGAGGTCCGCGTCGTGCTGCTGGGCCGCGGCGTGCAGCGCGGCACCGTCCGCGGCCACCAGGGCCTTGTTGGCGGACACCACGCTGGCGCCGTGTTCGAAGGCGGTGGTGATCAGCCCGCGCGCCGGCTCGATGCCGCCGATGACCTCGACGACGACGTCGATGTCGCCGCGTTTGACGAGGGCCGTCGCGTCGGTGGTGACCAGCTCGGCCGGGACGCCGTCGCGCACCTTGTCGGGGCGGCGGACGGCGATGCCGGCCAGCTCCACCGGCGCACCGATGCGTGCGGCGAGGTCATCGGCGTGCGTCGTCATGATGCGCGCCACCTCTGAGCCGACAACACCACAGCCCAGCAGCGCCACCTTCAGCGGACGCGTACGCATCATTCGACCTCTGCTTTTCATCGATCCAGCGGTTTTCATGCTTGCTAATGCACCAGTCTCACGCACCGGAAGGCCATTTCCGTCCGTCGTCCAGATGCCGAGACATTTATTTCATCCGGGGCCGTGCCCCGTGGATCCGGCCCTAGCCGACATCCAACCGCAGGAGATCTTCCTCCGTCTCGCGGCGGACGATCACCCTGGCAGCACCGTCCTTGACCGCCACGACCGGCGGCCGCAGCGCGTGGTTGTAGTTGTTCGCCATGGACCTGCAGTACGCCCCCGTGGCCGGCACCGCGAGCAGGTCCCCCGGCGCCACATCGGCCGGCAGGAACGCGTCGCGCACGACGATGTCGCCGCTCTCGCAGTGCTTGCCGACCACGCGCGAGAGCATCGGCTCGGCGTCGGAGGTACGGGAGGCCAGCGTGACGCTGTATTCCGCGTCGTACAAGGCCGTGCGGATGTTGTCCGACATCCCGCCGTCCACGGACACGTACGTCCGCAGCCCCTCCAGCTCCTTGACCGTCCCCACCTCGTACAGCGTGAAGGCCGTCGGGCCGACGATCGCACGCCCCGGCTCGACCGAAAGGCGCGGGACGGCCAGTCCGGCGGACTCGCACTCCTTGCGGACGATGTGGCCGAGCGCCTTCGCGATCTCGTGCGGCTCACGCGGGTCGTCGTCCGAGGTGTAGGCGATGCCGAGGCCGCCACCGAGGTCGATCTCCGGCAGCTCGACGCCGTGCTCGTCGCGTACCTCGGTCAGCAGCTGCACGACGCGGCGGGCCGACACCTCGAAGCCCGCCATGTCGAAGATCTGCGAGCCGATGTGCGAGTGGATGCCGATGAGCTCCAGGCCGTCCAGCTTCAGCACCCGCCGCACGGCCTCCGCGGCCTGCCCGTCGGCCAGCGCGATACCGAACTTCTGGTCCTCGTGGGCGGTCGCGATGAACTCGTGCGTGTGCGCCTCGACACCGACCGTGACCCGGATCTGCACCCGCTGGCGCTTGCCCAGCCGGTCGGCGATGTGCGCCACCCGCACGATCTCCTGGAAGGAGTCCAGCACGATCCGCCCGACCCCGGCCTCGACGGCCCGGGTGATCTCCGCGGTGCTCTTGTTGTTGCCGTGCAGCGCGATCCGCTCGGCCGGCATCCCCGCCGCGAGCGCGGTGGCCAGCTCACCACCGGAGCAGACGTCGAGATTCAGCCCTTCCTCGTTTAGCCACCGCACGACGGCACGGGAGAGGAACGCCTTGCCCGCGTAGAAGACGTCGGCACCCGGCCCGAAGGCGTCCTTCCAGTCACGGCAGCGCGCCCGGAAGTCGTCCTCGTCGAGGAAGTAGGCCGGCGTGCCGAACTCCTCGGCGAGCGCGGCGACGTCGAGCCCGCCGACGGTCACCGCGCCGTCGGTGTTGCGCCGGACGGTGCGGGACCACACACGCGGGTCGAGAGTGTTGAGGTCGGAGGGCGGACCGGCGTAGTGGCCCTCGGGCAGCACATCGGCGTGACGGGGCCCTGCGGGGTGGGCGGAACGGCTCATGACGGTGAAGATCCCCTCAAGGGTTCAGAGGTGTTCGGGCGCGGAGATGCCGAGCAGACGCAGGCCGTTGGCGAGCACCGTCCCGGTGGCCTCGGCAAGGGCCAGACGGGCGCGGTGAACGGCCGAGGGTTTCTGCTCCCCGACCGGCAGCGGCGGACACGCGTCATGCCACCGGAAGAAGGCATCCGCCGTCCCCTCCAGATGCCGCACGATCCGATCCGGCGCCCGATACCGCGCAGCGGCCTCGACGACGGAGGGATAGGTGGCGAGGAGGGTGTGCAGGGCCTGGGTGGCGGCGGCGGGGGTCACGGAGGACGGCGCCGCGGGCGGGTGGGGGGCTGTGGCTGCCGACGTGGGTGAGGCGGGCTCCAGCACGTCCCCCGGCTCGCTCCCGAAGCCCAGGTCCCCCGCATTGCACAGCAGCGCACGCGTTCTGGCGTACGCGTACTGCACCCGGAACCGCGGGTTCTCCTCCCGCTGCACCGGCCGCTCGGGCATCCGCACCGGGTCGTGCGCCGCGGGCCGCAGCAGAGCCCAGCGCACCTCATCGGCTCCCAGCCGCGCGACCAGCCCGGCGAACTCGTCCTCGCCCGCGGCACCGCGACCGTCGACGGCCGTCCCCTCACGCACTCCTTGCCCGGCGGGCAGACGCACTCCGGCAGCAGCCGCAATCCGCTCGACCGCCTGTGCCACAACAAGCCCGCGAGCTCCGGCGCCGACCGGCCCGCCGGCCGAGAGCACACCAGGCTCCCGGGGCTCGTGGGACTCTCGGGGCCCATAGGCATCGTGGGGCTCAGGGCTGTCGTGGTGCTGATGGGTCTCCCCGGGCACCGCACCCGCACCGCGGTCCCCGTACGCCGCACCCTGCGCAAGCACTTCCCGGACGAGCGCGGCCTGCGCCCCGCCACCCAGGGTGAAGTTCAAAAAGCCCGGCCCGGCGACCTCCACACGGGCGATCCCGGTGCTCCCGACCAGCCGCCTCCGCAGAATCTCGGCGACCTCACGCGCCGGCTTTCCCGCCGGCTTGGCGAGCTGCAACGCGACGTTCGAGGCGTAGTCCCCACACCCGGGCCGCGGCGGCGGCTGCACAACGATCCGTGCCGGCACGGGCACGGAGAGCTCCTGCTCGTCCACCGCGCCACGCACGGAGCGCAGGACGGTACGGGAGAGCTCAGCGGGGGTCACGAGACAAGCGTATGGGAGAAGGGGGGCACTCACGCGACCCGGTTTCGCCCTGTGGACATCCGGCCCCATCGCCACACCCACGGCCCGGACCACCGGGAACGCACCCAACGCGCCGACGCGCTCAGGTCCGCGCCCCGGTCACCCCGCCCTCCACTCGGCCACACCACGAGCCGACGGAGACGCCGCGACAGCCCCGGGCCACACCAAGGGCGAGGGCAATCCGACACCCCGGACTCCCCGGACAGCCCGAATCCCCCACGAGAACATCCGGAGGACGCTCCCGTCCCTCACCCCCCGGGCTGCTTCGCAGGCTCCGAATCGCCGCCGGCGTCGACCATCCCGCTCTCCGTCGCGTCCACGGTCACCTCAGGGGCCCTGCCCTCGGAGCCGAGATCCCGGCGGCGCCCCTCGGAGACAAGGGTCCGCACCGTCCGCACGAGCTCACTCGGCTCGAAGGGCTTCGCGAGGAAGGCATCCACCCCCACGGACTCGCCGCCGTCCACCTCGACCGGGGTGCAGGCACTGACGATGGCGATCGGGATGTCCCACGTCCGCGGGTCGGAGCGCAACCGCGCCGCGGTGTGCAGACCGTTGAGCCGCGGCATCACGACATCAAGGGTCACCACATCAGGTCTCACGTGGTGCACGACATCCAGACATTCGGCACCATCAGCCGCGGTCACGACCTCGAAGCCCTCCAGCTCGAGATTGACCCTGATCAACTGCCGGATCACCTTGTTGTCATCGACAACAAGGATCCGACCGGACAAGCCAGGCACACCATGAGACTAGGGGCGCACCTGTGGCTGCGTCCCGGTTTTGCCCACTTCCGCCCCCATGCGAGGGACCTTTCCCCGACCCACGCCGACCCGCTCCCCACATGCGCTACGGCCACCCCCGCGCCCTCCTCACCCACTCCCGCTTTCCCCTCAAAACCCTGTTCATGGACACCCCGTCAGAGCTGGTAGGGTTCTACCCGTCGCCGCACAACACGGCGCAACGCCCCCGTAGCTCAGGGGATAGAGCAACGGCCTCCGGAGCCGTGTGCGCAGGTTCGAATCCTGCCGGGGGCACTCCAGTCGGAACAGCGTGAATCACCCGCTGGCCTGCTGTAGTGCCAGACTTTGAGAGCCGGACCCAGTGCTACTGGGTCCGGCTCTTTGTCGTTGGGGCTCGCCCCGCGTCTCGTGGTCCCGGGTGTCGCTCGCATTTCTGGATGGGCGGGTTCCGCTCCGGGGGATCCGCCCACCTTGCGTACTGGCCGTGGCGAGGCCCGGTGCTACGAAACCGGGTTCTCGATGAGTGTGATGCGGTTGCCGTCGGGGTCGTGGACGGCGGCGAACCGTACGTTCTGGCCGCCCGGCTGGATCTCGCCGGGCGTGATGCCGCGGGTGGCCAGGTCCGTCAGCGTCTCGTCCAGGTCGTCCACGACGAGGTTGAGCAGGGTCGCGCCGGCATGCTCGGGCGACTGGAAGACCTGGACCCAGCCCGACTGTGCGATGTGCCAGTCGGCGAGCCCTGGCATCGGCCTCGTGTCGGCTGGGCGGCCCAGGAGCTGCTCGTACCAAGCAACCGCGGACTCGATGTCGCGTACCGGGGCGACCGCGAGAACCTGTGTGAAGCCCATGACGCCCATCCTTTCGCCGGGAACGCACTCCAGGTGCCTCTACGACCACGCCTATAGGACTCCTTGCGCGCGTACAACTCATCGCGGAGTCCGTGGTCGCGCGCGGCCTGTCATGCGAGCCGGTGCGAGAGTGCTCTCCCGGGGGGACGATGGGTGTGGTGGGGGCTGGTCCAGCCACCCGACGGCGGCGTTTCCTGTCCGGCGCCGGTGCATGCGTCGCCCACCTCCTACCTGCACGAGGCATGGTCATGGTGAGCAAACCGACCTTCTTCGAACTGGGCGTGGCCGATCCCGAGCGAGGTCGCGCCTTCTACGGGGCCCTGTTCGACTGGACGTTCGAACCTGGGCCGACGGGCGGCGGGTTCGCGATCACCACCGACGGTCTGCCGGGCGGCATGCACGGTGGCGACAACGGTGCCTCGCCCTACCTCTTCTTCCGGGTCGACGACATGGACGCCGCAGTCGCCAGGGTGACCGAGCTGGGCGGCACCGTCGAAGACCTCGGCGAGGAGGGAGAGGAGGACGAGGAGTCGCTCGCCCGGTTCGGCCGATTCAAGCTGTGTCGCGACGACCAAGGCTCCGCCTTCGGGCTGCACCAGCCGCCCGAAGACCGGTAGTCCTGTCGGCGACCTGAGGAGGCGTACTCCCCCGCCCGGGATCAGCCCAGGAAGGTCGCGATGCCGAGACGGAAGTCGTCCAGGGAGACCGCCGGCCGGTCGTTGTGCCGGGTGGCGTCCCGCATCGGTGCGAGGGTCGCAGACACGGCGCTCTTCACGGCGCCCACCGCGGCCGGCGGCTGTTCGGCGATGCGGCCGACGGTGCGTCTGGTGAACGTGGTCAGCACGGCGCCGGGCAGGTGCCAGTCGGCCAGCCCCGCCTTCACGGTGGCGGGTCCGTTCAACAGCCGTCCGGTGTAGAGGAGTTGACGGGTCGTCGACGGCCCTGCCAGGGCGACCATGCGTGCCGCGAAGGACGGGCTGGCCATGGTCCCCAGGCGTGCGATCGGCATCCCGAGGCGGGCCGAGTCCGCGATGAAGCGCAGGTCGCATGCCAGGGCGAGTTGGCAGCCGGCGCCGGCGGCGACGCCGTGGATCTCGGCGCCCATCACGCTCCCCGGTCAGCGGGTTCCGCGCTGCCGTTGGCCGGCGTGGGCGCTCGCGGGTTGCCGGTCGGATTGCTTTGGCGGCCACGTCGTTGGGGTGCGCAGGTGACCGTCGCACCGCCCTGGCCTCCCGGAAGCCGTCGCCTTCCGCCCGACAGACGAAGACCGGGCACGCGGCCGTGTGGCCAGGTACCCGGTCGAGGTCCGGAGGGCTGGGGGCGGTCAGCCGTCGAGGCGGACCGGCAGCGAATCGATTCCGTAGACGATCGAGAGCTTTCGGAATTCCAGCTCCTCCGGTTCGACGACCAGCCGCATATTGGGGAACCTTCGCACAAGTGCCGGATAGGCGGCCCGCAGTTCCATACGGGCCAGCTCCGCGCCGACGCAGCGATGTATTCCGTAGCCGAACGCCAGGTGCGAGGGGACATTGCGCGAGGGGTCGAACTGCTCCATCTCCGGCCCCAGTTTGCCGTCCCGGTCCGCGCCGCTCAGAGAGCACAGCACCACATCCCCGGTGGCGATGTGCACGCCCCCGATCTCCAGGTCCTCGCGCGCGAAGCGCGGAAACGCGACCTGCACGACGGTGAGGTAGCGCAGCAGCTCCTCGACGTAGCGGTCGACGACCTCGTCGCCGTCGTTCATGGCCGCGAAGTGCTTCGGGTCCTGAAGGAGGACCAGGGTGCCGAGGGCCAGCATGCTGGCCGTGGTCTCGAAGCCGCCGGTCAGCACACCGTCGGCCAGACCGGCCAGCTCCTCGTCGCTGACCGAGTCGCCGTGTTCCTTGACGATCATGCCGAGCAGGCCGTCACCGGGGTTTTCGCGCTGCTTCTTGACGATGTCCCGGAAATAGGAAAGGGATTCCGATATGGCGCCGAAGGATGCGTTGGCCCCGCTGAAAAGGTCGAAACGTGCGGCGCTGAGCCGCTCGAAATCCGCCCGGTCCTCATACGGCACGCCGAGCAGTTCACAAATAACCAAAGAAGGAATGGGCAGCGCAAAGGAGTGGACAATGTCCACCGGATCGCCGTTTTTTCCGGCCTCTTCCATCGCGTCGAGGCGCTCCTCGACGATCTCATGAATACGCGGCGTCAGCCGGCCGAGCCGGCGCATGGTGAATTCCGGGGTGAGCAGGCGGCGCAGGCGGGTATGCACCGGCGGGTCGGCGAATCCGAGGCCGCCGGGATTCTGCTCCGCCCCGGCCCCCGCCTTGCCGACGAGATTGGTGAAATCGGAGCTGAAGGCGTTGGCCTTCCCGAGGACCGCCTTGACCTCGTCGTAGCCGGTGACCAGCCAGACGTTGGCGGCTATGGGCACGGGAAGCCGGCTGATGGGCTCCTTCTCCCGGACGGTCGCCAGGTCGTCCACAGGGTCGAGTCCCTCGCGCCGCAGTGGCATCAGGACAGACTCGGGCAAGAAAGACATTCGAGACAGGTCGAAGCCTTTCTTCTGTGTTCTCGCCAGATACAAACGGCCGGCCCAGGCGATGATCCGGGAACGGAGAGTCGTCATGACGCTAATACTGCCTTTCGTCGAGGGGGACGGTCCCCCGCGCTCGGCGGCCCCAGCGGGCCGAGAGCAGCACGGGACCTCCACTCGGCGTGCACGGATGTGACATACGCCATAGCCCCTCGCTCGCGGCGGTCATGGCCCAGGTCCATGCCATCGACCGGTGTTCGGTCGCCCGCTTCTGCGTGACGAGCTCGGCCTTCTTCTTTTTGTTCGGACCGAGTTTACAAACTGCCATTGACCTCGTTCGCAGAACAACCCTGGACCGCCCCCGGGAAGACCCTGAGGTTGCCCCGACAACGCCCTACGACCCGGCCCCCGGGCTGCGTACCGCCCGGAACTCCCCCCGTACCCCCTCCCGCACACCCCTCGCGGCCCTGCGCCCCACCGCGCCGTCGCGGAGGTGCAGTTGCACCGCACCGGCCGCCTCGACCTCGTGACCGACGGCCGCGGCCCTCGGTCCGCAGGCGCTGCCGCCCCCTCGGGGTCGTGGGTGGCGAATGTCTCTCGCATATATCTCGTCTACGGACCCCGCGGCAGTTCCGCGCGGGCGGCCGCAATTTCACGACCGCGGGGCGAGCGGGTGCGCCGCCCCCGCCGGCAAGGGGATCCCCTCCCGCTCGCCCCTTCCCCATCGCCGCCCGGCATTGCGGAAAGTGACGAGTTGCAGACCCTCCGCAGCCTCCTTAGCGTGAGGTCAGCGAGCCAGGCAAAGCACAACAAAGCGTCACAGAGCCGTACTCGCAGCCGGGCTGGGGCGTTGATATCGCGCTCAGGCAAGCGCACCTCCCTCACCGTCCGTCCTTCGACACCCGGCGCCCCCACTCTCATTCCACAGGGATTCTCCCTTCGCAGGAGGAAGCACATGTTCCCGAAGTCGAAGTCCGGCAAGCTCACCCTCTGCGTCCTGACGGGCGCCCTGACCACTGCCGTCGCGGCCGGCCCGGCTCTCGCCGCAGACAGTGGTGGCGGACACGCCCCTTACAAGGGCCGCGTCATCGCCAAGACGGGCCTGCTGGTCCGCTCGGGTCCGAGCACTCACCACAGGGTGGTCGGCTCCAACCCGTACGGCAAGATCGTGCACATCGTGTGCAAGGTGAACGGCGAGAACGTCAACGGAAACCCGCGCTGGTACAAGCTCAGCGACGGTTCGTGGGCCTGGTCCTCCGCGCGCTACATCGTGAACATCGGGAAGGCTCCCCGCTGGTGCTGATCTGAGCGGCGGAGGGTGACCCACGCCCGTATGCCCCGGCCACCGCGCGTGGTCCGGGGCATACGGGTATACGTGTGCGCGGCGGCGTGGTCGCACGGGCGGGCACGGAGCGGACCGCCGCCCCGCGACGCCGCCGGAGCCGGGCGAAGCCGCGCCTCCCACTCCGAATACCCTATCCGGCATAACGGAAATATGGCCTGCTGCTTGCTACGTTGCCAGGCATGACGGCAACGGCAACGGCGGCCACCGCGCGCCCGGCGGACACACCCCCACCCCAGCCGCCGTCACCGAAGCGACGGGGCATCGAACTGGCCCTGCTCGTGGGCGCCGTGCTCCTCAGCGTCTGCGGATATGTCGCCGTGGGGATCGCCAGGACCCATTCGGTCCCCAGCGGTGTGGCCGGCTACGGCGCCGGGCTCGGCGGTCTCGCGCTGCTGGCCCATCTCGCGGTCCGCTTCCGTGCCCCGTACGCCGATCCGCTGCTGCTGCCCATCGCCGTACTGCTGAACGGACTCGGGCTGGTACTGATCTTCCGGCTCGATCTGGAGACGCCGGAGGACCAGGCCGCGCCCATCCAACTCGTCTGGTCCACGGTCGGCGTGCTGTTGTTCACCACGGTGGTGGTCCTGCTGCGCGACCACCGCATGCTCCAGCGCTACGCGTACGTCTGCGCCGCGCTGGCTCTGCTCCTCATGATCGTTCCCATCCTCTTCCCCGCGGTCAACGGCGCCCGGATCTGGATCCGCGTGGCCGGCTTCTCCATTCAGCCCGGCGAGTTCGCCAAGGTGCTGATCACCGTCTTCTTCGCGGCCTGTCTCGCCGCCAACCGCACCGCGCTCGCCCACACCGGCCGCGTCCTGGGCAGGCTGCGGCTGCCCACCGGCCGGGTGCTCGGCCCGATCGTGGCGGTCTGGCTGATCAGCGTGGGGGTGCTGATCCTGGAACGCGATCTGGGCACCTCGCTCCTCTTCTTCGGGATCTTCGTCGTTCTGCTGTACGTGGCGACCGGGCGCCTCGGCTGGATCGCGGTCGGTCTGCTGCTCGCGGGCATCGGGGCAGCCGCCGTCGGCACCCTGGAGCCGCATGTCCACAGCCGGGTCGAGGACTGGCTGCACCCGTTCGCCGGTATCGAGGCGGGCGAGGGTCCCGGCCAGCTCGCCCAGTCGCTGTTCGCCTTCGCCGCCGGCGGAATGCTCGGCACCGGCCTCGGCCAGGGCCATTCCTACCTGATCGGCTTCGCCATGAAGTCCGACTTCATCCTGGCGACCTGCGGCGAGGAGCTGGGCCTTGCGGGGCTCTTCGCGCTCTTCGTGCTCTACGCCCTGCTGGTGGCGGGCGGCTTTCGCGCCGCCCTCGGCCTGGGCGACGCCTTCGGCAGCCTGCTGGCCGTCGGGCTCGCCGTGCTGCCCGCCATCCAGGTCTTCGTCATCGCGGGCGGGGTGATGGGGCTGATCCCACTGACCGGCATGGCCATGCCCTTCCTCGCGCAGGGCGGCTCCTCCGTCGTCACCAACTGGATCATCATCGCGCTGCTCCTGCGCCTCAGCGACCGGGCCCGCGCACCACGGCCGGAGCAGAGCGGGGCGGCGGGTGACGGCGGGGCCTCGCCTCCGTCCTCCCCCGGAAGCCCCAGCAGCCCTGGCAGCCCCGGCAGCCCCTCGGTCAGCGTCGGATCCGGTCGCCCCGGAGCCGCCCTCGGCTCCACGGGCACCCGGCCCCCCGCCGCCCAGGAGCCCGGCCGGTGATCCGCGGCATCCGGCACACCGCCGCCTTCTCCTTCCTCCTGCTCGTCGCCCTGCTGGGCAACGCCGCCCGGGTGCAGCTGATCGAGGCCGACGCGTACACCGGCAACGACGCCAACCGCCGTGCGCCGATGGCGCGTTACGGGCAGCCGCGGGGTGCGATCCTGGTCGCGGGCGAGCCGGTCACCGGCTCCCGGGACAGCCGCGGCCGGCTGCGATACGAGCGGACCTACACCGAAGGCCCGCTCTACGCACCCGTCACCGGCTACTCCTCGCAGATCTACGGCGCATCCCAGCTCGAAGGCGCTGAGGACGGCATCCTCTCCGGTACCGACCACCGGCTGGCCACCTTCCCGTGGTGGGACGACCTGACCCGAGGCCGCCGGCCGGGTGGCAGCGTCGTCACCACCATCGACCCCGCGGTGCAACGCGCCGCGTTCGACGGGCTCGGGCACAGGAAGGGCGCGGTGGCCGCCGTCGAGCCGCGCACAGGCCGCATCCTGGCGCTGGCCAGCACGCCGTCGTACGACCCGGCCGAACTGTCGGGGAACGGGACGTCGGTCAGTGCGGCATGGCACCGGCTCAACGCCGCGGCCGACCGTCCGATGCTCAACCGGGCCATCGGGCAGACGTATCCGCCCGGTTCCGTCTTCAAGGTCGTCACCACCGCTGCCGCGCTGGAGAGCGGCACGGTGACCGACATCGAGGCGCCCACGGACTCCCCGGACCCCTACACCCTGCCCGGGACCGGCACCCGCCTCGGCAACGCGGCGGCCGGTTGCCGGGACGCCGGCCTCAAGGACGCCTTCCGGGTCTCCTGCAACACCGTCTTCGCGCGGCTGGGCACCGAGATCGGGCTGCGCGGCATGGTCGACACGGCCCGCAGGTTCGGCTTCAACGACCGGCATCTGCGCATCCCGTCACCGGTCGCGCCGAGCCGGTTCGACCCCCGGATGGACCCGGCGGAGGTCGCGCTCTCCGCCATCGGGCAGTACGACACCACCGCCACTCCGTTGCAGATGGCGATGGTCGCGGCGGCGGTGGCCAACAGCGGGGTGCTGACGCCGCCGTATCTCGTCGACAGGCTGACCGACGCGAGGGGCAACACCGTCTCGGCCGGACCGCACCGTTCCGCGTGGCAGGCGGTCGGCCCGGTCGCCGCGCAGCAGCTCCAGGACATGATGGTCGACGTCGTCGAGCACGGCAGCGGCCGGCACGCCGCCATCAAGGACGCCCTCGTCGGCGGCAAGACCGGCACCGCCCAGCACGGGGTGCGCAACGTGGGCACCCCGTATGCCTGGTTCATCTCGTGGGCCAGGGCGAAGGACGCCAACGAACCCGCGGTGGCGGTCGCCGTCGTCGTCGAGGACGCGGCGGCCGACCGCGCCGACATCAGCGGCGGCGGCAGTGCGGCACCCATCGCCCGCGCCGTGATGGACGCCGCGCTGCACTGAGGGCGCGCGGGCGGCGAGAGCTGATGGGAACCGGGCCGATGGAAGCCGGTGAGCCTCGCCGGCAGCCGTGGATGTCGTCGTCCCGGCCACAATGGGCGTCATGGCTGACACCGAACCGTCCCCGCGTCCGGCTGCGTCTCCGCTCATGACTCTCGCCGAGGTGGAGGCCCTGGCCCGGCAGGCGCACTCCGGGCAGACCGACAAGGCGGGACGCCCGTACGCCGAGCATCTGGCCGCGGTCGCGGAGGGCGTGCGTGCCCGGGGCGGCAGCGACGAGCAGATCGCCGCGGCCTGGCTGCACGACGCCGTGGAGGATGACGCGCTGTCCCGCGACGGGCTCGACGGCGCGGCGCTGAGCCCCGCCACCAAGGACATGATTCTGGCCGTCACCAAGCGTCCCCACGAGCCGGTCGAGGCATACACCGCTCGCATCCTGGCCACGCCGGGCGCCCTGCTGATCAAAGAGGCGGACCTCGCGCACAACGCCGATCCGGCGCGGCTGGCCGTGCTGGACGCCGCCACGCGGGAGCGGCTGACGGCGAAGTACGCGCGGGTGCGGTCCCTGCTGGGCCTGGCCTGACCCATGTCCGTGGGCCGGGCGGCACCGCCCCCGTTCCGCACACCGGACACCCGTCCAAGAACATGCATGAGGCAGCTAGTCTGCGTCGATGACCGTTCCGCAGCCTTCGCAGTCGTCGCCCCGGCAGACGTCGCCACAGCAGCAGTTGCCGTCACCACCCGCACGGCCGGCATCGTCCCCGGACGCGGGAGCGGACCGCGTGATCGTCGCGCTGGACGGTGTCGGCGTCCATCGCTCCACCACCGGCCAGGTCATCCTCGACGCCGTCGACTGGACCGTGCGGCCCGGTGAGCACTGGGCGCTGCTCGGCGCGAACGGTGCCGGGAAGACCACCGTGCTGCGCCTCGTCGGCGCGCTGATGTTCCCCACCGTCGGCACCGTCGAGGTGCTCGGCCACCGGCTCGGCTCGGTGGACGTCCGCGAACTGCGCGCGGTCATCGGGATGGTCTCCAGCGCGCAGAAGGTCCCGCAGGACGCGACCGGCCACACCGTCGTGCTGACCGGCGCCACCGGCACCGTGCAGCCGCTGTGGCGCAAGTACGACGACGCCACCCGTGAGCGCGCGCACGAGCTGCTCACCGAACTCGACTGCAAGGAGCTGGCGGACCGCCCGTTCGGGGTCTGCTCCGGCGGTCAGCGGGCCAGGATCATGATCGCCCGCGCCCTGATGGCCGACCCTTCCCTGCTGCTGCTCGACGAGCCGTTCAACGCGCTCGACCTGCCGTCCCGCGAGGACCTGATCGACACGCTGCACCGACTCGCCCTGGTAAGGCCGGAGTTGGCGACCGTGACGGTCACCCATCACCTGGAGGAACTCTCCCCCGCCATCGACCACGCCCTGCTGCTGCGCGAAGGCCGGGCACAGGCGAGCGGCCCGGTGGACGAGGTGCTGACCGGCGAACGGATGACGGCCTGCTTCGGCCGTCCGATCGAGGTGTCGCGGCACGAGGGCCGCTGGCTGGCCCGGTCGGGCAAGCGCTGACACCAGGGGGCGGGCGCCCGACCGGCCTGGGCGTCCACCGGGCGCCCGCGGGCCGTCCGGCCGACGCGCCTGCCCGGTCCGACCTGGGCCGGGTCGCGCGGGTACCTTCGCGGCCGCGCGCCCCCGCTCAGCTCTCCGCGCCTCCTTGCGCGATGGCCGCCGCCACCTCCGCCGTACGCGCCTCCTCCTCTGCGGCGAAGCGCTCCGCGTCCAGCTGCTCGGCCAGCTCCTCGTCCTGGGCCATCAGCAGGTCCAGGTTGGCGTCGCCCATCTCGAAGACGCCCATGTCGACGTACGCGCGCTGCAGCCGCTCGCCCCAGAGGCCGATGTCCTTCACACACGGCACGATGCGGCTGAACAGCAGCTTGCGGAAGAGGTGGAGGAACTCGGAGCGCTCAGTGATCTCCGCCGCCTCCTGCCGGGGAACACCGAAGTTCTCCAGCACCTCCAGTCCGCGCAGCCGGTCGCGCATCAAGTAGCAGCCCTCGATGACGAACTCCTCGCGCTCGCGCAGCTCGGCGTCGGAAAGCTGCCGGTAGTAGTCGCGCAGCGCCATCCGGCCGAAGGCGACGTGCCGCGCCTCGTCCTGCATGATGTAGGCGAGGATCTGCTTGGGCAGCGGCTTGGTGGTCGTATCGCGGATCATCCCGAAGGCGGCCAGCGCGAGGCCCTCGATCAGCACCTGCATGCCGAGGTAGGGCATGTCCCACCGCGAGTCGCGGAGGGTGTCGGCCAGCAGCGCCTGCAAGTTGTCGTTGACCGGATAGAGCATCCCGATCTTGTCCTGGAGGAAGCGGCTGTAGATCTCGGCGTGCCGCGCCTCGTCCATGGTCTGGGTGGCGGAGTAGAACTTCGCGTCGAGGTCGGGGACGGACTCCACGATCCGCGCCGCGCACACCATCGCCCCCTGTTCGCCGTGCAGGAACTGGCTGAACTGCCAGGAGGTGTAGTGCTGACGGAGGTCCCCGCGGTCCTTTTCCGTCATCTTGGCCCAGTACTTGGTGCCGTAGAGGGACATGGCCTCGTCCGGGGTGCCGAGCGGGTCCTTGGGGTCCACCTCCAGGTCCCAGTCGATGCGCGAGGTCGCGTCCCACTGCTTGTCCTTGCCCTTTTGGTAGAGGGCGAGCAGCCGGTCCCGACCGTCGTCGTACTCCCAGCTGAAGCGCGCCGCACCGGTGGCGGGCACCTTCCACAGGGGGTCGCCGGGGTCCTGGACATAGAGGTCTCGGGTCGACACGGGTGCCTCCTCGGTTCACCTAACCCCTTGGCGTAGGGGGGTGGTTGGCAGGCTCACACGTTTCTTACCGAAGGGTCAATAAGTCGCGCACGGGGGATTGACGCCCTTACTGACAAGCAGTCTCATAAAACGAGACCGCGGGTAACCCCACTAGCGAGGTAGCCACAGCCATGACGAGTGCGCCCACCGCAATGACCGTGACGGATACCGAAGTCCTGCGGGACGCCCTCGGGCTCCTCAAGGACCGGGAACAGGTGGCCGAGCGGCTGCTCGACTCCTCCGCCAAGCACTCCTTCGACCCCGACACCGAACTCGACTGGGACGCTCCGCTCGAAGACGGCAAGTGGTTCTGGCCGCCGGAGCTGGTCTCGCTCTACGACACCCCGCTGTGGAAGCGGATGTCGCCGGAACAGCAGCAGGACCTCTCCCGGCACGAGGCCGCCTCACTCGCCTCGCTGGGCATCTGGTTCGAGATCATCCTGATGCAGCTCCTGGTGCGCCACATCTACGACAAGCCGGTGACCAGCGCCCATGTCCGCTACGCGCTCACCGAGATCGCCGATGAGTGCCGGCATTCCAAGATGTTCGCGCGCATGATCCACAAGGGCGGCGCACCGACGTACCCGGTCTCCCGTCTCAACCACAATCTCGCCCGGGTCCTCAAGACCGTCTCCACCACGCCCGGTTCGTTCGCCTGCACCCTGCTCGGCGAGGAGATCCTCGACTGGATGCAGCGGCTGACCTTTCCGGACGAGCGGGTGCAGAACATCGTGCGCGGCGTGACCCGCATCCACGTCGTCGAGGAGGCCCGGCACGTCCGCTACGCCCGCGAGGAGCTACGCCGCCAGATGGTCACCGCGCCGCGCTGGGAGCAGGAGTTGACCCGCATCAGCTCCGGCGAGGCCGCCCGGGTCTTCGCCGTCGCCTTCGTCAACCCGGACGTCTACACCAACGTCGGACTGGACAGGCGTGAGGCGGTGGCCCAGGTCAAGGCCAGCGGACACCGCCGTGAGGTGATGCAGACCGGTGCCCGGCGGCTGACCGATTTCCTCGACGAGATCGGCGTACTGCGGGGCGTGGGGCGCAGGTTGTGGAAGAGCTCGGGGCTGCTGGCCTGACCGGCGCAGGGGGCCAGGAGCCGGCTGTCCGGGCAAGGGTGCCCACCGCCCCTTGCGAGCACCTGTGCGACACCGGATCGGGGGCGGTTACGCTGCTCTGCATGAACGGCAGCGGCACCGCCCCAGCAGTACCACGACCCGCCTATCGCAGGCTGAGCGTCGAGCAGCGCCGCAGCCAACTGCTCGCCGCCGCACTGGGCCTGTTCGCCCAGCGGGCTCCCGAGGACGTCTCGCTGGACGATGTCGCGACCGCCGCCGAGGTCTCCCGCCCGCTCGTCTACCGCTACTTCCCCGGCGGCAAGCAGCAGTTGTACGAGGCGGCGCTGCGCAGCGCCGCCGACATCCTCGAACGCTGCTTCGCCGAGCCGGATACGGGCCCGCTCACCCAGCGGCTCGCCCGCGCGCTGGACCGCTATCTCGCGTTCGTCGACGAGCACGACGCGGGCTTCAGCGCCCTGCTCCAGGGCGGCAGCGTCGTCGAGACCTCCCGTACGTCCGCGATCGTGGACGAGGTACGGCGGGCCGCGGCCGACCAGATCCTGCGGCATCTGGGGGAGCCGAACCCGGGTCTGCGGTTGCGCATGACGGTCCGCATGTGGATCACCGCGGTCGAGGCCGCCTCGCTGATCTGGCTCGACGAGGACAAGCAGCCCGCCCTCGACGAGCTGCGCGACTGGCTGGTCGACCACTTCATCGCGCTGCTCACCGCGACCGCCGCCCGCGACGAGCAGACCGCGCGGGTGACCCGGGCGGCGCTGGCGCTGGAGACCGCGGAGGGACCGGTCGGCGATCTGGCCCGCCGCATCCTGCCCGTCGCGAGCGAGGCGGCTCACCTGCTGTGAGCCGCGGCGCCCGGTATCCGTCGGAGCGCGAGGCCCCCGCGGCGCCCTTGGTGTGACACTGAGGGAGTGAGAAGCGAGAACACCCCCTTCGTAGGCGGCCCCCTCGACGGCCGGGTCCTGCCGGTCCTCCTCGGCGCGACCGGCAAGCCGCCGAAGTTCTACCGCGTCCCGGTGCCGCAGGACGAAGGGGAGCCACCGGTCGTGCACGTCTACCGGCGGGTCCCCGGGCGGGTGGGCCGGTTGGGGCTGCCGAACGGCTGGGCGTACGAGTACGACCCCGACGGCGATCCGTCGGGCGGCCCCAAGTGGCCCTGGAAGAAGCCTCGTTGAGCTTCCGAGACGCGGCACACCGCCCCGCTCCGCGAGTCTGGTACGGACCATTGACACTGGTGGTCTAGTCCGGTTTGCTGCCTGTCCGGGGAGCCGCCCCGCGCCTCCCTGATCGGCCCCACCCCGCAGGGCGGCCCCTCCCCCTCGACCCGCGCGCGCCCTCCGCGGCCGCCGTCGACCCAAGGAGCAGCCCCATGCGCCTGCGTTCCCCGCGCCCCAGGCCCGCAGCCCGCACCCCGCTCGGTCTCCACCGGCGCTCCCGGCTGTTACCGGCCGCGCTCGCCGCCCTCACCGCCGCCCTGCTCCTCGGCGGCGCCGCCCGGGCGAGCACCGCCCACGCCGCTCCCGCCCCCACCGCCACCGAGCCCCGGGCCGCGGACCTCCCGCCGCACGCGCTCGTCGGCTATCTCCACGCAAGCTTCGCCAACGGCTCCGGCTACACCCGGCTCGCCGACGTCCCCGACAGCTGGGACGTCATCGACCTGGCCTTCGGCGAACCGACCTCGACCACGTCGGGTGACATCCGCTTCTCGCTCTGCCCGCCGAGCGAGTGCCCGGGAGTCGAGAGCGAGGAGGAGTTCAAGGCCGCGGTCAAGGCCAAGCAGGCGGCCGGCAAGAAGGTGCTGATCTCCATCGGCGGCCAGAACGGCCAGGTGCAGCTGAACACCGCCGCGGCCCGCGACACCTTCGTGACCTCGGTGAGCGCGATCATCGACCGCTACGGACTCGACGGCCTGGACATCGACTTCGAGGGCCACTCCCTCACCCTGGGCAATGGCGACACCGACTTCAAGCACCCCACCACACCGGCCGTCGTCCACCTCATCTCCGCGCTGCGCAGCCTGAAGGCCCGGTACGGCGAGACGTTCACACTGACCATGGCGCCGGAGACGTTCTTCGTCCAGCTCGGCTACCAGTTCTACGGCTCGGGCCCCTTCGGTGGCCAGGATCCGCGGGCCGGCGCCTACCTCCCCGTCCTGCACGCACTGCGCGACGACCTCACCCTGCTGCACGTCCAGAACTACAACTCGGGCCCGATCATGAGTCTCGACGGGCAGTACCACACCATGGGCGGCGCGGACTTCCCCGTCGCGATGACGGACATGCTGCTGACCGGCTTCCCGGTGGCAGGCGACAAGGACAACGTCTTCCCGCCGCTCAAGCCCTCCCAGGTGGCCATCGGCCTGCCGGCCTCCTCCCAGGCGGGCAACGGACACCTTCCGGCGGCGGAGGTCACCAGGACGCTCAACTGCCTCACCAAGAACACCGACTGCGGCAGCTACCGGCCGCACGGCACCCACCACGACCTGCGCGGCCTGATGACCTGGTCGGTCAACTGGGACGGCTACAACGGCTGGGAGTTCCAGAAGAATTTCGACGCCTACTTCGGTGGCTGATCGAGTGACAAAAATGCCGTAAATCAGCCTTATTCACCGGAATCCACCCGGGTGCATGTCACGATCCGAAGCCTACGGAAGGTCAGTGGAGCGGCCGGGCGGACGCGGGCCCGGCCGCCGCGGGTGGGAGAGGTGGAGCGATGTCCGGACGGTTGGTGCGGTCGGCCTGCACGCTGGCACTCGTCGGCGCCGCCGCCCTGGCCCTGCCCTCACCGCAGGTCCTCGCCGACCCCGGTGGCGACACCCCGCCCGGCTCCTCGTCGGATGGCGCCTCCTCGGACGGCGGGACGTCCGGCGGCTCGCCGGACACCGGCGAGGGCGGGCTCGGGCGGCTCACCGAAGGCGCCGACTCCGGTGGCCCGGGAGCCGACGGGCCCGTCGGCACCGACACCGCGTCCTCGTCCGCCGGTCTCGGCACCAGCGCCCTCCTGCGCAAACTGAGGTCCCTCTACCGCGAGACGGAGAAGGCCGCCGACGCGTACCGCGCGACGCAGAAGGACCTCCGCAAGGCCCGGAAGAAGGCCACCGTCCTCAACGCCCGGCTCGCGAAGGCCCGTACGCGGCTGGCGGGCGGGCGGGCCGACACCGGGCGGCTGGCCCGGCTGCAGTACCAGGGCTCGCCCGAGACGGGACTCTCGTCGTACCTGCGCATCCTGCTGTCCAAGGACCCGGAGCAGGCCATGGAGCGCAGCCACTTCCTCAAGGAGATGGCCGGCGGGCAGGCCGCGACCATCGCCCGGCTGACCGCCGGCGAGAAGAAGGCCGACGCCCTGGCCGCGAAGGCCCGCAGCGCGCTCAGGAAGCAGCAGAAGCTGACCGCTCGGCGTCTGAAGCAGCGGGCCGCCTTCCGCGAGAAGCTCGCCGAGGTCGAGGAGATGCTCGCCTCGCTCACCGAGGACCAGCTGACCGCCCTGAGCCGCCTGGAGGACGAGGACCCGGGCAGCACACCGAACGAACTGCCGGCGGACGGCAAGGGCGGCGCCTCAAATTCCCCGTCGCCCGTCGTCGGCCCCGCGCTCCGCCACGGCCACGGACGTGCCGTCGAACCGCCCGTGCACGGCGCGCCCAGCAATCCGCAGTCGTCCGGCACACCGGGGCCGCCCCCTGAGGCGCCGCAGTACGCCGGACAGCCGGCGCCGCACACCGGACCGGAGCGGTGGGAACGGCTGCCGCATGTGCCACTGGACCGGCTGCGCCCCGGGGATCTGGTGCTGTACTCCCCCGATGGAACGCGGGCGGCGCGATACCTCGGGCACGGCAAGGTCCTCGAACTGCCCCGGCCGGGCGCGGACGTCAGGATCTCCCCGCTCGCCGCCCGCCCACCGCTGGCCGCCGTACGGCCGGAGCGGGACGCGGCACCTGCGTGGCAGGGCCCACCGCGGACGCCCCAGGCCCCCGAGGCCCCGGGCCGACCGCTGTTCTTCGACGTGGACCCGGAACCGCCGCTCGACGCGGATCCGGTACCGCCGGACGCCCCCGAGGCCCCCGACTTCGAGTAGCCGCTCCAGCACGCGGCCGGGCGGCGGGGGCCCCGGGAGGCGCCGCCCGCCGGCCGCCGCGCGGGGGGGCGGCGCGCAGCGGGGGTGGGCCGGGGGGGGTGGGGTGGCCGTGTGC
>NZ_JBICZL010000021.1:0-97993 GCF_043201875.1 Streptomyces sp. NPDC048248
TAATTTTTATTAAACCCCGGCAACAAAACAAAAAAAAATTTAGTAAACCGGCTGGGGGGCCGCCCCGCTTGTTCCCGCGCCCCCCCCCCCCCCCGGGGGGGGGGCGGGGGGGGGCCCCCCCCCCGCCTCGTAAGAATGGGGACGACCAAGTGGGGGGCCATGGGGTTGTTCGAAGCTGCCGGATCACGGGTGATCGAGTCACCCGCCGGGACAGCCAAGCTGCACCGCGCGTGGGAACACGAGAAGAGAGGTAGACACAGGCCGGCATTACGGGGACTTCTCCAACTTGCTCTTTTCGTGGACATGTTGGGTGCCGCGGTGCCGGTCGGGGTGCTCTGCGCCGCGACCCGGCAACCGCACCCGCTGCTCGCCGCGGCACTGGCCGGCGCGTCCTGGCTCGCCGTAGCAGCAGCAAAGAATCGTTACGTCAAGGGCTCGGTGGGCGACAGCGGTTCGGTGCTGCCTGTCTTCCGGGACTGGCTGACCACGGTGGGCGTGTTCGCGGTCGCGTGCCTCGCCGCGCGCGTCGAGATCTCCGCCGAGGTCTGGGTGCTCGCGCTGCTGCCCTGTCTGGTGGTGACCGTGGTCCGGCGCAAGCTCATGCACCGGTATCTGCTGGCCATCCGCCGACAGGCGCAGGGGCTGCGCCGTGTCCTGATCGTCGGGGAGTCGGGCGCCGTCGATGTCGTGCTCGCCGAATTGGCACACCGCACCGACCACGAGTACATCGTCGTCGGCAGCTGCCTCGTCGGGGACGGTGCCACGGACTCGGCGCTGCCCTTGCCGGCCCGGCTCGCGGTCGACGGTGCCGCGCCGGAGGGGGCGGAGGACGGAGAGACCGTGCTGCGTTGCGCGGTCGAGCTCGATGCCGATCTCGTCTTCGTGGCGCCGGGTCGGCAGATGACGGCCGAGCGGATACGCAGGCTCGCCTGGGCCCTGCATGACGAGGGCCGGGATCTGGCCATTCTTCCCGGCCTGATCGATGTCTCGCAGCACCGGGTCAGGCTGGCCAAGGCGGCCGGCTTGACGGTGATGCACATAGACCCCGCGGCGAAGCGCGGGTTTCCGGTACTGCTGAAGCACGCCACCGACCGGTTGGGGGCGCTGCTGCTGCTCGTACTGCTCTCCCCCGTCTTCGCGGTGGTGGCCGCGGCGATACGGGTCTCCTCCGCGGGGCCGGTGTTCTACTGCCAGATCCGGGTCGGTCGTCATCAACTGCCGTTCCGTATGTGGAAGTTCCGCACGATGGTCGTGACCGCCGACCGGATGCGGGCCGCGCTGGAGGCGGCGAACGAACACGACGGGGCGATGTTCAAGATGCGTCGGGACCCGCGGGTGACACGGGTGGGGAGGGTGCTGCGCCGCTTCTCGCTGGACGAGCTGCCGCAGCTGTACAACGTCCTCGTGGGCCATATGTCCTTGGTGGGCCCGCGGCCCCCGCTTCCCGAAGAAGTCGAGCGCTACGACGGGACGGAGCTGCGCCGGCTTGCCGTCAAGCCGGGGCTCACCGGACTGTGGCAGGTCAGCGGGCGGTCCGATCTCTCCTGGGACGAGACGGTCGCGCTGGATCTCAGCTACGTCGACAACTGGTCGTACGCCCGCGATATCGACGTCCTGGTGCGCACCCTGCGTGCCGTGGTGGACGGGCGCGGTGCGTACTAGATGAGCGAGTTGCGCCATGGAAGGCCGCGGGGTGCGGCCGGTGTCCCGCCTCTGGGCGGACGCCGACCGCACCCCGCGGGCGCGGCGGGATCACACCGGGGCCGGCTCCGACCGCCACGCGTGATAGGTCCGGGCGATGCCCTCGGCGAGCGGAATGGTCGGCGCCCAGCCCAGGGCGCTCAGCCGGCTGATGTCGAGGAGCTTGCGCGGTGTGCCGTCAGGGTGGGACGGGTCGAAGGAAATGCGGCCCTCGTAGCCCACGGCGGAGGCGACATGGGAGGCGAGGTCGGCGATGGTGAGGTCCTCGCCGCATCCGACGTTGACCGTCTCCTCCGCGTCGTAGCGGCGCAGCAGCAGTTCGCATGCGGCCGCCAGGTCGTCGACGTGCAGGAACTCGCGCCGGGGCGTTCCGGTGCCCCAGAGCGTGATGTCCGGCAGCTCCTTCTCCTTCGCCTCGTGAAAGCGGCGGATGAGCGCCGGCAGCACATGCGAGGTGGCGAGGTCGAAATTGTCGCCGGGCCCGTACAGATTCGTCGGCATGGCGGAGATGAAGGACGCACCGTACTGCCGGCGGTAGGAGCGGATCTGGAGCAGGCCGGCGATCTTGGCGATGGCGTACGCCTCGTTGGTGGGCTCCAGCGGGCCGGTCAGCAGTGCGTCCTCGGTGATGGGCTGGGCTGCGAGCTTGGGGTAGATGCAGCTCGATCCGAGGAAGAGAAGCCGGCGCACTCCCGCTCGGTGGGCGCCGGCGATCACGCTGAGCTGGATGCTGAGGTTGTCCTCCAGAAACTGCACGGGGTAGGTGCTGTTGGCCATGATGCCGCCGACCTTCGCCGCGGCCAGGACGACCGCATCGGGCCGGGCCGCCCGGAGATAGGCGGCGGTGGCGTCACCGTCACGCAGATCGAGATCGGCGCGGGTGCGGGTCAGCACCTCGTAGCCGCTCGCGGCCAGGCGCCGGGCCACGGCGGATCCCACCAGACCGCGGTGGCCTGCGACAAAGATTCGTGCGGGTGTGGGCAGCAAGTCATCCATGGCGCGGATTGTGCCAGTCAACCCGATAGATCCACCGGCCATTTCAGGAAATATCTGCCGCACTCGGCTCTCGACCGCCGGCCACCGAGCGGGTAGCGTCCCTCCGCCGGAGATCTCCGGCGGGGGAATTCACCGAACAACCATTGAGCGCGTCACTTCTCGTGGGGGGAAGCCATGTCCAAAACCGCAGTCATCACCGGTATCACCGGCCAGGACGGTTCGTATCTCGCCGAATTGCTGCTGAGCAAGGGCTACACCGTGCACGGGCTGATGAGACGCTCGTCCAGCTTCAACACCGAGCGCATCGACCACATCTACCAGGACCCGCACACCCCGGACCGGCGGCTGGTGCTCCACCACGTCGACCTGTCCGACGGTGTCGCGCTGGTGAACCTGCTGCGTGACGTGCAGCCCGACGAGGTCTACAACCTCGGCGCCCAGTCCCATGTCCGGGTCTCCTTCGACGCCCCGCTGTACACCGGGGACGTGACGGGTCTGGGTGCCCTGCGGCTGTTGGAGGCCATCCGGGCCAGCGGTGTGCAGACCCGGCTGTACCAGGCCTCGTCCTCGGAGATGTTCGGCGCCACCCCGCCGCCGCAGAACGAGTCGACGCCCTTCCACCCGCGCAGCCCGTACGGCTGCGCCAAGGTCATGGCGTACTGGTCCACGGTCAACTACCGTGAGGCATACGGCCTTTACGGGGTCAACGGCATCCTCTTCAACCACGAGAGCCCCCGCCGCGGCGAGACCTTCGTCACCCGCAAGATCACCCGCGCGGTGGCCCGCATCCAGGCCGGCCTCCAGGAGCACCTCTACCTCGGCAACCTCGACGCGGTCCGCGACTGGGGCTACGCGCCGGAGTACGTGGAGGCCATGTGGCTGATGCTCCAGCAGGACGAGCCCGATGACTACGTCGTGGCGACCGGTGTCCCCGCGACGGTGAGGGACTTCCTGCGCGCCGCCTTCGACGCGGTGGGGCTGGACTGGGAGCGCAGTGTGCGCTTCGACCCGAAGTACGAGCGCCCGTCCGAGGTGGACGCGCTCATCGGCGACCCGTCCAAGGCCAAGAGCCTGCTGGACTGGTCCGCGAAGGTGCAGTTCGACGAACTCGCCCGGATCATGGTCGAGTCCGATGTCCGCGAGCTGGAGGACGAACTGGCCGGCCACCGGGTGCGGGTGGACCGATGACCGCTCCCGTCACCGCCCGTAGCCTGCGCGGTTTCAGCGGCGCAGGCTATGACAAGGGGCGCGGGCTGCTGATGCAGGCCGCCTGGTTCGCCGCGCTCAACGTGCTGTTCGTGAAGTGGTGGTTCCCGCCGCGCCTGCGGCCCGCGCTGCTGCGGGCCTTCGGCGCCCGTGTCGGGGACCGGGTGCTCATCCGGCACCGGGTGCGCGTGCAGTGGCCATGGAAGCTGACCGTCGGCGACGACGTCTGGGTGGGCGAGGACGCCTGGCTGATCAATCTGGAGCCGATCACCATCGCCGACGACGTCTGCGTGTCCCAAGGCGCCGTCCTGTGCACCGGCAGCCACCAACGCCGCTCCCCCACCTTCGAGTTCGACAACGCACCGATCCACCTGGAAGCGGGATCGTGGGTGGCCGCGCGCGCCATCGTGCTGCGCGGCGTCACCGTCGGGGCGGGCGCTGTGGTCGGCGCAGGGGCGGTCGCCCACCACGACGTCTCCCCAGGAGACGTGCTGACCACCGGGGGCCGAGGATGAGAATCACCCATGTCGTGACCCTGGTCAGCGATGACGGGGCATACGGGGGGCCGGTAAGTGTGGCCACCGCCCAATTGGGCGAACTGTCCGCGCGCGGCCACGACGTCGAGCTGGTTTCGCTGTGGCGGGGGCGAAAGGCGCCCCCACGCATGGTCGACGACGTTCCGCTGCGCGCGTTCAGGGCCCGCACGCTGGTGCCCGGCCAAGGGTTCCTCGGGCTGTTCCACCCGGCGCTGCTCCCGGCGCTCTGGCGCCGGGCGGGCCGGTCCGACGTATGGCACATCCATGCCGGGCGCGACCTGGTGTCGCTCGCGGCGCTCGCCGTGGCCGTGCTACGCCGCCGCCCCTTCCTGGTGCAGACGCACGGGATGGTCCAGCCTCGGCGATCTGCCATTGCCGCGGTCTTCGACAGGCTGTACGTCCCATTGCTGCGCAGAGCGCGCGCGGCCCTGGTCCTGACGGAGGAGGAAGAGGCAGGGCTGCGCCGGGTACTGGGCAGGGACGGGCCGCGTCTGGTCCGGCTCGCCAACGGCGTGCGCGCCCGCTCCGACACCACGGAGGGCAGCGAGACGGACGTGCTCTTCCTCGCCCGGCTGCAGACCCGCAAACGCCCCGAGGCGTTCGTGCGTATGGCCTCGCTGGTGCACCGCAAGCGCCCCGACGTGTCGTTCACACTGCACGGCTCGGACGAGGGGCGGCTGGCGGAGGTCCGGAGCCTGATCGCGAGCGAGGGCCTGGCCGACGCGGTGACGTACGGCGGTGCGCTGGAGCACGACGCCGCGGTGGAGCGGACGGCGCGGGCCACCGTGTATGTCCTGCCCAGCGTGGACGAACCGTTCCCGATGAGCGTGCTGGAGTCGTTGGCGGTGGGCACGCCCGTGGTGTGCACGCACAGCTGCGGCATCGCCGCCGAACTCTCGCGCCGGGAAGCGGCGTTGGTGACGGACGGTTCACCGGAACAGCTGGCCGACGCGGTGCTGCGACTGCTGGAGGACCGTCCGCTGCGGGAGCGCCTGACCCGGGCAGGGCTCGACGCCGTCGATACGGAGTTCTCCCTGGCGGCGGTGACCGACCGACTGGCGGAGTGGTACAGCTCCGTCAGCCGGCCCGCCACGAAGTGATGCTGTCGGCGGCTGCCGGGCGGACGCCCCGCAGCCGCCGACCGATCACGACCGGTCCACCCCTGCGGGGCGCTGCGCGAGGCCAAGCAGCGCGGTGATCCGGTCCAGACCTGCCCGGCTGCTGAGGTGCCGTTCGGCGTAGCGCGGGCCGTGCGCCCCCAGCCGGGTGGCACCCTCCGGGTCGTCGGCGAACGAACGGATCTCCGCCAGCAGCGCCTTGGGGTCCTCGGGCGCCACCACCGAGCCTGCGCCCGACCTCAGCACCTCCTTGGCGGTGCCGCCCTCCGCCGCCACCGACGCGATCACCGGCCGGCCGGTCATGAAGTAGGACGTCAGCTTGGACGGCAGGCTCATGTCCAGTACGGACGCCTTCTGGGTCACGACGAGCACATCGGCGGCGGCCAGCACCTCCGGGAACTCGTCGGCGTCGGCCGGCGGCAGGAACGACAGCGCGGGAACCCCCGCCGCGAGCTGCTGGAGCCGCTCTCGTTGATTGCCGTCGCCCATCAGGACGATGCGCACACGGGCGCCCTCCTGCTCGGCGAGCCGGGCGGCTTCCACCAGGACATCGAGCCCCTGCTTGAGCCCCATGTTTCCGGCGTGCAGCACCACGGTGTCCCGCGCGGACCAGCCCAGCCGTTCCCGCGTCAGCGCGCGGTCGCCGCTCGGCCCTTTCACATGCGCCCAGTTGGGCACCACGTGCACCCGCTCACGCGGCACCCCCATCGCCGTGACGCGGTCCACGAACGACTCGTGCACCACCCCCACGACGTCGGCGCGGCGCAGCACCCTGCCTTCCAGCCCTCCAGCCAGGGCGGCGACCCTGCCGCCACCCTGGATGCCGCTCTGCTCGGCTGCGGCACCCATCAGGTCCTGGACGATCACGACATGCGGCACGCGTGCGCGCCGCGCCAGGCGGTCGCCCAGGACGCCACCGGCCAGGCTTGGCATCTGCGTGAGCACCACATCGGGACGGACGCGCGGTGGTGCCAGGACTCCGTGGGCGAGGATGCTCGCTTCGAACAAGGCCCTGCGCAGGGCGGTTTGACGCGGCGGTACGGTGTGCCGCCGCCGGTGGATCGTGACGCCGGCCCGGACCTCGCACATCCGCCACCTGCCCGCGTAGCCCTCCCCCACCCGCCAGGCCGGGTAGTGCGGCATCCCGGCGAGCACGTGTGTGTCGGCTCCCGATGCGGCCAGGTGTTCGGCTATCTGGGTCGAGTACGGCCCGATGCCTGTGTGTTCGGGCGCATAGTTGGTCGAGACCACGAGCACGCACCGGCCCGTTAACGAGTTTTCCACGACTGGCCCCCTCTGGCTGTGCGGTCATCGTAGGAGTCGGCGGACGCCGGCGACCGCGAATTGGATTGCGATTGTGTCCCGAAGACGACCTTGTGACCCGACGTCCCTTAGATTGTGGACGTTGGTGGGGAGTTGGGGGGAGGTGGGCCGCTCATGCCCGGAAGGCTGCGCACTGTCGTGCGTTCGCGTGGCGTCGCCGCGCTCTGCTGCTGGACGCTGCTGTTGGTGCTGTTGCTGCCGGTGCTGATCCTGCACTCGCTCGACGCGCGCTTCGGTGCGGCGCTCGCCGTGCAGGGCGTGGTGGTGGTGCACTCCGGCACGGCGCTTGCGCGGGTGCTGACCGACGTCCGGGCTCGGGTGATCGCCTTCGGGTTCTGGCTCTTCACCTATGTATGGCTTGGCCTCGCCCCGTTGGCCATGCTCGCCACGGACGCGTATCCCCGCGGCTTCCTCGTCGACGCGCACACGGCGTTCCTGTCAACCGCCGTGGTGGAAACCGGACTTCTTGCGTACAGCGCGGGTTCCGCCCTTGCGTCCTGGCAGTCCACCCGCACCTCCACGTTCCTCGAACCGGTTCTCGCGCGGCGGCTGACGTCCGGCCGGGTGCTGCTGCTGTGCGGTGTGGCGCTGCTGCTCGCCGTCGTGCTGATTCCGGGCCAGGGCGGGTTGTCCGCGTTCTTCCTCAGCAGGCAGGCGGCCAACGAGGCCGCGGCACAGGCGGCGCCGTCAGGGTCGGCGGACCGGGCGATGGCGGCTTGGGTCCTTTCGGTACCGGCCTTCTGGGCGCTGGTCGCCCTCGTGCACGTACCCCGCTTCCGGTCGGGCGACCGCACCCTGCGTGGCGTGCGCTGGATCCTGCTGCCGCTGCTCATCATCGTCAACGCCGTGGTCAACAACCCCATCAGCCAGCCGCGTTTCTGGGCCGGGACGGTGCTGCTCGCCCTCGTCTTCAGCGCCTCCGCGCTGCGCGGGCCGCGGGCTTTCCGGATCGGCGCGGCCGCGGTCACCGCCGTGGTGCTGGTGGTCTTCCCGTACAGCGATTACTTCCGCTACGACAAGCGCGAGCCCGTGCAGGTCGTCTCGCTCGCCGAGCAGTTCACCTCTAACGGTGACTACGACGCCTTCCAGCAGATCGAGACGGGCATGGACTATGTACGGACGCACGGGTTCACGCCGACCTCCGCGCTGGGCCCCCCGCTGTTCTTCGTGCCGCGCGCGGCATGGCCGGACAAGCCCGCCGACGCGGGCATCCAGCTCGCCCGGCACGCCGGCTACACCTTCGAGAATCTCTCCGCACCGCTGTGGATCGAGACGTACATGTGGGCCGGATTCCCCTCGGTGGTCGGAGTGTTCGCCCTGATCGGCGCGGTGGGGAGGCGTATCGACGACATCCGGCACCGGCTGCGGCGGCATCGTGGCACACTCGCGGCACTGCTGGTGCCCGCGTTCGGCTTCTACCAACTCGTCCTGTTGCGCGGCAGCCTCATGGCGATCGTGGGCCCGCTCGCACTGCTGCTGTTCATCCCGCTTCTGATCACCCGTAAACAGGGGCGGCGACTCCCGCCGTCCGCCGGACAGCAGTCCGCGAGCGCGCCCGCAGCCGATGCGCGCCCCGTCGCTGTGCCGTCACCCACAGGAGGAGCACGTACGTGAGCGTCTTCGACGAGCCCTCGGAGGAACCGGACCAGCTGCGTGATCAACTGCGCCAGCTCTTCCGGTACCGCGCCTTGCTCCTGCTCGGCCTGGTGCTGGGCATGCTGGGCGGCGGTGCGGTGTCCCTGTTCGGCGGCTCGACCTACACGGCGACCGGCGAAGTCGTGGTGCACGCGATCAGCACCGCCCCCTTCGAGGCGGGCGGCGTCTCGGTGGACAAGCAGATCAGCATGGGCACCGAGCGGCAGATCGCGCAGAGCGCGTCGGTCGCCGCGGCAGCCGCCAAGGCCCTGGGTGACAGCGCCGAGCCGGCCGTGCTCCAGCGCGATCTGCGGGTGAGCAACCCGCCCGAGACCCAGACCCTGATGTTCGAGTACAGCGCGGACTCCCCGCGGCGGGCTGCGGCACTGGTCAACGCGTTTGTGCACGCGTATCTCGACTACCGCCAGAACGCCGCGACCCAGCGGATCGACACCACCGTCAGCAAGCTCAGCGACGAACTGAAGCCGCTGACCGATCAGCGCAAGGTGCTTGACCGGCGGATCGCCAACGCGGGCGGCGGGACTGCGCAGGCCACCGACGAGTCCGAGCGCAGCAACATCATCTCGGAGATAGCGGATCTGCAAGGGCGGATCTCCAGCCTGAAGTCCCTCGACACCACGCCCGGGGACGTCGTGCGCAAGGGCGACCCGCCGGCCTTCCCGTCCAGCCCCGGCCTTGCCGTACTGCTGCTCGCCGGTGCGGTGGCCGGTCTGGCGCTGGGCATACTGGCGGCCTGGATCCGCTCGGTTCTGGAGCCGAGGGTGCGGTCGGTGGCGGATGTCCAGGACAACCTGCGCGCGCCGGTACTCGGCATACTGCCGCGCCGGCGGGGCGGCGAGGCATTGCTTGAGGTCGGCAGGGCCGGTCGCGGCAACCGCGCCGAGGCCTATCGCACGATCGCCTTTCGACTGGTGCACGACCAGCGCTTCGCGGGACGGGGCAGCCTGCTGATCGTCGCCCCCCGCGAGAACGCGGACGCCGTGTCCGTCGCGGTGAATCTGGCCGGCGCCTTCGCGGAGATCGGCAACGACGTCCTGCTGGTCGAGGCGAACCTGCGCACCCCCGAACTCACCGGGCGGCTCCCGCTGCGCCCCGGCCACGGCCGGCCGGTGCCGGGCAGTTGGTCGGACGGCGAGCGGCTCGCGGTGGAGGCAGGTGTCGACGGACGCTTCGACCTGTTGCCCGGCCGTGAGGTGCCGAACCCCGCGCGGGCCCTGTCCTCCCCGGACTTCGCCCGGCTGCTGACCGCACCGGCCGACCCGAACGAGAACGTCGTCGTCGTCACCGGGCCGCTGCTCTCGCACGCGGACGGCCTGGCCGTCGCGAAGCAGGCGGCCGGTGTGGTGGTGGTCTGCGACCTCAACGAGGTGCGCAGGGACGACCTGGACCGGGTGTGGGAGCTGATCACCGGGGCCGGTGGGCACATCCTGGGCGCGGTCCTGGACAAGGGCAGCCACCGGCGGCCGCTGCGGGGACTCACGGACGGCGGTCCGACACAGCGCAAGCGCGGCCGCAACCACGCCCGAGCGCCTCTTGCCGCACCGGTCGTCACGCCGCAGCCGCCTCGGGCGGGCCACCCGCCGATGGGCGGGGCGCCCGCCGACGTCGACACCACCTCACTGCGCGGATGACGGCACTCGGTCCCGCCGGGTCCGGCGCGGCGCCGGCGGGGCAGCACCCCGACACCGGCGCGGCCGGCCGGCGCGGAGTCGCCACGACCGCGCGCGGCGGGGCGTTCGGTCTGGTGGGCTCGGCCGCGAACGCCCTGTTCGGCTTCGTTCTCGTGGCCGTCGTCACGCACGGCCTGGGAGCGCGTGGCGCCGGTGCGGTCTTCACCGGAGTGGCCGCCTTCACCATCCTCAGCAACGCGTTCAAGCTGGGGGCCGACACCGCGCTGGTCCGCTTCGTCTCCCGCGATCTGGAGCTGACCGGGGGCGGTGGCGTGCCGGGGCTGCTGCGGACGTCGGTGCTGCCGACCTTGGTGGCGAGCACCGCGGGGGCGCTGGTGATGTTCTTCTCCCCCGGGCTCGCAGGCTGGCTGCTTCCCGACCTCGACCCCGACCGGGCCACGGTGATACTGCGGCTGTTCGCGGTGTTCCTTCCGGTGACGACGGTGTCGCTGGTCCTGCTGGGCGCCACCCGGGGGTTCGGCTCGGTGGTGCCGTTCGTGGGCGTGGAGCAGATCGGCAAGCCGGTGCTGCGCGTCCTTCTCGCGCTCCCCCTGGTGCTGCTGGCGCCGAGCGTGGTGGGGGTCTCCGCGGCGTGGCTCGCGCCCGGTCTGCTCGGTGCGGTGGCGGCCGGTCTGTCGCTGCGCCGTTCCTGCCGGGCACGTCCCGGCAGCTCACGGCCGCCGTCGCAGGCGCGGGAATTCTGGGCCTTCGCCGGTCCTCGGGCGGCCTCCTCGGTCTTCGACATCGCCGCGGTGTGGATCGGCGTGATCCTGCTGTCGGTGCTGGGCACCAGCGCTCAGGCGGGCGTCTACACCGCGATCGGGCGCCTGGTCACCGCCGGGACGCTGCTGCAACTGGCGATCAGGCTCGCGGTGGCGCCGCAGATCAGCCGGCTGCTCGCGGGGGGCGACGAGCCCGCGGCCCATCATCTGCACCGGGTCTCGACCCGGTGGATCGGTCTCTTCTCCTGGCCGGTGTTCGTAGTGCTCGCCGCGTTCCCCGGCGCCGTGCTGTCGCTCTTCGGGCCGGACTTCGGCGGGGGCGCGGCGGGGCTGGTGGTCCTGTGCGCGGCGTGTCTGATCAACGTCGGGGTCGGCAATGCGCAGACGGTCATCCTGATGGCCGGACGGAGTGTCTGGAATCTGGGGGTCGCCGGTGCGGCGTTCCTGGTTCAGCTGGGCACGGGTGTGTGGCTTGTTCCGCGCTACGGGGTGCTGGGTGCTGCGGTGTCGTGGGGTCTGGCGATCGTGGTGGACAACGTCGCTTCGGCCCTGCTGGTCCGCTACCGCCTCGGCTTCCGCACCGTCGACCTCGGCTATCTGCGGGCGGCGCTGGTCGGCGTAGGGGTGGTGGCGCCGCCGGCGTTCGCCATGCGGACGATTTTCGGCGACAGTTCGCTCGGTGCGTCCTTGGGAATTGTTTTAGCCATTGGGGCTTTCTGCGCCTCCGTCTGGCGCTATCGTTTGCCGCTGGGGGTAGGGGAGTTCTTCGGAGCGCTGCGCAAGCGTGGCTCGGGAAACTCGCGATGAACGCTGGGCCCATTTCCGCACAGAACTCATCTCGGTTCCGCTTCCCATCCTGTCACTTTCGATCGCGCTGTGCTTCCAGGGGGGACCTGTGCGCCAAAGAAGCAGACACATCAATCTCTTGCTCGCCGCTGCCGTACTCGGCACCGCATCCACGGTAATGGCCGCCGGGCCGGCGCAGGCCGCCGGCGAGCCCACGCTTACCGCCGATCCGCTGAGCACGTGGCAGACCGACGGCATCGTGTGGGCCATGGCCTACGCCAAGGGCATCGTCTATGTGGGGGGCACCTTCACACACATCCGGCCACCGGGCGCCGCGCCCGGCACCGGTGAGCTGGCCCGTACGAACTTCGCGGCATTCGATGCGAAGACCGGTCAACCGCTGTCGTGCGCCCCGGCGTTCACCGGCGGAACGGGCACGATCCGGGCCATGAAGGCCTCGCCCGACGGCTCGCTGATCTACGTCGGAGGGTCCTTCAGCAAGGCCGGATCGGCCGGCCGGTCCAACACCGCCACCCTCAACACCGCGGACTGCACGATCGGTTCCGCGTGGAAGCCGACGGTCAGCTCCACCGTGCGGGCCATCGACGTCACCGCCGACACGGTCTACGTCGGCGGCGGCTTCGACACCGTGCAGGGACAGACCCGCGAACGGATCGCCGCGCTGCGGCCGACGAGCGAGCTGCTGCCCTTCAAAGCCACGATCCGTGGCTCGTCGGTCTCCAACGACCCGACGCCCGCGGTCAACGCGATCACGGTCGCGCCCCAGCTCAACAAGGTCATCATCGGCGGCCGCTTCACCTCGGTCAACGGCAGCCTGTTCGGCGTGCACGCGCTGGCCGGCCTGAACGCGACCACCGGCAAGACCGTCAACAGCTTCACCGGCTGGATCCCCAACAGGTCCGCCGTGAAGGCGCTGGTCAACGACGGCACGAACTTCTACCTGGGCGCCGAGGGAACCGGCGGCGGCGTCTTCGACGGCCGGGCCGCCGGCCGGCTCTCCGACGGCTCGCAGGTCTGGAAGGACACCTGCCTGGGCGCCACCCAGGCCGTCCTGCCGTACAAGGGCGTGCTCTACAGCGGCTCGCACGCGCACGACTGCAACTCCACCCCGGGCGGATTCCCGGACATCGAGAACCGCCAGCACTTCCTGGCGCAGTCGATCTCCGACAAGACGATCCTGCCGTGGTTCCCGGACACCAACGACGGCATCGGCGAGCAGATCGGCCCGCGGGCGCTGACCATGGCGGACGGCATCCTGTGGGCCGGGGGCGAGTTCACCACCGTCAACGAGAAGGCCCAGCAGGGCCTGACGAGGTTCGCGGCCGCGCCCGACACCGGGGCCCCGCAGGTGCCGATCCTCAGCGGGACGAGCTCCTCCCGGGGCAAGATCACGCTGAACTGGAAGGCTTCCTGGGACCGCGACAACGGCGTTCTGACGTACAAGATCTACCGCGACGGCGTCTATCTGACCTCGCGAAACCAGGATTCGCGTTACTGGAACCGCCCCAACATGAGCTTCACGGACACCGTGGAGCCCGGCGCCGAGCACCGCTACTCGATCGAGGTCACCGACGGCACCAACGTCTCCGGGCGCAACGGCCCGGTCTACGTGACCGCCAAGCGTTGATCGCACGCCGAGTGGGGGGTACATGACGCACCGAGTAGGTTACGCACCCGGGGTCTACGACCTATTCCACGTCGGGCACCTGAACATTCTCCGGCACGCCAGAAGTCAGTGCGACTATTTGGTGGCGGGTGTGGTGTCGGACGAAATGGCTGTACAAGCCAAGGGAAAGGCTCCGGTCATTCCGCTCAGCGAGCGGTTGGAGATCGTGCGCAGCGTGCGATTCGTCGACGCGGCCTTTGTCGAGACCGTGCCCGACAAGCTGGAGACCTGGCAGCAGGTGCGCTTCGACGTCATCTTCAAGGGCGACGACTGGCGGGGCACGGAAAAGGGCAGCAGACTCGAACGCGACTTCGCGACGGTGGGGGTGGAAGTGATCTATTTCCCCTACACCGTGCACACGTCGAGCACCTTGCTGCGCAAGGCACTCGACGGGCTCGCGGCTTCCGCCTGATCTGAAGAATCGGCCGTCCCCGGCGCCTCAGCGCCCGGGGGCGGCCAGTTCGCGATACCACTTGACCAAGAACGCCACCATGAACAGGACGTGCGCGGCGAGCAGGACGCAGTAGAGCGTCACGAACAGGTCGCGGCTGCCGAACGCCAGGAAGATCGCGCAGAAGACCCCGTAGTCGACCGGCAGCAGTGCGACGGAACGCAGGGTGGACGCGGGGGCCACGGCAGCCGGCCCGCCCGCAGTGCTCTTGAGCCGCTCCGCGCGCTTGAGCTGTTCGGTGAGGATGCCGCCGAAGAAGACCATGACCGCGGCGAACTGGAACGCGACGGGAACGAGCAGATACACGGGGGCGGAGAAATCGAAGTGGCGGTAGAACGAGATGAGCACAGCCATGTGGAGGGCCAGCATTTTCGCGCAGTCGACCACATGATCGAGCCACTCCCCGGCGGGGCTGCCGGTGCCGGTGAGCCGGGCGAGTTGCCCGTCGGCGGAGTCGAGTGCGAAACCGAGCACCAGCGCGACGAAGACACCGAGCGCCACCGCGGGCGAGGGACCGAGCGTCGCGATCAGCGTGCCGCCCGTCAGGGTGAACAGCGCACCGATCAGCGTTATTTGATTGGGCGTCAGCTTCATGCTGTAGCCGACGGCGGCGAGTATCCGGCCGGCCGGCCGGTTCACGTAGCGCGAATACAGAGACACCCCCTTCGCGGATTTCTGCGCCGCGGAAAGCTCTCTGATCGCGTAACCGAACTGGCTCATGTCCCCCACCTGACGACTGGACCCCCCGAAGGAGCAACATCATGGCAGGAAGGCTCTCCCGGTCAACCGGCGGCGCCACCCGCAGGGCGGTGCTGGCGGGTACGGCCGCCGCGTTGGCGGCCGGTCTCACGGGCTGCGACTCCCAGGAGTCCCCGCCGTCCCCCGATCCTCAGGACGACGCCAAGGCCCGCACCGTGACCGGCCGCAAGCCCAAGGGCAAGGACGTCGTCGACGTGGTGGCGGACTTCGGCGCCAAGGGCGACGGACGCACGGACGACAGCCGCGCGTTCGCCCGTGCGTACACCTACGCGGCGGGCCGGGTGTGGGACCACATCGGCCGTACGGTGATCGACGTGCCGGCCGGGACCTACCTCATCCGGGAACCAAACGCCCTGATCAACGCCGGCGGCGGCAAGCTGAAGGCCAACGGTCTCCGGTTCCGGGGAGCCGGCAAGCGCATGACGCAGATCCTGTTCGCTCCGGCGCGGGCCGAGAACGCCTACCTGTGCCGCAACGAGGACAGCTGGGCGAACATCATGTTCGAACAGATCGGATTCCGTTCCGGTACTCCCGGCGCGTCGTTCTTCTACTCCTACTCCACCGGTCAGGCGCAGGACTACCGCTTCACCGCGTGTGAGTGGACCGGCGAATGGACGTACGGACTCGCGTTGGACGGGAGCAACACCAACTCGGAGATGCGCTGGGACGCGTGCCGGGTGGGTGGCGCCTACCGCAAGGCCTTCCTCTACTCCGGGCTCTCCCAGAAGTCGACGGACCCGCGGCAGCAGGACCAGTTCCTCAACTACTGGTTCAACGACATGAAGGTCGAGTACGAGTGGGGCAACTTCCTGGAGTTCCCCTACGGCGGCTCCATCACCTGTCGTGGCGGCTCGTACATCATCACCGGCCGGCGCCCGCAGGCGTCCGGTGCCTACGGGCGCACCAGCACGTTCTTCCGCTTTCCGCGCGGTCCGCACCACGATTCCGTGCAGCGTTTCCACGCCGAGGACATCCGCTTCGAGGTGCGCGGCCCGGACACCGTGGTGATCGACTGCGCGTGGGGCAGCGGGACGGTGCACTTCAACGACTGCGACGACACCGCGCAGTCCTTCAAGCCGTTCGCGAAGGGGACCCGTCCCCATCGCTATCACATCGGGGCCCGGGGCCCTCTGGTGCGCTACGACTCCTGCCAGCTGTCCGGGCAGCACCTCTACGAACAGGAGGACGCCGGCGGCTCCGGCACCCGCGCCCGCTACGACATGTGCCTGCTGCGCAACCACTCCCAAAAGAAGTTCGTCACGGGCGGGGGCGGCCGGGTGAAGTTCGTCGACTGCATCGGTTCGTGAGCTGACCCTCACCAGGTCCCGCGACACGGGCCCCGGTCGGAGGACGACCGGGGCCCTGTGCGGATGTCCGCGCGCCGGGAGCGCTCAGTGGTGGCCGTGAGCTGTCCGAGGCGCCACCGAAGAACCGGGCGACAGCTCGGAACGGCCGGGTGTGCGATCCGACGAGGATCGGGTACGCGAGGAACTCCGCACCCTTTCGGTGCGGGCCCTTCGCCTGGTGGGCCGGGGGCGTGGCCGGGATGCGCCACGCTCCGTGGGTGCACACGGTGGAGGGTGTACGTATCGGCAAGATCTGGAGTGGTCATGAGCAACGAGGAGCACCGGGAGCAGCAAGGCGTCGCGCCCGAGGTCGCCGAGCGCGAACGCGATCAGGCGGACGAGGCGCAGCGAAAGGCTGCTCAGGAGGCCGCTCCGCCGCTCACGCCGCCGCGCCACGAACCCATGGCGGCGCAGGACGGCGGCGGGACGGGATCGGCGGCCCACGACGACTCCCGCGAGGACGACTCCCCGGAATGATCGCGCACCCGGCTCGCGACGTGCTCGAACGCGTCGCGCCACCGCTGCGGGAACGTGCTGTGACCTGCGGTGAACCGCCCTTCTCAGGGCGATGGCCCGCTGCGGTGGGCCGCCCTACCCCAATGGGCGGCGTTGAGCCATTCGTGGTGTGATCGAAGGTGGGGGTCAGGCAAGGAACGCTCCGAAGGCTGGAGGAATCATGGCCAAGAACCTGCGAGCCCGCGACATCATGACCGACGGGGTGCAGTGCGTCGGCGCACACGAATCGCTGCTCGACGCGGCGAGGATGATGCGCGACCTGAAGGTCGGCGCCCTGCCGATCTGCGGGGACAACAACAAGCTCATGGGCTTGATCACCGACCGCGACATCATCATCAAGTGCGTCGCCGAAGGAATCGACCCGTCCACGGTCCAGGCAGGGACCCTGGACGGTGAGCTGCACTGGATCGACGCCGAGGCGGATGCCGCCGAGGTCCTGCAGACCATGGAGAGCCACCAGATCAAGCGCCTCCCGGTGATCGACGTGGGCAGCGGCCACCGTCTGATCGGCATGATCACGGAGGCCAATCTCGCGAAGAACCTCAGCGATGAGCAGATCGCGGAGTTCGCGAGCCGTGTGTACGCGACCGCCGGCTGACCCGCCGGGCTCCGTACGTCACCTATGAAGTCGCCGCAGTTGCACCGCAGTTGAGGGTGGAGCTGCGGCTCTTCCTCGACCGGGGCCGCCTCCGCGGCACTACGCTCCCGCACGTGAGTCGTCGGCCTGGGCCCGGCGGACGGTACGGAAGAGGGCCGCCCACAAGAAGGGCGCGCCGTAGTGCGGGGATTCGTCGGGCTCGTCGTGCATGCGGCGCAGTTCGATCTCTGCGAGGTCGGAGAAGATCCAGCGCAGGGACTCCCGCGTGTAGGCCAGACCGCCGTGGAGCCGGGACTCACGGTAGTAGGCCGCGTCGGGGAGTTCGGACCCCATCTCTCCGGCCGCGAAGCAGGTGAGCCCGAAGTGACCGCCGGGGGCAAGGAGGCGGTCCAGCAGGGCGAGGTAGCTGATGCGACGGTGCGGCGGCAGGTGGTGGAAGCAGCCCGAGTCGTAGATGAGGTCGTAGGGGCCGCCCAACTCGCTGTCGGTGAGGGCGAAGACATTGCCGCGGTGGAACCGGATGTCGGCTCCGGCCTCTTCGGCGCGCTCTTCGGCCCAGGCGATGGCTGCCGGAGAGAGATCGACCGCGTCCACCTCGAAGCCCAGGGAGGCCAGTTGGAGGCTGTTGCGCCCCGGTCCGCAGCCCAGGTCGAGCGCACGGCCCGGCGTGATCAGGCCCCGTTCCAGATAGGCGACCAGGTTTTCGTCAGGCTTCGCCACGAAGAACGGCACCGGCCTGGAGCGGTCGCCGTAGAAGGCGTCCCACCAGGTGGCGGCGTCGGCCGTCCAACGATCGGCATCCGGCGCGAACAGGCCGTCCAAGAGCTCCAGCACATCGTCGACGGTGCGGATGTTCCGGTCCATCCGGTCCCCCTTTCACGTGCCGGGAGACTAGCCAGAAACCCCACAAATGCCCAGGTCAGAGGTGAAACGGCGAGGCCGCCGACGAGGCGGACGGCGCCTGCGCGCGCACGGAGGGCATCCTGCCTCCCGCCATACCCGCACGGTCGTACGCGCCCCCGGCGAGAGCCGTTTCGACGGCTTGCCGGGCATACCTGAGGCGTCTTTTCCGGTGGCTCGCGACCGGCCCGGGGCTTGCCCCCTGATCCCCCGCCACCGTCTCCCCCGCCGCCCCGGCCCGACCGTCCGTCACCGGTCCCGGAAGCAGTCCATGGCCAGCCGGACCTTGGCCGCGGCCTCGTCCATCGCCCGTTCGCAGGTGGCCAGTTCGGCCGCGGTCGCGGCACTGGTTCCCGGCTGCTCCGCGGCGCGGCGGCACAGAGCGGCGACCGGGTGGCTGAGAGCGCCGATGGTGTTCGCGACGGCGTAGAGGACTTCGTGGGGCGCGTCGGTTTCGGCGATGTCGTCGACCAGCGCCATGCGCGAGGCGGCCGACCGCAACTCGGCGGCGAGGGACACAGCGGCACTGGACACGGCAGCTCCTTCTCTTTAGCACCTGCCGGTGGGAGCCCAAGACGCCCGCCCCGGTAGCGCGGGTCACCGGCCCGACGCGAAGACCGTACGACACCATCGTGCGCGCCGAACGATCGTCCGCGGCCCGCCGCGACACCTCACCGAGCCCCTCATCCGGGAGAAATGGGCAGGTCAGAAGCGTTGATGCGACGCCGGCTTCAGACGCGGGCAAGGCGCGGGAAAGACGTCTCAACTCGCACGGCCGCGGGCGTGTCACTGCCCGCAGCAGCGCGCGCCGCCGCACCTGCCCAAAACCCTTGAGTCTCCAGCCGGTGGAAGGGCGAGACTCCCTCCCATGAGCGATCCACACCCACAACTGCTGACCATCGGGCAACTCGCCCGGCGCACCGGTCTCGCCGTACGCACCATCCGCTACTGGTCGGACGTCGGCGCGCTCCCGCCCGCAGGCCGGTCCGAGGCCGGCTACCGGCTGTACGACGCGGAGTCGGTGGCCCGCCTGGAACTCGTTCGGACCCTGCGGGAGCTCGGCATCGGGCTCGGGGACATCCACCGGGTCCTCAGCGGGGACAGCACCGTCGCGGAGGTCGCGGCCACGCATGTGGCGGCGCTGGACGCCCGGATCCGCGCTCTCAAGGTGAGCCGGGCCGTGCTGTCCACCGTGGCGAAGCGCGGTTCCACGGCGGAGGAGACAGCACTGATGAACAAACTGGCCCGGCTGTCCGCCGCCGAGCGTCGGCAGATCATCGACGATTTCACCGCCGAGGTGTTCGAGGGACTGGCCGTCGCGTCGCGCACCAGCGGGCGCATGCGGGCCCGTCCGATCGAGCTGCCCGAAGATCCCGCACCTGAGCAGGTGGACGCCTGGATCGAACTGGCCGAGCTGGTTCAGGACCCGGATTTCCGCTCGCGGATGCGCACGCTGATGACGCTCACCGCGGCAGGGCCGGGAGAGAAACCCCCGCCAGGCGCCTCCGTCTGGTTCACAGGCCATGCCGTACAGGTGGCGGGGGCGGCCCGCTCCCGCGGGGTGGACCCGCTCGGCCCGGACGCGGCCGCCGTACTGGCCGACCTCTTCGGGGAGGCCGACCGGGCCGCCGTACTGCGGAGTCTCCGGGCCGGCATGCGCGCCGAAGCGCAGAGGTACCGGCGGCTCGTGGCAATCGTCCGAGGACACCAGCCGCAGCCTGCTCACACGGAGGAACTCCACTGGCTGGAACGCGCTCTGCAGGCCGAGCTGCAGCAGGCCCCCTGACCTACCGCGCCCGCGCGCACCGGTCACCCGACCACCACACACCGCCCGATCGTGCCAGTCGGCCTCACTGTGGAGGCAGGACCGACGACCACTCCCATGGCGGTGTGCCGCCGCTCGGCTGCCCGGCCGCGAGGTGGCGGGGTCAGAAGTGATCAGGATTGTCATTACGGGCTTGGCCCCGCTCGCGGCGCCCTCGTCGGGCGGACCGCACATCGGCCGTCCACCGCCCCCCTGGCGCCCCGGCTGATGTCCTGCGGCGCTCTACGGCAGATGCCAGACTTGAAGCACTGCGCCTGGCCGCCGGCCGGGGCCCCGCCGCCGAGGGGGAGCACATGACCTGGGCCTCCTGGACCACCATCGGAATCCACGCACGCCGCGGTGCGGTGCGCACGGCGGAAGCCGGCGTGATCGAGGGCGACCTGACCATCCACACCACCTGGTCCGAAGACGAGGCGCACGTCGCGGTGCAGTACACAGGCGCCACGGAGTGGTACACCATGGCCGGCAGCCCCGTGCCCTGCCATTCCGAGGAAGCCAGCCGCAACTTCCATCAAGCCGTCGTCGAAGCCGTACGGGGCGAGGAAGACGACGCGCCTTCTCTGAGCGACCTCTTCCACCAGTAGGGCCGCGGCCGGGCGGCGGCGTCCCGGCCGGGCACAGCTCGCGGCGCATTCGCTCGTGACGCGTGACGCGTGACGCGGCACGCGTCGGCTCTCGACTCGCGCTCTCAGCGGGGAGCCGCGAAAATGGCCGTCCACCACGGGCCCTGCCGACCGCCCTGGACGCCCACACCCGCGTCCCGGAAGGCGCAGGTGACCAGGATCGTGTGGTGCTTGTGGCTCTCCCGCCAAGCCCGGACCACCGCCGCGGGGCCTCGCTGTCCCCGCGCGATGTTCTCGCCCGCCCGGCTCCACCGATACCCCTGGCCGGTGAGCCGACTGCCCGGATCGGTGCCGGCGCTGCCGGTGTGGGAGAGCGACTGGGCCTCGGCCATGTCGTCGCTGTGACTCCGGGCGGCTCTCGACAGTTCGGGCTTCTTTCGCACCGGCGGGCAGTCGGCCTTCGCCCGCACCCTGTTGATCAGTCGCAGCACGCGGTCCGGCGCGCCGCGGAGCGCGGCCGGTCCTCGCCGCTGCCCGTTTCCGGCGTGCGAGCCGACGGCGGGCGGCCGGCGGTCCGGGCGGTGCTGTGGCCGCCAGACCTCCTGCCACACCGAGGCGAGAGCCGGTGGCCGGTCCCGGTACGTCACCGGTGGAGGCGCCGCGAGGAGCGAGCCCTGGCGGGAGTGGTGGAGTGGAGCGGCGCGGCTCGCGGGCTGGTCGACGCTCCCTCCCGCCCCGGTCAGCGCCGCCGCCGTCAAGACGATCGCCGCGGCCCGCAGGCCGAAGCTCCCCCGTCGTCCCGACCCGCTCCCCTTGGGCACTCCCGCTCCTTCATGCCGTGTCGTGTGAATGGCTGCTGCCTACCCGTGCGACACCGAGGTCCTTCCGGGCGGCTCCGCATGTCATCCGAAAAAGTGAAGGGATGACGGGTAAACCGGGACAGTGGAAGGTACGGGAGGCTCCCTGAGGGCAGCGCTACGGAGTGCCGTCGCCGCCGGCTCACACACCCCCGGTCGATTGATGCTCAACTCCAGTTCAAATCAAGCAACTTGGTGACGACGGTCCTCGGTTCCCCTCGTCCTTCGACCGGCGCGCGAGTTCACCTCGCGCTCGCTCGGGCATCGCCTATTGGATGCCGGGCCGTCATGACACGGTCCCAGGCTCACGCTGTTCGCCATGTCCCCGACACACAGGAGCGCTCCGTGGCCAGGTACCGTCCCGTCCCTGCACTCGCAGTCGCGCTGGGCACAACCCTCGTGGCACTCGCCGCCGCGACCGGCCCCGCCGACGCGAACTCCGGCACCGGCGCCGCACTGCCCGCCGTCACACCGAAGGCACAGACGCCCGCATTATTCGACGACGAGGCGGGCGGCAACGCCAACGCCGACGACCCCGCGATCTGGCGCAACACCGCCGACCCGGACCGCAGCCTGGTGATCGCCACGGCCAAGGAGGGCGGGCTTCGGGTGTACGACCTGGACGCGCGGCAGGTGCAGTCCCTTCCCGCTCCCGCCGCCCCCGGCCCGGACGACGCTCCCGGCCGGTTCAACAACGTCGATCTGATCTCGCGGATGCAACTCCCCTCGGGGCGGGCCGACATCGCCGTGGCCAGCGACCGCGGCCACGACAAGCTGCGCATCTACCGCATCGACCGCGACCGTCCCGGTGGTCCGCTGACCGATATCACCGACCCCGCCGCGCCGGCCGTCTTCTCCTCCGGCCAGGACGAGATCAACGAGCAGCGGACGGCCTACGGACTCGCCACGTGGACCGATCCGGCGACCGGCCGTTCCTACGCGCTGGTCAGCCGCCGCAATCGCACCGGCGTCGCCCTGCTGGAACTCACCGCCACCCCGCGCGGCACCGTCGGCTACCGGACGGTGCGCACCCTGGACCTGCCGTCGTCATTCCGGTTGCCCAACGGCTCCTCGTGGACACCCTGCGCGGAACCCGGCGAACTTCCGCAGGTCGAGGGCATGGTCGTCGACCCGGCCGACGGGATGCTCTACGCCGGTCAGGAAGACGTCGGCATCTGGCGGGTTCGCGCCGACCTGACCGGCGCGCCGCAGCTGCTCGACAAGGTCCGCGAGTACGGCATCCCGGGTGTCTACGACGAAGAGACCGACGAGTGCACGGCCGGCGCCGACCCCGGTTACGGGGGCTCGCACCTGGCAGCCGACGTCGAGGGGCTGACGCTGCTCACCGAGGCCGACGGCGACGGATACGTCCTGGCGTCCAGCCAGGGGGACAACACCTTCGCCCTCTACGACCGCGACGTCGCGGACCGCAACGAGTACGAGGGCGGCTTCCGGGTGACCGCATCGGGCGCTGTGGACGGTTCGGAGGAATGCGACGGCGCGGCGGTGCTCAACGCCCCGCTCGGCAGGAAGTACCCGCACGGGCTGCTCGTCGTCCAGGACGGCCACGTCACCCCCGCGGAGGGCGAGCGCGAGGCCACCGGCTTCAAGTTCGTGGACCTCGGCAAGGTCATGGACGGCGTCGACGACTGAGTCCGGTTGAACCGTCCCCAGAGGCGTCCTCCTCCGGTGGACCCGTGCCGGCGCAGCGGCTGCGGTCCACCGGAGATTCCGGGCCGGGACACTCAGGTTTCGGCGAGGAGTCCGTCGCGCAGCTGATTGCAGGCGCGGCTCAGCAGCCGCGAAACATGCATCTGCGAGATACCGAGTTCGTCACCGATCTCGGACTGTGTCATTTCCGCTCCGAACCGCAGCTGAAGCAGGGTCCTGGCACGGTCGTCGAGCTTTTCGATGAGCGGCTTGAGCGCCTGGACGTCCTCGGCACGGGCGAGCGCGGGGTCTTCCTTGCCGATCAGGTCGGCGACAAGTCCGCTCTGCTGCTTGCCACCGCCGCCTGCTTCGATGGGCCGGTCGATCGAGTCGGCGCTGTAGCCGTTGCAGGCGACGAGTCCCTCGATCACCTCTTCCTGCCCGAGGTCCAGGTGCTCGGCGAGTTCGGCGACACTCGGGTCGTGGATGCCCTGCGCTTCCAGGTCTTCCCGGGCGCGGGCGAGATCGACGCGCAGTTCCTGCAGTCGGCGGGGAACATGCACCGACCAGGTGGTGTCGCGGAAGAAGCGCTTGATCTCGCCGACGATGTAGGGCACGGCGAACGTGGTGAACTCGTTCTCCAGCGCGATGTCGAACCGGTCGATGGCCTTGATCAGACCGATCGTGCCGACCTGCACGATGTCTTCCATTTCCTGCCCACGGCTGCGGAAGCGGCTCGCCGCGTAGCGCACCAGCGACAGGTTCATCTCGATGAGGGTGTTGCGGACGTACTGATACTCGGCGGTGCCTTCCTCCAGCAGCGCCAAGCGGTCGAAGAACATTTTCGAGAGCCGGCGGGCGTCGCGCGGAGCGACGCGGCGGGCCTCCTCAACCGGCGGCAGAGGGGTCTCCAAGCGGGCGTCCGGGGCGACCTCCGCCCGGTCGGCCGTCGGCAGATCCTGCACCGCTGCGGTCTCCATGTCCTGCTCCTCTCCCCTGGCCGGAACGTTATGCGTCGTCTACCCACTGGTCATGCGAAAAACCTCTCACCCGTGGCCCGTTGAGTTCCCTCCCGCCCCTCGGCATTCCCTGACGCGTACCGAACCACTTTCCGGCCATGTGAATGACCAGGGCGTGCGGATGAGTGAATGCAACGCTCCTGCGGGTGACGTCCCGGCGCAGGCAACGGCGCGCGGTGAGCAGCAGCCGTTGGAGTGAGCCGGTGAGCCGCAGTCCGCCGACCGCGGACCGGGGTTCGTATGTCCGTCGTTCCTGACCGAGTTCCTGGAGGCTTCGTGTTCGTACGCTCCCGACGCCGCGCCGCAATGCTGACCGCCGTGACCGCTGCTGCCCTCGGAGTCGGCGCCTTCACCTTCGCCCCGCCCAGCGGTCCGGCCCACGCGAGACCGGAGAGCAGGAACACGAAGAAGGTCGAGTGGATCGCGGTCAAGAAGGTCCACACCCAGCCTCAGCACCCGCGGGCCGGGGACAACTGGACCCTCTACTTCGACCTGCACCAGAGCCGCAACGGTAAGCCGGGGCGCACCGTCGGGGACGGCAGCGCGCAGTGCAGTGCGGTCCAGGTGACGCCCCAGGGCGCCATCGCTCAGTGCCAGTACGTCCTGCGCAGTGATCACGGCACTCTGGCCCTGACCTCGCTGATGGACCGCTTCGGCCCGGGCCCGCACACCGCGGGAGCGCCGGTCCGTGGGGGGACGCGCGCGTACGCCGAGGCCGAGGGCGACGCGGTGGTCACCATGCACCACGAGCGCATCACCTTCCGCGTCCGCCTCGACGACTGACGAAGCCCCGCGCCTCCGGCCGCCGCATGCCACGCGGAGCCGCTCGTTCAGCGATGCGCGGGACGCCCGGCAACGCGGCGACCGGGAGGAGGCGGGCGTTGTCTGCCGGTGGGCCGACGCGGCGTACGGGTTGAGCGGGTGTGGGACGACGAGGCTTCTCAGCCGCGCGTCCAGGCCGAAAGGGCCGCCGCGAGGATCGTCACCACCGCGAGGCCGACGACCGCCGCGCGGACCGCGCCGCCCGTCGCCGTGCGCACCGACGACGGACGATCCGCTGCCCGCCCCCAGGGAGATGGGCCGTAGTGCGGGGTGTCCAGCCAGTACGCCCCCAGCAACTCGGCGTGCGAGAGCGGCTCGTCATGCTTCATCTCAAAAGGGTCCATATCACCGCCAACGAGAGACGCCGTTTTCGGCAACGAGACACGCGCGCACCGCAACCTGATCGTCATCGACACCGCACGCGTGCTGCGTGCCGCGCCAACGGCAGCCCGTGCGACCCGGACGTCCCTCTAGATGGTGCAGACGGTGAACAGGCCGCCGTCGGGGTCGCGGATGACCGTGCGGGCACGGCAGGTGCTGCAGTGCGGTCCAGGTGACGCCCCAGGGCGCCATCGCTCAGTGCCAGTACGTCCTGCGCAGTGATCACGGCACTCTGGCCCTGACCTCGCTGATGGACCGCTTCGGCCCGGGCCCGCACACCGCGGGAGCGCCGGTCCGTGGGGGGACGCGCGCGTACGCCGAGGCCGAGGGCGACGCGGTGGTCACCATGCACCACGAGCGCATCACCTTCCGCGTCCGCCTCGACGACTGACGAAGCCCCGCGCCTCCGGCCGCCGCATGCCACGCGGAGCCGCTCGTTCAGCGATGCGCGGGACGCCCGGCAACGCGGCGACCGGGAGGAGGCGGGCGTTGTCTGCCGGTGGGCCGACGCGGCGTACGGGTTGAGCGGGTGTGGGACGACGAGGCTTCTCAGCCGCGCGTCCAGGCCGAAAGGGCCGCCGCGAGGATCGTCACCACCGCGAGGCCGACGACCGCCGCGCGGACCGCGCCGCCCGTCGCCGTGCGCACCGACGACGGACGATCCGCTGCCCGCCCCCAGGGAGATGGGCCGTAGTGCGGGGTGTCCAGCCAGTACGCCCCCAGCAACTCGGCGTGCGAGAGCGGCTCGTCATGCTTCATCTCAAAAGGGTCCATATCACCGCCAACGAGAGACGCCGTTTTCGGCAACGAGACACGCGCGCACCGCAACCTGATCGTCATCGACACCGCACGCGTGCTGCGTGCCGCGCCAACGGCAGCCCGTGCGACCCGGACGTCCCTCTAGATGGTGCAGACGGTGAACAGGCCGCCGTCGGGGTCGCGGATGACCGTGCGGGCACGGCAGGTGCTGCTGTCGGTCGCCGGCAGTGGTGTGACGGTGCCCCCGGCGTCGACTGCGGCCGCGGTGGCCTGTGCGAGATCGTCGACGGGGAAATGAACGCTCCACCGGGGCCGGACCTTGGGGTCCGGGTCGGCGGCGATGCCTCCGCCGCGCAGGACGGCGACGGTACGCGCGCCGTCACGCACGACGACCCGGCCGTCCTCCTGGATCGCGGTGCAGGTGCCCGGCTGTTCCGAGGAGGACCAGTCGAACACCTCACCGTAGAAAGTGGCGGCGTCGGACTCGGCACGCGTCCGCAACTCGACCATGGCCGGGGCCTTGCCCTGTCCGACCGACCACGGCAGCACCTCGCCTTCCCAGAATCCGAAGACCGCGCCGTCACGGTCCGCGGCGAGCCCCGCACGGCCCTTGCCGAGGGCGAGCGGCCCCACCGCCATGGTGGCGCCTCGCTCGCGGATACGGTCCGCGGTGTCGTCCGCGCTCTCCACGGCGAAGTACGGCGTCCAGGCAACCGGCACCTGAAGGCTCTGGGCGAGGGCACCGATTCCGGCGACCGGCTGCCCGTCGAGCAGCGCGACGGAGAACTCCTCCCCCAGGCTTCCGGGCCGGTAGCTCCAGCCGAGGACCGCCGCGTAGAACTCCTGGGTCGCCCGCAGGTCGCGGGCGACAAGGTTCGCCCAGCACGGTGCACCGCGGGCCGGCGTGCTGTGCGCTGTTTCCGACATGGCTTCCTTCCCACTCGATTCGGCCGCTCCCCGGCGAGAGTGCCCCGGTGTACGCAGTGCAATCCCGGAGGGGACCAAAGGTGTTGGCGCCGGTCCGAAAGACCGGCGCCAACACCATGGCGACGTCATGCGGCCCAGGTCAGCTCGGCGCGGCCGAACAGCAGGGCGTAGCCGCGCGGAAGCCGGCTCAGGATGCGGGTGACGAGGTCGTCGCCGACGACGTTGCCGATGACGGTGAGGACGGAGCCGATGTGCCAGCGCGCGGTGGCGGGTGTCGCTCCCGGCAGGCGTGCGGCGACCGCGGCGGCGAAGCCCGGCGCGTCGAGCGGCTGCTCCAGCGGGATCTCGTCCGCGATGGTGCGGGCGGCCTCCTCGGGGAGGCTCCGGGCCAACGCGACGCGCTCCTCGCCCGTGACGTGTGCCCCGAGGGTGGCGAGTACCGCGCGTGTCACCTCCTCGGCCTCGGCGTCGGTCTCGTACCCGCCTGCCACCGCTACGGCGACGAGCAGTTCCCTGAACGTCATGTCCTTCTTCCCCTCCCTGCGCGGCTGGGCGAGCCGGCGCACGGTACGCATTTGTCTCCGGTACGCGGTTGTTCCTGTACTGAGTTCTCATGGGCCGGCTTCTCGGTATCCGGCGCCACCGTGTCAGCTGCTGATCTGCCGGCGGGCGTCGCCGTTCGCGATCCGGATCTTGCGCGGCTTGGCCTGTTCGGCGACGGGGATGCGCAGCGTCAGGACGCCGTGCCCGTAGGACGCTTCGATGCGCTCGGTGTCCAGGGATTCGCCGAGGAAGAGCTGCCTGGCGGCGGTGCCCGCGGGGCGTTCCGCTGCGACGAGTTCGGCGCCCTCGGGAGCGGTCCTACGGCGCTCGGCGCGGACGGTCAGGACGTTCCGCTCGACATCGAGGTCGATGGACTCCGGGTCGGCCCCGGGGAGGTCGAAGTGGACGACGTAGGCGTCGCCGGAGCGGTACGCGTCCATCGGCATGGGCGCCGGCTTCGCCGTGGAGCGGGCCGCTCCCTGCGGGTCCGAGTGGTCGAACTCCTCAAACAGGCGGGTACGCATGAGCATCACTGTCTTCTCCTTCGGTATCTGGTGCGATGCCCGACGAATATTTATATAGCCCACTCGACATAAGTTGACAAGCTGACGCTCAAGTTGGGTGTGTGCCGACCGCCCGACACGCCGCAGGCGCCGCGGGCGACCCTCCTCGCAGCGCCTGTCCGGCTCGCTCGCTGATGCCGGTCGATTCAGTTGATGTCGCAACCGATGCCGTCGCCGTCCCGATCGAGCCGGTGCGGGTCGTCGTCGCCGACCCACACGGGCCCGTCGAGGTCGGCGCAGTCGACGTCAGGGACACCGGCGGGCGGGCCCGGGGGGTACAGCTTGCTGTTCTCCTCGTTCGGTGTCTGCTCCGGGCCGGGACTCGAGTCGCCCAGCTCCTCCACGTCGGCGCTGGTGATGACTCCGCCGCTGACGGTGTAAGTACCTGCGTAGTGACGCACGGCCCCGTCCGTCTGGAGCGCGTCGAGCGTTACCGAGACGGTGTTGCCGGTGACGTCGACGATGCCGACGCTGTCCCGGGCCGTATCCGCGAAACCCGCCTCGAAGGACTCGTAGGAGCCGCCGAGGTTCTTGCCGCCCAGCTCCCACGCCCGGCGGAAGTCGTGCGCGTTGACGGCCGCGAAATACGCCTTGACGGTGGATTCGGCGTCAGCAGGCGGCTTGGCGGCCGGTTTCGACGGTGCGGGCGGGGCCGTGCGCGATGCGGGAGGAGGATTCGACTCCGGCTTCGTGGGCGTCGGGGGCTCGGTGACGGTCTGCGTACTGGTGACCGTCGCCCCTTCCTGCGCTGCTCCGCCACCTGAGGCACAGCCGCAGAGACCGGCCAACGCCAGCGTCCCGGCCAGAAGCAGGGCGGAGCTTGCGGGGAGTATCCGGCTCATCGGTCACCTCACGGTGCTGATCGCGCTCTGGCCTCAGTGTGCGCCGCCCGCCACGGGAGCGCCCGTGGATCATCCTCGGCACCTCCGCCCGCGCGCTTCGGGCCCTCTGCGCAGGACACGGCTCCGACACGCCTTCAACGGTTCGACGCGCCCGGCGGACCGTGGAGCAGGCGTGACGTCCGATTGTCTGTGGCGCGGGCGCCCAGGGGCACGCCTGCACGCCACCGGACGAACCCAACTGCGGGCAGCAGCATTCGATTTGCGAGTCGAGGCTCCCCTGACGACGCGACCTGACTGGGTATCACCCACAGCTGCCTGGCGCGCGTACGCCCTCGGGTCGGCACCAGACCCCGGGCCGCGGTGTGCACCATCGCTGCGACACCCTCGCCGAGCGGTGCGAGTGAGCACGGCACGGCCCGTCATGGTCGGCGACGCGTCGTGCTCCAGGCGGCGGATCCCGGCGGGCCAGGTCCTCGCTCCGGCGGAAAACTGGACCGGAAGCCGGAGCCCTCGTCCGCCAGGTCCGGGCCCGCATCCAGGAAGGGGCGATGACCCATGACAACGCCGCACGAAGGCGAGCCCGAGGGTGGCCACGGCCCCACACCGGGCGGCGAGCAGACCGGGGCCTCGAACCGCGGCCCGGCCGGGGCGGACACCCCGGGCGCCCCCGGCGCTTCGACGACGGCCGGCGAATCCGCCCCCGAGAGCCCCACCGCCCTGCGCAAGAGCTCATGGAAGGACGCTCTCAAGCGCACCCTGCGGGAGTTCCAGGCCGACAACCTCAGCGACTGGGGGGCCGCACTCACCTACTACGGCGTGCTGGCGATCTTCCCCGCCCTGCTGGCCCTGGTGTCCATCCTGGGCCTGCTCGGCAGCTCGACGATCAAACCGCTCATCGACAACCTCGGCAGCTTGGCCCCGGGGTCCGTCCGGGACGTCCTCACGAGCATGCTGGAGCAGATGGAGAACAGCCAGGGCGCGGCAAGCCTCGCCCTGGTCGTGGGCATCGTCATCGCCCTGTGGTCCGCGTCGGGGTACGTCGCGGCGTTCATGAGGGCCTCCAATGTCATCTACGACATCGGCGAGGGCCGGCCGGTGTGGAAGACCTTGCCGGTACGCCTGGGGATCACCGTCGTCGTGGTGGTACTGCTGGCTCTCACGGCGATCGGGGTGGTGTTCACCGGACCTCTCGCCCGGAAGATGGGGCAGGTCCTCGGGCTGGGCGACACGGCGCTGACGGTGTGGAACTTCGCCAAGTGGCCGGTGCTCGTCGTTCTGGTCTCCCTGATCTTCGCGGTGCTGTACTGGGCCGCTCCGAACGTGAGGCGAAAGTTCCGCTGGGTGACCCCGGGCGGCCTCCTGGCGGTGGTGATCTGGATCGTCGCCTCCGCACTGTTCGGCCTGTACGTGGCCAACTTCAGCAGCTACGACAAGACGTACGGCAGCTTCGCGGCGGTGATCATCTTCCTGGTCTGGCTGTGGATCTCCAACATCGCGATCCTGCTGGGCCTGGAGTTCAACTCGGAGCTCGAACGGTCCAGGGCCATCGAGGGCGGCCTCCCGCCGGAGGACGAGCCCTACGTCGAACCGCGCGACACGCGCAAGCTCTGACGCGGGCGCAGCCCAGGACTGGCCGGCCCGCGCCTACCTCGATCAGAGGGCGTAGAGCACGGCGTAGCCCATGAAGAATGCCGCACAGAGGATGACGACGATGCCGATGATGATGGCGGGGCCTTTGGCCCAGCCCCGTGAGAGGTCGTCGCGAGGTCCGGTTTCCGTACCCGTGCTGCCCTCACCGGGCGGGGTCTCCCCCGGAGGCACCAGGCCACCGGGGTCCAGGCCGGGAGTGCGACGAGGCTCCGGATCCGGTTCTTGCGTGTCCATATGTCGAGCTTGCCCGATAACAGCCGATTCGGCAGCGAACGACGCCGGATCATCACCCCGGCCGCCCGGCACGCCACACCACCGACCAGCAAGGCGGCACCGGCCCCCGAAGGCCCCCGGCGCTGCCTGCGATGGCCGCCCGAACCTGCCGTGAGCTGCGACTTCGACGGCGACGCGAGCCGCAGCACCCACCTCCGCAGCCATGGAGCGGCAGATAACCTCACTCCCGAGCCCGGGAAAATCTGCCGTGGTGAAGGTAGACATGGAAAATCGACGCGGCTAGGGTTTCTCGGGTAGCCGACGAAGTCAGCGATATGCGGCGGAGACGAACCGCCGCGAGGTAACGCGGCACGGCAGTGGAGTGGTGGGGCCGGAAGCGCGTGATGGTCCCACGGCTGATTGCCGGGCCGGGCGGCCGCAGGGCCGCCACCCGCAGAATCACCGCACAGAGCAAGAAGTCCGACCGAGGAATTGAGAGAGGAGTCGACACCATCAGGATGGCCCGAGCAAGGCCCAGGCCGCTCGGGAACCGCAGGCCCCGGAATGGAAGGTGGTCCCCGGTCAAGCATTCACGATCCCCGCATCTCCCACCTCCCGGACGGAGACGCGGAAACAGAAGGTCGGCGCCCGGCGCCGGCAGATGGTGTTGAAACCCCTCGGGGCCCCGGTGTCTTACGGCACCGGGGCCCCTCGACGCGTCCCAGACGAGGTGCAAATGCCCCCAGAAAATCCCCCGAATGCCACCGACCGACTTGATGATGACGATTACCCTGCCTACACCATGGGCCGCGCCGCCGAGATGATCGGCGCCACGCCCACCTTCCTCCGCGCCATCGGCGAGGCACGCCTGATCACCCCGCTGCGGTCCGAGGGCGGCCACCGCCGCTACTCCCGCTACCAGCTGCGTATCGCCGCCCGCGCCCGCGAACTCGTCGACGACGGCATGCCCATCGATGCAGCGTGCCGCATCGTCATCCTGGAAGACCAGCTCGAAGAGGCCCTCCGGCTGAATACCGCACTGCGCGATTCCACGGCCGACGCGGGCGAGAGCGCGCACCCCTGACCGTGCGCCGCCCGACGCCTGCCACCGGGCAGCAGACGCCAACTGCGTAAGGGTGACACTCCGTCGCCGTCCTCTCCCACGTCCACCGCGACCCGGGAGGGACGGCGACCGAGCCCCCGATCGGGGCCCCCGTCAGCGGAAACGCCCGTCCGCCCTGCGGATCGTGCGGCCCGTACGAACGAATATCTCCAGCCTCAGGCGCAGACTTTTTTGCGATCCGCGACAAGAGTTCACGACCCGACAAGCGGAGCGATATTACTCGCCGCGCCCGTTCGCATGCACCGTGTTACTGTCGATCACAGTTGCAGTTGTGGTTCCCAAAGACTTCAAGTGCGCTTAACGGCTTTCCGTGCCGGTGGGTGTGCTTTTGTATTTCCGGTGCATTCCGGACGGGGTAATCATCGCGGCAACGCCGGCCTCGCACAGTGCGTGGCCCGGGAATTGCCCCGAAGGAGATATGGCATGGCTACCGGCACCGTGAAGTGGTTCAACTCGGAAAAGGGCTTCGGTTTCATCGAGCAGGAGGGTGGCGGCGCCGACGTCTTCGCCCACTACTCGAACATCGCCGCCCAGGGCTTCCGCGAGCTTCAGGAAGGCCAGAAGGTGACGTTCGACGTGACGCAGGGCCAGAAGGGTCCGCAGGCGGAGAACATCGTCGTCGCTTGACGCATGGACGCTCGACCCGGTTGGGGCCCGCACCGTGAGGTGCGGGCCCCAACTGCTGTGTTGCAAGGGGAGGTTGAGCTTTCCCCGACCCTGCGACCCCAGGGCGCCCCGCCACCCTCGCGGGCCCTCACTGCCTGGCCACCGGTATGTGCGGATCCATGCATTCTGCACATCCTCTTCATGACAATCACGACTGTTTCACCTCTCGGCCGCATGACAGCGTTCATGGCATCACGAGGCCGAGGGAGTGGGATGAACAAGGGCTACGCCGTCTTCTGCGACGCCGACCGGCAGTTCTACGACGCCCCGCATCGGCTTCCGGTGACCGGCAAGAGCAGCGCCGGCCTCTACGAGACACTGCGGCAGGAGCTGCCGGACGGCTGGCAGAGCCACCGCTCGGGCGACTGGCTGGCTTTCCGCCCGCTCGATCGTGAACTGCCCAACCAGGGCTGGAAGATCCATGTATCCGCGTGCTTGGACAACGCCGAGAAGGTGCTCGACCGGGTCTGGGACTACTGCGTACCGAGGGCGATCGCCTTCAAGTGCATGCCGAGCCGCTATCTGCTGCACACCCGCAACGCCAAGTACGCCGACCGCGGGGCCAGCGGGAAGTTCCTGACCATCTACCCCGCCGACGACGCGCAGTGCCGCGTCATCGCGGAGGACCTGGACGCGCTGCTCGGCGGCGAGCCGGGACCGTACATACTCAGCGATCTGCGCTGGGGTGCCGGACCGGTGTACGTCCGCTACGGCAGCTTCACCGAGCGGCACTGCTACGACGACGCGGGTGAGCTGTGCCCCGCGGTGGAGGACGCGCAGGGCCGGCTGGTCCCCGATCGCCGGGAGCCCACCTTCCACGTGCCTTCATGGGTCACGCTCCCGGACTTCCTGCAGCCGCATATGGCCGCCCGCTCCGCCACCACCGTCTCCGACATCCCGTACCGCATCGAGCGCGCGCTGCACTTCTCCAACGGCGGCGGGGTCTACGTCGCCCGCGACCTGCGAACCGACGAGCAGGTGGTGCTCAAGGAGGCCCGACCGCACGCCGGTCTGGCCGCGGACGAGGCCGACGCGGTGACCCGTCTGCGGCGCGAGAGAGACGCGCTGCGGCGACTGTCGGGGCTGGGGTGCACTCCCGAGGTGCGCGACTGGTTCACGCTCGGCGATCACTCCTTCCTGGCGCTGGAGTACATCGAGGGGCGGCCGCTGAACAGTTTCTTCGCCCACCGCCACCCGCTGATCGAAGCGGATCCGAGCCAGGAGCGGCTCGCCGAGTACACCGAGTGGGCCCTGCGCGTGCACGGTCTGGTGGCGGACGCGGTCGCGGCGATCCATGCCCGGGGCGTGGTCTTCAACGATCTGCACCTGTTCAACATCATGCTGTCCGAGGACGAGACCTCGGTGGTGCTGCTGGACTTCGAGGCGGCCGCGGTCGACGACCAGAGCGTCCGTCAGGTCATCGCCAACCCGGGCTTCGTGGCACCCGCGGACCGTCGGGGCTTCGACGTCGACCGCTACGCCCTGGCATGTCTGCGTCTGGCCCTGTTCCTGCCCCTGACCAGCCTCTTCGCGGTGGACCGTAAGAAGGCGGTGCATCTGGCGCGCATCGCCGCCGAACAGTTCCCGGTGCCGCGGGCGTTCCTGGACGAAGCGGTGGCGGAGATTCTGCGCGGGCACCTGGCACCTGCCACGCAGTCGAGAGCGTCTGCGGGCGACGGGGCGGACTACCTGCCGGTGGCACTGGAGGACTGGCCGCGCAGCCGCGACTCCATGGTCCGAGCCGTTCTCGCGTCGGCCACGCCCGACCGGGAGGATCGCTTCTTCCCGGGCGACATCGCGCAGTTCGCCACGGCGGGTGGCGGCTCCACCGTCGCCCACGGCGCCGCCGGAGTCCTCTACGCGCTGGCCGAGACGGGCGCCGCACGCTGCCCCGAGGCCGAGGAGTGGCTGCTGCTGAGGTCGAAGGCACCCGCATCCGGCAGTCCGCTCGGCTTCTACGACGGCCTGTCCGGCGTCGCCTGGGTGCTGGACCGGCTCGGACACCGCGAGCACGCCCTCGCGCTCGTCGAGCGGATCACCGCCGAGAGCTGGGCCGACATCGCTCCCGATCTGCACAGCGGGCTCGCGGGACTCGGCCTCGCCCTCGACGCCCTCGCGACGTCCACCGGAGAAAGCGCGCTGCGGGACAAGGCTCTGCGGTGCGCCGAGCTTATCGCCGACAACGCCGACGCGTCCGGGACCGAGGGCGCCGAGGCCCGCCCGGCGGCCCGCGCCGGTCTGCTGTACGGAGCCACCGGCACGGCACTGCTCTTCCTGCGCCTTTACGAACGGACCGGTGACACCGCGTTGCTGGACCTGACCGCCGACGCGTTGCGCCGGGACCTGGCCCGCTGCGTACGAGGCGCCGGCGGCGCATTACAGGTCGACGAGGGCTGGCGGACGATGCCGTACCTCGGCGCCGGCAGTGTCGGTATCGGCATGGTGCTCGACGACTACCTCGCTCATCGTGCGGACCCGGAGTTCGAACTGGCACGGAACGAGATCGTGCGGGCGGCACAGGCCAAGTTCTACGCCCAGCCGGGGCTGTTCCGAGGCGCGGCGGGCATGGTGCTGTACCTGAGCCGCACCACCGCCGGCGGCCCCGGAACGCACACCGCCGATCTGCGCCGGCAGATCGCCTCACTCGCCTGGGGCGCCGTCCCCTACCAGGGGCACCTGGCCTTCGCCGGGGAGCAGATGATGCGCCTCTCCATGGACCTGAGCACCGGCACCGCCGGGTGCCTGCTCGCGCTGGGCAGCGCGCTGCACGACCAACCCGTGCACCTGCCCTTCCTCCCGCCGCTACGGCGGCCCTGAAGCCGGCCCCTCCAGGGGCCGAAACGAAAAACCCTGTCCCCACCTATGAGAGGAACCACCATGACCCTTCTCGACCTTCAGACGATGGAAACCCCCAAGGCCGAGACCACGGACGAGTTCACCGGTGGCGGTGGTGGCGGCAGCCGCGCGAGCCTGCTGCTCTGCGGTGACAGCAGCCTGAGCGTCACCACCTGTAACTGACGGCCGTCTGCGCCGAGGCTCCGGCCTCCGCGTGATGTGCTCGCGGCAGCCCCGGGCGGACCACCGTCCGGGGCCGCCGCTCCGTCGTACCCGTCCCACGGAGTCGAGGTCCGCACCGCATGGCCCCCACCTCCAGGCCCGCCACGCCCCGGCGGCCTACCGCACCCGAAGCGGCACCGGACGCCGGTGCCCGCCGCCTGCTGGCCGGCGCCCTCCGGCACAGCACGGGCCGGACCGTGGCCGTCTGCCTCTTCAGCACCGCCTCCGCCGCGGCGGCCGTCGCCCTGCCCGCCGTGCTCGGACACACGCTCGATCTCGCACTGGAGCACGCCGCGGGTCTTCCCCGCGCGATCGCCCTGTGTGCGGTCCTGCTCGCCGCCGAGGTGCTGCTCGACACATTGGTGGCGTGGACCAGCGGCGTCACCACCGCCCGTGGCACCGCGTGGCTGCGGCGCCGCGGCGTCGATCATCTTCTGGCACTGGCCCCGCACCGCGCGGCCGACCGTTTCTCACCGGGCGATCTCGTCACCCGGCTCACCGGCAACGCCGCCGAAGCGGGGTCCGCGCCGACGACGGCGGCCACCGGCCTCGCCGCCGTCCTCACACCGGTGGGCGGTCTGCTGGCCCTCGCGCTCACCGACCTCTGGCTGGCCGCGGTGTTCCTCGCCGGAGTTCCCCTTCTCGCCCGCCTGTTGCGGGTGTTCGCCCGCGGCTCATCCGACAGCGTCTCGCGCTATCAGCGGGTGCAGGCGGACATCGCCGGCCGGCTCGTCGAAACGCTGGGCGGCGCCCGCACCGTGGCCGCCGCCGGCACTGCGGACCGTGAGCGCGCCCGAGTCCTCGCACCGCTTCCCGAACTGGGCACGCAGGGACGGCACATGTGGCAGGTGTACGGGCGTGCCGTGGTCAGCAGCGGCATCCTGGTGCCGCTGCTGACGACCGCCGTCCTCGCCGTCGGCGGAGTGCGGCTCGCGCACGGCGGCCTGTCCGTCGGAGAGCTGCTTGCGGCTTCCCGCTACGCGGTCCTCGCCGCCGGCCTCGGCGGTGTGATCGGACAGCTCAACTCCTTGCTCCGCAGCCGCGCCGCGGCCCGTCGCATGGCCGATCTGCTCGCGGTGGCACCGATGCGCAACGGCGGCCGGGCCCTGCCCGACGGCGGCCCAGGCCGGCTGGAGCTGCGCGCGGTCACCGTGGTTCGCGGGGGCGCCGGCGTGCTGCGCGACGTCGACCTGGTCGTGCCGGGAGGCACCACCATGGCCGTCGTCGGGCGGTCCGGAGCGGGCAAGTCGCTCCTCGGCGCCGTGGCCGGCCGACTGACCGATCCCGACGCCGGCCAGGTCCTGCTGGACGGGGTCCCGCTGACCGAGGTGGACCCCGCGGCGCTGCGCCGGGAGGTCGGGTACGCCTTCGAGCGGCCGGCGCTGCTGGGTGACACCGTCGGGGCCGCGGTCGCCTTCGGGCCGTACCACCCGCCCTCCGGGGAGATCGAGGCCGCGGCGCGCGCGGCCGGCGCCGACACCTTCGTGCGGCTGCTGCCCGAGGGCTGGGACGCGCCACTCCGCGATGCCCCTTTGTCCGGCGGCGAGCGCCAACGCCTGGGGCTGGCACGGGCGTTCGCCCATGCAGGCCGGCTGCTGGTGCTCGACGACGCGACCTCCAGCCTGGACAGCGTCACCGAACTGCACGTCGGCCGCGCCCTGGTGCACGACGTACGGCCGGGCACCAGGCTGTTGATCGCCCACCGGGTCTCCTCCGCAGCCCGCGCCGATCTGGTCGCGTGGGTGGAGGACGGCCGGATACGTGCCGTCGGCCCGCACGACCGGCTGTGGGAGGACGCCGCCTACCGGGCGGTGTTCGCGCACTGCGGTGACGACGAAACGGCGGCTCCGTGACAGGGGCACGCGAGCGGCTGCTGCCGCAGGCACTGGGCTTCCTCGGCCGACGCAAGCGGGTGCTGCTCGCTCTGGCCGGCTGGTCGCTCCTGGAGTCGGCACACACCTTCCTCGGCGGCTACGGCATCGCCATGGCCCTGGACCACGGCTTCCTGGCCCGCCGCACCGGCACCGGGTTGGTGTGGCTGGGCGTGGCGGCGCTGGCGGTGGTGGTCGGCGGGCTGGCCGGCGGCGGGGTCTTCCGCGGGCTGGCCGATCTCGTCGAACCGCTCCGGGACGGACTCGTGCGCCGGGTGGTGGGGCGGGCACTGACCCAGGCCGTGTCGGACCCGGCGCACGCGGCCGACAGCGCCGTCGTCTCCCGACTCACGAACCAGACCGAGATCGCCCGGGACAGCTTCGCCGGGCTGGTACTTGTCGCGCGCTCCTTCGTCTTCACGGCCGTCGGCGCGTTGCTGGGACTCGCGTCGCTGGCACCGCAGCTGCTGCTGCTCGTACTGCCGCCGCTGCTCGTGGGCCTGCTGCTCTTCCTGGCGACGCTCCGGCCCATGGCCGGCTGCCAACGCGCCTTCCTGCAGGCCGACGAGGCGGTGTCCACGCAGGTGGGGGCGATCGCGACCGGGCTGCGGGACGTGGTGGCCTGCGGCGCGCAGGAGCTGACGGCTGCACGGGCGCACGCCGTGATCGCGAGCGAGGAGCGTGCAGCGCGTTCCCTCGCCCGATGGGCGGCCGCACGCGCACTGTCCCTGGGCGTGGCGGGGCATGTGCCGGTCCTGCTCCTGCTGATTGCCACCCCGTGGCTGATGCGTCAACAGGTAACGGCGGGCGCCCTGTTGGGAGCCTTGACCTACCTGACCCAGTCCCTCATGCCGGCTCTGCACACCTTGATGAACGCGCTCGGTGCGGCCGGCACCAGGCTGCTCGTGGTGCTCGACCGACTCACGGAGGGCCCGCACGGGCCGGGCCGCGTGCAGGAGGGCCACGGCCCCTCCGTACGGCCTACGGCGCGCTCCACCCAACGCGCTGCGCACTCGTCACCGCCGGCACGGCCCCACCAGGACGGCTCCCGGGTGGAACTCCGCGAGGTGACGTTCGCCTACGGTTCCGCTGCCCAGCCCGTGCTGCGCGACCTCGATCTCACGGTCGAACCGGGCGAGCACCTGGTCGTCGTAGGACCGAGCGGTATCGGCAAATCCACCCTGACCGGATTGGTGGCCGGCCTCCTCGACCCCACGCACGGCGAGGTGCTGGTGCAGGGAGGACCGGCGCGCGCCCCGTCCACCGACGATCCCGCGCGGCTGCGGGTGCTCATCCCGCAGGAGGCGTACGTCTTCACGGGCAGCGTGCGCGAGAACCTGCTCTACCTGTGCACAGCGGGGGCGTCCGCCGCGGCTCTGGAGGCGTCGTCGGAGGCGGTCGGCCTCGGTCCGCTGCTCCAGCGACTGGGCGGTTTCGACGCCCAGATCGATCCCGCGTCCTTGTCACAGGGCGAGCGTCAGCTCATCGCGCTCGGCCGTGCCCACCTCTCCCCCGCGCCGCTGGTGTTGCTGGACGAGGCGACCTGCCACCTCGATCCGGCGGCCGAGGCCCGAGCGGAACTGGCCTTCGCGGAGCGGCCGGGGACCGTGATCGTCGTGGCGCACCGGATCAGTTCGGCCCGGCGCGCGGACCGCATCCTGGTCCTGGACGGCACCCGCGCCACCTGCGGCACACACGATGAGCTGCTGGTCCGCTCGGCGCTCTACCGCGATCTGGTCGGCCGTTGGCACGCGGAGCGCCTCTGAGGGCGCACGCCTGTCGCGGCAGCCGCCCCTCGCACGCACCGTCCGATCCCCCCGGCGAGTGGCTGTGACCAACGCGGCCGGTGCACGCCCGGTGCACGCCCGTCGTCACCACACCGCGATCACCCCCGGGTCGCGTCGAGGAGGATCCGAGCCAGCTCATGCGGCTGGGAGAACATCGGCCAGTGGCCGGTCTGCATCTCGACGAGCTGCCAACGCTCGCTCGTCAGCAACTCGGTCACGTCGTCGGTCGGCTCGTCGCCGTCGAGCAGGCACTTGATGTACGTCGCCGGCAGCTCGCCGAGCGGGCGGGTCAGCACGGCGGGTTCGGTCAGCGTGGCGGCCGGGTGGGGCGTGGCACCTCCCACGAGCCGGGCGATCTGCGAGTCGTCGAGCCCCTGACCCGCGCAGTCGGTGGGGGTCAGGGGCACCCAGAAGCCGTCACCTCCCGCAAGCAAGGCTTCGAACTTCTCGCGTCCCTCCCACCAGCAGGAGGCGAAGGACTCCCCGTCGGCCGGGACGAGAGAGTCGACAAAGACCACGCGGGCCAGCCGGTCGCCGATCCGTTCAGCGGCCTGGCCGACCGGGATGCCGGAGTAGCTGTGCCCCACGAGGACGACATCGCGCAGATCGAGGCGTTCGATCTCGTCGACGATGTCGCGCACATGCGTCTGTTGCCCAGCCGGCCTGCTCTGCTTATCGGCGAGGCCGGAAAGCGTCAGCGGGTGGGCGCCGTGCCCGGAAGCACGCAGCTCCGGCACGACCTCGTCCCACGCCCACGACCCGAGCCAGGCCCCTGCGACCAGTACGAAGTCTGTCATGGCGGCAACGTAGCGGAGGGGTCTGACAATCACCCCGGAACGACTTCCGACTCGCGTCCCGGTGCCTGTGTGAAGAGGAGTGATCCGACGGTTCCGGTCCGGCGCCGCGTGCGTCCCGGTGGCTGCTCGCCCTGCGAGTTCCCACCACAACGCCGCCGGGCCGAACCCGGCAGTTGACCAGCGGACAGCTGCCCTGGCCGTTGCTCCGCGCCTACCGAAAGCCGAGGTACGGATCGGTGCCGACCAGCTCACCGCCGGCCGCCCACAGGCGAGCGGCGACTGCCGGATCGGCCATATGAGAGGGGACCGGCTCACGCCGTGGTGTGCCACGCAGGCCGAAGACCCTCGGCCCCCACAGCTGCCCTCCCTTCACCTCCGAGTCGAGGACGGCGCGTACGACGGGCCAGGCTCCGGCGTCCTTGCCCTGCACGAGGAGCCCGGCGGGCAAGGCACGCAGCCGCTCGCCGGGGGTTGTCACGCGTATCTGCGGGCGGGACGGGGTGAGGGAGTCCAGTGCGCCGCCGGGGTGGGCCACCACACTGAGCACCGTGCTGCCGACGGCCCGCAGGCGCCGATCGAGTTCGAAGCCGAAGTACATCTGGGCCAGCTTCGATCGGCCGTAGGTGCGCTTGGGACGGTAGTCCTGGGTCGACTGCAGATCGCCCAGGTCCAGTCGCTCGGACCGCGCCGCGAAGCTTCCCACCGTCACGATGCGGCCCGCCGACGCCGCCGACAGCAGGGGGGCCAGCCACTGGGTGAGTGCGAAGTGGCCGAGGTGGTTGGTACCGAACATCAGCTCGTGGCCGTCCGCGGTCTCCCGACGCTGCGGGTCGTCGAGCGCCACACCTGCGTTGTGGACCACCGCGTCGAGATGATCGAGGTCCAGCCTGTCCACGGCGGTCTTCAGGGACGACAGATCGGCGAGGTCCAGTTGAAGGTGCCGCACCTGCGCGCCGGGGACGCGCGAGCGGATCGAGGCCATGGCGGCATCGGCCTTCGCGGCGTCCCGGCTGCCGAGCACGACGACGGCGCCGGTGGCGGCGAGCTGCTCCGCTGCGAAGTAGCCGATCCCGGCGTTACCCCCGGTGACCAGGAAGATCCTGCCCTCGGCGGACGGCAGCCGGTGAACGTCCCACGGTCGGCTGCGGGATGCGGAAGACACGATGACAGGCTCCTTGCGCTCCGGGCCCCCAGGTCATGGGGAGCAACTACCCGCCCACGATTGCAATCTCCACCGACATACCGCCGACAGACTGCCGACTCTGCTCCGGAGAACCACTGAACCGCACACAGATCCTAGAGCCAGCCCGCCCCCTGGGAGATGCGGATGGCGTCGACCCTGTTGCGGGCTCCGGTCTTGCGGTTGATCGCGGCCATGTAGTTGCGGACCGTGCCGTTGCTCAAGTGCAGCTCGCGAGCTATCTCCGGGACCGAGGCGCCACCGGCGGCGAGGGTCAGTACGGCCAACTCGCGTGCCGTCAGCGGCATTTCGGCGGCCTGCAGAAAGTCGGCCGCGAGCGAGCTGTCGACGTAGCGCTGCCCGGCGGCCACCAGTCGTATCGCACGGAGCAGGCGCCCGGGAGGGGTGTCCTTGTCCACGATGCCCAGGGCGCGGGCGGCGACGGCACGGCGCAGCACTCCGGGCCGGCATGCCGTGGCCAGAACCAGCAGGGCGCATCCCGGCCCCCCGGGCCCGTTCGGGAATTCCGTGGTGCCGGATGTGTCGCCGTCGACGATGCAGACCTGTGGACGGAACGCCCGCGCACGGCCGGGTGCTTTGGTCCAGGGGGCCGCGGTGACCTCGATGTCCTCCTCGTCGCTCAGTAACGCGGTGAGCGCGGAGCGCATCAGCCAGGTGTCGTGCACGAATAAAACCCGGATCACGTTCGCCCCTGTTCCTGAAGTTTCGAACCTTGCACCGAGCACGTCCATTAGTACCCGGTTCGATCGAATCGCTGCCTTCGCTTTTCGGCCATTGGGGCGCACGCCGGAGCGCACAATTTTCTCTGCGCGCCTGCCGGCGCCGAAGGGGTGCGACGAGGCCCACCCCCACACGCCGCACCGAAAGGGTCAGGCCCTTCGAAACCGCTCGGTCGGCCGGTGGAGAGGGGCGGCAACCTTTCGCCTCTCGGCGGCGACCAGTTGGTGTCAGCGAGCCGGGAGCACTGCCCCGCTCGTACCCCGTGGAAGGGAACCACCCGCTGTGAGCAGCACCGCAGGACGCCATCGGCGCACTCGTACACTTTCGCTCGCCGTCACGACCGCGGCCGTCCTGGGCGGCGCGGGCTATCTCGCGGTGCCGTCCCATGACGCCGGCGCCTCGTCCGCCACCGTGGTGGTGTCCAGTACGGCGGCCCTGGAGGGTGCGGTACGCGACGCGCGGGCCGGTACGGTCATCCAGGTTCGGGGCGGGACGTATTACCCGGCCGATACGCTCAAGTCCTCGGCCGACGGCACGGCGTCGAACCGGATCACGCTCAGCCCGTACGGGTCCGAGAAGGTGGTGATCGACGGATCGAAGTTACCGGCCGGCTCCTGGCTCGCGGCGATCCAGGGCGATTACTGGACCATCTCCGGCATGCGGTTCCAGCGCTCACCCGCACAGGGCGTGGTCGTCACGTCGTCGACCGGCGGTATCTTCAGAAACCTCACCACCAACGACAACGGCGACTCCGGATTCACCCTGCGCGGCGAGAATTGCAACGACAACCTCATCGCCAACCTGGACTCGTACCGCAACTACGACCCATCGCAGCACGGGCAGAACGCCGACGGTCTCGCGATCAAGTTCGGCTCCGGCAGCGGCAACAAGGTCACCGGGGCGCGGCTGTTTCACAACGCCGACGACGGCATGGATCTGTGGCAGTGGGCGAGCGCGGTCACCGTCGAGCACTCCTGGGCGTACGGCAACGGCGAGAACCGCTGGAGCGACCCGCCGTTCGAGGGCAACGGCAACGGCTTCAAGCTCGGCGGCGGTGGAGCGACGGCCGCACATCTGGTGAACAACAACGCGACCTGGGACAACGCGTCGAACGGCTTCACGGAGAACAGCAACACCGGCGCCATCGCGCTCAACCGCAACACCGCCTACCGGAACGCGGGCACCGGCTTCTACTTCGCGACCGGCCGGGCCCGGCTCGCGGCCAATCTGGCCGTCGGTGGAGCCGCCGAGGCCAAGCTGGGCGACTTCACGGTCTCCGCGCGCAACAACTGGGACGCGGGCATTCCCACCCCCGCCGTGAACGAGTCCGGGGCGGCCTCTGCCCAGGGCCCCCGTAAGGCCGACGGCTCACTGCCCGCGACCGACTTCCTCGAAGTGAGCGGCGGCGGGATCGGCTCCACCATGAACTGACAGACAGGGGCGGGGACGAGTCGGTTCCCTGCGGTGGTCCACCGCGGAGAACCGGCTCGCCGCCCCCTCACCGCTCGCGGTCGTAACTCAGTCGTAGCTGACGTTCCCGGGTGCGTAACGGCAGTTGATCCCATCGGGACCGCTTCCGGTCCTGGCCGGCTCCGCGCCACTGTTGTTGCCCAGGTAGCGCACACAGGGCTCGATGTCACCGCCGTCCCCGTGGATACGGATGTCACGCAGCTCGGCGGTATCACCGTAGTTGACGTTGATCGCGGCTATACGCTTGCCCGGGGCGGTGAGATCGACGTCGTGCACGATGACCGATCGCCGGTACTGGTCACGGCAGTTGCTGCACGAGCCGACCAGCTCGCCGAAGTCGTCGGCCTCGAATCCGCGCAGCACCACCTTGCCCATTCCGTTGAACTCGAAGACCCGGTCGGCCGCATGCCGCGCGCCGCCACCGGTCACCGTGTAGACGGCGTCCGCCGACGTCCCCTCGAACCTGGCGGCCTCTTCGCCGACGTCCTCCCACCACACGTTCCGCAATGTGCAGCTGCCCAGGCAGCGGACGCCGGTGGCGCCGGGAGTGCTCAGTACGACGTTGGTGAGCACGGCGCCGTCCTTGAGTGTGAAGACGGCGCCCCTGCCCTCTTCCTGACGATCGTCGCCAAGCTCTCCGTCGGCGCGATAGCGCTTGAGGCCGCCGTCAAAGGTGCCGGACACCTCTATCGACTCGGCGACCGCCGTTCCACCGCTGGGCGTCGGCCAGGAGCCTGCCGCACCGGCGGGGGCCAGCAGAACACTGGTGGTGAGGGCGGCTCCGGTCATGCCCAGGGCGGTGACCAGCCCGGCCAGGGTGCGCCGCCGCTGCACCCGGCGCCTGTGGATCCTGCGTCGTTGGGCTCGGGTGGTCATCGGTGGTTCCTCCGTTGTGGGGGCTGAGCTCGCGGCCCTTGAACTTCCGTCGGAGAGCAGGGGATTGTCATGGGCTCCGGGCTACCGTGCCGCCCCCTGGCCGCAACGCCCCGGGGCGAAGTCCCCGTGGACGGTGCGGCTCCGCCCTTCCGCGCGGCCACAAGCCATCGGCGGTCGGCGCTGCGCACCCGAACCCACCGCTGCCATAACGTGGCCGGCGCATCCGCGACGAGGGTGTCCGCGGCCTCCGGTCCTCCGGTCAACAAGTGGGCAAATGGACCGAGTTCGGCGTGGTGCCGTGCGAAGAACACGTGGGACTCGGCGGATACGTCATTGACGACCATGTCCGCTCAAGCCTCTCGTCGTGACGTGCCCATGCCCAGGCTCATTTCCAGGAGAGGGGGAGAATAGCAGCGGACAGTGATGAGGCGGCGGGCGGGCTCTCCGCCCTCGTGCGTCCCGGGCGGTCAACTGCCCGACCGCTACAAGGGACACGGGGAGGGTCAACCCTGGTTCAGTTGCCTTGCCCGGCGCCTGTCGCGCCTCGGAGTCCGGTTGCTCCCTGCTCCAGGACGTGGGTAAGAAGCTCGCGCGCTGTGGGCCGGCAGGCGAATGTCAGCGGCTTCAAGGTCCAGAGCAACGAGGGGCTGCACGACGCCCTGTGGGCGCTGCCGTTGTTCCCGGGCGTTTCCTGTGCATGAAGAGGGGCGTGACGCCGTTGGCGCCCCACCACCCGTGGGCTCTGGCCGCGACGGTGTCCTGACCGGCCACGTTCATGGTCGCGCCGAGCCTGGGACTGAGAGAAGGGCTGGGCGAAGGGCTGAGCGCGGTCGTGCGTCTCCTGGGCCCGGCAGCTCGCCGCTCACGTCAGTTGATCGGTCGCACACTCGACGATGAGCGGCGGTTCCCGGGTGAAATCGCTGTACCGCACCCAGCGCGGCAGCACCCGGACATGCGTGATGCCGGGCCACGCCAACCGGTCGCGTCCATCCGGATAGGCGTCGAAGTAGCACTCCCGGACGCGTTGGAGTTCCCGGCCCTCAGGGAAGTCGGCGACGCCCTCGATCTGTGCCGTGATCGCGTCGTCCCATCCGATGACGAGCGCGATCCGTGGATCGGCCCGCAGGTTGCGGTACTTGCGTGTCGTGTCGACGGTGTCGAACACGATCTCCAGCGCGTCACTCACCGCGAACCCCACGACCGCTGCCTGGGGCGCGCCTTCCGGCGCGACGGAGCACTGAACGGCGAGCCGGTGCCTCCGCAGGAACCGCTTCAGATCTTCGCGCTGCACGCCACTCCCTCTCACCGGGACGATGGGCGGGCCCAACCGCATCACCGCTCGACGGACGACCCGGTGCCGGCGACAGCAGGCCGTCGCCGGCACCGGGACCTGCTCGCGTCGCGGGAGCCCTCGCCGTGGGAGGCGCCCCCGCGGTCAGCCCGGGTGGAACTCCTGAGCCCGGTCAGCGGCCGAGCGCCTTGCGGAGCTCCTGCTTGTTCATCGAGGAGCGGCCTTCGACATTGCGCTTCTTCGCCTCCTCGTACAGCTGGTCCTTCGTCGGCCCCTGGGGGCCGCTGTGGGAGCGTTCGCCGCCGCGCTGCGGGGCGGACTTCGGGTCCCGGGTGGAGACCTTGCTCGCCGACTTCGCCTCGCCGGACCGTGCCCGTTCCTTGTTGACAGTGCGGGCTGCGATCTCCTTCGCCCGGCCGGTGGAGGTGCCTCGTTTCTCGGCGCCCTCCTTGACGTGCTCGTACTGACGCTCCCGCTTCTTGCTGGAACCTGCCGGCATGACGCCTCCTTGTGATCGGACAACCTTCGCGGGCTGAGTGTTCTTGCGACATTCCGCGCGTACCCGGGCGGCCGGTGATTCCACCCGGCCGTCGGCCGCGCTACCGGTGCACGCCGAACCGCCCTCGCCCGCGACACGGGCCCGGTCAAGCGCCGAAAGCCTTGCGGCCCGTTTCCAGGGCGCGGCCTGCGCCCTACCGTCCGCGGCCGGTTACGTAGTCACGAGCCCTGTCGACCAGCCCCACTCCCGGCGCCAGGAGCTTGTTGGCCGGCGGAGTGCTGGGAGCGGTGGGATGCGGACGCGTGGGGGCGGTCTTCTTCGCGTCGCGGATCTTGTTGCCGAGGCTCTCCAGGACGTACGGGTGGCATGACTCGCGGAGTTGGACGAACAGGTTGGTTTCCTCGTCCTGAACGTGGGCGGTGACTTCCGTCCGCACCTTGGCGACGAGACGGTCGAAGTCGCTGTCGTCCGCCTCGCGTCCCTCCAGGTCCTTCAGCAACCGCTCGACCCGGGCGTGATCGTCGATCTCCTTGTCGGCGAGGGCGTCGCCGTCCTGTACGTGCTCACGCACGGCCGGGTAGAGATGCTCTTCCTCGGCGACGGAGTGCCGCACCAGCTCGATGGTCAGCGCGTCGAGGAGCGACTTGCGATCCGCGCTGCCCGAAGGAGCCTGCGCGAAACGCTCGAAGAGCGTGTCCACCTCACGGTGATCGGTGGTGAGTTCCTCGATGACGTCTCCGCCATGTCCCATGAGAGATACGCCTCCTGGTGATGCGTGCGCCTGCCCGGACGGCCCGGGGGCGCCAAGGAACGCGTTCCCCTCACCCTGAGCGGATAACGAGTCACACCACGGATTCCGCCGGATGCCCGAGGGTGGCCGGCGGGCGGAGCTGACTCGTCGGCCGGGCGAGGGTGGCCGAGCCTCCTGCCGGTGCCGGTTCCGGCTCAGGCCGATACGGGTCGGGGTCGCGGCCGGGCTCCGGCGGCGGTACGGGTTCGGGGTGCACGGGATCGAGGGGCCCGGGTGGCGGCGGGTCGGGCACCGGCCTCTCGGACGGATCGCTCCCCGGTGGCGGCTTCGGGTCCCGCTCAGCCCGCGGAACGCCCGCCTGCGGAGTCGGCATGCCGGGACGGTAGCGGGCTGTCGCGGCGCGGGCTGGTCCGAGCGGACCTGTGGTGAGGGTGTGCGGGTGCACGTCTGTCTCCGAACTGTCGAACATCATCTGGCGCGCGTGCCCTGTTCCGGTGCGGCTCAAGCTCAGGGCGGCTCGAACTCAGGGCTGGGGACTGAGGGCCTGCTCGCGTACGTAGTCGCACGAGCGCCGCAGCAGCCGCGAGACGTGCATCTGCGAAAGCCCGATCTGCGCGGCTATCTCACTCTGTGTCAGCCCCATGAAGAAGCGCAGGTACAGAATGCGCCGCTCACGCTCCGGCAGCAGGCGCAGTGCCGGGGCGGCCGCCTCCCGGTCGTCGACCAGGCCGAGTGCCGGGTCCTCCTGCCCCACCCGGTCGCTGATGGTGTGGGTCTCCTCGCCGCTGATGGGACGCTCCAGGGACAGCGCGGTGAAGGTCTTCTGTGCGTCCAGGCCGATCAGCACGTCCTCCACGGGCAGGCCGGTATGCGCGGCGACGTCCTGGACGGTGATCGACTTGTGGTCCGGCCTTGCCGAGAGCTCCTCACGCGCCCGGTGCACCTGCGCGCGCAGTTCCTGGGCGCGCCGGGGCACGTGGACGGCCCACAGCGCGTCCCGGAAGTGGCGTTTGATCTCACCGATGATCGTGGGCACCGCGAAGGCACCGAACGGCGTGCCGTTGTCCGGGTCGAACCGGTCGACGGCTTTGAGCAGGCCGACCGCCGCGACCTGGCGCAGGTCGTCGTCACTCTCGCCACGGCCGTGGTAGCGCCGGGCGAGCCGGTGGGCCATGGGCAGCCAGGCGCGGACGATCTCCTCCCGCAGTTCCCGCCGGCGCGGGCCGTCCGGCAACGTCCTCAGCTCGGCAAACGCGGCGCCGGTATCCGGGTCCTTCTGCGGATACCGTTTGGGCCTGGCAAGGGAAGTCATCCGAACTCACGCCTTCCGATCGGTTGCCCCGTATCGCATCGCGTCCGGGCGGCGCAGGCCGCCTGGCCTTCCCGTTCCGTCCACTCCACTCTGCGACAGTCGTCCCGCCCCCGCGACAGGGGCTGCGGGCGCGCGGGCGCGGGGCCTCGCCGGCCGGCCCTCCGGACCGATCGAGGAAACGGGCACGAGCGGGCCGGAACAGGCCCGACGAGCGTTCGTGACCGTGAGTAGCCGACCGCTCCTGCTGCGCGCAGGCCCGTCCGGGATTCGCACTCCGCCGCCGCCACGCCATCGCGGGCGTTTGCCACATACCGCCTCCAGCGCCGACGCTGGAGTAGTGGTCCTCGTTTCCGGGTCCGCACGACCGGCCCGGCCCGGATGCGCACGACCCGACCGGCCCCGATCATGGAGCCGTGGAGCCGCCGATGCGGCAAGGAGGCGACGCATGAGATTGCCCGACCAGGTCAAACGGCTGCTGACTCTCGGTGACTCACGGCACTTCGTGCCTGGTGAGAACGACAAGCCGCCCGCCGCCGACCAGCCTCAGGAGCGCACACGCCCGACCGATACCAAACGCCGGAAACGGTCCAGCGCCGCCCATCGGTGACGCGGAACCGAGGGAGCCACAGTGACGAAGCACAGGAAGTCCTCGCAACCGAAGATGGGCGAAGGCCCCAGTAGGCACAAGGGTTCCGACCAGCACGGCTGGTCGCCCGACATCGACGAGGCGAAGCAGCAGAAGAACCCGAGCGCGGAACGGTCCTTCGACCCGCAGCGCCACGCCCCCGACAGCCCGCCCCGCAGGGAGACCGCGGAGGAGGACAAGGTTCCGCCGGCCAGCGAGGTCAAGAGCACGTCGCGCAGCGGTGAGCGGATCGCCGCCCAGGAGAGCGAGGAGGGCATGCGGGACACCGGCGAGAAGGGCCCGTCCCGACGTCCCAGCGGGAGCAAGGACGCCGAGGCCCATACGGGTGTCGACCCGCAGAACCCCAAGCGCAACCCCTGACCTTCCCCGGGGCCCGCAGCCCCGTACGCAGCACGCCGAGCGGCCACGTGGGCCGGACGCCGGCTGACCACAACCGCAGCTCGACACCGGACGAGCTGCCGAGCAGCCCACGGGCAGGACCGGAACAAGCGCCCGGCCGGGATTCCCGGCCGGGCGCTCTCCACGCCCCCGAGCGAGCCGACCCGCATCAGCACCCGCCTGCGGCCCATCCCGCGTGCCCGTCCCTGGCTACATACGGAACGTAGAATCCGCCCGCCCGGATTGTTCATCGCGGAGCAGGACCCCCTCACCCCCCACCCCTAGCCTCACTGCAACATCACCAACGAGGGGCGGTACCGGTGAACTGGCTCATCCACGACTACCGCGAGAACGATCTCGCCGAAGTGGTCCACCTGATCGACTCCACGGCCGAGCTCGGACAGGAATCGGTGTTCTCGCTCGCCGAATGCATCAGCGCCCTGACCTCCCGGCAGCCCGCGGTGGTGGCCGTCCACCAGGGGGTGCCCATCGGAACGGCACTGGCCTGCGTGGCCGGCGAGCGCGGCTGGGTGATGCGGATCGCGATCTCCTCCGCCTGGCGCGGCCGGGGGCTGGCGAGCGCGTTGCTGGTTGAGCTGGAACGGCGGCTGATCGCCGCCCGGGTGAGCCGTATCGCCTATGTACTCCCCGAGGAGGACCTGCTCGGGGAGGGCCTGCTCAACGCCGGATACACCCGGCAGCCCGCCGTGGCCTACTTCGAGAAGGTCGAACCGCACCACGGCCCTTCGGCGAGCCTTCTGGACGACCTGGGCGGCCGGTTCCTGCCCACCGACCTGTGGGCCAAGGTGGCCGGCATGGAGTCGGAGAAGGACCTGATCGAGCGGCGTGTCGTGCTGCCCCTGGCGGAACCGGAGCGGGCGGCCCGCCACGGCGTCCGGCCACCTCGCGCCATCGCCCTCTTCGGCCCCCCTGGCACCGGAAAGACGACCTTCGCCCGGGGTATCGCCTCCAAGCTCGGCTGGCCCTTCGTGGAGCTGCTGCCCTCCCGGCTGGCCGATGAGGGCAACCTCGCGGCGGCGCTGCGCACCGCGTTCGCGCGCATCGCGGAGCTGGAACGGGTCCTGGTCTTCATCGACGAGGTCGAGGAGATCGCACCGGTACGCAGCGAGCCCGCGCAGCCGGGGGGCCTGCACGGCGTCACCAATGAACTCCTCAAGCTCATACCCGGGTTCCGCGAGCGGGACGAGCGGCTCCTGGTGTGCGCGACCAACTCCATCCGCTCCCTCGACCCGGCGTTTCTGCGTCCCGGCCGCTTCGACTATCTGATCCCGATCGGCACGCCGGACGCGGCCGCCCGGTCGGCGATCTGGTCGCGCTACACGGACGGCCGGGCCGAGGTGGACGTGGCGGCCCTGGTGGCGGCCACGGAGCTGTTCACGCCCGCCGACATCGAGCACGCGGCCCGGATCGCGGCCCAGGCGTCGTTCGAGCGGGACCTGGAGTCCATCGGCCTGGGGGCGGGCGCGACGAGCCGCCTCGGCGCCGGCACGGAGGACTATCTCGCCGCCATCGCCCGGTGCCGGCCGACGGTCACACCCGCGATGATCGACGAGTTCGACGCGGACATCACCGCCCACGCCCGCTGCTGACGGAAGGGCGCCCTGCGGCACAGCTCCTCGGGGCGCCCGCGCACCTGAACACCCTGCCCTCACAGCGGGGTTGACCGTCCCCGATAAGGCCACCGCTACACCCGTCCACGGGCCCGACGCCCGCCCTGCGGAGGACATCGGACGCACTACGGACGGAGGACACCACCGGGCGCGAGTCCTCCGCCGGGGCGATGCCCGCTCCGGACCTCGCGCGTACGGTGACGTGCAACGTCGAGTGCGGCGCGTTATCGAGAGAAGCGGGGGCAGCGCATGTCGGAGATCGTCGACCTGGGCGCTTACGGTACGGACTTCATCAGGGACCCCTATCCGTACTACGCCAAGTTGCGCGCCCAGGGGCCCGTGCACCGCGCGCGGATTCCCGAGGTCCAGGAGATGTGGCTGGTCGTCGGCTACGAAGCGGTCCGCTCCGCGCTCACCGACCCCCGCCTGACGAAGGACCTGCGCAATTCCGGGCTGTACGACGCCGCTGCCGGTGATTCGCCGCTGTTCACCCACATGCTGGACTCCGACCCGCCGCACCACACGCGGCTGCGGAAGCTGGTGGCCAGGGAGTTCACCTCCCGCCGCGTCGAAGCGCTGCGGCCGCGGGTGCAACAGATCACCGACGAGCTGCTCGACGCGATGCTCGCCGCCCCCGACGGCCGCGCCGACCTCGTGGAGTCGCTCGCCTTCCCGCTGCCGATGACCGTCATCTGCGAACTCATCGGCGTCCCGGACATCGACCGGGAGGATTTCCGCGCCTGGTCGAACGAGGTCGTCGCACCGACCGCACCGGAAGCGACCCTCGCGGCCACCGAGGCGATGACCGCCTACCTCGTCCGCCTCATCGAGGCCAAGCGCCAAGAACCGGGCGAGGACCTGCTCAGCGCCCTGATCCGCACCAGCGACGAGGACGGTGACCAGCTGTCCCGCGACGAGCTGGTCGGCATGGCATTCCTGCTGCTGGTCGCCGGGCACGAGACGACCGTCAGCCTGCTGGCCAACGGCGTCCGCGCGCTGCTCAGCCACCCCGACCAGCTGGCCGCGCTGCGGGCCGACCCTTCCCTCCTCGACAACGCCGTGGAGGAGATGCTGCGCTACGACGGTCCGGTGGAGACGTCCACCTTCCGCTTCACCTCCGAGCCCGTCGAGATCGGCGGCACGGTGATTCCCGCCCGGCAGCCGGTGCTGGTCGTGCTCGCCTCAGCGTCCCGTGACCCCGAACGCTTCGCCGCCGCCGATGACTTCGACATCACCCGCGAGCCCCGCGGCCATGTCGCCTTCGGCCACGGTATCCACTTCTGCCTCGGCGCCCCGCTGGCCCGCCTGGAGGCCCGTATCGCCCTTCGCGCACTGCTGGACCGCTGCCCGGACCTCGCCTTGGACGTGGATCCGGATGCCCTGAACTGGCGTACCGGCATGCTCATCCGGGGCCCGGAGCAGCTCCCCATCCGCTGGACGGAGCCGAGCGCGTAACGACCGCGCTGCGACCCCGTCCGCCCCGTCCCGCCGGCCGCGTCAGCAGCTCAGGTTGCCGCCGGGAGTGGTGCCCAGGATCTGCACGAAGTTCTGGTAGCTGTTGATCCGGCTCTGCACCTGGTCGGGGTTGCCGCCGTTGCACTCGATCGATCCGTTGATGCTGCGGATCGTCTCACCGAAACCGGCTCCGCTGACCATCGCCTGGTGCGGCGTCATCGTGCCGGGGCCGGTCTGGGTGTTCCAGTACCAAAGGGCGGTCTTCCAGGCGACGGCGGAGTCCTGCTCGACCAGGTAGGGGTTGTTCAACAGGTCGATGCCCAGCGCGTCACCCGCCGCCTTGTAGTTGAAGTTCCAGCTGAGCTGGATGGGGCCACGGCCGTAGTACGCCGCCTGACCGGCCGGGCAGCCGTACGGCTGGGTGGCGTCGCAGTAGTGCGGGTAGTTCCCGGTGTTCTGCTCCACGATGTGGACCAGGCCGCCGGTTTCGTGGCTGACGTTCGCCAGGAAGGCCGCGGCCTCCTGACGCTTGACGGTGTCGCTCCCGGTGTTCGCGAATTCCGGGTAGGCGCTGAGCGCGGCCGTCAGACCGCTGTAGGTGTAGAACGCGTTCCGGTTCGGGAACATCTGGTTGAACTGCGCCTCGCTGACGACGAACCCCTCGGCCGACGCGTCGGCGGCGGCAGCCCCGTTGGCCCCAGGAGCGGCACAGGCCCCGAGGTCCGACCAGGAAGCGCCGTGTCCGGGCGCCTCACTGTGAGTGCGCTGCCTCGCGGACCAGTTGTGACCGTCGTACGACGTGGTCTTCCCGCCGGCATAAGTGGCAGACGCGTCCCACGACGGGGCGCATCCGGCCGCGGCCGCCGCCGGCACTGCGGGCACGAAGAGGGCTACACCCGCCGCCATGGTGGCGGCACTGAGCACTGCGGCAATACGTGATTTCATCGCGTGACTCCTTCGCGAGACCGGTCCCCTGAGGGAGGGCGGCCCGTCTGTGGGGGGAAGTGGGAGGCGGAGGCGATCCGTTGGCGGTCTGCGCCAAGCGATCCGGCACGCGAGGAAGCAGAGAGACATCGATCGACCTCCGCACGTCGACGGAAGGTCTCCTCGGCGGCAGGGCACGACCAATACCCCGCCGCACAAGTGGAGATGCGGTCTAGACCAACACACTCAGGCTATGACCGCTTCGGCGAGCATGTCCATACCAATGGCGCTCGAAAGACGGCCGTTCGGTGGTCAGCTGAAGGGATCCAGCGTGATGGTGGCCTGTTGCGGGTTCCCGTCGTGGACCAGCGACTCGTGGTTGCCGACATCGTCGAAGGCGAAGGCGTACGCCTTGCCGTCGGCCATCTGCGCGTGAATCGTGCGGGCGTAGTGGTTGGTCACCGCGTCCTGATAGAAGCCCGCGGAACCGGCGTCCGGCTGGTGGGAATTGGTCAGCAGCGTGGACCGGTTGAAACCGGCGCACAGCGTGCGGGAGATCGGGCCACGCACCAGGTCGTTCGGCGCGTCCAGCAGCTTGTAGCAGCCGAAGATGCTGTCCGCGTCAGGCTTCTGGAAGGAAGTGACGACCGCTCCGGAGCTGTTGGTGAAGTTCATGACGTTGCCGGAGACCCGGCCGTGGTACGTGGTGTTCGGCTGGTCGGCGAACGGCGTCACCGTCAGGGTCTGGCCGGCGTACTTGCTCCACACCCGGTCGATGTAGTCACTCATGACGGATGCGGGCAGGGCACCGGACTCGATCCCGTGGCCAGGGGCGAGGGCACGCAGGATCGTGCCGTCGGAGCGGGTCTGGATCAATCCGGCCCAGCCTCCCGGCTGCTGTTTGAGGGCGCTGAAGACTCCGTTGTAGCCACCCGGCTTGAGGTGCCCCGTACTCGTGGTCGTTCCGTCCGCGCGTTGGACGCCGACCGCGTAGGGAGCCGAGAACATGTCGACCTGCGTGCTGTTGAGCCACAGACCGGCATCGTTGAGCGTGTACTCCGACCAGTTGAAGAGGATGTTCCTGTTGGGGTCGCTCGGATTCTGCACCGCCGGCTGCACAAGGCCGCCCGTGGTCAGCTTGAAGACGAGCTTCTGGCCGTAGGAGAAGTAGATGCGGCCGGAGAACTTCGGCATGCGGATGGTCAGGGAGCTGCCGTTGGCCGACCCCGCGATCGACGCGTCGGGGGCGGGAGTCGGCGGATTGCCGCCCGCCGGCCAGGGGTGGAACGTACCGTTCGCATCCGCCCAGCCCTGCTGCCCCGTGGCGAGCAGGGTGCCGATGTTGTAGACGTAAATCTGCTCACTGCGACCGGAATTGTTGGTGAACCGGAGCGGGATGGTCGCGGGCACCGCCGCCTCGTCGGCTGCCACGGTCCGGGGCGTGGCCGCCTCGGCGGGGGCGGCTGCCACCATTCCCGCGGCGAAGATCACCGCGGCGGCCAGGGATCTGAGCACTTTGGGTAAGGCCGGCACATCGTCCTCCTCATCGGTCGAACTCACCAGGGCTGGAGCGTGCGGCGCGGATCCTTGGGCGCGGGGAGGCGCGGGGAGGCGCGGGGCGGACGCGGCGCGAGCGGGCCGGCCGACGAGAGCAAGTACGCGCCCGCACGCCCACGCCGTATGAGAGCGCTCTCATACATGCGTCCTCAGAATCACCCCCCGCGATGAGACCGTCAAGAGAAAGCACGGAACGCACCAACTCAGCGTGTAGGGCGTGTACTTCACGGCACCATCCGGTCCAGTCGGCGCTCCGCACCCCTCTCCCCCGCGACCTCCACCACCCGGGAGTGTCGTCCCCGCCCGTGACCGCATCCGGCGTCGTCGACACCACCCGCGCGTTCCACGACGCCGCGCCCGCCGAGTACGACGCACACTTCAGCGACGGGCCGGCACCGAGGTCTCTTGACCGGGCGATGCTCTCGGCATTCGCCGGACTCGTACGGGACGCCGGGGCGGACCGGTTGCCGATATCGGGTGCTGGGCCTGCCGGAGGCACCCTCAACGGTGTCCGCGCCTGGCACCTCCTCATCCACACCCCGAAGGAACGGCATCCCCGCGTCTGTGCCGAGTTGGCCCGGGTGCCGACTCCGGGCGGCCATCTGCTGGTCGCGTTCCAGGTCGGCGACGCCCCGCTGCACCTCTCGGAGCCAAGGGGCCGCCCCGTATCGCTCGACTTCCACCGGCAGCAGCCGGCCCAAATCGCAGAGCTGATGCGGCAGGCAGGGCTCACCATGATCGCCCAGCTGCTGCGCGAGCCCATCGAGGGCATCGAGACGACCCCGCAGACATTTCTGCCGGCCCGAAAGGCGGACGGTGCCGCTCGAATCCGATCCTGCACGGCCGCGCGACCCAGCCGGGGGCTCTGTGCGAGAGTGACCCGATGAAGACGATCGGGCTGCTCGGTGGCATGAGTTGGGAGTCCACGGCGGAGTACTACCGGCTGCTGAACCAGCTGACGCGGGAGCGCTTGGGCGGGCTCCACTCCGCGAAGTGTGTCCTGTACTCGGTGGACTTCGCGGAGATCGAGCAGCTGCAGGTCGCGGGGCGCTGGGACGAGGCCGCCGGGATACTCGCCGAGGCGGCCACGTCCCTGGAAGCCGCGGGCGCGGACATGCTGCTGCTCTGCACCAACACCATGCACAAGGTCGCCGATCCGGTGGCCGCCTCGGTGGGCATCCCGCTGCTGCACCTCGCCGACACCACCGCGGACGCCGTGCGCGCGGAAGGCCTGCGCCGCGTCGGCCTGCTGGGCACCGCGTTCACCATGGAACAGGATTTCTATCGCGGCCGTCTGGAGTCCCACGCTCTCGACGTGCTCGTCCCGGACGCCACCGGGCGCGACACCGTCCACCGGGTGATCTACGAAGAACTCTGTCGTGGCATTGTCCGCGAGGAGTCCCGGCAGGCGTACACGACCGTCATCAGGGATCTTGTCGCTGCGGGCGCCGAAGGCATCGTCCTGGGCTGCACCGAGATCGAGCTGCTCGTCCGGCCGCAGGACAGTCCCGTCCCCGTCTTCCCGACCACCAGACTGCATGCCGAGGCAGCCGTGAGCCGGGCGCTCGCCGACCTCTGACAGCCCGCTCACCACCGCGTTCCGCGCATTGAAGGGCACGCCAACTGTCGTAACGCCACAGTTCCTTGGGTCCGGACGGGCTCCGGAGATCCGGCGGGTACCCTGACGTCGTGTCGCGTAGCGAGTTGGAACGACTGGCAAGAATCCGGATGCAGGTGACCGGTGAGTCGCTCGAACGCGCCCTGGCCGCACTCATGGGACAGACCGCCGGGTCCGACCCTGAGACGGAGGATGACGCTCCGCAGTCCGAGGATGTCCCGCAGCACGAAGACACCGCGCGCCTGGAGGACGTCTCACTGTGCGAAGACGTCCAGACGCCAGCTGAGGACGTTCGGAAGCCGGCCGAGGACATCCCGGCGCCTGCCCAGGAACAGGACCAGGACCGCCCGACGCCGGGCGGGGGGCGAAAGCGGCCGTCACGGTCGCATCTGCGCGGCCTCTAGCCCAGGCGGGCGAGCACGGGATCGAGCGCGGCGGCCGAGCTACGCGGCGAATGCCGTCGAGCGACGCGCCGAGTCACGGCTACGTCGACTGAGGGCGTCCCACGCACCGCGTCGCCCACAAGGCCCGTGCCTCGCGGCCGTGCGCTCCCTCGCAGCAATACGGGTCGTGCTCAGGTGCTGCTCACGGCCGCCGCCGAGGGAAGGAGTGGTGCGACGCTCGCTCACGAGCGGCGGTGCTTGCGGGTGCCGGAATCCGTACTCGGCACCGGGGAGCCTTCCGCTGGGGCCTCGTCGAAGTCCGGGGCCTGGAAGGGATTCGTAGATGGAGTGGGCGACCCGGTGGTGGCCGGGACGGGCGCCGGTTCCGGCGAGGAGAACGGTGTGTTCGCGTCGATGGGACGGCTCCTTTCTGCAGGGTTTCGAGGGCAGGACATGCCTCAAGGGCCGGGCCGGGGGGAGGGATCTTGCCTGCTCTCCTCGGCCGTGGCCCGGCCGTCCTAGAGGTTGGTCAGCTTGGCGTACGGGCTGGTGATCCGCTCCTGCATCGAGCCGAAATCGACGATGACCGCGATCCCTTCCTCGACGCCGGTTACCCGGCCGAGGCCGTACACATCGTGGGTGACCCGGTTTCCTATGGCGAAGCTCTTCAGAGGCGGCGCAGCCGGGGCTTTGAAGGGGCTGGTGGGCAGAGGGCGCTTGGTTACCGCTGGCTTTGTCATTGGGACCAGTATGCGCCTGTCGGAGCCTCCTGTGAGCCCGTGCACTGCATGAACCTCGTCCATGGGCGCATTTGCCGCTCCTGGACGCGCACCTCCCTGTGCCCGAAAAGGGCCGATTTCGACGCATCCGACGTCGGGTGTACTCCGCTGATGGACGCTCCCCACGCGGCCCGCAGTCTTGCAGTTGATCTCCAGGATTTGCCGGCAACGATCCACGGGAGCCGCTTTCCGTCGGCTCCGGAGAGGGTGGACCCAAAAAGGCGGACCGCGTTGGTTCTCCCGTGTCTGCCGGCCCTGGGGCGTGTGTGCAAAGCCCCGCCCTCCGCCCACAGGGCGGGGTCCGCGGCGTCTGGTGCGTGCGATCGCAGGACGGAGGGGCGCCCTCGTAGTGGGTCTACGTGGGTGATCCCCACGACGCAGCGAGGTGCGTGCCAGGCGTCGCGGGCCAGGCAGGACCTTGCGGACATGCTCCAGGTCAATACATCTAGGGAGTGAGGGGACGCGCCAGGAGAGGCGTCCTGAGCACCTGGTGCCCGCCACTCGCCAGCATGCGCACCTCGGCCCGGTCGCTGATCTCCGCGCGAACGATCCCCGAATCATCTTCGTAGACGGGATACCCGCCCGCGCCCGCCTTGTCCGTACGCCGGACGATCACCACATCGTCTTCCACGGCGGGGGCTTGAAATATCAATTCGTAGCTTTCCGGGTATTCCATCGGGGCCTCCCGACATGGCTCTGCGCAGGCCCGCCGCGCCGCTCCCCTGCGGTCGCCACACGCCGCTGTACCTCGGTGTTTCCATCGTCCCGCACGCCCGCCCTTGCCGCCTCATATGCACGAGATACGGGAGAAGCGGCGCGCCATGCCCGACCTGAGAGCGGCACCCGGACCGGTGCAGACCGGCGCGGAACCAGCACTTCGAAGGGCGCTCGGACGGGCAGGCCGGTCCTGACGAGCCGTGACGGGTACATGCCCTCCCGGTGATCCAGACGGGCGCGGGAGATGCAGCGGATGGGGCCGCGTTGAGGTGCGCCCCGCCCCCGTGCGCTGTCACAGGGGCGGGGCAGGTCCGAGAAGCGCCAGCAGCTCGGATAGTGACAACGCCACGGTACGGGCGACCACTGACATCGACCGGGCGAACGGCAGGCCAGGAGACCGAAGATGGCACTAACTCGGCGTGTACCAGGAGGTGTTGATGCGCGCAGGGCATGCGGGCGGGGCCCTCTCCCCGCGTCGAAAGCGGGCCGCCATGCCCGCCTCGGTACGGGCGACAACACCACCCGAATGAGGTAACCGATGTACGGCACTCTCCTCACCGGCCTCGATGTCCTTCCCGCCTTCGCGCCGGTTGCGTACGCTCCCTGTCCGCCGAACGAAGAGCAGAAGCAGACAGCAGCCGATCAACAGGCGAAGGACGGTGTTGCGGAGTGACGGTGGCGAATGAACATGGTGAGGCCGACAGACCTGGGTTCTCGCTCGCCTCTGTGGTGCTGGACTGCCCGGACGCGCATGCGCTCGCCGGCTTCTACAGGCAGCTGCTGGGCTGGGAGGTGAAATACAGCGAACCGGACTGGGTGGTGCTCAGAGGCCCGGCCGGTGGCACCGGGCTCTCCTTCCAAGCCGAGGCAGGCTATGCGCCGCCTGTTTGGCCGGAAGAGGTCAAGGCCCAGCAGAAGATGCTGCATCTCGACATTCGCGTCGACGATCTCGACGAGGCCGGCGCGTATGCCGTCTCGCTCGGCGCGACGGAGGCACAGCACCAGCCCCAGGACGACGTCCGCGTGCTCTTCGACCCGGCGGGACATCCGTTCTGCTTGTTCCTTCAGTGAGGGCATTCCTTCAGTGAGGCTGCTCCTTCAATGCGGTGGGCGCGGCGGCTGACGATCTGCCGTCCCGAACGCGGAGCGTGTGGGACTGACCACATGCGGGCAGCGCCGCGCGGTGAAGTCCTCTACGATCCGGGCTGGTCAGGGAGTTGGGGCGGCCGACGGGGACGTCGGCTGAAGGAGTAAAGGCCGCACGAGGCGACGCACGAGGCACTGAGTTGTCAGCGGCTGCCACTAGCATGTTTCGCATGCCCTTAAGCCCTTCTTCCCCTAAGGATGTGTCCGTGCCTGCCTCCGAGGCCAACGAATCGATCCGCCGATTTGTGCGAGCCCGGCGTGATCTGGCGTGGACGCCTCAGGACATGGCGGAGTACGCCGGGCTGCTGGAGGTCTGGACTCTTGCCGTCCGCGCCGAGGTCGTCGAGGCAGCCTGACCGTACGTAGCGGCAGGCGGTAGCGACAGACGGAGGACACGGCTACCACGGCAGATACGGCTCCCGGCCGGCCTGCGGGTTTGCAGGCGGCCACAGGCCGGCGCGGGTCGGCTGACCTGCGGCTTTCCGAACCGGGATGAACGGCCGCCGGACGGTAGCCGGCCGGGGCAGACGCGACGGATGGCCGGCCCCGCGGTAGCCGTAGCCGGATCTGCAGAGCGTGAGACGGCGGGACGGACCGCGCCCCGGCTCCGAATTCGCCCCGTACGAATGATCGAGACGGCAGTAGCCGCGGACATCGAGACCGGCTCGGCTCGGCTCGGCTCCCGAGCCCGACACCATGTCGTCCGAATTCCGCCAGCGCCCCGACCCTCCGTCCCGCAGGCTGAAAACGCCACGCGACGACGGCCTACCGGCCGCAACCGGCCGCAACCGGCCGCAACCGGCCGGAATCAGCGCGCACACCGCGCCCACTCCCCCGCCGCCCCGCGCCTCCGCCGACGGAAGCACCAATGATCACCAATGCCGCAGCGAACGCGCTACCGCTACCACCGGACACGACCTCTCCACTCCTCCCACCAGCAACGGCGACCGCTTATGGCACGCTGCCCTGCCCCGTCCCCCACACCGACGAGGAACTCGGCGCCCTGCTCGGCCTGTTGACCGCTCCTGGCCCGCGCCCGCGTACCCGCGCCCGTATCCGCACGGTGGTCGTGGGGCACAGCCGTGACGCCGCGTCGCGATCCGCCGCGACCGCCTTCGTCGAGGCGTGGCGCTCGGCCGACCTCCCGGTCCTCGCCGTGGCCCACTGGCCCGAGCGTGCCGCGTCCTGGCTTCGTGCGGCCCAACGGTTCACCGCCGAAGAACCCGATGCCTGGGTCGTCGCGGCGGCACCGCTCGGATGGGCGCAGATGAGCCGCCGCCTGCGCCGGAGCACCGGCTGGGACCCGGCCCGCACCTACGGCTTCGCGTCTCTAGCCGACTCCCGTCTTCCCGCGCTCACCGGTCCGGGGACCCTCCACGGCATGCGCGGGGCCACGGCGGAGGGCGGGGCGTGGACTGTGGACGGCCGATGGGTCTCCCGGCGCCTGCCGTCCAGCCCGTAGAGCCCGGGAGTGGGCGGTCGTGGCACGCTGAACAGGAAGACCCCCAGCACGGGCGCGGCACCGCGGCGCCGTGCAGGGGCGCGGGCGCCCAGGGAGAGACGCGAAGGTGCGCCCCAGCGCAGGCAGGGGGCAGGTCGAGAGCAGAGTCGAGGAGCAGATGACCACGCCACTTCCCGGATTCGAGGACTTCGGGCGGCTCGACGGCTCCACGAGCCGATCCACCCAGGCCGAATCCGGCTCCCCAGGCGCCGACCTGTCCGACACCCGCTCGCATGGCGAAGCCCGCCCCCTCGACGCAACGGCCGAGCGGGACCGCACCCGGCGGCTCATCGCCCCCGGCGCCGTCCACGTCCCCGGCTGGCTGACCCTCGCCCAGCAGCGCGAGCTGGTCACCGCATGCCGTGACTGGGCGCGCGGCCCCGCGCCGATCCGGCACACCAAGCTTCCCAGGGGCGGCGTGATGTCCGTCCAGACGGTGTGTATCGGGTGGCACTGGCAGCCGTACGCGTACACCCGCACCGCCGACGACGTGAACGGCGCGCGGGTCGCGCAATTCCCTGACTGGATGGTGGCGTTGGGGCGAAAGGCCCTGGTCGCGGCGTACGAGGACGCATCCGCGGGCGACGATTACACACCGGACACCGCACTGATCAATTTCTACGACGAGCAGGCGAAGCTCGGTATGCACCAGGACAAGGAAGAGCGGTCCGGCGCCCCGGTCGTCTCGCTCAGCATCGGCGACACCTGCGTCTTCCGCTTCGGCAACACCGAGACCCGGACCAAGCCGTACACCGACATCGAGCTGGCCTCGGGCGATCTGTTCGTCTTCGGCGGCCCGTCCCGCTTCGCCTACCACGGCGTGCCCAAAGTCCGCCCCGGCACCTGCGACCCCGCCTCCGGCCTGAACAGCGGCCGTCTCAACATCACCATGCGGGTCACGGGACTCAGCTGATCGTGCCGGTGCCGCGGAGCTGGCTTTGTCCACAGGTCTGCCCGCTTCCGCCGCTGGCGAGGCAGACTGGAGTCATGTGCCGCAGCATCAAGACGCTCCGTCCGCCCGCCACCCCCGAGGTCACCGACGAGGACATCCGGGCCGCGGCCTTGCAGTACGTCCGCAAGGTCTCCGGGTTCCGCGCGCCGGCCGCACACAACCGCGAGGTGTTCGACAACGCCGTGAACGCGGTCGCGGCTGCCACGCAGGACCTCCTCGACGGCCTCCAGATCCGCGGCTCCGCCGCCCGTCGACCGGCCGACCACCCACCGCACGCCCACCAGCACTGACCACACCGCCCGACCGCCCGATCAACGCAGCTTCCGCGCGCGCAGCACCTCAGCGCCGCGTCGCTCTCACCAATCGAGCAGCGCCTGCACCGGAAGGTGATCACTCGGGAACTGCCCGTTCTCGGAGAAGGTGTTGATCGAGGCGCGGCGCGTGCGCACCGCCGGCGAGGTGAGAATCCAGTCGATCCGGTCCCCGTCCGGAACCAACGGCTTGTACCCGTGAAAGGTGGCATACAGCGCGCTGCGCGTCTCGGCGCTGTCCCAGCTGTCGACGAGGCCGCCCTTGAGCATCGCGTCGTACACAGGGTTCTTGTGCGCCGCCACGTTGAAGTCCCCCGTGACGATCCGCGGCGCGGACGGGTCCAGAGCCCCCAGCCGTTCCTTGATCAACGCGGCGGAGCGCTCACGCGAGTACTGGTTGAGGTGGTCGAGGTGAGTGTTGAGGGCGTAGAACTCCCGGCCGGTTCGCAGCTCCTGGAAGCGGACCCAGGTGGCCATCCGTACGACGGTGTTTCCCCAGGTGGACGACCCGATCAGATAGGGCGTGTCGGAGAGCCAGAAGTGGTCGTACTCGACAGGCGTGAGGCGGCGGACGTCATAGAAGACTGCCGCGAACTCGTCGCGGCTCCCGCCGCCCCGCCCCGTGCCCACCCAGTCGTAGCGCGGCCCCAGGTCGGCCGCGATGTCCCGTAGCTGCCCGTAGAGGCCCTCCTGCGTGCCGAGCAGGTGGGGTGCCTCGCGACGCAGCAGCGTGCGCATCACGGGCCGGCGCTCGCCCCAGGAGTTCGGCCGGGTATCAGCGGCGTACCGCAGGTTGAAGCTCATCACCCGCAGTCCCGGCTCGTGATCGGCAGCCTCCGCCGTGCCGGAGCCGTACGCCATGACCGGCGCGGCGACGGCGCTCGCAGCCGCCGCGCGCAATGCGGAACGTCTACTGAACGGCGCCGTCGCGGGCGCCGAATCCTGCGAGCGGACCGGGGAAGCGGAAGCGGAGACTTCGTTCAGCGCGGAAGCGGAAGCGGTCACAGCGACTCCAGGGGTCCGTTGCGCCGGCAGAGGCCGACAGCGACTGACTGCAGAGTCTCGGACTCCACGATGAGCGGGAAGTAGCCTTCGGGACACGGCAGTTGAAACGCACGACTGCCGCCGGCCACTCCCCGGCCCGCTCGATCCCGGCTACCGGTCGCTGGCCGGCCCCTGCCAGTCTGCGTGCCGGATACGGGAGAGCTCCCGTACCTCGCCGATGGTGCCCCACTCGTCCTTGCCCAGTCGTGACAGGGGCTTCAGCCGGGAAATCTCCGGATGCCCGTCGACCATCACGTCCTCCGACACGACCGCGTGCACCACCCGTCCGAACACGACGGTGGAGTCCCCGATCCGGATCGTGCTGTGCACCTCGCACTCCAACGCCACCGGCGAAGCCGCGACGCGCAGCGGCTTGACCCGCAGACCGGGCTCGGAGGCGATGCCCACCGACTCGAACTCACTCACCCCGTGCGGGAAATCGGTGGCACTGTCATTGATCTGCTCGAAGAGACCCTCCGGGGCGAGGTTCACCACGAACTCGCCGGTCGCCTCGATGTTCCGCAAGGTGTCCTTGCGCCCGACGGAGCTGAACTGCACCACCGGCGGCGCCACGCTGGCAATGGTGAAGAAGGAGTGCGGGGCGAGGTTGTGCGTCCCGTCCGCCGACATGGTCGACACCCAGGCGATCGGCCGCGGCACCACCGTCGCGGTCAGCAGCCGGTAGAACTCGTTGCGGGGCATGGCAGCGGGATCAAAGTCAATGCGCATGGTGATCAGTATCCACACGGGCGACCGCGGACCTCGCAGCGGACCCGCGGCCCGCGCCCTCCGAGCGCAACGGAAAGCGCCTGGCATCGAGGCCGCCGCGAACCGCCGTCGCCGGGAGAGAGCGAGGGCGCCGCGGCTGGCGGCAGCCCTGCCGTGTCGTGACCGGCGGTCGGTAAATTTGCGTTGATACGGCTAACGACTTGTGGGAGCACATCGAGCCGCTGCCGCCGGTCGTCCCGCGTGATCCGCGGCGTCCGGGTCGTAAGCGTCTGGATAAACGAAAGGTGCTGTGCGGGATCCTGTTCGTGCTGTACACCGGGATCCGCCGGGAATTTCTCATCGTCGCGGCGTACGGCATCACGCTCGCCGCGATCGCCACCGGCGGCAACCGCAACGAGTCACCCGGAGCACGCACTCGTAGCAGTCGGGCCCGCGCTCCTCACATCCGGGATCTCAGCACGTCGACCTCACACCCCGGCGCGAACGGGTCGAAGCCGTGGTCGATCAGCCAGCGGACTGCCAGCAGGCTTCGCAACGACCACCACGCGTGGATCACGTCGAGGTCGATGTCGGTGCCGTATCCGGCGGTGACGTCGTCGAGGTGCTCCTCGTGTCCGAGCGTGAGGGTGGCGAGGTCGTACAGGGCATCGCCCTGGCCCGCCTCGGACCAGTCGATGATGCCCGTGACCTCGTCACCGTCGACGAAGACGTGCGCGATCTGCAGGTCACCGTGCGTGAACGCCGGAGTCCACGGCCGGAGCGCGGCCTCGGCGATCTGGCGATTGCGGGTGACCAGGTCGGCGGGCAGGAGACCGTTCGTCACGAGCAGCTCGCACTCGTCGTCGAGTTCAGCGGCCAGCGCGACGATGCTCCGGCCGGCCCGGCCCGGCCGGAGCGGCAGCGGCGCGTCGTGCAGCTTGCGGATGGCGGCGCCCGCCGCCGCCCAGGCCGCAGGGGACGCGGTCGACGGCTCGCCGAGGCGACCGAGCGCCGTCCCCGGGATGGCGGCGATCGCGAGCACGGGCGGCTTGCGCCACAGGACCTCTGGGGTCGGGACCGGCGCCAGGGCCATCGCATCGACCTCGACGTCGATGCGCGCCTGATCGGCGTCCACCTTCAAAAACACGTCGCCGACGCGCAGGGTCGCGCGCTCGGAATGGGCGACGACGACCTTGACCTCATCCATGGCGGCCAGTATCCCGAGATGAACCGTCGACGTCGCCGGATTTATCGCGTGCGATGGCGCGGCTGACCACGTCGCGCCACTCAGTGGCCTCGGGCACGACACCGACCGCCGACCAGGTCGAGCCCACCACTTTTGTCTGGAGTCCTAACCGGTCGCGCGCCCTTTGACGCCGTCGTGGAGCTGCGCGTTTTTCCAACGCCCGCTCCGCCGCATCCATTCAGCGTTCTACAAGTCCCCACGCCCCGCGCCCAGCGGAACTTGTCGGAACGCACGGCAGTCATGGTCCAGCCAGCAGGTTGCTGTCGTGCATCCGAAGTGTTGTCGGGATCAAGGGGCGGGTTCGTAGCTGAACCATTCGGTGCGGACGGTGCCGCGGGTGGCGAGCAGTCCGGCGAGGCGGCCGGTGAAGCCGCCTGTGACCTCGGTGGACAGGTATCGGCCGTCCAGTTCGGCGAGGAGGGTGCGGTGTCCTTGCGTTTCGGCGATCAGTTGGACGCGGTCCGGGCCGCTGGAGGTGATTCTCTCGATCGCTTCCACCGGTATCGAGGCGACGCCGTGTCCGCTGTCGTCCGCCTCCAGATCGATGACCGGTGTGGCGGTCACCTGGATTTCCAGGACGGCGCTGTCCGTGGGACAGGGGACACTGCGCAGACGCTGGGCGAGCGGGCCGATGCGGGCATCGACGTGAACCTGCCCGTCTTCGATGACGAGCGCGTACAGGTGCCGGTCATCCATGCGCAGGGCCAGTCCACCGCTGCCGCGGGAGGCGTCGACGGCTGCTCGGACGGTGCATGACGGGTGCTGCTGGCGTCGGCCGATGAAGACGGGAGGTTCGGTGGCGGGGCGGGCGTGCAAGGTCAGCCGTCCCGGCCTCTCGGTGACGTTGACGTTGCGGTGGGCGGTAAGACCGGGGGCGACCCACTGCGGGCGGAGCGCAGGTGTGGCGAAGTCGTCGTACCAGAGCGGGGCGGCCGCGCTGGTGGGGCCGGTGGGGGCGCCGATGACGGGCCAGCCGTCGTCGGTCCAGGTGACGGGGGCGAGGAAGGTCTCGCGGCCCAGGGTGTGCCAGGAGGGAAAGGCGCCCCGGGGGCGGACCCCGAGGTGGACCATCCACCAGCTGGCGTCGGGGGCTTCGACAAGGTCGGCATGGCCGGTGTTCTGGACCGGGTTATTGGTGCCTCGGTGGGTGAGGACGGGGTTGTTCGGGTGGGGCTCGAAGGGGCCCTGGGGGCTGGTGGAACGGGCGACGGAGACTGCGTGGCCGGGGCCGGTGCCTCCTTCGGCGAGCACCAGGTACCACCATGGGCCACGGCGGTGGAGGTGGGGGCCTTCGGGGAAGGACCCGCCGGTGCCGGAATAGAGGGTGCGGGGGACGTCCTGGCTGTCGCCGGTGATCGGGTCGATGCGGATCTGGTGGATGCCGGCCCAGGTGCAGTAGCAGGTGCCGTCGTCGTCCCAGGCAAGGTCGGGGTCGATCCCGGTGACACCGGGAACCGGAACGGGGTCCGACCAGGGGCCGGCCGCATCGGGGCTGGTGAACAGGAACGTGCCACCACCGCCGAGGACGGTCGTGATCAGGTGGAAGAGGCCGTTGTGGTGGCGCAGGGTGGGAGCGAAGACCCCGGCGGAGGGCGGAAGACGGTCGGGCAGCTCGACTTGGCCCGGCCGGGTGAGCACGTTGCCGATGAGGGTCCAGTGGTGCAGGTCGGTGCTGTGGTGGATGGGTATGCCGGGGAAGTACTCGAAGCTGGAGGTGGCGAGGTAGTAGTCGTCGCCGACGCGGCAAATGCTGGGGTCCGGGTGGAAGCCGCCGATGGCGGGCTGCGTATGGGTGTGCATGAAGTGGTCTGTTTCTGTCGGTGACCTCATGTGGTCCGGGCGTGGAGACCGGGATCCGAGGAAGGGAACAGGGGCCGGGGGCCGTCGGACCGGCCTTGTGCTGGTGGCGGACCGGGAAGCGTGGGCAGCGGGCCGCCCGTCACTCAGGAAGTCGGCCGGTGCGGGCGATGCTGCCGAGCCACTGAGCACTGGGCTTGGGAGTGCGGGCGAAGGTCTGGCGGTCGACGGCCACCAGGCCGAAGGTCGGTTTGTAGCCGGCGACCCATTCGAAGTTGTCCAGTAGCGACCAGTGGATGTAGCCGCGGACGTCGATGCCGGAGGCCATGGTTGCTCGCAGGCCCTGGAGGGCGGTGCGGGTGTAGTCGATGCGGCGGGTGTCGTCGGCGGTGGCGATGCCGTTCTCGGTCACCAGGATCGGGGTGCCGCCGGTGGTCTGCCAGGTGTGGCGTACGGCCTGTTCGAGGGCCTGGGGGTAGTACTCCCAGTCGGTCAGGGTCTGCTCGGCGCTCTTCGGGACGGGAAGGGGGCCGTCGGGGCCGATGACAGTGCGCGTGTATGCCTGTACGCCGATGAAGTCGTCGTCCTTGGCGGCCTCGATGAAGAAGTCCTCCCGCTCATGAGACCAGGCGGCGGCCGCCTCCTCACCACCCGGTGCGGCCTGGACGACCTGACTGGCGATCGTCCAGCCTGCCTCGATCCCGGACTGGCCGCGCAGGATGTCCATGGCGCGGGCGTGTGCGGCGATCAGAGCGTCGGCGGTCGGGCGGTGGGGCGCGGGCATGACGCCGGTGAAGGGGGGCTGTTCGCCTGAGGGCAGATGGAGTTGCGCGGTCATCGCGGCGAGGTTGGGCTCGTTGATGGTGCATACGTAGGGGACGCCCTCGGCCAGGATGGGCAGGACCATCTCGCAGTAGCGGGCGAAGCGGTCGGCGGAGCCAGGTCCTGCCCAGCCGCCGGCGGCGGTCATCCAGCGCGGCACGGTGAAGTGCTGCAGGGTGACGACAGGGGTCAGCCCGCGTTCGCGGCAGCCTGCGACCATGCGCCGGTAGTGGTCCAGGGCGACGCGGGAGACTTCACCGGGTTCGGGTTCGATACGGCTCCATTCCAAGGAGAAGCGGTAGGTGTTGAGGCCGAGACCGGCGACGATGTCCAGGTCCTCCTCCCAGCGGTGCCAGCTGTCGCAGGCGTCCCCGCTGGGCTCGGAGAAGAAGGTGTCCGGGCGGTGTTCCATCTCCCAGAAGTCGTTGTTGACGTTGCCGCCCTCGACCTGGTGGGAAGCGGTCGCTGCGCCCCAGAGGAAGCCGTGGGGGAAGGCGCTGTTCATGCGGTGATCCTCATCGTTTCGAAGGTGGTCGGGCTGTAGGTCGCCCGAGCCGCGGGGTCGCGGATTCGTTCAGGAGGCGTGGTTCGGCGCGGCTGTCGTTTCGGCGGCGTATCGCAGCCCGTGGCCGAGGGCATAGAGCGGATCCGGGCTCTCCTGCGGGACGTCGGGGCGGCCTGCGGCCACCTCGGTCATGGACCGGGGAAGTTGGAAGGGCAGCGTGCCCCGGGGGGCGGCCCGGCCGAACAGGACATCGAGCAGCGCCCGGTCGCCGGCACCGTAGGCGGCGAGCAGGGCGGCGCAGCGCTCGGCGATTTCCGGGATGACAGCGGGTCGTTCGAGGTGGAGGGTGACGACGGTGGGCACCGTGTCGAGCAGGGTGAGGATCTGCTTGAGGCGGTGGTGGTCGAAGTCGAGCCGGCCGGCGTGGAAGAAGGATTCGAAAAGGCCCGGGCGAGGCTCGTAGGGGGTGTTCAGGCGCAGCACCGCGAGGTCGGCCTCGGTCGGGTCGTCGACGAGGTCGGCGTGTTCGGCGGCCACGGCCGGGTCGACGCCTTCCACGTACAGCCGGGGGCGTCCGGTCAGCGGGAGTATGTCGTCCCGGTTTTCCAGCAGGGTCAGCGAGCGGCGCTGGGCGGCTTCGCCGGCGGTGCGGAAGTCGGCGCGGCCGACGGTCTCTTCGGCGACGTCCGGATCGACGTAGCGGCGGTCGTCGAAGAGACCGAGACGGAATTTCTCGGCCAGCAGGCGGGTGGCGGACACGTCGAGCCGGGATTCCGTCAGCAGTCCGTCGCGGACCAGAGCGGTGATCAGCTCGGGGCATGCCTCGCCGCCGATCTGGTCGGCGCCGGCGTGCAGCACCCTCAACGCCCGCTCGCCTGGCGTGAGGTGTTCCACGCCCCAGGCGCGGGCTGCGTGCGTCTCGCCCATGATCGGGCCGTCGGTGAGCAGTCCCCAGTCGGTGCAGACGATGCCGTCGAAGCCCAGTTTCTCGCGCAACAGCCCCGTGATGATGCTGTGGTTGAAGCCGAAGCCGACCTCTTCGTACTCGGTGCCGACCGGCATGCCGTAATACGGCATCACCTGAGTGGCCCCGGCTGCGAGGGCCGCCTCGAACGGCTTGAGGTGGTAGTCGAAGAAACCACCCGGGTAGACCTGCTCCCTTCCGTAGGGGAAGTGCGGGTCCTCGCCGTCCTTCTGCGGGCCGCCGCCGGGGAAGTGCTTGACCATCGCGGCCACGCTGTCCGGGCCGAGTTGCTCGCCCGCCCCCCGAAGGCCCTCGATGTACGCGGCGGCCATGCGGGAGGTCAAGTCGGCGTCCTCACCGAAGGTGCCCGAGATGCGGGCCCAACGCGGTTCGGTGGCCAGGTCGATCTGCGGGTGCAGGGCGACACGCAGGCCGACGGCCACGTACTCGCGGCGCACGGTGTCGCCGTACTGGCGCACCAGGTCGAGATCGTCGGTGGCCGCCAGGCCCAGGGTTTCGGGCCACTGGGAGAAGGGGCCGGCCATCATGGCGGTGCCCGGGTTGTCGGTGAATGCGTGGCGCGGGTCCGTGGACAGAGTTACGGGGATGCCCAGGCGGGTGGCTGCGGCCTGCTCCTGGAGGCGGTTGTGGAGCTCGGCCATCTGACGGGGTGTCCCGGCGCCCAGAAGGTTGAAGTGCGACATGAGCTGACGGGACATCATCTGCTCGGCGGTGAGACCGACGGGTGCGGGGTTCGCTCCGATACCTATCGCGTGGTGGAACAGCAGTCCCGCCTTCTCTTCCAGCGTCATCCGGGGCAACAGGTCGGCCACCCGTTCTTGGACGCTGCGGTCGGGGTCCTGGTAGGGATGCTTCACTGCTGCTCCTCGGTGGTGCGGTGAGGGGTGTGGAAGGTGTGGGTGCCCGGCCCGGCCCGGGTCGGCTCGGCGCCCGGCAGATCGACGGTGGCCTCGACGCCGGGTGGGACGGTGACGTTGACGGTGAGTTGTTCTTCGTGCAGGTGCCACGCCACTTCGGCCCGGCCGTACGGTGTCTCGTGCGCTGCCTTGGCCCAGGTGAGGCCGCCGCCGGGACGGGGCCTGACGAGCAGGTGGCGGTAGCCGGGGGCGGCCGGCGCGAGACCCGCGACAGTGCGGTGCAGCCAGTCGGCGATCGCGCCGAGTGCGTAGTGGTTGAAGGAGGTCATCTCTCCGGGGTTGACCCTGCCGTCGGGGAGCAGGCTGTCCCAGCGCTCCCAGATGGTGGTGGCGCCCATGTCCACCTGGTAGAGCCACGAGGGGTGGGAGCGCTCCAGCAGCAGCCGGTACGCGGTTTCGGTGTGGCCGGTGGTGGTGAGCGCGTCGCACACCAGAGGGGTGCCGAGGAAGCCGGTCCCGATCCGGTGGCCACGCTCGGCCACCAGGGCGGCCAGCCTGCTCCCGGCCTCGGCTCGCTCGGCGCCGTCCTGGAGCAGGTCGAAGCCGAGGGCGAGGGCGTAGGAGGTCTGGGTCTCCTCGGCCAGGCGACCGCCGCCGGTGTGGAAACGGGCGCGGAAGGCTTGCCGCACGGCATCGCTGAGAGCGTGGTAGCGCGCGGCATCGTCCTCCTCCCCCAGCACCTCGGCGCTGCAGGCCAGCAGGCGGGCCGAGCGTGCGAAGTAGGCGGTGGCAACGAGCCGGGCGGAGGTTGTCGCCCCGCCGGGGTCGGTGGGGGATGCGGTGGGGTCGAGCCAGTCACCGAACTGGAAGCCCTCGCCCCACACATGTCCGCGGCCCGCGATCCGGTCGACGGCGTCCACCCAGGCGCGCATGGACGGGTACTGGGCGCGCAGCACCTGGATATCACCGTAGCGCTCGTACAGGACCCACGGGACGATGACGGCGGCGTCGCACCAGCCGGTCATCGCAGGATTGCCGGGAGGCATCGGAACGGGGATGTTCACCGGGATGGCGGGGCTGATCACCGGCGGGATGCCGTCCGGGTCGTCACTCTGGTCGGCGGCCAGGTCGCTCAGCCAGGAGCGCAGGAAGTCCTTGGTGTCGTAGAGGAACGTGGCGGTGGGGGCGAAGACCTGGATGTCGCCGCTCCAGCCGAGGCGTTCGTCGCGCTGGGGGCAGTCGGTGGGAACGTCCAGGAAGTTGCCCCGCATCCCCCACACCACGTTCTCGTGCAGTCGGTTCAGGGACGGGTCGGAAGACTCGAACCAGCCCGTCCGTCGAAGGTCGCTGTGCAGGACAACAGCGGTGACGTCACCAGGAACGAGTTCGCCGGGCCAGTTGTCGATTTCGGCGTAGCGAAAGCCGTGAAAGGTGAAACGGGGCTCCCACTGCTCACCGTCGGTGTCGCCGCGCAGGGTGTAGCGGTCAATGGCCGTGGCGCCGCGCAGCGGACGTACGCACAGTTCACCGTCCTCCAGCACCTCAGCATGCCGCAGCGTCACCGTGCGGCCCGCTTCACCACGTACGCGGATGCGGAGTCTGCCGACCAGGTTCTGTCCGAAATCCACGATGGTGCGGCCGGTGGGCAAGGTGGTGACGGCCACCGGAGGGAGGAACTCGATGCGCCGTACCGGAGGACTGTCGGCCGGGAAGAGCGCTGAGGTGTCGAAGTCCAGCGTGCGCACCGGCTGCCAGTGGATGTCGTCGTAGTCCGGTTCGCACCAGCCCGGCAGTTCCCGGCGCGCGTCGTGGACCTCCCCCTCGTACAGGCCGGCGGCGGTGACCGGCCCGGCCGCGGCGCGCCAGTCGGGACCGGTCGTCACCGTCTGGCAGCTGCCGTCGGTGTATTCGATCCGCAGCTCGGCGAGCAGCCCGGTGTGCGGTCCGTAGATGTCGCGGTTGCCGCCGTTGAATCCGAGCAGGCCCCGGTACCAGCCGTCCGCGAGGTAGGCGCCCCAGGCGTTGGCACCGGGCTGCAACAGCGTGGTGACGTCGAAGGATTGGTAGCGGTGGCGGTGGTGATAGCTGGTCCAGCCGGGCGCCAGGACATGGTCCCCGACGACGGCGCCGTTGATGTGCATCTCGTACACCCCCAGGGCGGTGACCCGCAGTTCCGCCTGTCGCACCCGGCTGCCGATGGTGAACACGTCACGCAGCAGCGCAGCTGGGCGGCCCGCGGGACCGGGCTGCTCTTCACGCCAGGCGGGGGTGATGACCTCTGCGGTCCAGTTGTGCGGCATGTCTGTCTTTCGCGGTACCGGCCGGTGAGGCCGTCGGGGAGCGGTGTTCATGCGACGTGGGCGCCGTCGATTTCGGCGGGATCCCGTAGGCGGGGAACGAACACAGAGAGCGTCAAGGGCACGGCGGTGAGCAGCGCTCCGGTCCAGAAGATCCAGTCGTAGCCCGCGTCCTGGTAGAAGGCGGTGCCGTTGCTGACGACGCTGTGGCTCGCCAGAACGGCGAACGCCAGGGCGGTGAAGACAGAGCCGAAGAGGGTGATGAGCATGTTGAGCATGCCGCTGCCCAGGCCCTGCTCGTCCTTCGACACCACGCCTACCACCAGCACCGGAGCGCCGGAGACGACGAGACCGGAGCCGAGGTTGGCGACGCACGAGGAGAGGATGAGTTCTGTTTCATCGGCGTGGAAGAAGCCCGCCAGGCCGTAGCCGAGCCCCATCAGGAGGAGCCCCGCCCACCACAGATGGCGGGCGTCGACCCGGCGCATCAGTCGGCTGGCGACGATGCCGGTACCGAACATCACCAGGTTCCAGGTCACGCCGACGGCGGCGTTGTGCTGTGCGGTCCACCCGAGACCGGCGGAGACGCCGGGGATGTGCGGGTACAGGGCGAGCAGGATCACCAGGCTCGGCATGGTGTAGGCGATGGCCTGGGCGAGCCCGCCCGCGGTGAGGACCAGGGCGACCGGGCGACGCCTGAGCACCGTGAAATCGAGGATGGGATGGGCACTGGAGCGCTCCACGAAGACGAAGACGACCAGGGTCACGAGACCGGAAGCCAGCCAGCCAAGGGTCTTGGCGTCGGCCCATCCCCAGCTCTGTCCCTGGCCCAGCGCGTAGATGACCGCGGTCAGCCCGCCGCCGAGCACCAAGCCGCCGAGCCAGTCGAAGCCGGGCCGCTCGTCGCGCGGTGGGGTCGGCGGCACCAGGAAGGCGATCAGCACGAAGGAGAGGGCCGTGGCTGCGGTGATGAACCACATCACGCCCTGGTAACCCCAGTTGTCGACCAGCCAGCCGGCCAGGAAAGGCGCGCCGACGCCCACCAAGCCGACGCTGCTGCCCAGAATGGCGCTGGCCGGCTTCACCAGCCGGGCCGGGAAGATGTCCCGCACGGCCGGGAATGACAGGGCTCCGAACGGCCCGTAACAGCCGGCGATCGCTCTCCCGATGAGCATCAGCCAGAAGCTGCCCGCGGTCGCGGCGATGATGTCGCCGACCGTCCCGATACCTGTGATCACCAGCATGAGCCGCTTCTTGCCGTACCGATCACCCAGCTTCATCACGAAGGGCGTCACAAGCGTGGTGACGAGGACGAAGGTCAGACCGAACCAGGCCACGTAAGTGGTGTGGAAGCTCTGCGCCACGCTGGAGGTCGCATACGCCCCCAGGATCCCGGAGGCGGCCAGCATCTGGGTCGGCCAGATCAGCGCCACGAGTACACCCACCAGACGCAGGGTCCACCTCTCGGTGTCGTCGGACGGTGCTGCGTCGAGCGAGGGGCCGGCAGACGTCGAGGTCATGGAGCCGCTCCTTTCGCGAACAGGGGGTCGGGTTCGTGCGTGGAACGGCATGCCGCCACCGATGGCTCGTGTCTCGGTCACTGGCTCGAAACGGTCCCTCGCTTTCGGATGATGATGAAGCTAATACTTAGTGTCCGCTAGGCATTGGCGGAGTGACGCACGTCACAGCTCTGGAGAATGCGGCTCACCGGACGCTTCGTTCCGACATGAAAATGACCAGTGACCAACGGTCACTGGTCATTGGTCACTGGTCATCGGATATCAGGGGTCGGACAGCCGGACCACGGTCCGGGGTCACGCAGGCGGGCGTGGGAAGACGTACGGACCCGTGAGCGAGCAGGAGGCGCCAAACATGGGCCCCGGTCCCGCCTCGATCACGGCCGCGGTCTCCGGTCCACACGGTGGGATCTTGCCGGGGTCACAGATCCAGGACGAGACGCGGGCAGGCGGCACGCGAGACGCAGATGAACATCGTGTCGTTGCATGCCTGTTCAGCGGTAGTGAGCAGGGAGTCGCGGTGGTCCACCACCCCGTCGAGGACCGCGGTCTCGCAGGTGCCACAGGTGCCCTCCTGGCACGAGGACAGGACCTGCACGCCGGCCTCCTCGACACTCTGGAGGACGGTCTTGTCCGGCGGGACGGTCACCGTGATGCCGCTGCGGGAGAGTTCCACCTCGAACGAGGCCGAAGGGACGTCGTCCAACCTCACCTTCGGCGTGAACCGTTCGATGTGCAGCGTGCCCTCCGGCCAGGAGGCACTCCGCCTCTCCACCTCGTGGAGCAGGGGCTCGGGTCCGCAGCAGTAGATGAGGGTGTCGGTGGCGGGGCTGCCGAGCAGCCCGTCCAGGTCCAGGAGGCCGGACTCGTCCTGGGGGCACACTTCCACCCGGTGGGGATGGGCCCTGGCCAGCTGCCCGGCGAAGGCCATGGTGTCGCGGCTGCGACCGCCGTAGACCAACCGCCAGTCGGCTCCCCGACGCTCGGCGGCGGTGATCATCGGAAGGACCGGGGTGATGCCGATGCCGCCGGCGATGAACAGGTAGCGGGGGGAGTCGACCAGCGGGAAGTGGTTACGGGGGCCGCTCACCCGGACCGTGTCGCCCTCGGCCAGCGTGTCGTGCACGTACCGGGAGCCGCCCCGGCCCTCCGGCTCGCGCAGCACGGCCACTTGGAGGAGGGACGCGTCCCCAGGGTCCCCGCACAGCGAGTACTGCCGTACGAGGTCGGGCCCCAGCACCAGGTCGATGTGAGCACCCGGGCTCCACTCGGGCAGCCGCTCGCCGGAGGGACGGGCCAGACCGAGACGGACGACGCCCTCGGCGAGAGGCTCCTTGCGCACCAGGGTCAGGTCCAGTTCGCCCCCGGGGCGTGGCAGGCTCGTGGTGGTCATGGTGACTCTCTTTCCGGACCGTGGGCAGTTTCAGGCACGGACCGCAGGCGGGGCTGAGGGGCTGGTGCGGACCGCGGGCCAGGGCCTGGGTGGTGGTCTTCGGGATGGTCGAGCAGCCAGTCCCACAGCGCCACCGGGTCTTCGAACTCCCGCTGCGCGCCGCAGTGGCAGACGGCCAGCAGCCGGTCGGCACCGAGCACCCAGTGAATGCGGTAGACGTCCTCGCCGGAGAGGACGGCTGGGTGCTGCGGGATCATGGGGCCACCGCCCGGGCCTGCGTCCCGGCCCCCTCCTGAGCCAGGCGACCGAGAATGCGGCGGGCGGCGAGCCCGCCCGTGTCGATGTTGATGCTCAGCTCCTGGTAGCCGGCCGGCTCGGTGTCCAGGGACTTCTGAAGCACGTTGAGGGCCACGACATCCTGCATGACCACCGTGTGGTTGCTGCCGCGCAGGAATTCGGTGACGTCCTGGTCATCGAGGGCGAAGTCGCGGGCCACGGCCCAGAAGTCGTATGTCGTCCTCTCCGTCGAAGGGGTGATGCCGTAGACGACCTCGACGTGGAAGGCATGCGGGTCGCTGCCGTCCGGATTCGGCTCGGGTGCGCCGACGGGTGCGATGCGCGAGTGGAGCAGGTAGAGACCGGGCGCGTGGTACTCGATGTCCTGCCAGCGGGTGATCCGGCCCTCGATACCTGTGGAGTTGGCGTAGAACGGAGGGCACTCCGCGTCGTCCATGTGGCGGCGCACGCGGACGATTCCGGCCGTGTCGTCGACCTCTGTGGTGATGGGCGTCTCGGCCACCTCGGGAGTGCCGATGTAACCGCCGTGCAGGTACGTCTCGTGGGACAGGTCCATGAGGTTGTCGACCAGCAGACCGTAGTCGCCGTCGATCGGCTCCATGCCCGAGACCACCGTGTAGTCGGGGCAGTCCATCCACGGAGCGCGGGGCGGCAGGGTGTCCCCGGGCTCGCGGTCACCGATCCACACCCACACGAAGGAGTCCTGCTCGACCACCGGGTACGTCTTCAGACGCGCCGTGCGCGGGATGCGCTGCTGGCCGGGAACGAAGACGCAGCCACCGTCGGTGCCGTAGGTGAAACCGTGGTAGCCGCAGACGACCCGATCGCCGTCCAGCCGGCTCGGCGCGTGCGACAGCGGAAAGCGTCGGTGCACACAGCGCTCGGACATGGCCACCGCCCGGCCGTCCTCCGTGCGGTACAGCAGGATCGGCTCGCCCAGTACGGTGCGTCCGAGCAACTCGCGCCCGACCTCGCGGCCATAGGCGGCGACGTACCAGTGATTGCGTACGAAAGCAGTCATGTTGTTCCTTTCCGAGTGGGGCGTTCAGCGCGCGTGGCGCAGAGGCCGGGACCGCGACGGCAGCCGGCAGGGGCTCATTGGTCCCTCGCCGTGTGAGGTGTACAGGAGCGTCGCGGGAGGCCCCGGCGGACCGGGGCCCGGCGTCGACCGATGCGGACCATCGTGGGGTCGGCGCCCCCGGGTCACCAGGGGGCTTTCCGAATGCCGGGAAACATCTGCGCAGTCGCGGCCGCGCCGCTGCGGCGGGACGGCATCAGGATCCGCGGCACGGAACAGCAGGTCACGGGCGAGGTGCCGGAGGCTCAAGCCCGGGACGGCGCGGTTCAGACCTGCGGCGTGCTCATCGCGCGGGAGATCGCCCGGGCGCTCGTGCAGACGAGCCGGGCCAGCGCATGCGCGGAGGTGCTGCCATGGCGTACCACCAGCGACACCGAGGCGATCACCGTGCCGCCGCGGTGTACAGGGGCTGCGACCGACAGGGCGTCCATGGTGACCTGACGGTCGCTGACCGCGTAGCCATGGGTCCGCGCCTCGGCCAGCATGCGCCGCAACGCACGCGGATCGGTGACCGTTCCTGGTGTGAACCGCTCCAGGGGGCCGGCCAGCGCCTGCTCCTGCACCTCGGCAGGGGCATGCGCAAGCAGCATCAGCCCGACGGCGGTGGCCGTGAGGCCGAAACGCCCGCCCACACGCGTCAGCACGGGCACCGCCCCGGACCCCGCGATGCGCTCGACGAAGACGACATCTGTGCCCTCGCGCACCGCGAGCTGAACGTTCTCGCGGGTGATCCGGGAGAGGTCCTCGAGGAACGGCAGGGCCCGCTCGCGCAGGCCCAGTCCGCGCGGCGCAAGGGAGGCCACTTCCCACAGTCGCAGGCCGACGCGATAGCGCCCGTTGTCACTGCGCTCCAGCGCTCCCCAGGCGGTGAGCTCGCCGAGCATCCGGTACACGGTCGACACCGGCAGCCCGGACCGCCGCGAGAGTTCGCTCAGCGTCATCTCCGGGCAGTTCGCGCTGAACGCACCGAGGATCTGCAGCGCGCGGCCCAGTACGGGCCGCGGGCCCGGCTCGGCACTGCGACGGCGGGCTGTCGGGCCCTTTTCATCCGGCATGGCTGAAGGCTCGTCATCGGCATGCCGCGCCTCACGCGCGAGTGAGTCGTCCAAAGCGCCCTCACCGATCTCCCGATTGTGCCTTCCGGCCGGCTGCCGCGCGGCCACCCGAGGCGGTCCGACGATCCGCTGCCGACGTTCCCAAGCTGTGGCGGTCAGTGTGCAAGAAGGTTGCAGCCACGTCGAGACGTTGACACTTTTCCTGCTGATTGCCGTCCCCGTCCTCGACGAACAGCCGCAAGCCGCACCCCCGGCTGAAGTAGACGCCCCCGGCCGGGACGCCACGTACCAGGCGACCCACGCCACTCAGCGAAAGCCTAACTCCCACTTGGTTTTCTCGCCTGGTTCCGGTCGCACCGAACGCCTGGGCAGCCTGCCTCAGGCGGGACCATGCGCGTAGAAGGGCTTGCAGCCGCCCACCTTGTCGGTCGCGATCTCCAGCACACTCTTACCGTCGGCTGCCGGCAGCAGCGCTGCTGTAGTTGGCGCAGGAGTCCTCCTCTGGTTCGCTCAGTGACCACAACGAAACTGCGCGGGATCTCCAGCCTGGGCAGTGCGAACACGCTCAACGAAGTACTGTCGGGGACGCTCGGAATCGTCGTCCCAGCCCTGCCGTTCGACGCCGGGTACGTGCTGATCGGACGGCTCACCATCTCACGGGGGGAACCGTGGCTGACTCTGCCGAAAACGTCGAACCGACCTCCCTCGCGAAGGTGCGGGACCGGGGCGAAGTGATGAGCAACACCGTGGCCGGCCCGAGGGCCACCGACCCGGCCGTCCCGCTGATCCTGGCGGGCGTACGGACCGCGCTCGCGCTGCACGTCCGCACCGCGACGCCGGCCACCTTCGGCGTAGGAGGAGGACTCGGGGACCCGGTCTCCTCCGGCATCACCAACCAGCGCATGCCGCTGCTGGTGCTCGGCTCCGTACTGACGGTCGCCATGGCGCCGATCACGGACTGGCCGGGGACGCTCGTCGAGTTGCTGCTACGCCCACGCGGCCTGGAGGTGAACTGATGCGCCTGGCCCAGATACGGACGGCCGTCGCGGGAGCGGGCGCCCTGCTGCTCGCCGCCGCAGGGCTGAGCGGCTGCGGACTGACCAGCGGCAGCCCGCTGGCCGACTCGGTGCAGCCCGGCTCCATCGGGAAGGGACGACCGCTGGAGGGCGCCCAACTGACCGTGACTTCAAAGGAGTTCACCGAGCAGATCATCCTGGGCCAGATCATGGCGCTGGTCTTCAAAGCGGCCGGCGCGGAAGTCCTGGACCGGACGAACATCCAGGGCTCGATCGGTGCCCGCGAGGCGGTCAAGTCCGGTGCGGCGGACGGGATGTACGAGTACACCGGCACGGCCTGGATCACCTACCTCGGGCATACCAAGCCGGTCGTCGACCCGTACGAGCAGTGGGCGGCCGTACGCGCGGAGGACCGCCGCAACGGCATCACCTGGCTGCCCGCCGCCCCGCTCAACAACACCTACGCGCTGGTAGCGAACCAGGCGAATGCACAGAAATACCGGCTGCGCGCACTCTCCGACGTGGCACGTCTGACGAAGAAGGACCCGGGCGCGGCGACGATCTGCGGCGGAAGCGAGTTCTCGGTGCGTGAGGACGGCCTGCCGGGCGTGGCGAAGACGTACGGATTCACCCTCCGGCGCGGGAACTTCAAAAAGATGAACGACGGCGTCGTCTACACCCAGGTCGCCGAGGGCGCGGCCTGCACCCTCGGCGTGGCGGCCACCACCGACGGCCGCATTCCCGAACTCAAGCTGAAGGTTCTGGAGGACGACCGGCACTTCTTCCCCAACTACAACGCTGCACCCGAGATGAACAGCGCCACAATGAGGAAGTACCCCGCCATCGCCGACCTCCTCACCCCGATCACCAAGCGGCTGACGGGGACGGAGGCCCAGCGGCTGAACGCGCGGGTGGACGTGGACGGGGAGGACCCGCACGAGGTGGCGAAGGACTGGCTGGTGCGGGAGGGCTTCATCCGGGAAGACTGACAGGCGGATTCGCACGAGCGTCCGACGAGCAGGAGGAGAGCGCCCTGCCGCTCGCTCGGACGCTGCCGTCCGGAGGGCCGGGACACCATGATCCGAACGACGTGCCCTGGGTGGGACCGGCGACGGCACTCGGTACGGTTGTGTGCATGGGGACACCAAGGGGGCCGCGCGGCGGCTACGCAACGGGGCTGGCCAGGCGCAATCAGATCCTCGAGGCCGCGCTGCTGCGCTTCGGCAAGGACGGCTACCGCAAGACCTCGCTGGCCGGCATTGCCCGCGACGCCGGGATCACCGACGCCGGACTGCTCCACCACTTCCCCGACAAGCAGCAACTGCTGCTGGCCGTGGTCCGGTACTGGCACGAGAAACTCGACGAGCAGTGGGTCCGCGTTTCGGACTCGGTGCGGGACGCCTTCCGATGCCATCTCGACGACACCGCCGAATCGCTGAACATGCCGGGGATGCTGGAACTCGCCGTCGTGGTGGGCGCCGAGGCCACCGCCCCCGGCCACCCCGCGCACGACTTCTTCTCCCAATGGCAGGAGAAGGGCGTACGCGAACTCACGGACCGTCTGCGCGCCGGCACCGAATCGGGGGAACTCAAGGCGGGGCTGGACCACGAGAACATCGCCAGGGAGTGCGCCGCGCTCGACGCCGGGCTACGGCTCCAGTGGCTGGCCTCCGGGCGCTCCTTCGACTTGATCGCCGTGATGCGCTCGCACCTGGACCGCCTCATGAGCAGCATCGCGGCTGACGGCGAGGGGCTGTAACGCCCGCACCGGCCGCTGCCGGGGCGGGCGGGACAAGCCTTCGACATCACCACTGCGGTAGACCGCGCGGTGGGTTCCCGCCTGCCGCGCTCGCTCACTCCCTTCCCCACCGCTGCGCAGGCCCGTTCGGTCCACCGGTGCCGAGGTGAGGGCCGAAGCCGTTCCTCCGATGTCCGCATTCCCGCCGCAGGTCCTGCGCGGTGCGGGCCCCCACCTCCGGTAAGCCCTTCCACCCGATAAGGACCCGAAGCCCGGCAGACCGGAAGGCCGCCGGGCGACAGCGAAAAACCGGCTGGTCGGCTTCACGAGGGGAGGTGGCCTGTGAAGGCCGTTTGGTAGTACGCGTTCTTGGTGAAGTGCTCGAGATAGCGGGGGTCACTCACTTCGAGGGTGAAGTCGCCGGACGTCCCCTCGTCTTCGTCGAGATCGGTGGAGTGGTCCGCTCGGATCTCCCAGGAGACGATGATCTCTTCGGTGCGGCGTGCAAAGTCATCCGACCGCGGAGCGAGGCATATGTAGTGGGTGCCGTCCGAGAAGCCCCGCCCGCCGTGGGGGTCGAGCCGGCCTCGGTAGAACTCCGCCGCCTTGACGCGAGGTATGCGCACCCGGGTGGAGCCCTCCTCCAGCAGGTATCCCTCCTCGTCAACACGCACCTTCGGGCCGAGGTACCACTCGAAAAGCTCTTTGAACTCGGCTTCCGTTGCGGCGGAGACAGGCCCGGCACCGAAGTCACCGCCCTCCTTCCAGGCATCAATGATGAGCTGCAGGCCGAATACGGGCCCCTGGGAGAACCCGTAGTTGTCGGGATCGCGGTACTGAACGCTGCCGGTGAGGGTGGTGCCACGGCGCGCGTCGGTGAAGACATCGAAGATGTAGGTCATACGCCTGGACCCTAGTGATCAGCACTGACAACTGCCCTGGTACGGCGGAACAAAGCGCTCACGACGGACCGCACAAGTGGACTTCCTTGTTCAGGTCAGGAGGCGGCTTTCAGCCCCTGGGGTTCTGCCGGAGCTCGTCCAGTCGTTGCGCGGTTCCGGGCAGGGAAAGCGACCAGAGTTGCTCCCACGTTTCCTCTTCCACCACCTGGTCGTGTCCCCGTCCGTCGCCCGCGCGTCGCAGCGACCCCTTGGTGCGGCGGACAAGCTCCGGATCGGCAGCTCCTGCCCTGGAGGCGAGAGCATGGGCAGCGGCAAGCAGGTCCGGGTCGGGGACGCACCGATAGGCCAGTCCGGCGGTGGTTGCCGCAGCGCCGTCCAGGCGCTCACCGAAAAGCACCATGGCGGCGGCCACCTGGGGTCCGACCAGGCGGTGCAGCATCCAGGTGTGGCCGCCGCCGGGGTGCAGACCGAGCTTGAGGAAGCGGGTGTCGAACCACGCCGATTCGGCGGCCACCCGCACATCGCATGCCAGCGCGAGATTGAGGCCGGCACCGACCGCCGGGCCGTTGACAGCGGCGATGGTCGGCAGGGGGGAACGGGCCACACGGAGAAAGGACTCGTAGACGGCCTCCACTCCCGAGGTGTCGCCCTCGGATGCCGCCAGGAGGTCGGTGAGATCGGCTCCGGCGCAGAAGGCCGTGCCCGTCCCGGTGAGGACGACCGAGGTGATGGCGGGATCTGCTTCCAACTCGTCGAATGCTGAGAGGAGTTCGCCGACGAGCGGGCCGGAAAGAATGTTGCGGCGGTCCGGGTCGTCGAGGGTGAGAGTGGCGGTGCCCCGCTCGCGCTCCATCCGCAGCAGGCCGCTCATGAGCTACCGCCCGGGGCGGCGGACGAGGGGCCGGGGGCGAAACGGGCGATCAGATCCTTTTTGGAGACCTTGCCGACGTGCGACAGAGGAAGGCTCGGCATGATCTCCAGCCGCTCGGGCAGCTTGAACCTGGCGATTTCGTGCTGCAACAGGAACTCGGTCAGCTCTTCCAGGGTGGGTGGTGCCACTCCTTCGCGTGGGACCACGCAGGCGCACATGCGCTCTCCCAGTACGGGGTCGCTCACCGGAACGCAGGCCACGTTGACGATCGCCGGGTGACCGATGAGAAGGTTCTCGATCTCCTCGGCGCTGATCTTCTCCCCGCCGCGGTTGATGAGGTCCTTGCGCCTGCCGGCGACGACGTAGTTGCCTGAGGGGTGTCGCCGCATCAGGTCCCCCGACAGATAGAAGCCGTCCGGGGTGAACGCGCGGGCGTTGTGCTCGGGGGCGCGGAAGTAGCCGCGCAGCGTGTAGGGCCCGCGTGCCGCCAGCTCCCCCACTTCGCCGTCGGCCACCTCCTGGCCGTTCTCGCCCAGAAGCAGCACTTCGTCGTCCGGGCACACGGGGCGGCCGACGGTCTCCATACGCACCTCTTCGGGGTCGTCGAGCCGCACGAAGGTCAGCAGCCCTTCGGCCATGCCGAAGTTCTCCTGGATACGGCAGCCCGGCAGCATGCTCTGGGCGAGCGCGCGGGTTTCGGGCTGGAGGCGCTGCCCGCCGCTCTGGATCACTCGGACCGACGACAGGTCGTACGCGCTGATCAGCGGGTCGTTCAGCCACTTGATCAGCAGCGCGGGCACCACGTGAATGTGGGTCACCCGGTACTTCTCGATCAGCGGGAACACCTCGGCGCCGCGCGTGGTGGGCTGCAGCACGGTACGGGCTCCGGCGAAGAGGAAGCCGTGCAGGCCGGGGCATGCAAGCGGGAGATTGTGCGAGATGGGCAGGACGTTGAGCAGGCAGTCGTCCGGGCGGATGTCGCACACCGACATGGCGTTCCTGGTGTTGAAGACGTAGTCGTTGTGCAGGCGCGGGATGAGCTTCGGGATGCCGGTGGTGCCACCGGAGAGCTGGAAGAGCGCCGGATCCATGGGATCGACGTCGACGGCCGCCAGGTCCACGCCCGCGTCCTCGCTCGCATCGCCGGCCAGGACGGTGCTCAGCGCCGTGGCGTCCCCGCCCGGGTCGCCGGCGACGATGTGCAGGCGCAGTGAGGGCACCGTGGCGCGCACCCGGGCGACGATCTCGCGGTGATCGGCGTCCTTGGACCGGTCCGGAGTGATCGCGGCGACGGCGCCCGACAGTCGCGCGAACTGCTCCAGTTCCCGGTAGCGGTGTGCCGGGAGAGCCATGATGGGGATGACACCGATCTTCTGCAGCGCGAGATGGGTCACGGCGAAGTCGGCGGTGTTGGGCAGTTGCAGCACCACGCGGTCCAGCGCGCGCAAGCCCAGTGCCCAGAACCCCTGAGCCGCTCGCGCGGCGCGCTCCTCCAGTTCGGCATACGTCATGTCGGCGTCGTCGTGGTGCAGGGCCACCCGATCGGCATACTCCGTGCATACCTGCGCGAACACATCACGCAGTGTGCGGTCCTCCCAGTAGCCCTTCGCGCGGTAGCGCTCGACGTACTCGGGCGGGAAGGGAACGGTTCCGTCCAAGGTCACGGTGTCCTCCTGCACTCAGGTCGTCGCGGTGAAGCCGCCGTCGATGACGACGATCTCGCCGGTCACGAAGGGGTTGGAGTCGATCAGGGAAAGGATGCTCCGGGCGACGTCCTCCGGTGTGACGCACCGCCGCATCGGGGTGTGGCGGCCCCGTCGCTCCATCAGCCGTTCGTAGTTGTCTCCGAGCTGATCCTCCATCCACTCGCCCACCATCCAGCCGGGCGCCACGGCGTTGACCCGGATGCCGTCCGGACCCAGGCGACCGGCAAGAGTCTTGGTCAGGTTCACCACCGCCGCCTTGGAAGCGGCATACGGGAACGGCTGCGGGCCGGGACGCAGGCCCACGATGCTGGCCAGGTTCACCACGGCGGTGCGGCCCGGACGCTTCCCCGCGGCGTCCTGGAGCAACGGCACGCAGGCGCGGGTCACCTGGAAGAGGCCGCGCACATTGACCGCGAACACCCGGTCCCACTCGGCCATGTCGAGCCCGTCCAGGTCGGCGGGCGGGGTGCGGGCCGTGGTGCCCGCATTGTTGACCAGCACATCCAGGCGGCCGAATCGGTTTCGGACCTCCTCCACCATGCCGAGCACCGCCCTCTCGTCGGCCACATCGGCGCGGCAGACCAGGGTCGCGGCCCCGGCCTTCTCGGCAAGGGCTGCAGTCTCCTTGGCCGCCTCGTCGCTGGAGGCGTAGTTCACCACTACGTCGTACCCGGCCGAGGCAAGCGCCAGAACGGCCGCCCGCCCGATTCCGCGCGCGGATCCCGTCACCAGCGCCACCGGTTTGTCGTCAGTCATGATCATCCCTTTCGCATGGACAATGCCTACTCGGACAAGACCGTGGGGCCTACAGACCGAGGAGCCGTTCTGCGTTGCCGTGGAACACCTGATCCATGACGGCCTCCGTGTAGCCGAGCGCCTCCCATTCGCGCAGGAGTCGTTCGAACGGCAGGCTCGGGTGGTCAGTGCCGAACATGACCTTGTCGCGCAGCCGGGCGCGGATGTCGGTGCGTAGCTGCGGCGGGAAGTGCTTCGGCGCCCAGCCCGACATTTCCCAGTAGACGTTGCCCTTGTGCAGGGCCACCGCGGTCATCTCCTCGATCCAGGGCCAGCCCGGATGTGCGGCGATGATCGTCAGCTCCGGGAAGTCGGCGGCCAGTTCGTCCACCGCTCGGGGATGGGCGTGGCGGATGCGGGCGCCCATGCCGCCGGGCATGCCCGCCCCCATGCCCGTCGTCCCTACGTCGATCATCACCGGCACACCCATGGCGGTGATCGCCTCGAACAGGGGGTAGAGCTGCCGGTCGTCCACCGAGTAGCGCCCCATGATCGGGTGGAAGTGGAAGCCGAGTACACCGTGTTCGCGCACCGCCGTCTCGGCGTCGGCGATGGCTTGCTCCCCGCGCAGCGGGTCGACGGCTCCCCAGGCGCCGAGGAAGGTGTCCGGGTGCCGGTCACGCAGGGCGGCAACGTAGTCGTTGCCGCAGGGCAGGGCGCCCGTGACGGTCTCGATGTCGAAGGCCACCAGCACGGCCTCGATGCCGTGCTTGTCCAGGTCGGCTACCACCTCCTCCTCGGTGCGCGGCTCCCAGGGCTTGTTCCAGTACTCCGCAAGGGCCGCCGGGAAGGGCTCCTGGGAGGCGATCCACTCGGCCGTCCCCGGATAGCAATGCAGGTCGATCCGTCTCATCCGCCGCTCTCTCCTGCCTGTGACGGGAGCCGGTCGCTCCCTTTCGTTTCTTCCTCGCAGACCCCTGTACAGCGGGGTCCGGCTCGCCTCAGTGTGTACTACCTACTGCGGTAGTGACTAGCCCTTTGGTGGGGCGATTGCGCGTGGGAGGCGAAATGACCGAGGCACGGCAACGATGCGAGGGCAGCGGCACGCAAGGGGGTGAACTCCTCGCCAGATGGGAGCGGTTGCCCTTCACCAGCGCCCACCGGAGGGCCTTTCAGATCCTGGGAACGGGGACGTTCTTCGACTCCTTCGACACCGTGGCACTGGCGGTGACACTCACCGCGGTCACCTCGACGATGGACATCGGTCTCGGCGACGCAGGGCTGCTCATCAGCGCCGGCTACGTCGGCCAGATCGCGGGCGCCCTCGGCCTCGGCTGGGCCGGCGAGCGCTACGGCCGCCGCCCGGTATTCCTCGCGGCCATGGCCCTCTTCGGGGCGACCGCGCTCCTGGCGGCGGGCGCGTGGAGCGGCCTGAGCCTGGGGCTCTTCCGCCTCGTGCAAGGAATCGGCCTCGGGGCCGAAGTGCCGGTGGCCGCCGCACTGTTCAACGAGCTCGTACGGGGACGCGCCCGCGGCCGCTCGGTGATGCTGTACGAAACCAGCTTCACCCTGGGCAACATGGCCGCATCCCTCGTGGCGGCGGCCCTGTTCGGTCTGCTGCACGACGAAGCCACCTGGCGCACCATGCTCGCCCTCGGAGCAATCCCGCTGCTCGTCGCGGTCTGGGCACGGCGTCGGCTGGTGGAGTCTCCGCGATTCCTCACGTCCCGGGGCCGGATCGCGGAGGCGGAGACTCTGGTGACCACCATGGAGGCGGAGAGTCTGCGCAAGGGACGCCGCCTCGAGTCCCCCGAGGCTCCGATCGCGCCTGACACTCGGGCCACGCGACTGTCGGAGATCTTCTCCCGGCAGTATCTGGGGCGCACCGTGATGATCTGGACCGTCTGGTTCACCACCTACTTCACCCTCTGGGGCTTCACCACCTGGCTGCCGAGCCTGCTGGTCACCCAGGGCGGCATGCACCCGGCGACCGCATCCCTGACCAGCGCGGGGCTCCAGGCCGTCAACGTCGCGCTGGTGGTGACCATCGCCCTCACCGTGGACCGGCTGGGGCGCCGGTTCTGGATCACACTCGGCTACCTGGTCTCCGCACTGGGCGCCGCGACAGGCGTGGTCGTCACCTGGTCCGGGCAGCCCCAGCCCCCGGTCGGACTGATCGCCCTCGCCATTCCCGTCCTGCTGGGCGTGAACGCAGTCGCGCCGATCGTCTTCATGTACACCGGCGAGCTGTACCCGACCCGGATGCGGGCGTGGGGAACCATGGCCGCCAGCAGCTTCCGCAACGTGGGAGCCGTCCTGGCCCCCGCAGTGATCGGCCGGGTTCTCGACGGCGACGGCGGGATGGGGGCCCTGTATCTGATGTTCCTCACCACCCTGGTGGTGGGTCTGGGCGTCTTCTGGGTGTTCGGACCCGAGACCGCCCGCCGGAAACTGGAGGCCCTGGCCTCCTAGCCGCCGATAGACTCACTCTTACGGTAGTGACCCTGCGAAGGCCGGCTGACGGGAGTTCGGAACCATGAGTACGGCTGATGAGACCGCAGCCCGGCTGGTGGAGCTCGGCTTCTCGCAGTACGACGCACGGGCGTACGTGGGGCTGCTCGGCAAGAAGCCCCTCACGGGATACGCGCTGTCCAATGTGACCGGCATCCCGCAGCCCAAGGTGTACGAGACCCTTCGACGGCTCACCTCGCGCGGCGCCGTGGTCAAGGTGGGCGAGTCCCCGGCCCGATTCGCCGCCGTAGCAGCCGACCAGCTGCTCGGCCACCTGGAGACCGACTTCCGAAGGCGGGTCTCGGACGCCCGCTACGAGCTCAACCGCTTCGTCGCCGAGGACCGGACAGAGCAGATCCGGCCGCTGCGGTCCACGAACGACCGCGCCGCCGCCGTCGCACGGGCCCGCGCGATCCTCGCCGACGCAGAGCGGCACGTCTACCTCTCGGGCCGCACGGAGGAACTGGAAGCACTCGGCGATGATGCAGCCGCCGCGGCCGAACGTGGTGTCACCTTCGACATACTCTGCTTCGGCACCCCGCCCTTCGAACTGCCCGGCCGTACACTCCGCCACGCCAGTACAGAAGGCGTCGTCTACCGCCACCACCAGGCCCGGCACCTGGCCGTCGTGGCGGACGGCGCGGCAGCGTTGTGGGCACTGGCACCCGGCGGCAAGGACTGGGACTGCGTGTGGGTGACCGACCCGCTCTTCGCCGCGCTGGTCAAGGGATATGTCCGCCACGACATGTACGTCCAGCAGATCTACACCGACCTCAGCGAACCGCTGAACGAGCTGTACGGCCCCGGGCTGGCCGGGCTGACCGGCATCAGCGAAGACCGATCCGCCACGCCCGGCAAGCCCGCGGCCCGAGCCAGGAAAAGAGCTTCGGGTCGGACCGCCTAAAGGCCGGTGAGACGGTCGCCCGGTCGTGCGGTCGGCCGGCGGAGGTCCGGTACGGGCGCCCCCCTCCAGCCGGCGCTGGGCCTGATCGTGCTCGACGAAGGCGGGGGCGGCCAGGCCAGACGTGGCCTCACCGCCCCGGGTCGTGCGCGCGACATTCGGGCTGGTGCGCGTGCGGCGCATGCTCGGTGTGTACGACACGGGGCCCCATCATCAACCCCCAGAATCACCAAGAGCGTCAGGTGCCGGCGGGCGAACCGGATTGCCCGACGCCAGAGCATGCCGCTCGACTGGACCGACAGGGTGGTGGATCCCTTGGCTGAAGCCGGGCATCCCAAGATCAGTGGTGGAGGCTGCTAGCTTCGCGAACTGTCCGAGGGCCCAGGACTGCAGCCGTGGCCAACCCATGTCGTGAACGGAGGCAGCGGTGGCTGGAGCGAAGGAAAGTCCGGACAGGCCGACGGCCGTCCACCTCAAACGCCGGAGCTTCCTGGCATCAGCCGCTCTTGCAGCCGCCCTGCCCGGCGCGGCCGCCAATGCTGCTCAGGCTGTCACGCAACCGGCCGGCGGACCTCCCGGTGCGCCCGACCACGGCTCCGTGGGGCGCCTCCTCGCGGTTCCCGAGGACGTCCGCGGATTGGCATGGATCCGGTCGGCCCTCCAAGTAGCCGTCGAACTCGAACTCGCCACAATTCCCGTTTACTTGTGCGGCTGGTGGTCCGTCAAGGACCGTGGCAGTGAGTCTGCCCGGTTGATCCGACGCATCGTCGGCGACGAGATGTTCCATCTGGGTGTGGTGTCCAACCTGCTTGTCGCCGTGGGCGGGCAGCCGAAGATCAGAGACGCGGCACCCAGCTACCCCGGACCATTGCCCGGCGGTGTGCGCGACGGAGTGACCGTGTATCTGTCAGGGCTCACCAAGTCACTCGTGCATGACGTGATGATGGCGATCGAGGCTCCCGAAGCCCCGCTGGCCCAGAGCGAAGACACTTCACCCACTGTCGGCGCCTTCTACAGCGAACTGCAGAAGGCGTTCCGTTCCACGGCACCTGAACTGTCAACCACGGGGCAGCTGTCCGAACGCATCGACTCCGACGTGTTGAAACCGGTCGAGAACCTCGACGACGTCGAGTGGGCCCTGGAAATGGTCAAGGAGCAGGGCGAAGGCACCGCCAGTTCCCCTTCCGACACCTTCGAAGATGACCATCCAGCCCATTACTACGCGTTCGGCGAGATCTACCACGGGCGGCGACTGCGCAAGGTGGGAGGGAGATGGGAGTTCACGGGTGCGCCCGTGCCCTTCCCGGATGTCCGCCCCATGGCACGAGTACCGGCCGGCGGCCGGCCCGACCCCCCGGCGCACGTTCGACAACTCCTGAACCGTTTCGACGCCGCTTACCACGCCGTGCTCAACTCCCTCGACCATGCCTGGGACGGAGGCGGCTCCCGCGCCTTGAGCACGGCAGTCCACGCCATGCGCGGGCTGGAGGCTCCCGCGATCGAACTGATGGAGACCGCCATTCCCGACGGTCCGGGCACCTATGGACCCGAGTTCCGCCCGCTCCCAAGCCATCCCGCCACCTGACGGTGATGCTGTCGGACCAGACACGGTGGGGCAGGACAGCCCTCAGCGAGGGCCTGAACCGTGTGCTCGGGGCAGACGGCGCCCGTAGTCAGAGGAAGCGACTTCAGGTGCCCTCGCGTTGCGGCCCGGCGCTCATTGCCACGCCCGGCCAGGCTCCACCGTCGACGGCCGCCCGGCGAAGCGGTGAGCGCCGGTGCACATCGCCATGAAAGCCCCGCGCCGTGCAAGGGCCCAGGCGTAGAACGCAGGCAATGCGCCGGCCCGCACCGGCGGGCCGCCGAGGGCCCGGACCTGCGGGGCTGCCAACTGCTCCCCCAGCGCGGCACATTCCGGCCCGCGCCGGCCGCGCGCGTGCGGCGCCGCCTTTCCGCTCCGGGGCCGTGGCGCCCGGCCCGGAGGCCCGATGACGGTGCCGTGCTTGCAGGTCCGTTCGGCCGCCTGCGGTACGGACGGACCGCAGGCGGCCGACCGATCCCCTTGAGCCGCCCGCGCGGCTAGCCAGACTGGCCGGCAGCGGGGCCGTTACCGTTTTGCCCCATGAGTACCTGGTTGCCACTTTCCGCAGTCCCCCGGCTCGGAGGCGCCATGGCCGTCGGAGCTGCGACCGGCGTGGCCGTCGGAGTGCCGGCCGGGCCACCGATGGGCGTTCTCGCCGCCATCGCCGCGACAGAGCTGGTCTTCGTCGTCGCCGGCTGGCTGGTGCTCTGGCCGATGGACGCCAGGGCCACTCACGAAAACGCCCGACGCGAGGACTTCCGGCCCCTCGTCGACGAACTCGTGGTCGTGGGCGCTGCCGTGTGCGGACTGGTCGCCATCGTGCTGCTCCTCCTGGTCGGGAAATCCGACTCCGGCCACACCGCGGCCGCGGTCGCCCTCGGCGGCGTGTTCGTGACCTGGGCGGCACTGCACCTGATGTACGCCACCCGTTACGCCTACCTCTATTACCGGTCCGGGAGCGGCATCGACTTCAACTCCGAAAAGCCGCCTTCCTACCGGGATTTCCTCTATTTCAGCTACAACCTCGGAATGACGTACCAGGTATCCGACACCGACGTCTCCAGCTCGACCATTCGTGCGGTGGCGCTACGGCACTGTCTGCTGTCCTACGTCTTCGGCACCAGCATCCTGGCAACCACCATCAACCTGGTCACCGGAATCGTCACCGGATGAACCTGTCCCCGTGCGCGAGACCTCCGGTCACGGCCATCCGATCGCCGCGCACGTCTGCCGCATGCTGGACGGCAACCGGAGCAGCACTGCGACGGCGTCCGCTACGACGCTTCCGACGGGAAAGCGTTCGCAACCGTGGTGTCACTCGGCCCGACCCAGCCCGTGACCCCGCGACCCAACCGTGAACCGGGTGTCCGTGAACACGTCCTCAGGCGGCGGGTTCGATGGTGACCTTGACGTGCTTCATGATCGGCTGGTCGCTCTGCGTGCTGTGGTCGGCGAGCGCGCACAGGACGTTCATCTCGGGCATATAGCCGGCCGCGCAGCCCCGAGGAATCTCGTAGGGGATGGCGAGATAACCGTTGAGGTGGCGCCGGCTGCCGTCCTTGGCGGTGCTGATGATGTCCACGCGGTCGAATTCGGCGATACCGCGTTCCCGCATGTCGTCGCGGTTCATGAGGACGAGGGTGCGCAGGTTCTTGATGCCGCGGTAGCGGTCGTTGTCGGAGTAGATGGTGGTGTTCCACTGGTCGTGTGAGCGCATCGTGCCCAGTGCCAGGGTTCCGGGGGCGGGGATGACGTCGGGCAGGGGCGCGCTGGAGAACTCGGCGCGTCCGGACGGGGTGAGGAAGACCAGCTCACGGGCGGGCTGCTTGATGCGGAAGCCGAGCGGCAGGCGCACCCGCCGGTTGAAGTCCTCGAAGCCGTCGAGGGCTTGGGCCATGGTGTCCCGGATGCGGTCGTAGTCCTCGATGTACCACTCCCAGGGGGTGGTACTGCCGGGGAGGGCCGCGCGGGCCATTCCTGCGACGATGGCGGGCTCGGAGAGCAGGTGCGGTGAGGCGGGACGCTTCATGCCGATGGACAGGTGCACCATGCTCATCGAGTCCTCGACGGACGTGCTCTGGACCCCCGCGCGCTGGTGGTCCTTCTCGGTGCGGCCGAGCCACGGCAGGATCAGGGCCTGCCGGCCGTGCACGAGGTGACTGCGGTTGAGCTTGGTGCTCACCTGGACGGTGAGGTCGCAGTTGCGCAGTGCGTCGTAGGTGTAGGGGGTGTCGGGCGCCGCGAGGGCGAAGTTGCCGCCCATGCCGACGAACACCTTCACATCGCCGCGGTTCATGGCCCGGATGGTGCCGACGGTGTCCAGGCCGTGCGCACGCGGTGGCTCGATCTTGCAGGCATCGGCGAGGCGGTCGAGGAATGCGTCGGCGGGGCGGTGGTCGATACCGCAGGTGCGGTTCCCTTGGACGTTGCTGTGCCCGCGCACGGGGGAAGGGCCGGCCCCCTCACGTCCCAGATTGCCCCGCAGCAGAAGCAGGTTGATGATCTCCCGCACGGTGTCGACGCCGTGCTCGTGCTGGGTCAGGCCCAGGCACCAGCAGACGATGCTGCGGTCGGCCTCGCCGTACACCTGCGCCGCCTTGAGGATGCCCTCCCGGCTGAGCCCGGACTGGCTCTCGATCTCTTCCCACGGTGTGGCCTCGCACAGTGCCCGGTACTCCTCGAAACCGGCCGTGTGACGGTCGATGAACTCCAGGTCCAGCGCCTTGGGGTCGGTCGCGGACTGCTTCAGGACCGCCTTGGCCATGCCCCGCAGGAACGCCATGTCTCCGCCGATGCGCGGCTGGAGGTTCAGGGTGCTCGTCCGAGTCGTCTTGAGGAGGGCCATGTCCGTGAAGTCGTGCGGGACGATGGCGCGGGTGGCGGCCGCCTCGACCAGCGGATTGACGTGCACGATCCGGGCGCCGCGGTGGTACGCCTCGACAAGGGCGGTAAGCATCCTGGGCGCGTTGGAGGCGGCGTTGACTCCCAGGATGAACAGCGCGTCCGCGCTCTCCCAGTCCTTGAGGTCCACGGTCCCCTTGCTGGTGCCCAGGGACGCCTGGAGTGCCCGCCCACTGGCCTCATGGCACATGTTGGAGCAGTCGGGCAGGTTGTTGGTGCCCAGTTCACGGGCCATCAGCTGGTAGAGGAAGGTGGCCTCGTTGCCGAGCCGGCCGGAGGTGTAGAAGGACGCCTGATTCGGGTCGTCCAGCCCGCGCAGGGCCCCGCCGACCACCTCGAACGCGTCCTTCCAGCTGATCGGGACGTAGTGGTCCGAGCCGGGGTCGTACACCATCGGCTCGGTCAGCCGGCCCTGGTCCTCCAGGGCGTAGTCGCTCCAGCCGGACAGCTCGGTCACCGAATGGGAGGCGAAGAGCGCGCGCCCGACGCGCTTGCGCGTCATCTCCCAGGTGACGTGCTTGATCCCGTTCTCGCAGATGTCGAGGTGCAGACCCTTGGTGTCGTCCGGCCAGGCGCAGCCGGGACAGTCGAATCCGGTGTTCTCGTGGTTCATCCGCATGATCGCCCGCGGCCCGTCCACCAGCGCACCCTCACGCGCCAGGAACCGGGTCACGCTCTTGGCGGCACCCCATCCGGCAGCGGGGTGGTGGTAGGGGCGGGATTCCGGCTCATCTGTGGGAACGGGGCCCACGCTGGGCTCCAGCCGTTCCTGTTCCTCATGGGACGCGCTCACGAATCTCACCTTCCGGGCACGCGGACGTGGGCCGACAGGACCGACTGCGGCCAGGCTAGGTCCGTGGTCGCCCCCCTGCCACCCGACTATGACCGCGGCCGATGTGGCTCCGTGGCAGCCGGCCTCGGGCTCCGCAAAAGCCGTGGGCGGACCACGGCGACCACTGCTAATCTCCCGGAGGCCGTGCGAGAGAACGAGGAGGTGGTACCCGTGAACGCAGTATCGACATGGGTGCTCCCCTCCGGGGTCACGGTCGGACGACAGGTCGTCCGGGAGCGCCGTTCATAGGCTCCCGAAAGGCACGACCATGCGATTCACTTCCGAACAGCGTCTCGACGACGGCGTCCTCGAACGCGAATTCACCCTCGGTGAGATCCCCGGTGTCCTGTGGACGTCTGGATCCGCACCTGCCCCGCTGATCCTGATCGGTCACCCCGGCGGCTTGCACATGCGGCTCCCCCGACTGGTGGCCCGGGCCCGGCACTACGCGGCGGAGTACGGCTTCGCGGTGGCCGCCATCGACGCCCCCGGGTGTGGTGAACGGCCCCGTTCCGCCGCCGACGAACAGTCCCGCGCCGATCTCCGCCGGGCGATGCAGGCCGGCGAGCCGATCGACGAGATCCTTGACGCCTTCATCGTCCCGCTGGTCGAAAAGGCGGTCCCGGAATGGCGGACCACCCTGGACGCCCTCCTTCCGCTGCCCGAGATCTGCGGCCCGGTCGGGTACGACGGGATGGTCGCCATCGGCATTCGGCTGGCGGTGGTCGAGCCGCGCCTCTCGGCCGCCGTCTTCTTCGGCCAGACGTTCGTGCCTGACACCCTGCGCGAGGAGGCCCGGAAGGTCAGCATTCCGCTGCAGTTCCTGATGCAGTGGGATGACGAAGGGATGGAACGGCAGCCGGTCCTGGACCTGTTCGACGCCTTCGGCACCAAGGAGAAGACGCTGCACGCCAATCTGGGCGGGCACACCGGTACCCCGCAGTTCGAGGTGGACGACGCGGCCCGGTTCTTCACCCGGCACCTGAAGTGAGGCCGGGCCGTCAGGGCAGCAGCAGACGGTAGGCGCTGTCGGCCAGGATGCCGCTCATCGAGTACAGGTCCGGCCTTCCTCGATGAGCGGTGGCCGACAGATGCACAACTGGGATACCGCGTTCTCGCGGATCGACTTACCGCCGGCTTCGGTGACCTCCACCCCACCGCCATGAGTCCCACGCCGTGAGTGTCTCGATGCGGTGAGTCCCTCGATGCGGGTGGCGCTGTGGTCCGCGTCCGGCCGGGGAAGACCGACGTCCTCGGCGAGTGGCCGATAGATGCCGGCCACGGCAGGATCCTGTCCCTTGCGCCGACCGGTGGGAAATCGGGCACACGGGGGCCCAGGTTCCGCAGGGCTGGAGCCGGCAGGGAGCATGGCCGGCATGAGTTCACAGCATCCCGCCGAGCGGGGCGGCGCCGGGCGCGACTGGTTCGCCGCCTTCTCCGAGCGGGCATCGAACGTCACCAGCTCGCCGCTGTTCTACGCCCTGTGCGTGCTCCTGGTCCTCGGCATGGTCGCCGTACACCTCGCGCACCTGCCGGTGCCCTGGCTGATCTTCGCCGGGGATGTCATGACGGCCATCAACCTCCTCCTGCTCACTTTGCTGAAGAACACCGAACGACGTGACGCGCGCGCCGTTCAGCGCAAGCTGGACGCCATCGCGGCGGCAATGCTGGAGCAACGCGAGGGCGCGAGCCACGCAGCGGCCGACGAGCTACGGCGTGCCATCCGCATGGAGGAGGCACAGTGACGGGGCTGCGTCACGGGCATCGGTCTTGAAAGCGCGCGATTGGCCGTCAGGAAGGCAGCCACCAGACCTGGCTGCCGCTGTCGCGCCGATCAGGGCCAGGGTCATGATGATTGCCATGAAGACCTGGCCGTGCACGCCGAGGATGAAGACGGTGTGGTCGGAGAACTCCGGGTCGTAGGTGGCGGTGCCGGGGAACAGGAGTGCGCCGATCATGCCGAGCCAGGGGGTGGCCAGGGCCGCGGCGGCGCACAGCAGCCGACCGCGGGTGTTCCGGCCCTGGCGCAGGGCGAGGGCCAGGCCGATGAGGCCGAGGAGCACCGTCATCAGCATGTACTGGCCGTCATGGAAGTTGGCGTGGGGCGGCCAGCCGGGGATGGACATGGATTGACCTCTTGAGGTTCGGCGGTTTCCCGGGAACGACACGCCTTCGCGGAGTCGGGCGGATTGGGTCACGTGGGTGGGCATGTCAGAGCGTCCAGGTGTAGGCGCGGGTGACCGAGCGGTTGAAAAGTGACTTGGGCAGGAGTGGGAGAGCCATGTCTCGCAGGGCTGCCAGTGGCGGGGACGTCCAGTGCGCGGGAGCGCCGGCCTGCCGGGAGGGGCGGGCGATCATCTGGGTGCGCGGCCTGCGGACGCGGTCGTTGTCTTCGGCGGCCTGGTGTGCACCACCCAGATCCCGGACCGCGAAGACGGCTCGATCGAATTGGGCGGCATCCGGCAGCAGACCAGGCAGACGCTCGCCAACCTGGCCGACGCGCTCAGCCGGGCGCACAGCGATCTCAGCCGACTGCTGCATCTGACGATCTACCTCACCGACATCGAGGATCGCGACGCGTTCAACGAGGTCTACGCCGAGGTCATACCCCGGCCCTGTCCGGTGCGGTGCTGCGTCGCCGTCGCCGCACTTGCCGTCGAGGGAATGCGCGTGGAGGTGACCGCGCTCGCGGCCCGGTCGGTGTGGCCGAGCGAAGCCGAGCGCGGCGCCTGAGGACGAGACCTCGGTCTGTGCATGGCCGCAGACCGTGCCCGCGGGACGGTCGGAGACCTCCCCTGCATGGCTGTTGGAAACCGTGCCTCCCCGGCCGGTGGCCGGGGAGGCAGGCGGCTCAACCCTGGCTCATCGTTCGGGAAGTCGGCAGACGCAGGGACGATCCGCCCTCCGCGGCCGTCACCGGCGCAGTGACCTCTCAACGCCGCTGGAGACCCCGGTGGTCGGATATCGCCGTAACCTCGTTCTGCCGACCCTTCGGTCGCAAAGCCGGCGTCGAGGGCCGGCTTCGGCGACTCAGATGGCATCCGGCTCCTTCTGCGCCGGGGGCCCCCACCAAGATCAACCGACTCACCGAGCGTGGGACGCGTCGCAGAGCTGGAAGGCGAGCTCCTGGGAACGCGGTCCCGCGCAAGTGGCCAACCGTACCCGGGCTCCCTGGTGTATTCGCTCCGGTGGGGTACCGATGATCCTGGCGCTGAGGCGGTAGCCGTCATCCATCGCGATGACGGCCGACGCGCGCGGCACACCCGCGTTCCGGCCGACGACAGTGACCCTGCGGATGACGCCGGTGCCGGTGCCGGGCTCCCAGACCAGGTCGGTGCAGCCGCAGGTGGGGCAGAGCAGGCGGCGGAAGGACGGCGTGTTGCACCAGCAGCAGCGCTGGAAGTGCAGTGTCCCGTCTTTCACCTCGGCCGGGCCTTCCGGCGGGAGGGGCTCCATTGCCGCTGGTTCCACATGCGCGGTCCAGTCCGGTGCGTCGTGCTGGAGAGGGGCGTCGAGGGAATCGATCACTGGCTGGGTCACGTGCCGTCTCCTTCCGGGGGAGGAATGCCGAGGAGCGCCGAGGCTGTCGGGCATCCGCCGCCTCGGGCATGAGGCTGCGGCGCACCAGCGTCATCGCGCCATGCAACACCCAGACGATATGGCACTCAGTGCCACACGTAAAGGCACTGAGTACCCTTGATCGAAACCCGCCACGACCTCACTCCCCGGTGCTGGACTCGATCTCCTGGACCACCCGCCACATCGGGGTACCGCGCCTGGTGATCACGACAACGACATCCTCCAGCTCCCGCTCCCCCTCGCCGGCCTCCTCACCCGGGCCACTCCAGGACTGCTGCACGAAGCCGAGGGCGTGGTCCATCCGGGCCGTGACGTCCTCGTTTCCGCCGGAACGGAGCCATGACCGCAGTGCGTGGTTGTGCGCAGCCACCACAGAGGCCGCGATCGTCTCGCCGCGCAGGCCCCTGTCGGGCAGGCCGGCGAAGCGGCGCTGCAGGTACTCCGAGAGGGTGCGTTCATAGCGGCGGACGACGGACAGTTCGTGGGTTCGAAGGCCCGGAACGCTCTTGGTGAGGCGGTACCGCTGCACGGAGAACGAGGGGGCGGCGGCGTAGACCCGCAACACCAAACGGGCCGCATCGCATGCCCGTTTCACAGGCTCCTCCTCGCTCGGCTCCTCGAGGAAGGCCGTCATCTCGGCGAGGCATTGCTCGTGGTCGGGAAAGACCACGTCCTCCTTCGACGGGAAGTAGCGGAAGAAGGACCGCCTCCCGACACCGGCGAGCCGGACGATGTCGTCGATCGTGGTCTGCTCGAATCCACGCTCCACGAACAACTCGAACGCCGCCGAGATCAACGCGTCCCGCATCGAGGGCTTGGCGGCGGCCCCGTCGGCGACGCCCTCGCCCTGTCCCTGTGCCTCATTCATGCGGGGAAGATACACCGACGGTCACAGCCCACGGACTGGACGCGTGGCACTGAGTGTGCATACTTCAGGGTACTGAGTGCCATCTACTAGCGCGATCGGACGACGGGACGTGTCTGCGATGAACCACATGCTCGACCTCTACCGACTCCCGGAGGAGCACGACATGCTCCGGGAGTCGGTGCGTGCGCTCGCCGAGGCGAAGATCGCGCCCTTCGCCACCGCGGTGGACGAGGAGGCGCGCTTCCC